>DHDH01000023.1:440-21271 GCA_002399235.1 Firmicutes bacterium UBA4881 | reverse complement strand
TCTTAACTTAATGACATTGGCCTGGGGGCTCCCTTTTTCATGAGTTCCTTTAATGCTATACATCCAGATTATGTGGATACAGGAGTTAGGTTCTTATTACATTCCAGATTGGATTATCTAACAGCCAATTTCATCGATATACTAGGTATTAATAGCAGTGATAGAAAGGCGCAAAGCTTTACATACTACTGTACCATAGTATTTAACTCATATTGCTTTTCCTGGTTTAAGTGGGAGGAGTTTTATGCAATGATAGGAAAAAGATAACTTGTTTGCATAATTTTATATTTGTAAATAAATCGGGGAAAAATCAACCGTTTTCGCAGTGGATTCAATTACGTGACTTACCTATAAAACGTCTATTTTGTCGCTTGATTTAGTGGATTACGCACAGCTTTAGAAAAGGGAAATTTGTTGTGAAAATTAAATTATCAATTAGACTAGTATTTGATTGGGGTGGATAATGAGATGAAGATATTGGTCATCGAAGATAACGAAAACATAGCTTTCGCTGTTGAACGTTATCTGTCGAAACAAGGACATGAGGTACAGCATCTGACCACTTTGCAGGAAGCATACAATTACCATCCCGGGCGCCAAGATTTTATCTTATTGGATTTAAATCTGCCTGATGGGGAGGGGTTTGAATATCTCTCTTATATTCGTTCTAAAAAGATGAAGACTCCAGTAATCATTTTAACTGTTCGAGATCAGGAAAAAGATATTGTTCGTGGGCTTAAAATGGGAGCTGATGACTACCTAACAAAGCCTTTTTCGCTTCCAGTTCTCAAAGCAAGGATAGAGTCTGTGTTGCGTAGGATTCAAATGGAATCGTTAGATGAGAATCAATTAGGTTGTGGTGGCATCATGCTAGATCACAACCTTGTTACCCTACATGTAGATGGAGAGGTTGTTGAGCTCAGTCAAAAAGAGCTAGAGCTTGTGACGTTATTTTTGAAAAACATTGAGCGGACGTTGACTAGAGAGTGTATCATAGATCGTTTATGGGGTTGGGAACGAGGCGATGTATTTGATAACACCCTTTCTGTGACAGTAAAACGTCTCCGAGAAAAAATTAAACCCTATCAACATTGCATTAAAACGATTCGTGGGATAGGTTACTGCATGACGGAGGCTAAGAATGAAAAATAAATTTTTAACTCCCATGATTATGTCTTTGTTGACATGGATAGGTACGCTTGTAATTCTTTACTTTATGCCTCGTTTAGATATAGTAAGTATCTTTGCCGCTCTTTTGCTTTCTCTTTTGATAAGCTTACTCTTCTATTGGCATGAGAAAAGGGAAGAAAGTCATGTTTTAGAAGTGATTCAAGACCTTACTGAGCTCTTGCAGTCTATTGAATGTCGTGAAGAGCGGATTGTGCTAGAAGATGACCGTTTTGGTGTTTTACGGGATGAAATTTATAAAAGCCTAGTTCATCAGCGTGAAAAAAGAGACGAGGCTATTCATGCACGAGTTCAATTAATGCGAAACATGGAGGATGTTACCCATCAGATTAAAACTCCGCTTACTGGTATTTCGCTCCTTTTAGAATTAATGGAGACCGACCCAGAGAATGCAGGCGAATATCTAAAGCGTATCCAAAGGGAGATTATAAGGCTCCAAGAATTAAGCGATTTATTGTTAAAGCTTTCTTCATTAGACGCAGGAGCTGTTGCTTTCCACAAAGAACCATTTTCCATGAAGGAACTTTTACTTGATGTGGAACTCAATTTAGACTATCTACTCGAAGAAAAAGAAGTCAAGACATCTATTTCTGGAGAGGATTTTATGTTAAATGGAGATCGAGTGTGGATTATGCAAGCTTTAATTAATTTAACGAAAAATGCCCTTGAGGCTGTTTCAAGGCAGGGTAATGTCGAATATATTCTCAAAGACAATGCTATTTATCAGAGTATAACTGTTAAGGATGACGGTCCTGGCATTACACCAGAGCAAAAAGCAAGAATTTTCGAGCGCTTTTATAAAGCCAATCCAGGATCGAAAGGTTTTGGGATTGGCCTTTCTCTGGTGAAGTCTATCGTGCAGCAACATGCAGGTGAAGTAATCGTTACATCATCTAAGCACGGTAGTACCTTTGAACTTCGCTTTTATCTTTATAAGTAGATTGACTACATTAAAAATGGCTAATCCGAGAAAATCGGATTAGCCATTTTGTACGAATAATGTCCTTTTTAGAATTTGGTTTTTAGTAAGTTCGATCCTGAAGAGTATCAAGAAGTCGTTGTCTTAAAACTCTCCGCTTACCACTTTCGATGGCAAGGATAATGCCTAAGCAGGAAATGAGGAAGAAGAGACTTAAAATCCAGTAGTTCAGATTTGCTGCCAGTTGCCATGGTGTAAACCTAATCCACTTTTTATAAGCAAAAACAAGGATTCCCCCAATGTACAGGATGATGTAGTAGAAGAAAACTCTTTGAATGAGGAAAAGGCCCTCATACTGCAGCATGGATTTGATTTGTTTTTCTGTCATGCCAACACTTCTTAGTAAAGCGAAATCCCTTTCGCTAGACTTCAGATTAGCATGGAAGCTGTTGTAAGCATTTGATAGTCCGATAATTATAAAGAGGATCTGAGCACTTAGCGTTAGTGCTAATTCGTTTTGTGATTGTTCTATTTGATTGGCCATTTCGGAAAGGCGGTTATTTATATAGACATCGTTTTGGGGAATGTACTCGTAGACGATGTTCTTCACTTCAGTGGTTATTTCTTTTAGTTCGGCTAAAGGTGCTTCAACCTTAAGCATATAGTTTAAGGGGTTATCTTCATTAATCCAATGATTTTCGATAATCAGGCGTTGGAACTCAGACATTGAGGTAAATAATGAAATTTGTTCTGGCCAGATAGGGCGTAGATCATAGGGAAAAGAGTCCACTCTTCCCATTATCTTTAAATCAATATTCTTGTTTGTACTTGGATTGACAATATGAAGCACAGAGGTTTGAGAATCAGCTAGAGATATATAGTGTCTTAGTTTGTAAGCATTACGAGGATTGATAGCTGTTTTATCTAGGAGAAAGAATCGGGGAGCAACCACTGTCGATTGCAAGAGGTTTTTTCCTGCTAACAATTTTTCAAAATCTAGATCTTCCAGTCCATAAATGCTGATGTTACGAGGAGAATTTCGGTAGGATTTCGGATCTTGAATAGCATTTTTCAATTCATCTGACAAGAAAGAGGGATTTTGCTTATTCGAATACCTAAATTCGTAAAAAGAAAAGAGGTGAAATGACTTAATTCCCGGAACCTGCTTTATCTTTTCTATCATCTCCTGAGGATAGGCATCGATTCTTGAAAAAGACACTGTGATTGTATATGGCCTATCTGGCTTATCATACTTCTCAGCTAAACTTCGATGGGATTGTGCAATCAGCACAAAGGTTAATAACATAGCTGCTAAGGCCATGGCGAAAGCTAGACCATTATAGGTATGTCGATAACTGGTGGTGTATTCTTTTGCTAAATTGCGACAAATATTGCTTCCGTAACTAACCTTTTTAAGACGAAGCTTTTGCTCTTTCGGATCGATGTTTTTAATTGTATCAATGACAGAAAGTCGGCTGCTTTTTTTGGCTGGCTTTAAAGCTGCTAAAAAGACACAAAGTAAAGCCATCGCAATTAAAAAGATGAACACTAAAGGGTTTGGTGTAATTAGATGGAAGCTTCGGGTAGAATAAGGACGATCACCTATATGCAAATGAAAGCGTTTCTCATTAATCCAGAGAAGTAGAGTTAGAAAGTTGGCAAACAGGTAAGAGGTGATAAGTCCTAATAAAAGCGGTTGTAGTGTTAATCTAATAGCCTTTGATAAAACTAACTGTTTTACCTGTTTTTGCGTCATACCACAACTTTTTAACAACCCAATTTCTTTAAGGTCACGGTTATTCCAGACATTGAAGGCATTATAAATCATTACAACAAAGAGTAAAAGCATGATGCCTAGGATAATGGAGCGAAAGCTCCAACGTTCTATAAATTCCTGAGAAGGTCGAAATATTGGTCGAAAGATGAATTTCCCTTCCAAATATGATGTGTTATAGACCAAACCGTTCTTTTGGAGAAGCTCAACTTCATTTTGACCAAGATCGGATAAGATCTTTTGCATTTTTCTATACGTATCTCGTTCGGATTGAAACCAAATTGTTGCATATATTGTTTCATAGCGAGCAAAATCTAGGTGATCTAGAGTAGAGGGTAGTACCCCGACAAATAAATATTTCGTATCAAAACTTCTTAAGAGATCTTCAAAAACACCACAGATGGTGTAAGTCTTTCCTTGCAAACCTATAGAGTTCCCCAGAGAATAACTAGAATTTTCCTGAAGAAAGGTCTTAGATACCATCAACTCTTTAGGTGTGGTAGGTTGTCTACCCTGGACCAACCGGTTGTTTTTCTCAGGAAAGAGCTCTGGACGTTCTAATTGGAGTTCAATATTTGGACGAAAGAAGGGTAGGCCTTCGATTTTCTCTACAACAGTAAGTCCTAAGGTTTTAATATCTGGGTCATTTTTTAAATGCTCCCAAATACTCTTATCGAAATGGAATAAGACAACATCATAATCACCGATATGCTCTTTTTCGTAGGTCCACTGTTCCAGATCAATTTCGCTAAAAAGAAAAAGCAACGTACCAATCATGGTGACGGCAATGAGAATAGAAAGACGTATGGCCATGGTACTTCGTTTATCGTCATTTACACTGTTTTTAGATAACTCTTGAATTATATTCATACTGCCTCCTCAATTCAATACATGGATTATCACCTCAAAGCGATAAAGACAATTTATGATGTTACTTCTAAATGACCATCTACCATGGTCATCACACGCTGACAGGATAAAGCCACCTTTTCATCATGAGTTATTAGCACAATTGTAGCTTGGAAACTCCGATTAATTAAACGAAAAAGGGAGATAATTTCTTCTGTATTGCGTCGATCAAGATTGCCTGTAGGCTCATCAGCTAAAATAACAGCGGGACGAGTGATGAGGCTTCGAGCGATGGCCACCCGCTGTTGTTCACCACCAGATAGTTGTTTTGGAAAGCGATTCAACTTATCCTGAATCCCTAAAGTTTCTAATATCTCTTTAAAGTATTCGGGGTGGGGTTTGCGTTGATCTAGCAAGAGCGGTAATAGAATATTCCTCTCTACGGTAAGATTAGGAATCAGGTTAAAAAACTGGTAGATGATGCCAATGTTTCTTCGACGAAACACAGCTAGGTCATTTTCTTTTAAAGCTGTGATATCGACATCTTGAATGAAAACTCTTCCCTCAGTTGGCTGATCGACCCCACTTAACATATGAAGCAGAGTGGATTTTCCAGAGCCACTGTCTCCGACAATAGCGACAAATTCACCTTTGTTTAGAGACAGATTGACCTGATTTAAGGCGATAACATCGTGTGCACCAGGATAAATTTTACTTAAGTTTTGAGTTTCTAAGATAGGCATAGATTGCTCCTTTCCTTTTTTCTGCTAAAATTTTTTGGTGTTATTCAAGAAAGAAAAAAGTTCTCTTTCTTACATTGCTTAAAGCGTATCAACTATAAGTGACAAATAAGTGACAGATCTCTTAGGTAAGAAAAAAATTACCTGAGGAGCGAGAATGCTAGAAATAGTTGTTAGATAAGTTCGATTGGGATAAGTGCTGGCATAATATCTAAATTAATAAAAATGAGTATGTCGTTTATTAGCAATTACTTTTTTGTTGTAGGAAGGGAGTAAATAGAAGAAGCCAGGATAGTAGTTATCTTGGCTTTGTACACGTTATAAGAGGAATTCTTAAGGTCGATTACTATCTGGCTCAAAAATAATAGTGGTTAATGTAAAACGATTATTTCAGGCGTTCCATTGTAAAATTAAGTGTGACACAAAAAGCATGAAAATGTTATTTTTCTAGAACTTAATTCGATTTTAGAATAATATTAGGGAGGAAGGAAATTTCAATCATAGTAAAAAGAAGAAGGTGGCTTTAATGAATCCAATCTATATTGTTAGCCCTCTTATGGGCGGAATAATAGGTTACTTTACTAATTGGTTGGCAATTAAAATGTTATTTAGACCACATAAAAAACTATACATAGGGAATCTACCGATTCCCTTTACACCGGGTCTTATTCCTAAAGAGAGAACGAGAATAGCCAAAAGCGTTGCTGATGCCGTAGGTGATAATCTACTCAATCCAGATTTTTTAGCGAAAGAAGCAGTCGCACCTGATAAGATTATTGCTATAGAAAAGTTTCTTATAAGTAAAAGAGAAGCTTTACTAAAGAGCGATTATAAAGTAGATGATATCTTTAATTTTCTTTTTAAGGATGCTAAAGAAGAGAACTTAAAGATAATATCCTCCTATTTTGCTAGTCAACTAACCAAGAGAAATTATTGGGACAAGCATTTAGACGAAGTGGTAGAAAAGGTGTTTAAAGAATTCCTTTGGCCATTTCTACAAGATACCCAGTTTAAAACTAGTCTATCTTCTTGCTTACTTAACACTATCCAAAAAGAACCAAGATGTCTCAAAGAACTGTTGCCTAAATCAGTTCTTTGGCTTATACCTGAGCTCTCGCAAAAAATCACCCAAAAGCTAATCACCGAAATAGAAAAGTATGTAAAGAGACCTGAAACAGAAGAATTAATCAAAAAGCAGATTGATATTTATTTGCAATCGAGCCCATTTAAGTGGGTAATTGGTAAATTTATTAATTCTGCAGCTTTAGCTCATGATGCCAGTCAAGCACTAGTTGGCTTTTTAAAAGAGCCTGCTAATGAAGAATATATTGTTAAGGTCATCAGAGAGAAAGCGGACGAGTTTTTAGAGAAAAAGCCTCAGGAGTTAATTTCGCTTGTGGGTCAGGATAACGTAATAAATGGTCTTGATAACGGTTTAGAAATGGTTCTTAATAACATACCCCGGTCCAATCTAATTAATAAAGAAAAGCTACTAGCTCTTTTGGAGACAGAGAAAGTAAGAGTGGGTGTAGAGAGAATTGTTTATAAATTGCTCGCCCAGTTAGAAAAAATTAAAATCGGCAAGATTGTCTCTAGTGTAGGGCCTACAAGCTGGAATAAAATGCAAGCAAGGCTAATCTCGATTTACCAAGAAAAGGCCCCGGGGTTTTTGGTCACAGTTTTCGAACAGTTTAACCTAGCCAAAGTAATTGAGGATAAAATTAATGCTTTTGACTTGATAGAGTTAGAAGAAATGATATTAGTTCTGATGGATAAAGAGTTAGCAGCTATTACCTGGTTAGGTGGCTTATTAGGCTTAATAATGGGTTTTTTGACCCCTTTGGTCAATATGTTATTTTAAAGTTATGGGGAGTGAAGATCGTTGACAGTAAAAATTGCTGTTATAGGAGCTGGATATTGGAGCGAAGAGTGTCATGTACCTGGACTAAGAGAAGCTCCAGAAGCGGAAATTGTAGCTTTAGTTGGGAGAAGAAAGGATGTTGTCTCAGAACAAGCAAAACGTTTAGGAATTCCTAAAGTCTATACAGATTACCAAGAAATGTTTGCTAAGGAACAATTAGATGCAATTACTATTACGACACCAAATAATGTCCACAAAGAGATTGCTATTCATGCTATGAAAAAAGGTCTTCATGTATTTTGCGAAAAACCTTTGGCTTTAGATTCTAGAGAAGCTCTAGCTATGGCTTTAGAAGCCGAAAATAGCGGTGTTATAAACCATGTTGGCTTTACCTTCCGTTTTTTACAAGGAGTTAATAAAGCTAAAGAAGTTATAGCCACAGGTTTAATTGGTAAAATATTTCACGCTAGATTATGGGCTGAGAACGATTCAGGTTTAGCTGTACGTCCACTAGTTTGGCGAGACACTGCTACCTTAGCAGGTTCTGGACAGCTAGGTGATATGGGATCACATATTTTTGATCTCTACCGTTATGTTACAGGCGATGAGTTTAGTTCAGTATATGCTCGTTCTTTGGCAGTACAAAATGTTCGGGGAAAAGACGGTAAAAAAGTGTCCGCTTCTGTTGATGATTTTAATTCTCTCATGTTTGAAACTAAATCCCAAGTAACAGGTTTGGCTGTAGCTAGCAGAGTAACTAGGGGCCAGGGAGGTTGGTCAATTGAGTTATTTGGCACCGAAGGTGCTCTAAGGCTAGTTTACTCGCGAGGATTGAAAGATGAACTGTGGTATGCACCTAAAGGAAATGAATACCGTTTAATTGGTGTACCGTATATAGAAGGAGATTACGCTATGCTACAGATGATGGAAGCTTTTGTAGCAGAGATCGCTAATAGAGCTCCAATTTCTCAAGGTAAAGCAGCTACATTTTATGATGGGCTTAAGGCTCAGGATGTTATCGAAGCTTGCCTTAAATCCTCTAGCATGACAACGAGTGCCAGAGTAGATAATGGGGTTAGATAACCATTCGTCATTATTTAAGGGGGAAAAGGAAAAATGGAATTTGCACCAGAACGTTATGACAAGATGATTTATAGACGAGCAGGAAATTCAGGTTTAATGTTACCAGCAATCTCTTTAGGTGCCTACGAGACTTTTGGTACCTATATCTCAGAAGAAGAGTCGAGGAAATGTTTCTATAAAGCGTTTGATCTAGGTATTACCCATTTTGATCTGGCTAACAATTATGGTAACCCACCGGGTAATGCGGAGACAGTGGTAGGTAAAATAATTAAAGATATGCCACGTGACGAACTCATCATCTCCACTAAAGCTGGGTGGAGAATGTGGCCAGGACCATATGGAGAATGGCTTTCTAAAAAGTATTTGGTAGCAAGCTTAGATCAATCTTTAAAACGACTTGGTTTAGATTATGTTGATGTTTATTATGCACATAGACCTGATCCAGATACTCCGCTAGAAGAGACGATGGAAGCACTGGATCTAATAGTTAAACAGGGTAAAGCGCTATATGTAGGTGTTTCTAGTTTTTTTGGTGCTCACTTTGAAAGAGCCTATGAAGTAACTAGAATGAAAGGATTAGCTCCTATTACTCTTCATCAACCAGCCTATAATATGTTATACAGGGATATTGAATGGGATCTCCTCGATCATACCGAAAGCAGAGGAACAGGTGTAATAGTTTTTGCCCCTTTGGCTCAGGGACTCTTAACTGGCAAATATCTCCATGGAGTTTCTGAAGATTCCAGAGCTCATAAAGTTTGGGGTAAAGCTACAAACTCTAACCTAACATCCGAAGAGACTAGAGCCAAACTGTTAGCTCTCAATGAAATTGCTAAAGCAAGAGGCCAGAGTCTAACTCAATTAGCAATAGCTTGGCTACTGAGAAAGCCACAAATTACCTCTGTATTAATAGGAGCATCAAGAGTTTCGCAGATAGAAGAAAATGTTGGGGCTTTAGATAATATTTCCTTCACTGAAGACGAATTAAAAGATATTGATAGAATCACACTCTCGAAGTAAAATAGTTATGTAGTTTTAAAGGAGGAGCATTCATGGAAAGTAAGATAGAATTATTTATTGCAACATTGGATAAACTCGCCGAGAGAGTGGAAGCTCTGGAACGACGTTTAGAAAAGTTGGATTATGGCAAGAAGGATGACGAATTTAACGCAATTAAAGAAGACATCGAATCATTGAGAAACGATGTAGAGGATGAATTAGACGAATTACAAGAAAGATTAGATTATCTCGAATCAAATCTTTAAACTAACACAACAGGCGGCGCTAAGGCACCGCCTGTTGTGTTTGAAAATGGAGGATTCAAACCTAAACGAGTAAAAAGGGAAAATAAAATGAGGAGATTGTTTAAGTGGAGTGCTCTGAAAACTAATATAGGCAAGTAAATCAGTTTTCACTTCTATTGACGAAAGAAAGAAAGAAAAGTTCACTGGTATATTTATTTATTAAAGCCAGCTAAAAGATTCCGATAGTTGTTTTCCATCAGTTGCAAGTAACTTAGCTTGTCTATTAAAAGAGGAGAGAGATACACAGGCTTAGCTCCAGTTGACTTAGCTAATGTTAATGGCAAAACAGTAGAAAACTGTTTTTCAACGACTAACACTTTGATATTATTCTTTTTCATTAGATTAGTAAGATAGACCATGTGCTTAGCAGAAGGCTCTTGACCATGTGTTTCTTCACCACGAGCTAATTCCATGAGTCCTAACTCTTGAAATAGATAAGGATAGGAAGCTGGAAATGAGACTAAGTTTTTATCTTTTAAGGCTGCGAATTTAGGATGGTAGGTGTTTTTAAGTTTGTTTAGCTCAGCTATATAGTTTTGACTGTTTTGTTGATAAAAACTTTTATTTGCAGGGTCTATTGAACTAAGGATTTCACTTAATTTAGTTACCATTTGTATGGCATTTGCTAGACTTAACCAAACATGGGGATTAGCTCCGTGTTCATGATCATCTTCGCTATACTCATGCTCGGTTTCTAAAAGCTCAAGGTCGTTAGCTAAATAGTAGACAAGTAGATCCTTTTTAGCAGCACTTTTCCGTAATGGCTCTAGCCAACTTTCTAAGTTTAAGCCTACACCTATAAAAGCATCAGCTTTTTGTAAGGCGACAGCATCACTTGGACGTGGTGAATAGGTATGAGGAGTTTCTAAACCAGTTATAAGTGTATGGACACTAACTTTATCTTGACCAATTATTTTCAACCAATCTTCAAGGATATTAATTGATGTTACCAGACGAACTTGAGCAAAACTAGCTCCAGTTATTATCAAAATAAGCAAGACGGAGAAAAATATTTTGCGCATCTAATGACCTCCAAATGAAAAGCATTTTCAGTTACGCTTCTTTTATTATACCCCGAAATGTTAAATTTAGCTACAGGCGAAAGAAAATTGGATGTTTGTTGCTTTGTGGCAGGGATATCAGTACGTGCTGGAGTATATAGAAAGATGCAACAAAAGTCTTAATAGACTCTTGTCATCATAAAAGTACAAAGGAGTGTAGTAGTTTTATGACATTTTCAAAGCGGTTGTCAATCATTCTGGCAGTGCTGCTATGCGTAGGGGGATTTGCTAGCGCTGCAGATAATATCACAGTATGGTTGACAGGACACAACAACGAAGAAATGGCAATAATTAAAGACATCACTCAATCAAGCTTTACTGCCAAAACTGGTATCGAAGTTCAATATACTAACCTTTCTTGGGCAGATTTTGAGAATCGCTTTCTTATGGCCGCAGCCTCTGGTGATGCACCAGACGTAGGTGGTGCAGGTGCTCTATTTTTACCCGAACTTGGATTAAGAGGTGCTTTGGTTGACCTTTCTACTATGCCTGGCTTCCAAGACCTTTATAATCGCTCTTATTCATCTTTTTTCAGGTCTCTCCAATATAAGGGATTAACCTTTGGTATTCCTTATAACTCAACTATAACAGTAGCATTCCAAAGAGACGACATTTTGAAAGATATAGGTATTAAATCAATTACTACGTGGGATGAATTAAGACAAGCTTTACCAAAGATGCAAGCAAGAAATACAAACTTTGCTCTGCAATGGTTCCTTACAGATACTTTATATGCTGATGTTAATAACCTAATGTGGCAGCGTGGTGCAGACGACTACAATGCTGATTTAACCAAATCAGGTTATGATACACCAGAAGCAATCAAAGCTTTTACCGATTATGTGGAATTATATACAAAATATAAGATTCCTAAGGAAGTTCCAAAGTTCCAAGCTTTCATGAATGGTGAGTTAGCTATATTACTTGAATACCCAAATTTCTACCAAAACCTAATGACTGCTGCTCCTCAGATTGCTGGTAAATGGAGTATGACTCAAGCCCCTGGCTATAATATAGGCGGTAAAATTAACCGTACAACCACAGGTGGCGGTTCATCTCTTGGTATTTTTGAGTCATCAAAAAAGAAGAACCAAGCTTGGGAGTTTATTAAATGGATTACTGATGAGAAGACTCAGTTAGACATTAGCACTCGCATTATGGAACAGATAAAAGGTACTTTATTTTTACCTGCTAACAGCATTGCCTTGAAGAAAGTTAACCTTGATAAAGAGGCAGTTACTGCTTTTAGTAATGCTTTAGATGTTAGCACCAGTTCAGTATATGGTCTTGTAGCACCGAGACATCGTCGCCGTTATTTACAGATGGCTGCTCAAAAAGCAATTCTTCAAGGTACTAACCCAGATAAAGCTATCCGCGAAGCAGCTGATGAGCATAACTCAGAGATCAAGAAGAAACAAGTTGAATATGATAGATATATCAAGAAACTATTAAATCAAAAGAAGTAGATACTTTAGGGGAGCACTAGAGATGGTGCTCCTTTTTTTTTCAGGAGTTTGTAATTTTGAAGCTAATTAGTCGAATGGCTGTTAACTAAGGCCAAGAAGGAATACATAAAAAGGTTACCGAAACAATACACTATTGATTATTATTTTTTGGGAGGGAAGGTCATGAAAAAGATCACGTTTACTGTAATAGTATTTATGCTACTTAGTGTTTTAGCTTTCGCTAAACCACTTGAGGTATGGTTAACCGGATTAACCAATGAAGAACTAAGTATTTTTAAGGAAATGTCCGCTGATTACACTAAACAATATGGTGTTGAAGTTGTCTTCTCTAATTTAAGTTGGGGTGATTTTGAGAGTCGTTTTATTTTGGCGGCTGCTTCAGGCGAAACCCCTGATGTTGGTGGTATGGGACCTCTTTTTGCACCTGAACTAGGTTTAAGAGGTGCGATAATCGATTTAAAAACAACATTTACTGATTTTAACGAGGTCTATTCACGTATAGCACCTAACTTTTTCCGCTCTCTTACCTATAAAGGAGCCTATTTTGGTATCCCATATAATGCTAATGTTACCGTAGCCTTCCAACGTAACGATATCTTAGCTCAAATTGGTACTTTGGATATAAAAACTTGGGATGAAATGAGAAGTATTTTACCTAAAGCCCAATCAAAAGGTAGTAACATGGCTTTGCAATGGGGTTTAACTGAGAATGTCTATGCTGACTTGAATATGTTTATGTGGCAAAACGGAACAGATGACTATACTAACGATCTTGCTAAATCTGGTTTTGATGCTCCAGAATCAATAAAAGCATTTAAAGAATATGTTGACCTCTACAATAAATATAAGATTCCTAAAGAGATTCCTTTCTTCCAAGCTTTTAGCACTGGCGAGCTATTTTATATGTTGCAATATCAAAATATGTATACTAATCTACGTACTGCCGCTCCCCAGATCGCAGGAAAATGGAGTATGGTTCAAGTTCCAGGAACAAGTCAAGGTAAGGATATAAACAGAGCTGCATCTGCAGGTGGAGCTGCTTTGACTATATTTAAAAATTCCCGTATGAAAAATGAAGCTTGGAATTTTATTAAATGGATGACCGAAGAAAAGACCCAAGCCGAGTTTGCTAAACTAGTGATGGCTAAAATCCCTGGTTCTATCTTTGTTCCTGCTAATAGACAAGCTGTGCTTAAGTTAGATATGCCCAAAGAAGATTTACAACTAATGTTAAGGGCGATGGATGTAGGTTCGACATCAACCTATGGTTTGGTGGCACCTAAATTACGTCGTCGTTATCTGCAGTTTGCCGCTCAAGAAGCTATTATACAAGGTGTGGATGCTGAAACCGCCATCCGCAAGGCAGCTAATGAGCATAATGCTGAGATTAAAAAGAAAGAAAAGGAATATGCTAGATTTATTGATACTCTTTTGAAAGAACAAAGTAAAAAGAATAAGTAAATATAAAAAAAGCTAGTCGTAAAGACTAGCTTTTTTAGCTTAAATTGCAGGAAGTTAAAGGGAAAAATATATGAATGGTTAATACCTTCTTTTGAGGGGGAAAGAGAAAATGAAAAAAGTTGTTGTAGGGTTTATTGTACTTATTTTGGTTTCGTCGTTTGTAAGTGCTAAAACAATAACTGTATGGCTAACAGGAGTTAACAATGAAATCCTAAATGTTTACAAGGAGTTAACCGAGGAGAGCTTTACCAAGAAAACTGGTATTAATATTAACTTTACTACCTTAAGTTGGGGAGATTTTGAAACTAGGTTTATTTTAGCCGCTGCATCAGGAGATGCTCCTGATATTGGTGGGATGGGCCCGTTATTTGCTCCTGAATTAGGGGTTCGTGGTGCAATTATAGATTTAAAAGCCACCTTTCCAGATTTTGATCAAGTCGTAGCTAAACTATATCCATCTGTTTTTCGTTCCTTAACCTACCGAGGCTCAGTCTTTGGTGTTCCTTACGATGCTAATTTTAGTATGGCTGCCTATCAACGCGATGATATCCTTAGCTCATATGGAATTAAAACCATTGATACTTGGGATGAAATGAGAAAAGTTCTACCTAAACTACAAGCTAATGGTAGTAATATGGCTTTAGCTTGGATGTTATCAGAGACTTTATACGATGATGCTAATATGTTTATGTGGCAGCATGGTGGCGATGATTATACACCTGATCTAAAGAATTCTGGTTACGATCAACCTAACACAATCCGTGGCTTTGTAGAGTTTGCTGAACTATATACTAAGTATAAGATTGCTAGGGAAATACCTCAGATGCAAGGATTTCGCGATGGTAGCTTATTCTATTTTGTTCAAGAACCAGGTTGGTACAATAATATTCAAATGTCTCAACCACAACTTGCTGGCAAATGGAGTTTGGTCCAAGTTCCTGGTACCATTCGAAATGGTTCCTTAAATCGTACTAGCTCTGTAGCTGGAAGTTCCTTGTCAATATTTAAAACCTCAAAAAATAAAAATGAAGCTTGGGAGTACATTAAATGGATTACTTCTACTCAAGTTCAGATTGAACTAGCTAAAAGGGCCAGGGAAAAAGTAAAAGGTACTATGATTTTACCTGCTAATTTAGAGGCAATAATGAGCATTGGTCTACCTAATAAAGATTTAAGCACATATAAAAAGGTTTTAGCTGAAGGTACAGCTTCAATATATGGCTTAGTAGCACCACGACATCGTAGAAGGTATCTCCTTTTTGCTACTCGAGAAGCTGTTATTGAAGGGGTAAATCCTGAGTCAGCTTTACTCAAGTATGCCAAAGAGCATAACCAGGAAATCCGTCAAAAAGAAAAAGAGTACGCGAGATTTATTGAAAAACTCTTAGCAGATCAACGTAAATAAAAAGATAAAGAAAGATAAAAAAACTGGGAAGAAGAAACTTCATTCCCAGTTTTTTAATAGATAACTTTCTGGCATTAAGCGTAAAGTTTGCAAATACCAACCAGCCTCAGCAGCATACCAAGGATAACGGTAATGTATACTGCTATAGCTTGATTCAACGGATTCTAAATAAGCAATGGTTTTTTCCCAATCGCCAATTTTTGCAGCAGTGTAGGCCATTATAGTCCAAGGAAAACTATCAGGATGACCAAGATGGGTCCATTGAGGAAAATGCTTATTAAACTCGAACCAAATTATTTTAGCTTGTTCTGGTGTGGCGAACTCAAGAGCGATAGCCAGTAATTGAGCAGTCATATCAGGATAGAACTTATTAGAATCTGAAGTAAACAGCTTGCCCGCTTCATCTTTGGCATAAGCAAAATTTTTTCCATTCCACATCTTCTGGAGACTTTGTTTACAGAGATGAGCATCCTCTCTAATCTTTAGAGCTGTATCTGGTTTATTATATACATGTTGGAGAAGATAGGCCCAATCATCAAGTCCATTAAATACTTCAATATTATCCATTAAATATTTAAGTCGATAATTCATTTTGGCATATGTTAGTTTATCTGTAGGATCCATAGTTGCATAGATAGCATCTACAATTAAGCTAAGGGCTGGCTCTAAAGATAGAAGGAACGCCTCGTCGTGGTTGGTATCGTAATAACGTCGCATCAAACTAAGAAAAGTAGCTGCATAAGAGTCAGAGGAGTCATAGTCTTCGGTAGGAGCTACTGAATCTGTTCCAATTAGCATATAATCGTAGATAGAGCCATGGACTGCAAATTTGTCAGGACGGTTAAGGTGATTAATATACCAATCTGCCCACTTTCTAATTGTTTCGTTATATTCAGGGTTATCTACAATGCCCCAAAGAGCTAGGTTATTAAAATAAGGGTTAATTCTAGCATCAAAAGGAGTCATGGTAAGACAACCAGATTTATGTTGTAAGTATACAACATACTCTTCTTGCCTCAACAAGACCTCAGGCCATGGTAAAGAAGAAGCAGAAGCTGAATTGGAAAAAATAAAACAAATTGCTAAAGAGAGACCAAGACAAATATATCCCACTAATACATTTACCCCCTAGTCGCAAACGGCATTCTTATTGTAGAGTTATTTATTGGAAAATATATTCCTTCTACTAAATTAAATGTGGTTTGGGGCAAAATATCTTTCTCAAAGAGAAACAAAATTAAGCTGATAAAGACTTTTTTTGCGTGGTTGAACTCATAACAAAGCGCATAGCTACCAGAATAATGATAATACCAACTGCTTTGTTCCAGGTAATGGGTTCTTGTAAATATAGTAAGGCTAAAATTGAGGCAAAGACGGGTTTGATAAAGAAAACACTAGATCCCGCAGTAGTATTCAATTTGGATAGGCCCTTAAAAAAGGCAAAATAGGCTAGTCCAGTGACAAATACACCTAAATAAATGAGACGTAAATAGTTATCTGGAGTAACTTGCCAGAAGGGCTGGTCGTTGATAATAACCAATAGCCAATTGACAAAGCCACCAAACATGAAAGAAATACTGTTTACCACAAAACTACCTAAACGCAATGTCAAATTCTTACCAGCTAAAGTATAGAGACCAAAAAGTGCAGCCGAACTTAAAGTTAGTAAGGGGCCGGTTAGATTAGCAACTTTGAGCCCACCTGTAACAAAGATAGAACCAATTACACCTAATAAGAGACCTATTAATTGATTGGAACTAGGTTTATCTCGTAACAATGCTAGCGAAAAAAGAGCGACAAAGATGGGATTGGTACTAAAAAGAATAGCAGTAGTCGAAGCTGGGTTGTATTTCAAACTAGCTTGTAATAAGTTCATTGAGAAAACCGCGTTTAATAAGCCTAAAAAAAGAAGCCAGAGAAAATCCTTGCCAGAGAGTTTGATTTTATTCTTTTTTAAGTGTAGGATAGCAAAAGGTAATAAAACTAACCCTCCTAAAAAGAAACGAAAAGCATTTACAAAGGCAGTGGTTGTAGTTGTTGTCAATGTGTGCCCAACAATTTCAAAAGTACTAAAAAGGAATATGGTGAGAAATAGCCAAAGGAAGCCCTGCAGTTTTTGTGACATTGTGATCCCCCTATTTGATATTTATTAACTATATTTGCTAAGAGGAGTCGCCAATCCTGTAGGATTTATAAGATAATGAGAGAATTAAAAGAGAGGAGGTGGAGTATATGCGCTTTGAAAATAATAATGGTAAATGTACATTCAATGGACGGGAGATAAAGAGTCCCGCCTTACGTCTTGTTTTAGGTATTATTAGTGTTTTAGTAGCAGCTCTTATTGTTGCCCTTGTATTATCAGTATTACTACCTCTCTTTGGGCCTCCGCTTGACTTAACTGTTGGACTCTATGTTGCCCTTGTAATAGCGGTATTAGTGATATTACCAACGTTACTAGCAGGTAGTTTGCTTACTGGTATTGTTAGTGGTTCTATAGAACTTTTTACATCTAGTAAATCTAAAAGTAAGAGTACTAGTAAGGAAAATAAGAAAAAATAAACAACTTTATAAGCCCGGATTCGGGCTTATTCTTGACAAAAATGCTTTAACGAGTTAAACTAATAATGTGATAAAGAGAATACGGCAGCTAAACGCTTTAGCAAGGTAAAATGATAAAGGAGAGAAAGAAAATGAATCGCAAATGGAACTTAGTTATATTTATAGTATTTATTTTGGCATTATCTGTTGCCGCAGATAGTTCTTGGGAAAAAGTAAAACAAAGTGGAGTATTACGTGTTGGTGTAGATGATACTTATCCCCCTTCTGTTTTTCGCGATGAGAAGAATAATATCGTTGGTTTCGATGTTGATATAGCTAGAGAGGTAGGTAAAAGATTAGGGCTAAAGGTTGAATTTGTTCCTGTAGATTGGAATGGAGTTATACTAGCTCTCAATGCAAATAAATATGACATGATTTGTTCGGCACTAAGTGTTAGTGAAGAAAGAGCGAAAGCTATTCTTTTTAGTCCGTCTTATCTTAATGTAGGGCAGGTTATAGTGATCTCAAACAAAACTAAAAATGTTAAGTCGCAAAAAGATCTAGAAGGCAAAACCATTGGTACCCAACTTGGCTCAACATCTGAAGAAGCAGCTAATGCTTTACCATTCAAGAAAAATATTAGAACCTATCAAAAATTTACCGAAGTCTTCATGGATCTAGGTATTGGCAGACTTGATGCAGGAATAGTCGATGAATTTGTAGCGCGCTATTATGTTGCTAAAGATCCAAGTCGCTTTATCTTTGTAGAATCGCTATTAACAGAGCCGATAGCTATTGGTTATCGTAAAAATGATTTTGCTTTAGCAGAGGTTATCAATAAGACTCTTGAGGATATGAAAAAAGATGGCACCATGGGAATGATTTCCCAAAACTGGCTAGGAGCCGATATTATAGTCAAATAGCAGGGGGTAAAGGTTTGTGGATGTAAGGTTCATGCTCAAGTATCTGCCTGTTTTAGCAGAGGGAGCGTTAATGACGGTGGAACTTACGGTAATAAGCATTGTCGTAGGATCGTTATTAGGATTTGTAATTGCACTGGGAGCTCTTAGCCGTAATGTTGTATTAAGGTCAATCGCTCATTTTTATACTTGGGCTATTCGAGGAACTCCTTTAATGCTACAACTATTTTTTATCTACTACGGTTTACCTGAAGTAGGTATTACTCTTTCACCCTTTGCAGCTGCTTCTATTGGTATGAGTATTAATGCTGCTGCTTATATAGCCGAAATAGTTAGAGGCGCAATTCAATCTATTGATAAAGGACAAATGGAAGCTGCTCGTTCTATTGGTATGAGTTATATGCAAGCAAATTTTCGTATAATAATTCCTCAAGCAATTAGACGGATGATACCGCCTTTAGGCAATGAGTTTATTGCTATGCTGAAGGATTCATCTTTAGTTGCTACCATATCTATGGTTGATCTAATGCGTTCTGCTCAACAGATGTATTCTGCTACTTTTCGACCTCTAGAAATATTTAGTGCAGCGGCCCTTTTATATCTGCTTCTCACAACCATTTTTACTGTTACCTTTGGCAGTATAGAAGCAAGATTAGCCAAAATGGAGGCATAACCAATGTTAAAAGTAAAAGAACTCCATAAGTCATTTGGCACTTTACCAGTTTTGAAAGGTATAAATTTAGAAGTTGAAAAAGGTGAAGTTTTGGTAGTAATAGGTCCTTCTGGGTCTGGTAAATCGACGCTTCTGCGTTGCTTGAATGGTTTAGAAATCCCTGATTCTGGAGAAGTTTATATTGGGAAAGAACCATTAGGAGGAACAGTTATCGCAGGTTCTATCGTACCCAAAGATAGAATATTAAATAAGCAAAGGGCTAAGATTGGTATGGTTTTCCAACGTTTTAACTTGTTTTCTCATTTGACGGCTTTAGAAAATGTTATGGAAGGACTTATTACAGTAAAAAAACTTAAACGAGCAGAAGCTAAAAAGATTGCGCTTAAAGAGTTAGAACACGTAGGTTTACTTGATCGTGCTGATTACTACCCAGCTAAATTATCTGGGGGACAACAGCAACGAGTAGCTATTGCTAGGTCTTTAGCCATGCAACCAGATATAATGCTGTTTGATGAACCAACTTCTGCTTTGGATCCAGAACTTGTCGGTGATGTACTATCTGTTATGAAAAACTTAGCTAGAGAAGGAATGACGATGGTAGTCGTAACTCACGAGATGGGTTTTGCTCGAGAGGTCGGCACAAGGGTTGTTTTTATGGATCATGGTAGGATATTAGAAGAAGGTAAACCAGAAGAAGTATTTTATAAACCACAAAATAACCGTACTAAAGAATTTTTAAATAAGATTCTTAGTGCTTAATTCTACGGCCTCTGTTGACGAAGAAAGGCCTTGGCAGTATAATAAATAAAGGTTATGGAGGATTAGCTCAGTTGGGAGAGCGCCATCGTCACAAGGTGGAAGTCACAGGTTCGATCCCTGTATCCTCCACCATAATCTGTATATTTAACCCCTTGCAGATCATACTCTGCAAGGGGTTTTTAGATCTTTTTACTTATTTATAAGGGGAACAAGGTTCAAATTTAAAAATGGGACAGCTGTCATATAGTCTTTTGACACTTAGGAGCATTGTCTTGAGTAGTCTATAGGGAACAGGAAGAGAGGTGTTTTTTAATGGCAGAGTGCCATGGCATAGTCTATACTGTACGCAAAGGCGATAGTCTTTGGAACATTGCCCAAAAGCATGGCCTTACAGTAGAGGCCATTCTAGATGCTAATCCTCAGATTAACGATCCAGCCAAGATTCAAGTGGGTTATGAACTATGTCTTCCAACAGCATCAGCTAGTGATGTAGAGACAGCAGCTCCCCCTCCACCACCAGCTAACTGTTCTGGTCAAATCTATACTGTAGTAGCAGGAGATAGTTTATTCACTATAGCACAAAAATTTAATACAACAGTAGATGCAATAGTAAGAGCGAATCCCCAAATAACAGATCCTTCCAAGATTTCAGTAGGTCAAAGAATATGTATACCAGGGGTTGCACCTGGTCCAACTCCACCCCCACCACCAGCTAACTGTCCTGGTCAAATCTATACAGTGGTAGCAGGAGATAGTCTATACACCATAGCAAAGAAATTTGGTACAACAGTAGATGCAATAGTAAGGGCGAATCCCCAAATAACAGATCC
>DHDH01000023.1:0-237 GCA_002399235.1 Firmicutes bacterium UBA4881 | reverse complement strand
CCAACTCCACCCCCACCACCAGCGTTTTGTCCTGGTCAGATCTATACAGTGGTAGCAGGAGATAGTTTATATACCATAGCAAAGAAATTTGGTACAACAGTAGATGCAATAGTAAGAGCGAATCCCCAAATAACAGATCCTTCCAAGATTTCAGTAGGTCAACAGATTTGTATCCCAACTGGGCCTACCCCACCATGCACAGGTCAGATTTATGTAGTTCAAGCAGGAGATACAATA
>DHDH01000017.1 GCA_002399235.1 Firmicutes bacterium UBA4881 | reverse complement strand
CGTCGGGCTCATAACCCGAAGGTTGTCGGTTCAAGTCCGGCCCCCGCAACCAATTATTAATTGCATATCTTTTCCGGTGACTATGGCGAAGAGGACCCACCTGTTCTCATTCCGAACACAGAAGTGAAACTCTTCAGCGCCGATGGTACTGCAGTGGAGACGCTGTGGGAGAGTAGGTCGTTGCCGGATTTAATTTTAAGCCCCTCAGGAAACCCTGAGGGGCTTTTTCTTTTTATGGTAGTACGCTATGCATGTCGGTTAACTTGGTAGTGTGATAGTCCAATATGGGGGTTAAAACCATGTAGAGGGCGTGTTTATCATTGCTATATTGATATGTCTGTTTAGAGGATGATTGATATGAGTTTGATATTTAGAACAGTTCGCGAATGCGAATGAAGCACTTATTTAGTTGAATGCATAATTGTCCTTTTATATCACCATAAGCACTTTTTTTGCCAAGTAAACTTAAATCACCAATTTCTGTAAGGTATGCTGCTGATTAAAAATGCCCAATAACATGGCTATAAAGTATGCTTTGATTGTGTTGCCAAGTATCTCCTCAATAACGCGAGGTACCCAGACAATAGCGAATGGCAAAACTTTCCAGGAAGCAAAGACAGTTTCGCGCAATAACACAGTGTTGAGCGTTGTAACAATTAGACCAGAAACAATCATAGCAATAAGCAATTGCATCATATGTCCCTTGTGCATATCCTGGAGTATTTTCTTCGATATAAAAATATCTGCGACCAGTAGGACGATACCAAAGATAGCGCTTCCCAAAAGACCTGCTGTTACAGAAATAATATATGCTGCCAAGTTCTTAGAGGGATTTTTTGTGTTGATCGTTCTCGTTATGAGCATCTTACTGATAAGATGCATATTGTCGGTATTAATATTGTCAATTTGCACGTTATCGTAAAAAGAATTATTAACACCATCCGCTGAGAGAAAGGCAAAGTTTAAGATACCAAGTACCAGCATCAATAACGAGAACACAGCTACTACTATTCGCATTTTCTGGCTGTCTCTGTTTCGTAGTACTAACCATAGAATACCCCTAATAAAACCACCCATAGCGGCTATTATTGTCAGTAGTGGTATATAGGGACCTGTTGGTTTTAGAAGGAAACCGATCAGATCGGAGAGTCCAGAGACAATGGCTCCATAAAAAGGGCCAAATAAAATAGAAGGCATCATTGAAAAAATTCCAGAGATACCGATGCTGATTCCGTTTTGTCCAAACATAGGTAAGTAAAAAGAAAATGTTGTTTTGAGTATGAGCGAAAGGCTTAGAAATACCGCAGATATTGTGATGCGGCGCACATGCAAAGAAGATTTAGCCAATTTAACCACCCTTTATTCTTTTTTGTTCTGGAAAACTGGTTGATTAAATTAGATATCTAATTCGAATACATAAAAAAACACCTCCTGTTATGCAGTACAGCTACATAACAGGAGGCATAGTAAAACCATATCTCTTCTCATGTAGCAGCGGGATGCGAACTTTGCACCGTAAGCCTTGGATGGCTTTTCGTCCTTCTGACAACTCCCCGTTCAGAAGGCACTACAACTAAAGCTGTAACGCGCAAAATCCTACTCTGCTCATTTTCTGGTGTTCCGAATGACAGTTTAAGGTCATCGAAAAAAGATAAAGAACCACTAATCCAAGCTGTAGGCTCGGATATTGGCTATACTTCCTAGAGTATTCTTACCAGCGGTTCTATAGTAAAGATAGACTAGCAAATATTTTAGAGGTTGTCAACAGTAAGTGCCTACTGCAGCACTCTTTTTGGTTGTAAGACGTAAAAATTAGTTTAAGGTCATACTTTGTGAACATAGCTACAAAGATAAACGATTATTCTGAAAAGAAAGAAAAGAGGTTGCACTTTAGTTTTGAAAATGATAAACTATATACACTCTAAAGAAAACGGTTTCAGATATATTTACTCTTTGGAGGATATACTAAGTAGCAAAATTATTAAAGCCAGAGAAAAAATAAAAGCCAAATTGCACAGAATACAGTTAGACACAATGTGATCCCGCTATCTTCTATTAAAATAATTTGCCACTAATTTAGTGGTAATAAATAGAAAAGGTGAGGTTTATGTCTAAAAAAATTGCTTTGACGATTTTTGTAGTACTTGTGCTCAGTATTATAACTTTAGGCAAAGGTATTGAGTTTTGGATGGTAGGCTGGGGTATTGAAATGGCTAAGATCGCCCAGGGATTAATAGACTCTCAATTTACCCCTGAAACTGGTATTGAAGCTAAAATTATGCCAATAGCTTGGGGCGATTATTATGCTAAATCGTTGATGGCATTAGCTAGTGGCGATACACCTGACATATTTAGTCTAGGTTCAGAAATTGCTGATTTTGCTTTAAGAGGAGGCTTAATTGATTTAGCAGCATTTAAGCCTACTGAATATGCTTCTTTAGAGAAAGAGCTATTTTCTTCTGTTATGGGGCCTTTTTCTTTTGAAGCAAGAAGGTTTGCTTTACCAGTTGATGTAGCTGCATTAGTGGGTGTATATCGTAATGACTTACTTAATGAGATGGGTATGGCAATCCCTAAAACATGGGAGGAACTTAGAAGTTACCAACCAAAAGCATTGGCCAAAGGAAAAACTTTTGCTTTTATGAACTTTGATGAGTTATGGGCTGCTTATACAGTAATAACCCAAAATGGGGGGCAGTTTTTTGGTGCCGATGGGTTTACTAGTGCTTTAGATAAACCAGAATCCGTAAATGGATTTATCGAGTATGTAGAACTCTTTACAAAACATAAATTACCTCTTCAATTAGCAGGGCCTGAGCCCTTTATCAGAGGAGATCAACTTAACTATGTTGATGGATTATGGGCATATCCCACATTATCTGTAGCGGCACCAAGTATTGCCGGGAAATGGCGAGTCGATGTTGTTCCTGGTATACAAAGAGACGGTCAATTGTATTATGGTTCTTCTGCAGGTAGTGTTTTACTAGGGATATCTGCGTCTTCTAAAAGAAAAGAAGACGCTTGGAAATTCCTTAAGTGGTTTCTTTCAGAAGATGTATTAGCTGAAGTTTCTAACACTATTCTAGCGAAGATGAATGGATGGTTATGGCTACCAGCAAACAAAAAAGCTATGCAAAAAGTTAATTTGCCAAAAGAAGTACGTGATGTCTATTTTAGACAAATCGAAGCTTGCATACCTGTACCATATGCAGTAAACGCTTTGGTTCAATATCGTTATGTACACATAGCTATACAAAAGTCTATCTTACAGAAAGAAAATCCCCGGGAAGCAATTTTAGAAGCAGCCAAAGAAATGAATTCAGAAATGGCACGTAGAAAAAAAGAATATAATCGCTTTCTAACCGAACTAGCTAAAAAAGATAAAGTTAAATGAGAGCTAACAGTTCTCATTTATTTATCAAATATATCCCAATAAAAAATAGCAGCTGTAAGCTCTATTCTAACTAGCTTATAGATTTGTTTATGGTGCCTACGAATGAGTAGGGCAGAAAATTAACTATCAGTAATAAAGCCCATTAGAAGGAATCTAATGGGCTTTATACAACAAATTAATTTAATCAATTTGGATTTCGCTAAGCATTGACCAACCCTTACCTTTAGAAACTGTAACTTTAACGTAGCGATACAGGAGATTATTTTGCGAGGTAAAGGTATAGGGAGCAGGTTCTAGGTCCCTTTGTGGGGGCTTGGTATTATGGGCTTGCCCAACTTTGCGCCAGAATTTGTTATCTTGAGAGACAGAGATAACAACACTTTCAGGACCCCAAATACCATACAAACCTCCATCTAATGACCAGACAGTCACCTTGTTAAATTCGGTTGGTTCGCTTAGATCAATAATAAATTCTCGCTTTTGTTCCTTGTCCCAGCCAGTTAATAGGTCGGGTGAGAAAACCTCAGCGATTACTCCATCAGTTAGTTTGATACCATTATCTGGGTAAGAACTTTTATTTTCGGTTGTGGGTAGAGGTTTAGTCGAGTAAGGAATTTTAGTTAAGGGCCTTTTTTGACCGCTTACATAGATAGATACTTCAGAAAGCATGAGCCAACCGTTAGGTTCCAAACAGAGAGTGAGATAACGACCTTCAAGTGGATTGTGGCTAGTAAACTCAATTAAACCATCGAGATCAATAGGTGATCTACTACGAAGCACCTGCACATTACTAGAGTTTAAAAAGTTGAGATCTTTTGGTAAGGAACCTAGACCATCTAGCTTATATTGATTCGGTGAATTACTAACATAGGCTGCTATTTTTTGAGGCCAATTAATGCCAGCGTAAGAACCACCTTCGGTGTAAACAACAACTTTTTCAATAGGATATGCTTCTTTTAGATCAAAATTAATCGCCACCGAACCTGAACCTAAATACCAACCAACATCTAGTCCAGAGGTAAAGCCACTGCTACTTTTCTTACCATCGGTTAACTTGTATTGAGCATCGGGGTATTTTCCGGGTTCTCTAGCAGGAATTGTGTTATAAGCAGCATTAAGAGCTTTGTGTGGTAATATGGTAGGACTTTTTGTATCGAGAAAGATATTTTTTATTTCAAAGTCCTTATTATTTAACGAGTTTGCGGTAACTCTAATTGCTGAAGCGTGAGCCTGTACAGCGATAGTTGTCCAGTTCTCTACACTAGTTGTCGAAGAATTGGGCATGGCAATTGCCCAGCCAGAAGGTACCCAGGAGCTATTAGGCTCTGGTTGAATCTCCGCTTGTAAAGAACTATAAGAGTTATCTTTTAAGTCCAACGAGACATCAAGTTTTGATATATAAGTAGGTGAATCTAAAACAGTTTCAGCAACTATACCATGGGATTTTTTTTGGTAGTTCCAGGTTGCAATTACAGAAGGCTCTGGTATTTCCAAGCCTAAAATATAATCGCAGAGAGTATGATACAATTTTAGTAATTGAGGATTCGTAGAGTTGTACGCTAGGTGAATAAAGTCACTTCCTAAATAATAAGCAGTTGTACCTTGTTGATAACCATATAGATAGCCATCACGGAGGTATTCTAAGAAAACTTGATTGGAAAGAGGATGTTCTCCATAACCTCTAATCTCGATTTCCACACCAGTACCACTTTGTTTAGCGCGCGATGCTGTTTCTAGCAGTCGGTTTCTCCTAATATGTCCTCCATCAAGAGAAGTTCCAAAGGCATAGTTTGGTTGCAAGATGGCGACATCGATATTGCAATCTTGCCATTTATCCCAACCAAGAGCATTGTTATAAGGAATCCAGAGTAGATTATACCCCGCAGAATGGACCACATCAGCAGCTAAGCGTACAGTCTGGGCATCATTTACGATATCCTCACGCATCCAATAAAAGCCCCATAACTCTAAATGCTTATAGTTAGCTTTCTGCCAGTTATTACTTATTTGTTTAATAAACCAAGCTACAATTTTCTTTTGATCTTCAGCGTGAGCCAGGTTTTCAGTTTTACCATCATCATCTACATCGCCAAAAGTATGGCATTCGGGGCTAAGCCAAGGGATGCAGATAATAATCTTTCTTTTCTCGGGAGGGCCATCAACACCCAACTCTTCTGCAATATCACTTATGGCATCATCTAGAGCTTCTAAATCACCATTTTTAAAGAGTCTATCAATTAGTTCTTGCCAATCAGTGATATCTGTAGCCCCATATTCGGTACGTTTACCTGAGGATGTACGTTGGGTAAGATAGAGGAAAGCATCAAAGAGCCAATCATTAGTTGGTTTATTATCTACTATACGTACAATATATGGCCGTAAACTATAACTATCTCTAGTTATAGTTTCATAGATTAAAGCGCAGTGATGAAAACCAGAGATCTGTGGCTTGGGATAGCTATCACTTAACGAAGATACACATAATAATAAGGGGAGTATGCTAATAATTGCCCTAAAAGAGTATTTTTTATAGTTCACCATCTACACCTCACATAACATTTTGTTGTAGCCTACCTTTTTATTTCTGGAGAAAAATTTCAAGCCCTCCAAAAAAAGGATAAGGAAATTAATTTGATTTGGGTTGTAATGTTAGAAGATAAGATTTTGGGGTATTAGTTCTAAATTCTTAATGAAGCGCGTAGTTAAATTTAACAGCAGGGAATTAGTATCTAAAGGCGAAATTCAAAGTCTTAGAAAGAAACGATTTACTGGATTTACAAAGCAAAAACTATCGATTTTAAGTTATGAGGTGAGTAAATGAGGTATTTGAAAATAACTTTAATCTGCTTACTTTTGAGTAGTATGGTTTTGGCAGCCCAAAGTTTTGGTTTTGGCTACTTTAATACAATACCAAATACAGGCTTAAGTGGTATAACTTTTGATATACCAACAAAAGGAAGCTGGAATCCCCAGATTTTGTTTTCTTTAGAATCTGTACAGACGAGCAGTTTTAGCTTAGGCTTAAAGCTTAGCCGTGATATGGGAACCGTTTACAACATTAAGCGTTATTTAGGTGCTGGTATGGGTGTTTGGCAGGACTGGAGCGGTAATATTCGTTATGGTGGCCAAGCCCAGGTAGGAATAAAAGTTCCAACATTTGTCGAAGGTTTTAGATTTGGTTTGGAAGTAGGTTTCGGACTTAATAGTGGTACCAAAACTGGCAAGCTAAATGGTGGAGCATTTGTTGGTTTCGGTAGCTCCTATAGCTTTTAGGAGGTAATATCTATGAGAAAAATAGCTATTGTGGTCTTGTTTCTACTTTTAATATGGCCAGTTGCAGCTAAACAAAATGTAGGTTTCGGTTTTTCTCTCGCGAGGGATTCAACAGGTATTCTCTTTTTAGTTCCTAGCAGAATGAATATAAACCCAGAAATCGTTACTTCTGGTTACCTATCCGATGACTATTACAATCTAATGTTAGGTAGCAGATTTTTATATGATCTAGGCCAAAAAGATATTGTGGAAAGATACACTGGCGCTGGTGTAGGTTTTAGCCTTAGCTCATTATATAATCCTTCTACAAATAAGATGGATAACGCTACTACCTATTGGTCCCAGATCTTTATTGGAACAAAAGTAGCATGGAAAAGCAAATTTCTAGCGGCACCAATTAAGTTCCGTAGCGAAGTTGGCTTATCTGCTAACTTTTTCCAAGATCGCAATTCAGCTGGAACTTACCTAGGTGTAGGAATCGAGTACGAATTTTAATATAGCTTAGACAAAAAGAAAGAAGATGCTTTCTCATTGTTGGGAGAACATCTTCTTTTTATTTGATTATTGCTAACAGGGATTAATTTTCCACCTTTGCCTATAATTCCCTGTTAAGATTAAGTATCCAAGCTGCTTGTTATAAGGGAAAATTGCTTCTAGGCGTTGTTGGTATTCACATTCTAATAGATTCAAAGATTTTCTTTGATACAGCAAATGTTTTCCTAAAATGACAATCTGTTTCTTTGCAAAATATGAAGTATATGTTTTACATTTAAAATAAGTTCTACACTGGACGTTCCATTAATAAAAAAAAGATTGTGCTAGGTTTTCACTCAATATGAAAGAGGTATTGCAAATTAATGCGAAGACTCAGGAGGCTATAACAAAATATAGCTGAACTATTAAAGTAAGATCGTTTTGCAAAAAAAGGAATCGTTTTTCTTCATTTCCAGAAAAAAGGGGGGGCTTTTCTTGAAAAAGGTTTTTGTAATATTCTTGACTTTGATGATGCTTACTGTGATGGCTTTAGCGGCAGATACTCTAAAGTTTGAGGCGAATTTTAACAAAACTGATTCCAAGAAGAATGATTGGACACCTTTTGTTGGAGAATGGGAAATAGACGGCGAATTTATGGTTAACTATGATCTTGGTAGCGATAACACAAACATTTGGTTAGAACTAGACCAATATGGCGACGGAGTCTGGATATACGAGTATAAAATTACTTATGATGTTAAAGGTGGCCAATGGGCACCTGCCGCCGGACTTCATTTTATGGTAAGTGATGCAGAAGCACCACAACGTGGTAGTAGTTACCTTATGTTCCAAGATCTGACAGAAATAAAGTTGTACCGCTGTGAAGCTGGTGGGATTACTCGGGTTGCATTTACTCCAGGTTTCCAGGCCATAGTTGGAGAAACATCAATAATTCGTGTCGAATATAATACCAAAACTGGTGCTTTTACCATATTCCATAACGGCGTTAAAGTGATCGAGTATGTTGATAATGATCCTATCGTAGATGGTCAATACATCTCCTTAAGAACAAACCAAACCCAAGCATCTTATGATTATGTCAAGGTTTGGTATAGAAAGTAATTACATCAGACAATAAAGAGATGACCTTATAATGAGCAGGTCATCTCTTTTTGCGTTTTATATGAAATAGCCTTGTCTTTATTAGTTAAAAAGCCTATAGGATGATCTATGGGAAGCCACTTTAGCGCTTAAGCAGGGTCATATAGTTTAGCCAATTAATGGCAACAATCGTATCAACTGTGGGGGTTTGCGAACGGTTTTTTATTTGAAATGATAATAGAACTTTTCTGTAAATTATAGTAAAATAATTTTGGAGGTATTTTACTATGATATTTAAGCTTTGCATTGTCATTGCTCCGTGCATTGTCTGATATAGGACGGTGATTGTGCGGAGCGGCTCGATGTAGGAAATAAGCCGTCCAGATCAGGCTTTGCGCTATTTACAAAAATCTACTTTGTAAGGAGCAAAGCCATGGAAAAAATATTATGGATTCACAGTATGCAAGATTTTCTGATACTATGGGGTAGTCAAATGATTTCGTCGCTGGGTAGCTCAATGACGAGTTTTGCACTCATTATTTGGGTTTACCAGCAAAAAGGGACTGCAATTAGTATTTCTCTACTTTCGTTTTTTACCTACCTACCATCGATTTTGTTTTGCTTTATTGCGGGAACCCTGGCTGATAGGTGGAACAAAAAGCGTATTATGCTTACAAGTGACCTTGTAGCTGCAATGGGCACAGTTTTGGTGTTGACCCTTTACAGTACAGGCAAATTGCACACCTGGCATCTATATTTTGTGAACTTTCTCATCAGTTTTATGAACGCTTTTCAAAGCCCTGCTGTTTATGTGGCAACAAGTTTGCTTGTGCCAAAGGAACATGATGTCCGTGCTGGAGGATTGCATGCGTTTTCAAACTCTCTCGTATCAATCTTGACTCCTGCGTTGGCAACCTCAGTTCTCGCTTTTGGCGGGCTGAAAACAGTCTTGATCGTTGATATCTCCACATTTGCTGTGGCTTTTTTGACATTGTTGTTTTTTGTAAAGCTACCAGAAGCAGCACATCAGATTGAACTAGTAAAGCAATCCTTTTTCCAAAACTGTTTGGATGGCGTGCGATTTTTGAGAAAGCGCAGAGGGCTTTTACATCTTATTGCGTTCTTCTCTTTTATTAATCTCATTGCCTACATGACTGGCTTTAATCTTATGCCTGCGTTAATTCTTGCTAGGACAGGAAGCAATCAAGTAGCACTCGGGTTGATATCAACTGCACTTGGTATAGGGACACTTGTTGGAAGCATATTGGTTACTGTGTTTAAGCCTCCAAAAAATCGTGTGCAAGTCGTTTTGATATCTTGTGCGGTTTCATTCGCAATTTGTAATCTTACCTGGGCTATCGGCTGTACTGTTCCAATATGGATATTTGCTGCATTTGCAGGGAACCTGCCCTTACCATTTTTAAATGCAAACCTGATGGCAATCATGCGTGCAAGTGTGCCAATAGAAATGCAGGGACGAGTATTTTCAACTCGCGACACATTACAGTATTCAACGATACCTTTGGGTTTGTTTCTTGGCGGATTCCTTGCGGATCATGTCTTCGAGCCTTTTATGCAGATTCCATCGCCTGTCCAGAAATTTTTGTCTCTGTTAGTAGGCTCGGAGAAAGGCTCTGGGATGGCAGTTATGTTCCTAATTACAGGGATTGTTGGCAGTTTGTCAAGCCTATTGTGCCTTAAAGACCCAGCTTATAAGGATTTGGAAAAATAGTAATCAGATTTACTTTTCCAAAATAAATTTACCCGCCGTCTGCGATAGATGGCGGGTTTTTCTAATTGTGTACACTTGTCATATAAATTGATCCGCTTTTTTTGAGTATCTCAAAAATGTTACCCATGAAATGTGTTTGGTAACGCAGCTAGGTTGTCTTAGTGTGCTGTTAAGTTCACTCTAAAATAGCCAGCTTCTGAGGATCTCAGTAGCATCATCTATGCTGACATCCCCTGTCTGAACCTCCTTGAGTACAAACCGTAGTAAATCATCTAGCTCGCTGAGTGTGACTTCATGGGGCAAATCTATTGCGTTATCTGTTAACCACTTTATGATCAGATTAAGATCAAAACGACGAGTTGGGTAGTAATCTACACAAGGCATACCTTGTCTAATCCATTTCAGGATGGTAAATGGCGAGACTAATAAACGTCTTGAGATATCACGTATATCCATTAGTTCTGCATTATCTGGAATACCACGATCAATATTCGGTATGCCTTTGAAAGACGATGACTCAGACATAATTCTTTCCCTGGTCATTCTCATCCCGGTACCATGTAACGATATTCCATAAAGTCTAGCGTTATTCTCTGCATCCGCTTGTCTTTGCTTATGCCACCACTCAACTTCCCTATCAAGTATCTCCGGCTTTTCTTCTACGGGTTGAAGACAGGTATCATTGAATTCTCTAATCCGCTTGGTGATCTCCTGAATTATGCGTTCCTTAACTCCCATGTCCATCTTCCTTTCTGACCTCATTAAAAAGGCTTGTAGATGTTTTCTTGAACTATGGAGCCGACTCTTTACTGTACCTAGCTGAATATCCAGTATCGAAGCTACTTCTGACTCAGTATAGCCATAGACTAACGACAGAACTACCACCTGTTTATGCTTAACTGATAAACTACTAATAGCATCGGAAATGAGTAAATTGTCAAGGACGGCATTCCATGGAGTTACTGAAGCAAGAAAATCATCTAAAGGTTGATGCTCACGCTCTCTACTGCTGTACTTTTGCAATTGCCGCCATGCTATTTTGTGTAGCCAAGCGACAAACACTTGGGGACAGCGTAGCCGGGGTAAATCTAGATAGACCTGCATGAATATGTCTTGACATAGGTCCTCAGCATCACTACTCGAGATACGACGGCAAAGACCATATATCCAGGTTATATGCTTATCCATCAGTTGAGTGAACGACTGCTGTCTGTCGCCAGTTTGAAATTCTATTACTAGCGCAGCATCATCATCATAAGTATTTACAGACATTAAGATGACTCCTTTATCAAGCCTTTTATCTAAATAAGGGAGGCAAAAAAGCTAAATGGTTCATTTTATTTCCAGAGCCAAGGGGAACTTCTTTAAAAAGCGTTCTCAATAATGGCCATGACCACGTAGAGATATTAGCACCAAGCAAGGAGCTTTACCAGTTTCTTGTAATCCAATGAAGAGATCTTTGAAAAAGGTCAGGTAGCTTTTTGGTAGTGAGCCAGAAAGATAAATATGACGAGTAATGCTACTACCTATTGGTCACCGATCTTTATAGGGACCCAAGGAGTTTAGCAAATTAGATTTCTGGCAGATCCAATTCAGCTTTGGAGCGAAATTGTTCTATCTGCTAGCCATTAACAAAAACATAATACAGCAAGAACATATTTTAGTGGGGGAGTTGAATATGAGTTTTAAATAACTAAAAGATGATCTGAGAAAAGAACAAGAAGATGTTCTCAAGTTTCAGAGATCATCTTCTTGATTTACTAAGTGAAACTAATTTAGAGTATTATTCAAGAGTTGATCTTTGGAGATTGGCAAATTAATCTTTAGTTACTTTCTTTACAGGTCGTCCTTCAATATACCCCCGGTATCCCATTGGTGCGAGTTGAAATCTGGGGGCCTCTTCATTAGCCCATTCATAACCATAAATTTCTGGATTAAAGTTAGCAGTTTGTTGCCAAAAAAAAGCGATAGCTTCAGCAAAGTTTTCATCATCGTAAGGTTGACCTTGCATAATAAGCATCTTACAAGGAGGAAGAATTAAAGTTTCGAATCCAGTTGGTATAGCACCAGTGTAATCGATGGGGACTTCAACGCCTTGGGTATAAAGAGATGTTCCTTCTGGTCGTAAGTTATTTGGCATCCACATACCAATAGGTTCGAAAAGAGCTTCTTTGATACCACAGAGTATTTCCCATATACTACATCCTACTTCTTCACAGAAACTAAAGTATTCAGTAGCATTTTTAGCGCGTTTTAAAATAAGTTTTCGGGCTGGGCGTTCCATGATCTGAACAAAAATTGTATTGGCTGGTTCACTCATATTGTTATCGACCTTTTTCTGTATTTTTTGAAGGTCATAATCATTGAAAGGCATAAAAAGATTCAACGGTTGGAGAGTTTTTGCGTAATGCTTCGGTGTCACACCAAATTCTTTAGCAAAGGCTCTAGTAAAGCCTTCATGTGAATTAAAAACAAATTCAAGAGCTACATCAAGAACACGAACATTTTCCTCGTGTAGCTTAATTGCAGCTTGGGAGAGACGTAGTTTACGGATATATTCAAAGGGACTTTTTCCAGTTACCTCTTTGAATATTCTGGTGCTGTAATAAGGGGAATAATTAGCTACTTTAGCTAAATCTTGCTGTGTAATGGGTTTTTTAATATGTTCAGCGATATAATTATTCATTCGCATTACAGCTTCAGTTATTTCACGATTTGGTGTGTTGGTTAAATTACTCATGATTATCACCTCCTGGATATCATTATCGCAGAAAGAGATCTTATTTTCTTGACTTTCGTTGTGACAATATTAATTGAATTAAAAAGAAAACCTTATAGGGCGGATTTTAGATCCACCTTATAAGGTTTTCTAATTATTAATATTGACTAGTTAGAGAGATTGCTCTTGCAACCATTCTACATAGTTCTCATATAAAGCTTTAGCATTACGACTTTTAGCTGGATTCATATAATGTGGCCAATCAAAAACAACTATTTTATCTACATAAGGAGCTTGAGTAACTATTTGTTTCTTCACACGATTAAAATCAGCGGTGTCAGCAAGAAATCTGGTTGCAGGCACTTGTTCAAAGACCTGCAAATCAGACCAGAATTTAACCTGGTATTTTTGGCAGATATTAGAGACCTCTTGATAGTAACTGGGGAGCTCTTCGAGAGGTCTTTGGAAACCAACACCGTCTTGAAGTATTAACACATCCATAGGAACTTCTTTGATGAAGTTTTCCAAGTATTGATCTTGCTTACAAGTAGATATTTTATCTTGAAAATAAGGTGCAATAGAGACGGACTTGCCTGTTTTGTGTAGTTCAAGAGTGAGTTCTTTGAAATAGTTTAAATAATTTTCTGGTAGAAGCTCAGACGAACACAGTTCCTCCGAGATATACCA
>DHDH01000014.1:4095-7924 GCA_002399235.1 Firmicutes bacterium UBA4881 | reverse complement strand
CCTATGATCCTTTTGGCAATGTAATCCAAGAGGTTTCCTATCCAGATGCAGATCGCCTTCGTTTCACAGGGAAGAGACTGGATTCTACAGGGCTCTACTACTTCAATGCAAGGTACTACGATCCAACTCTCGGGCGTTTTATCTCAGCTGATCCTGCAAGGCAAGGGTTGAACTGGTATGTGTATTGCAACAACAACCCGCTGATGTTTGTGGATCCGGATGGGGAAAATGCTTATCAGGCCATGATGTATCTCTATCAGTATAGACAACAGATTCAGAACAAAGCCATTAAAGCGGGAATACCAGAAAATGTGCTTAAATCAGTTGTTTGGAATGAAAATGCTGTGAGGACGGTTATTCATTCAGGTTTTGACTTTATAAGAATTGGACAGCTAGAGGGTAAAGGTTCTTTGGGGATTTGCCAGATCCAGTGTCAGACAGCTGCATTGTTATTATTTGGACCAGGACCATCAGAATTAAAAAATATGGATGCTATAGAGTTTGAGTCGATTAAAAAAGAATTATGGGAAAATCGGAGTGTTGAACAGAAGTTGATTATTGCTGCAATGCTATATATTCCAGAATTTAATATAGGGCTTGCAGCTGAATATCTAAAATTGATAAAAGATATCACTGGTGTTGAAGACGAGCAAATATTACTATCAAATTACAATCGAGGAAAAGGCTCATGGTATGATCCTCCCAACAAATATGGTCAGCGGCTAGACGAGTATAAGCATCCTTGGAATAGACCATTAGGTTTCCTCGTTCCTTACGCTCCATTTTAGGAGGAAATAAACACATGAAAAAACTTTTTGTATGGCTGATTTTTCTTGCAGGTGTTTTGTTTTGTCTATTTACAGTTGTATTGTTATACCTCGACAATAGACACTCAGGTATCTCCTATAGAAAACGCAACACTATTGCACTATTATCAGAACAAAATAATGTTGCAAAACTCAATGAAATGTTTGTTAATGAAACATCACTTTCTGTAAAACTCGAGATATTGGAATACCTAGATAAAAAACTTAGTTTGGAGTCTGTTCCATATCTTATTGATATGTTAGATTATGATTGGGAAGATTGGGAAAAGGCTGTATATATTCATTGGTCAGAACTAGAAGTACCTAGACCAGTCACTTTACGAGTATCTACTGCAAAGGCACTCTCAAAATATGGCAATCAAATTAATGAACAATTAATCGAGGCTGTTAACGAAAGTGTAGGCTATAAGCAACTGTATGCTTCAGTACTTTTACTCAGTAAAGGAATGTTAGACTATACTAGGTACCTGGACTACTATAGTCAGGATTCAAAGTTCATCGAAGATTTGAAAATGATTCGTTCTGTATTAAGTTTCTCTTTTTAACTTACTTTTCCAGTATTTGAAAGTATTAATATTTAGTCCGTTACTTTCACACCAATCTTTTGTTGATTGTCCGCTATTAGCAAAGGCATCGATAATATCTATCCAATCGTTTCTGCTTCTTTGTTTATCCATGGAAAACAGCCTCCTCTATAACTTTAAGGCTATTATCTCATGGCTTTTCTTGCGTTAGAATGTGGTTACTATTTGACGCTTACCTTTATTAGTAAAATAAATTCCGAAATCTTTTCCGCAGAGTAGACTTTATCAGTTTTCTTTTGAATAATGGTGAATAATCCGCATAATAGTAAGAGCTATGAAACAAGCCAGAAAGTGGGCATTAATATGATCCTGAAGTGATACATGTACCGGTCGTGTTTCCAGTACTCCCTTAGTAATCCGGAATGTTTCTTCAATCTCCCAGAGACCACGATAAGTCTCAATCACCACAATATCCGACATATCCATTTCACTTATAACAATAGCGTAGTACCCGTCATATTTTTCTTCTTCAGAAACTTTTGCAGAGTCAAAGACAGGTTGCTCTTTAACCTCAAGAACTTCACTCTTGGTAGCGTCACATTGATATCACGTGCATTTACTCTGCTTTTGATCTTGAAGTCCGAGTTTTCATTAGCGAGTTTACCATTTTTATCTACATAGCTTTCAGCGGAGAGTCTGTTTGGGGGAAATGGGTCTAGAGAAGAGAAATTGTCACAGAAAAAAATAATTATAATTGTTAGGGAGGAAAAATAAAAAATATCACTAACTTATAAAATAATAGAAAAGAACATAGATGGGGGCAACATGATGAAATGTTCCGTAAACCTAAAGACTTTATTCATAAGAAGAATGCAAGTCCAAGGCTTCTTTTTTATCTTAATAATAATGCTTTTATGTTTAAGAGCCATAGCGGATCTCAATTCTTTAGTTAGCTGTGATTATGATTCGCAAGACATTCGTTTTGTACTGAAAGAATTGGCTGGACAAGCTGATGTAAATATAATTGTAGATGATAATTTGCAAAGAAGAATAACCTTAAAGCTCGATCAAGTGCCACTAGCAAGTACTTTAGAAATGTTCAAGCAAGCATTTTCACTAGAAATAACGATACAGGATAATATCGTTGTAGCTACTCAAAAAGCCCAATACAGCTCTGGTTCACAAACAGAAGCCTTAACATCTGAAATACTTCAGATTAGTTTACTGCCCATAAAAGAAGTGGTTGAAATACTGCAAGCTTTCAGCAGCGAGTTAAAAATCACGACCTTTGAAGACCAAAGAGTTTTAGTTATAAATGGGCCTTATTCCAAGGTAAACTTAGCTAAGAATGCTGTATCTTCCTGGTTTAATAAGCCAAGCTTGGAAGGAACTCTTAAATCCGAAGTAGTTAAACTTAATTATATTGAGCCTCAAGATTTAGCATATCTTAGTAACCTAACTCCCGGAATAAGAATATCCGTACTTAATAACTTAAAAAGCGTTGTAGTTTCAGGTAATAAATCAGATGTTGAAGCTACTGCGGAAATTATTAAAGATTTAGATAAACCTCCGAAGGTAGTTCAAATAAGTGTAGAGATGTTAGAGGTAAGGCAAGGAGATCTTGAGGATATAGGTATTAGTTTAAAAGGCAATACGGGCTATAACAGTCTTTCAATTAAGTGGGATGAACAAAGTATTCAACAAAACCCTTGGGGAGGCGAGAAAGAAGACCCGATTGATCTGCTGGAATTTATTCGGTTACGCCCCTGGATCCGAGTATCACTTAGCTTTTTAACAGAGATAAATCTTTTGGTAGAGGAGGGAAAAGCCAGGGTATTAGCCAGACCCTCATTAACTTCTTTGGAGAATAAAACTGCCAAAATACATACAGGTGAACGTTATTCATTGGTTTTGTACCAAAATAACTACCAGCAGCTCCAATACATAGATGTAGGAGTACAGTTAGAAATAACTCCAAGGGTAGATATAGATGGAAATATAACAGCTGTCTTAAGTCCACAAGTGAGTTCAATTACCGGTTTTAGTAAAGAAGGTTATCCAAGAATAGCTACAAGACAGGTTAGTACAACAGTAAGAGTTAGAAATGGAGAAACACTTATAATTGGTGGCTTAGTTGATGAGAGTGAGTTTAATAATCAACAGGGTCTACCGATACTATCACAATTACCCATATTAAGATGGATTTTTTCTCGAAACCGTAGTTCTAAGGATAAAACTGAGCTGATAATTGTTGTTAACTTTAGCATAATACCGGAACAGTGAAGGGTATTTTATCTGTATGGAAAGTACATCATGAATGATATATGAAGGCTATATCAGAAATAATATCAGTTATCAAATTGTGATTCGGTTTGAAAACTCCGAAGATAATGCAGCACTAACTTTTTAAGTTGATTTCCAGGCCAAAAAAGAATTTAACCAATGGGATATTTGCGGTTGTAGAAAGAGAGTACATCT
>DHDH01000014.1:0-3999 GCA_002399235.1 Firmicutes bacterium UBA4881 | reverse complement strand
GTTGTAGAAAGAGAGTACATCTAAATAAACAATTTTAATTATTAAAAGAGGGAGAGGTTTAAATGGGGTTAGGCAAAAAGATAGTGTATAGCTTTTTATTGTGCTTGGTTATTTGTTTGCATGTTTATGCTAAAGACACTATAAAATTGGTAGACCAATATTGGATAGATCTACTTACTAATAGAGGTTTTAACTTGTCGGCAAGTGATATAGATATTCAGAAAGCTCAAGCAAAGGACTGGTTTGAAGCTTATCAAAATATAAATAAACTTTATAATAAAAGAAAGAGCATTAGCACTAGTGTTATGCTCTTGAAAATTAAGAATAAATCAGGCCTTAACGAGATAAATGCTCAACAAGCATATCGGCTTGCTATAAAATATGATAAAGATCCATTATACTTAGGCCAGCTTTACTCCGAAATCGGTGATTGGAACAAGATTGAAAATGCTCTTCTAGTAGCTTGGGGATACAATCAATCAGTTTTAAATGTTAACATGGTAAGCAACTCTCAAAAGGTTACGGTTTTATCACATCTACTGAAAGATAAAACTAAAGAAGAAGCGGTGATTTTCTTCTCCCAATTATATGATGTAAATGATTTGCCACAGAGTATTGATAAACTAGAAGGGGATTGGGAAGAGATAATTCCAGGATATACTAATTATAGTAAAAACTGGGTAAAATCAGCTTTTCAGGAGGCAGAAACAAAAGATAATATATCTTACATTCAGGAGGACTCGGGTAATTCGCTACCCGTAGATCCAGGATTTTTATATAATGCCAAAGAGGTTTCTCCTTATAAATTTTATTTTGAACAGTTTACCGAACAGATTGACCCTTTATCTGGGAATCTTCTGATCAAACAAACAGATTTTACTTTGCCTGGGAAAAGAGGATTAGACCTTGAACTGACACGTATCTATAATTCTCAGGCATCAATTGAGAGCTTGATGTATCATACCAACTCAAGTTATGTTACTGTTAACTCTGGAGAAACAAGCTGGACAGAAACGATGTCTGAAAATGAAGTATACGATTTAAAATTTGTTTACAACAAGCAGACTTTTACAGAGGATAATCCCTATCAAGGGCTAGTTAAAGGGCAGCTAATGATTACCAGAAGAAGTAATCAGAATAACAGTTTAGACAAGGCTGTAGTTTATCAGAGACAAGCTATGGGCAGACCTACTCCCCATGATGTAAATGTCGAGATCATGGCCTCGGTAGCATCCTCCGGTGGGGGTTTAATCCAAGGTCGATATAGAATAGCTCCCGGGTGGACTTGGGCTATTCCAGCTCTAGAGATGTTGCAATATCCAAGTGATTATCAGGAGGAAAGAATCTGTTATCTGCATTTAGAGGATGGTCAAGCTTATCGGATGTCTTATTATTCCGAATATGGGACACCTAGTTTTTGCGATTATTTCTTAGATGATATGGAGATAAAAAGAGAACAGGTTGATCTGGGCTTAGTCGGGAGGTCTGAATTTGTTTTAACAACAAAAGAGGGCTTGAAATATTACTTTGCTAATGATGGTAAGTTAATAGCCAAAGAAAACAGATTCGGAGACAAAATCCATTATTATTATGAGCAATATTATTACAGTCAATATACAAAGCTGGATAAAATAGTCGATTCTATGAATCGAACCATTGATTTTACTTATACCGCTTCATCGATTAATGCTAGAGTTTACTCTTCTGATATGAATGAATTAATGAAATGGGACTATATTCTTGACGGTCTTAATCTAGATATGGTTATCTCTCCGGAAAATACTAGTTCTAAATATACTTATTTACTTGAGCCACAAACAATAGCAGTTGCTGTCTATACAGGAGAAGACGGCAGTCCAATATATATAACAGAAACCGAGACAGCACACCTGTTAACATCAGTTCAACATCCTAGTTTTGGGAAAACCCAATTTAATTATCAGAAGAGAACTAGGGGTTATGGTATCTTTGGATCGGATACATTTTTGGAAACACCCCTATGGGCTGAGTACTTTAGAGTTAAAGAAAGATTTGATTGTAAGGTCTCCGGTGGGGAAAAACACAATTATCTTATCTTTGCTGACCCTTATGAAGAATCCCCAGGTATTATTTTTAGGGCAGAGCACCAAGGGACACCATTAAAAAAAGACGAGTGGATTTATAAACCAAATCAAGACTTTTATTATCTCTTACAGGCAAAGAAAGTAAGTGTCTTAGCAGGTGAATATCTCAATCAATGGGAAGAGCAGATTACGGAATATACTTACAATGAGTTCAAACTACCTCAGTCTATTACCAAAATACTTAAATTAGATGGGACTACACTAAGTTCGGCAAAAGAGATGAATACGTGGGATAAAAAAGGTAATTTGATAAGGAACAAAAATTTGGCTACCGGATTTGAAAAAAGCTCTAATTACGATGAGAAATACAATTTACTAACTACTTATGTCGAATACCTCAATCCTACTAAAGGGAGAATAACGCAGCGAGAACTTGACTCTACGAAGACGGTAGTTGTTAAAGAAAGTACTGGCTTAAGTGAATTAGTTCTCGTTGGTGAAGGAACTAAAACCGACTTACCTACCAGGGGTAACAGTTCAAATGATTGGCTATGGCTACTAGACGAAAGTAAAGAAGTAAAGAACGTAGTACTAAATACTATGTACAGTTATGGTATGTTTTACGCTGAAGTAAAATTTGATGTACGTTATAGAAAAAAAGGAGAGACACAGTGGAGTGCTCCCATTAAATCGTTTTATTATAAGAGCTCAAGTTTTTGGGGCGGTTCAGGTAGTGTAAATTTAAATATACCATTGTCTCCTGCTGTTGAGATCGAAGCTTTGCTTATCGATGTTTATAAAGGTTCGGTAGGAGTAAAGTCAGGTTCTATAACATTTAATATTTATAATTGGTCTAGCCAGTTATATCCTCAACAGACATTAATTGAATATGATTATAACTCCGATTACTTGGTAACAAGCATAGAGGAGAGAATCAGTTCATCTAAGACCGAAACTACTCAAATTTCATACAATGCTTCTTACCCCACTTTTCCATCTGGAATTTCAAAAGGGACGGTATCAACATCAATCAGTTATGACTCGTTAGGAAGAGTTTCTTCCTATAAAACTCAGGGCATTAAAAACGGAAATACCCAGACTTCAGGTTACCAGTATGAATATGACAAACTTGGCCGTCCGACAAAAATGAGTTTTGTCAATAACAACGAAACACCTCAAACCAAAGTTTCATTTATTTATATACAAGATCCATCTAACCAAACAACAACAGTAGAAAAGACAGATGCCAATGGGAATATATCTGCTATAGAATTTGATTTTTTGGGCAGACCGGTTGCTAATAAATGGAAATCTTCTGCAGGTTTTAATACGGTTTGCACAACCGAATATAATGTAAAGGGCAATATTGAAGCTACACTTGATGCTCTAGGATCGCGGATACAGTATCAATATGATGGTTTAGGACGGCAAACAAAGATAATTCTTCCAAATGTAGCAGGTGTTGATCCAAATAATCCTGACAAAGCAATGATCTGTTATGGCGGGGAAAATGGTCTGGATATTACTTTAAGTACACCATCTGACTATACTCCTGAATGGGCAGCTTTCGTAAAGAAGCAAAATCCGGATGGTAATTACGCTTACCAAGGGTATGATATTTTAGGGAGGTTGATCTGGGCAGCAGAAAAAGCCACTAGTACAGTACTTGATCAGACTTGGTATAAGTATGATGTATTAAATCGACTAGTTAAGGTTTTTATAAAAAAAACCAACTCGAGTTGGAATACGATTGAATATGAATACAACTCGCTATTTGATAAGCCAACAAGGATGATCTTAGCTGGAAATGAATCAGAAGGCGATATCTATATTTACACCTATGAGTATAATGATAAAGGACTATTAAAAAAAGAGATTGCCGGAAGCAGTACGATCGAATATGAGTACGATGCTTTTGGTAGACCAGACAAAATAA
>DHDH01000041.1 GCA_002399235.1 Firmicutes bacterium UBA4881 | reverse complement strand
TGAGTGGTTTGGGTAAAAACATCCACAGGAGTTGCTTCAATAAACTCATACTTTGACGATAATATTCTAATATCTCTAGCTAGAGTATCGGGATTGCAAGATACATAAACAATAGTTTTCGGTGCTAGATCAAGAATACTGTCTAAAACCCTATTTTCTACACCTTTTCTAGGTGGGTCTACTACTAGAACATCTGGAGTGGAATTCTCCTGTTTAAAAGCATTAGCTGCGTCTAAAGCATAGAAGCGTACATTACTTAGGCCATTAAGTTTAGCATTAAGTTCAGCATCTTTAACAGCTGCTTTAACAATCTCTACTCCTACTGCTTCCCTAGCCTTAGTAGCCATGGCTAAAGTAATGCTACCAATACCAGAGTAGAGATCTAAGATCTTTTTACCTTGAGGCTCAGCATACTCTAAGGCTTTTTGGTACAACTTCTCAGTTTGCAGGGTATTATTTTGAAAAAACGATTGGGATGAAATACGAAAACGTAAATTTAACAATTTTTCTTCGAGATAGTTCTGCCCACAGATTGTTCTTTCTTTTTCGCCTAAGATCTTGCTACTTCTAGATTTGTTAATGTTCTCCATTATGCCAACAGCTCGTGACACAGCTTGGCAATTTAACTTAGATTTTTTATTCATCGGTTCAGAAAGAACGATAGTAGCTAAAACTTCTTCAGTATTAACACCACAACGCATCGATATATGACGCAGAGAGCCTCTAGCTTCAAAATACGAATGGAGGCCTTCTAACTGAGGAACTAAGGTTTGCATGGCCTCATTTACATATCTATGGTGAATAGGACAATTATCAATAGCTATAACTGAATGAGATTTAGGTGCAAAAAACCCCCAAGTCAGTTTACCTTCTTGTTCTCCAATAACAAACTGGCCCCTGTTACGGTAATACCATGGCTCTTCCATGCCAATAATCGGCTTTACCTTGGGATTTCGCAATCCTCCAATACGAATAAGGCTATCTCTAACTTTCTTCTCTTTCCAAATTAATTGAGCTTCATAACTAAAATGTTGTAATTGGCAACCACCACATTCATAGTAGACTGGACAAATTGGTTCTACACGCTCACTTGTCTTGTCGGTCCACTCAAGTAGCTCACCTCGACCAAAACTACCCTCATCTTTTATAATCTTAACTCGGCCTTTTTCACCTGGGAGTAAAAATGGCACAAAAACGGTGTAACCATCTTGTGTTTTGGCAATTCCTTGGCCTTCTTGACCTATATCTACTCCTTGGACTTCGACTATTTTGTCCATAATTATCACCTTGCTTTTAATCTACTCTTAACTTTCCCTCGAGATTTACTAAGAATGATTTTTATTCTTTTTAGACACACTATTTCTGGATAGCAACTTCTCTATTTCATAATAAACCATCTGCTGTCAAGGAGGACTAAAAGTGCGCCGCTTGCTAAAAATTGTTCTCGCCGTATTAGCGTTATCACTGTCGGCTTTTTTATTTTTCTGGCAACCTTCTTCATATGCTAGTCCCCAGAGATATTCAGGTAATATTGACCTTTTGGCAAGAGTTATAGCTGCTGAATCAGAAGGAGAGCCCTTTGAAGGACAAGTAGCTGTTGGTTCTGTACTACTTAATCGTGTTCAAAGCCCATTGTTTCCTAATAGTATAGCTAGTGTCATCTATCAGCCCAAAGCTTTTGAATCTGTCTCTAATGGTCTTATTTGGCGTCGTACACCATCTAACGCCGCTTATACTGCTGCTAGAGCAGCTATTAATGGTTGGGACCCAACCTATGGCTGTATATTCTTTTGGAACCCCTCGAAAAAAGTATCCGCTTGGATCTGGTCGCGTAAGATTATCCGCTGGATCGGCAACCATGTCTTTGCCCGCTAGGAGGTACACAATATGAATAGAGTCGGTTACATAATTGTTGGTATACTCTTATTAGCTGTAGCTTTTTTTGCCTACCAGCAATATAGTGCACGTAGGATAGCAGAGATTGGATTATCCAACCAGTACACGAAATCCTTTTATGAACTAAGTGCAAGTTTAAATTCTGCTAGTATAAACTTAGGTAAAGCTCTAGTTTCCTCATCTTCTTCGCAAACTGCTCAATCGTTGGCCCAGGTGACCCGTGATTCGTTTAGTGCTCAAGCCTACCTAACCAGTATGCCATTACCCTTAAACATGTTGTTACGAACATCAAAATTTCTTAACCAACTAGGTGACTATGCTCTTTCTTTAGCCCGCGCTTCCGCTGCAACACCATTAACAGATAACGAAAAAACAACCTTACGTGAGCTCTTTGATAACTCTAAATCACTTGCTAAGCAACTCGAAGATATCCAAATGAAAGCTGAGGTTGGTAGGCTTACTTGGAATGATCTAAGCACAGAGAGCAAACAAGACCCAGCTAAACCCGAACCTTTTAAAGATGGCTTTCAACTTATTTCCGACGAAATGGATAGAGTTCCGAGTCTAACCTATGATGGTCCTTTCTCGGACCATATGGAAAATCTCACACCCAAAGGTCTTGTTGGTGCTGATATATCAAGAGACGAAGCAGAACGCAAAGCTGAACAAGTGGTATCTCAAGCTACTAAAACTAAAGTCGACATGCATTTTGCTGAAGAAGTTAAGGGCAAATTAGCAGCATATAGTTTCGCCTCAAAAAGTGGTACCATGCGTATAGATATTTCTAAAAAAGGTGGCTCTGTTTTACAGTTATTCAACTCTCGTAATGTGGTAAGTACCAAGATATCTGTTGCTGAAGCTGAAAAAAAAGCTGCCGAATTTATTAAAGCACAAAACTGGCCTCAGCTTGAAACTACCTACCCATTAGTAGAGGATCACACACTTTTATTATCCTTTGTTCCTTTAGAAAATGGTGTTCTCATCTATCCTGATCAAATTAAAGTGGAAGTAGCCTTAGATAATGGTGAAATATTAGCTCAAGATAGCCTCTCTTATATCATGAACCACTATACACGGAACTTACCTCCACCAAGTATTTCTGCTTCAGAAGCCGAAGCTAAGTTATCCAAAGAACTCAAGGCTATAAAAACCAATCTTGTTGTAATTCCAAAAACAGATGCCACCGAAGCTTACTGCTATGAAATTGAAGCTCAGTTGAAAGACAGTACCGAAAATTTTTTAGTCTACATTGATGCTCTTACTGGCACCGAAGTGAACATTCTTTACATTATACCAAGTGGTAAAGGAACAGTTGTTATGTAACAAAAAAGGGGGACAGATTGTCCCCTTTTTTGTCTAAATAATAAGTTTTACTCTAGTCTGACCCATACCCATGGTAGTCTTGTGCCCTGTCCCACAATAATTTGCAAATCGGGTTAAAACTGAAAGATATTTACTTTCCCCTAATGAATAGTCTGCTGCGTTTAACATAACTTGTCCGGTAAAACCGATTTGGAAATAATTCGAATAACGAAGCACTTGGCTAGACAAATTAACTTTAGAAATAAGTAATCGGTCATTTATTCTTTCCAATACAGATTCAGGTATTTCATAGTTTGAATATTTATTCCATTTTTTCAAATATCCTGCATACATTAAGCTGGGTAAAGGCAATAGGAAAGAATGACCTTGGAGCCGGAAAGAAGTTGGTGAGATAAAACTAATTTCAAACTTATTAGCAGGTTCAGCTTCCCATATTTCTTGGTAAGTTTCGCTGGCTTTCTCATTACCTTCAGCAGACAAGGAAACTGAAATGATTTTTACTTCGGTCCTAGAAATATGCACAGTATCATTACAAAGGGAAGAGATAACCTGCGGAAATATCTGCCATATTTTATTTGAAAATACTGTGTAACGAACGTAGCACTCCTCTCCAGCAATAAATTGATTTAAGGGACGACGATTTTTAGTTAATGGTAAAGAAACTGTAAAAGGTTTACCAGCAACCTCATCGTGTAATTCCCTAGAAAGAACAGGATCAACCTTACGAATAGTATTTAAAAATAAGGCATGAATCTGCTGGCCTAAAGATACATCAAAACTTCTTGATTGTTGAGGAATAAATTTAACTAAAATACTATGAGGCATAGTATCACCTCGCCTCTTTCTTAACAATAGGCCTCAAAATAATATTTCCCAATAACCAGCAAATCTTCGCGAAACTCCTGTGGGGATATGACCTGTGCATTAGCTCCAAAGGATAGTATCCATCTTAGCATCTCATTTTTACCAGCACATTTAACTTTGTAATTTACACTGCCATCTGGTAGTTGCTTTTTCTTTTCCAGAGGATGGTATTTAGTTTCCATCACAATTGGTGCTACACTAGGACTAAAAATAATCTCTATTTCATACTCTTCACCTCCCTTTTCTAGTTCCCAAACATCTGCTAGGTAAGATTCAATAGAAAGATCCTCTGGCATTTGAAAAGGTTCTAAAAGTTGCTTAACTTCAGTCATACGCCCTACTCTAAATATTCTTAAATCGTCTCTTAGGTGACATCTGCCAATTAAATACCAATCAGTTTTTTTGAAAAAAAGATAATATGGATCAACTTTTCTCTTTTCTGGTTCGGTATCAATTGGTTTTTGATAAAAAAATTCAACCGAATGATTAACATAAATAGCTTTTAGCAGAGAATCTAAAACCTTAGGGTGGGTTGACACCTCCTCACTTAGACCAGGATAAATTTTAACCCGGTTAGAGATTAATGTTGCTTCTTCTAAGGTATTGCTTTTTGCATAACGTGTAATTGAATCGACGAGCCTATCAAATACTTCAGGCTTAGAGCTACTCTTTTTAATGGTATCTACAGCTAATAAAAGTAAAAATGTCTCGTTAGGGTTTAAATATCCATTTATTTCTGTCATCTTTTGTTCTGTTTTTACTATCCCGTCTTCTAGAAATATCGGAAAACCAGACAATGTAATATCATCTATATAGCGACGAATAGTTCTTGGTGAGCAACCTAGCTGTTCAGCATAATAATTTATGTGCTGACCTTTCTGGCCTTCTTTTCCCCTAACTAGCTCCAGAAACCGAAGTATAGCATCGACTTTTTTTGTAAATTCCACGTTATCATCTCCTAGTTTACAGCATATTTGTGACAACAGTCTGTCACTGTAGTTATTTCCTTTTACTACTTTTTATCAAGTGGTATTTTCTTATATTGTAGTTATATTTCGATTTATAATCCTTTTATCCTTTCAATATCAAATACCTTGCTAATAATCCGTTTGCACCATAAAAAATAGGAGCGTAATTCGCTCCTATTTTTTATACCCAAAAGTATATGTTTTCGAAACAGTTACTGGTAATTTGCCTACAGGTACTTTCTCACCTGCTAATATAGCCGCAAGAGCTCTAATGGAAGCTTCAGTATACCCATAAGTTAAAAGATGAACCTTAGTTTCCGGGTAACGCAATATATCATAAGGATTTTGCTGGGCTACAGTAATTAACGGCTTACCTGTTAAGCTTAACGCCAATTGGCCTTGAGCTGTGTTGGCATTACGGGTTAGCAACACAACAACATCGCAATCTTTAGCTGCCCTCAAAACAGCATCTCTCTCTGATACTGTCGGCTTACTAGACAAGGCAACCATATCTACCTTATAACCCTTACTTTGTAATTCGCTTTTTAAAAAAGCACTAACTTTTGTACCATTTCTACCACCAGCACCCATTAGATTGTTGTCCACTACAGCTAAGAGTACCTTATCACCAGATTTTAATAAACGACCATCGTCTTTGATCATAGTAATGGAATTTAAACCTACTTCGAGAGCTACTTTATAGGCATCTGCAGCTTCTTTTTTGGCATCTAAAAGTTTAGGTACTTGTCCTTTTTTTAAACCTAACTGCGCCTTGAGTGCTAAAATGCGTTCGACTGACTGGTTAATTCTTTCTTCCGATATTTCTCCTTTTTTAACAGCATCAATTATTGCTTGTTTAGCTACTCTTTGATTATTAATATCACCAGCTATAAGTACTTGATCTACTCCTGACTTGACAGCCATAACTACAGCTTCTCTAAAACCAAAATTATTGGTAATTGCTTTCATGACTAGGTCATCAGTGCTGACTACACCATTAAAATTCCAATCTTCGCGTAAGACATCGGTAAGTATTTCTGAGGATAAGGTCGCGGGTATTTTTTTACCTTCTGTTAAGGCCGGAAATTCAATATGAGCAGTCATTACTGCCTTAGCGCCGTTTTCCAAAGCTTTTTTGAAAGGATACAGTTCTGTTTTATCAATTTCGGCTCGACTTTTATTAACTATAGGTAGTGAATAATGACTATCTGTACCTGTATCTCCATGCCCTGGGAAATGCTTCACAATACTGCCCACATTAGCAGCTTCTAAACCATCTAAAGCCGCTATACCAAATTCGCTAACCCAATATGGATCCGAACCAAAAGAACGTACCCCAATAACAGGGTTTTGAGGATTGTTATTCACATCTAAAGAGGGAGCTAAGTTCATATTTATTCCCAATGCTCTTAACTGCCTACCTGCATGATAATAGGCTTTTTTAACTAAATCTTTATCACCAGTTGCTCCTAAAGCCATATTCCCGGGCGTAGTAACCATACCATATGGCATTCTCGATACTACACCGCCCTCTTCGTCAGCTGTAATTAAAAGAGGTATTTGCCATTTGGTTTTCATTGCTGTGGCTTGTAGTGCTGAGGTAAATTCCCTTGCTTGATCTATACTAGTTAAATTCGCAGCGAATAAGACTAATCCACCAGCCTTTAAGTCAGCAACAACTTCTTTGGCAGTTGCATTCAAATTAGTGCCCGGTATTCCCAAAAGCAACATTTGGCCCACTTTTTCTTCTAAGGTCATCCTTTTTAATACCTTCTGGTACTCCATCGGCAAAGAAGCTGCTCCCAATAAAGATACTACAAGAAAAAGCGCTATCGTTATTAAATATCTATTAAAGTAACTTTTCACTTAAACCTCTCCCTCTTCGAGCTCTATCCAAGCATCATATAGTTTAGTTAATTCTTGGCTAAGAGCCTTTTTCTTCTCTTCTAGCTCTGCTAACATTTCCCAATTGGTAGCCACGTCATCACTGTGAAGACTTTCTTCTATATTGTTTTTTTCTTGCTCTAATTCTTCAATACGTTTTGTAAGTTGGTTTCTTTTTTGTTCAACTTTTCTTGGACGTTCTCTTTTTTGAGGTAAACTTTTCTCTTCCAACTTTTTTTCTACTATCTTCTCTGGTTCTTTCCTACGTCTTAAATATTCTTGGTAATTATATGGATGGAAAGTTAGCTCACCGTTATCAAGATCCATAATTTTCTTAGCTAGTTTAGCAACAAGATATCTATCATGACTTATAAATAGAACAGTCCCTGGAAAATCAAGTAAAGCATCTTCTAATGTCTCTAAAGACTCAATGTCGAGATGATTTGTTGGTTCGTCAAAGATCAGAAAATTGCCCTTTTCTAAAGCTAACTTAGCTAGAACTAAGCGGCTCTTTTCGCCACCAGATAGATCTCCAACGCGTTTAAATACATCTTCACCACGGAATTGAAAGATAGCTAGGTGATCTCTAGCTTCACCTAAAGTAAGACGTTTATGAGCAAGGACTTCTTGTAAAACACTATTATCTTCATTATAAAAATGATGGTGTTGTTCAAAATAACAAGGTTCTACACTAGCACCAAACTGAATGTTCCCAGCTGTTGGCTTTAGCTCTCCGAGTAATAGTTTGATCAAGGTAGATTTGCCTGCACCATTAGGCCCTAATAAAGCTACTTTGTCACCATAATTAATTATAAAATCAACTGGATTGATTATTGGTCTATTTGATTCATAAGAAAAAGTTAACTCTATAGCTTTAGCAGCGATTTCCCCACTTCTACCTGCAAAAGGAAATCTAAAGTGCATTGGTTCCCTCTTAGGAGGCTTAATAACTAAATCTAACTTTTCTAACCTCTTTTCCCGAGATTTGGCAAATTTTTGAGCTTTTTCTGTCTCTCTGGCATTATTAATTAAGTTTAATTCCTTATTTAAATAAGCCTGTTGCTTTTGATACATCTTTTCTTGCGTTTCTTCGTCCTTTTTCACTTGATCGCGAAATTTGGTGTAGTTACCTTTATAAGTCTTTATCTCTCCTGCTTCTAAAAAGAGAATCTTGTCCACGATCTCATCTAAAAAGTACCGGTCATGAGAAACAACTAAAAAAGCATAGGGGTAGTTTTTCAAGAAACTTTCTAACCACTCTATAGTGTTAGCATCAAGATGGTTGGTTGGTTCGTCTAAAATAAGTAGTGTAGGTTTTTCTAAAAGTTTTCTTGCCAATTCAACCCTCGTTCTTTCCCCTCCAGAAAAACTAGCAATTGGTCGATTTTTATCAGTTTCGTTAAAACCTAAGCCGTTATAGATATACTGTAGTCGGGCATTAGCTTTATAGCCTTCTTCGTGTTCATACCACTCATGTAATTCGTTATAGTTTTTTAATGCTATAGCCAATGCCTCTCCCTCTAACCGAGGTATCTCTTGGCTAAGCCTTAAAAGCTCAGCTTCACAATCATAAATGGGTCTTAGTGGTTCAGAAAGAAATTCCCAAAGGGGAGTTACCAGAGAATAATCTTTAGCTTGTGCTAAATAACCAATAGATGTGCCTGTGGAAAGGAATATCTCTCCGTCGTCTTTATCCTCTTCTTTAGCTATTATCTTTAGAAGAGTAGACTTGCCAGTACCATTTGCACCTACAAGACCTACTCTCTCCTTATGATTAACTTCAAAAGTAATATCCGTAAAAATAACCTTAGCTCCATAGCTTTTAGTTAAATGTTCCACCTGGAGAATCGCCATTTTCTGTAACCTCTTTCCAAACTGTTAGTACAGACTTATCAAAATTATCTTTGGTATAAATAGTTGTTCTTGTTGAGTTTTCTAAATAGTAATACTTTTCGCCACGGTAATCTTCACCAGCTTCGAATAGTGTAGACTTTTCTAACTCTGTCATATTTATTTGTTCCCATGAATTACTATAAACCTTACCTGCAAATGCAACCTGCATCTCGAGTTCATCAAAGGGCAGAAAATCCTTTTTAGCTATGATCTCACTACCATCTCTGGAAAGATAAAGCAATTTAGCAGGGTTTAACCTATCCTTAAAAGGATATTGGTATCCAGTTATATACCAACCATCCTGCCAAACCACATCGATATCCTGAGCCTCAAAACCTTCTTCTGACCAACTTTTTCTAGCTGTAGCAATGACATTTGGTAGTTTACTGAACTCTTCGGGCCAAATTTGAGCTAATTGTACCTCGCCGTCTTCTAAAGCCAAAAAAGCCCAGAGGTTCTCTCTTTGCCCATTAGCTTTATTCTCGACATAAGCTGTTTTAAGATCATAATTTTTCTTGTCTATAGTAATAATTTGGTTATCCCAAGCTTCGACTTTACCAGACACATATTTGCAACTAGTATCAATAAAGATACCCGCTGGTTCCTGCGAAAAAGGAACATAGAGCATGACCGTTGTACCAACTTTAGGTGTTTTTTTTGCTTTTTGCCACTTATTACCTTGCCAAATCTTAGTCTCCTTACCTACTCTGTAAAGCGATGGTGCTCTTAGGGTAGGCGCATCTTCTCTCACGACATCTAAAAGAAACTCATCCCCAAGTGCCAAGATAACTGTACCATTCACAGTAATACCTGAACCAGTTGTATAAACATCCTCCCACCTGGGCTCTGTCGCTACTGTGATTTCTTTTTTAGACCAGGAAAAAACTAATATAGTTAGGATTACTAGTAACAAAAGAATGATAATTCCCATTTTTTTACTAATTCTCATAAAATCACCTTTCTGAGTTTCTAATTTATTGTTCGGCTCCTACCTTTATACTTCCTTTTATTCATTTTTGTTACCAAGTATTTCTGGTAAATAAAAGAGCCACTGATTAAATCAGTAGCTCTAGTAAACAGATCTTTCTTAACTTTATGGTGTGACAGTGAGTATTTTGGCAACTTCCTCAGGGTACTCAGCAATTAGTTTTAATTCATCTGGTAACAAAGGTTTTTGATTGTGGGCAGTCGCTAATTGAACTAAGTTCAAAATTCTTCTTTCCTTATCCGCAGGTATCTCCATACCAATCTTACTATAAACATGCTTCAACCCTTTAAGGCCACCATATTCGCCAGTAGTAATTATACGTCCACTTTCTTGTGTAAATCCATTTGGAATACCTAATTCCTCTGGCTCATAGATCTCATAGTTTTTACGATCTTTCAAAATACCATCAGCATGAATACCTGATTCATGAGCAAAAGCATTGCTACCAACACCAACCTGATTGATAGGAATTGGCAATCCAAAGGAACGAGCAGCATAATTGGCAATTTTCCAAGCCATAGTTAAATCAATATTCGGATCGAGAATATTTTTTTCTCTAAGTCCGCGTGATTTGGTAATCGCGAGAATAACCGAAACCATGTCAGCATTACCAGCACGTTCACCCATTCCATTAATTGTAGTATTTATATAGGCGTCGACACCTGCATCTAATGCACCCATCGCACCTTCGACTGAGTTTGCTACGGCATAACCAGTATCGTTATGGCAATGGAGTTCTATAGGCAGCTGGACTTCTTTAGCTAGACTCTTGACACTATCATAGATACTCATTGCACGGTCATAACCTAATGTATCGCAATAGCGTATACGATCTGCACCATGCTTTTTAGCCGCCAAAGCAAACTTGATTAGATAGTCTTCATCATAGCCATGATCTTCGCGTTCTGCTGCTGTTCGTGAAGCGTCTTCGGCATTTACCCCAATAGTTTTCACACCTGCTTGACGAGCTGCATCTACAGCTTCAGTCATCATAACTAGGACATCTTCACGGCTAAATTTGTTACCAAACTTGCCAATAGTCATAATTAGCGATGTGGAGATAGAAAGGTTCAAATGTTCCACTTTGGTCAATTTTAAAGCTTTATGAACATCCTCCACAGTAGCTCTTACCCAACCTTCAAGTCGGATATTTTTGAAAAAGCTTTTTTTCTCTAGATCAAGATTAGCATTAATATAATTAGTCTCATGCTCTAGAGCTGGGAAACCAAATTCAGATTGGAAAATTCCCATTTTATCCAAGTAATAATTTACCATGGTCTTCTGTAATTTAGATAAACCAATATTAGCTGTTTGAACGCCGTCACGATTAGTGACATCGATAAGGTAAACACGGGGTTTTTCTCCTCTGACTATAGGTTCTTTCACGGCGCTTCACCTCCATTATTCCACACTGCCGTGTAGAATTTACACCTGTTATAATGCTTATTATCTTACAGTAGAAATTATAATCATGTCAATAGTTACCTAATAAACATACAGTACGCTGTATTTGATAATTCTGTATACACCGAATGCCTGTCTAATTCTTTGCATAAATATACAGCAGACCGGTTTTATTCAGTCTGCTGTAGGAACTACTTATTTAAGCTCAGCAAGTGCTTTTTTTAGATAGTCGTTAGCCATCTGAGGATTGGCTTTGCCTTTGCTAAATTTCATTACTTGGCCAACTAAGAAACCTAAGACCTTTTCTTTACCTTCTAAATACTGAGCGACAGGATCTGGATTGTTTTTAATTACATCAGCAACAATCTTCTCGATCTCGGATACATCACTGATTTGAACAAGACCCTTTTCTTTTACAACTGTTTCAGGATCTTTACCAGAGATAAACATCTCTTCGAAAACTGTCTTAGCAATCTTAGAAGAAATAGTTCCTTTATCTTGGAGTTCAAATAGCTTTGCTAAATCTTTTGGTTTAACTTTAACGTCTGTGATCTCTACCTCATGCTCGTTAAGTAGTCTCATAAACTCGCCCATGAGCCAGTTTGATACTACTTTAGCATCTTTGTAGTTTTCTAAGACTGCTTCGAAATAGGTAGCAAGATCTTTATTCGCAGAGATCAGATCGGCATCGTATTCAGGTAAGGCATATTCTGTTATATATCTGTGGAACTTAGCTACAGGTAGTTCGGGCAGATCATTTTTGATTTTATCGATATACTCGGTTGTTAAAACTATAGGTACTAGATCGGGTTCTGGGAAATAACGATAATCGTGAGCTTCCTCTTTGCTTCTCATAGGTAGGGTAACCCCTGCAGCATCATCCCAGGTTCTTGTTTCTTGAACGATCTTCTCACCACGATCTAGGCACGCTGCTTGTCTTATGGCTTCGTATTCTAGGGCTTTTTGTACTGCTCTAAAGGAGTTCATATTTTTAATCTCGGTTCTAGTACCGAATTTAGTAGCTCCTTTAGGCATCAAGGAAATGTTTGCATCGCAACGGAGAGAGCCCTCTTCCATCTTACAGTCGCTTACCTCAGCATAACGTAAAATATTTCTCAAGGTTTCCATATAGATACGAGCTTCTTCTGGTGAACGCATATCTGGTTCGGAAACAATCTCAATTAGAGGAATACCACAGCGATTATAATCTTCTAAAGAGAAGTCACTAGTACTGATGGTAGCTCCTGAGTGGACAGATTTACCTGCTTCTTCTTCTAAGTGCACTCTAGTTACTCCCACAGTCTTTTTCTCACCGTTTACAATAAAATCTACATGCCCTTTCTGGCAGATAGGAATATCGTATTGGGAGACTTGGAAAGCTTTCGGAAGGTCAGGATAGAAATAGTTTTTGCGATCAAATTTGCTAAAAGTAGCAATATTGCAATCCAAAGCCAAACCAGCTCTAACCGCAAACTCAACTGCTTTTTTATTGAGTACAGGTAAAGTTCCTGGTAAGCCTAAGCAGACAGGGCAAACTTGGCTATTGGCTTCTGAACCAAAAGATGTACTGCAACCACAGAACAGCTTGCTCTTGGTCATCAGCTCTGAGTGGACTTCTAAGCCAATTACAATTGTATAGTCTTCAAGTGGCATCTATTACACCTCCAGAGTCGGTAAACCAAAGGTACCGACGGCCTTTTCCAATGCATAAGCAGCACTAAGCATAATCTCTTCACCTAGGGCTGGTGCAATGAGTTGTACACCTATTGGCAGACCATTAGTTGTTAAACCTGCTGGCATACTCATGGCTGGTATTCCTGCAAGATTAGCGGTAGTAGTAAAGACATCGCTTAGATACATAGCTAATGGATCGCTAATCTTTTCTCCAAATTTAAATGCAACTGATGGAGTTGTCGGCGATAAGATGATATCCACCTTACCAAAGGCTGCATCAAAATCACTCTTAATCAATGTTCTAGCTTTTAACGCTTTGAGATAATATGCATCATAGAAACCTGCGCTTAAAGCGTAAGTACCTAACATAATTCTTCTCTTAACTTCAGGACCAAATCCTTCGGCTCTGGTGTGTTTGAACATGGTCACTGAGTCTTTTTCTTCTTGAGAACGATGGCCAAATCTCACGCCATCAAAACGAGCTAGATTAGAGCTAGCTTCAGCAGTTGCTACAAGATAATAGGTAGCAAGAGCATATTCGGAATGTGGTAGTTCAATCTCCACAATCTCAGCTCCCAAAGAAGCAAAAGCATCAATAGACTTTTTCACTGTTGCAGCTACTTCTTTATCTAAGCCATCGCCAAGTGAATCTTTAGCAACACCGACTTTAAGGCCTTTAATATCCTTACCTAAAGCTTGCATATAATCTGGTCTAGCGTGTGGTAAGGAGGTAGTATCTTTAGGATCATATCCAGAGAGTAGGTTTAGTAGAGCAGCTGAATCAGCTACATTCCTCGTAAATGGTCCAATCTGATCTAAAGATGAAGCAAAGGCAATTAATCCATAACGAGAAACTAAACCATAGGTAGGTTTTACACCAACAATACCTGTTAAGGAAGCTGGTTGGCGAATTGAACCACCTGTGTCGGAACCAAGAGCTAAAGGTGCTTCCATAGCAGCAACTGCAGCTGCGGAACCTCCACTAGAACCGCCAGGAACTCTCTCTAAATCCCAAGGGTTTCTCGAGGGACCATAATAAGAGGTTTCGGTTGAGGAACCCATAGCAAATTCATCCATATTAGTTTTCCCTAAAACTGGTACGCCAGTTTCTTTGAGGTTAGCTACAACTGTAGCATCATAGGGAGGTTTAAAATTCTCTAACATCTTCGAGCCACAGGTTGTCTCCACATGATAGGTACACATATTATCTTTAACAGCAATAGGAATACCTGTAAGTAGTCCAGCTTTCTTTTCTTTGATCATTTCATCGGCTTTATCGGCTGCTTGCAAGGCTTCCTCAGCAGTCAAAGTTACAAAGCTTTTAACCTTAGGTTCTACAGCTTCTATTCTTTTTAAATAGGTTTCAACAATTTCGCGACTAGAAACTTCTCTTTTATCTAAAAGATCTCTAAGCTCTAGGGCTGATTTCTTTAGTAGTTCCAATTAATCCACCCTCCTTAGTCTTTTTCTACAATGCGAGGTACTTTGAAAAATCCTTCAGCCTCACAAGGAGCATTCAAGAAGGCCTCTCTTACCGAGAGTGATTCTTCCACAGTATCATCTCGCATAACATTTTCTAGTGGTACGGCATGAGCCATAGGCTTAACACCATCGGTGTTAAGACCAGCTAGCTTTTGTTCAAAGTCAAGAATCTTGTTTAAGATCTCTGTCATATCTTCTTTTTCTGCATCTGTAAGATAGAGTCGTGCTAGATTAGCTACATGCTCTACTGTTTTTTTGTCGATAATACTCATTTCTTATAACCTCCTTCTAAAAGTATTTTGAGGAACTCTGCTTCCTCTAATACTCTAATTCCGAGTTCTCTAGCTTTTTCAAGCTTAGAACCAGGTTTTTCACCAACTACTACATAATCTGTCTTTTGGCTTACTGATTCAGTTACCTTGCCTCCTAACAATTCTATCGCTTCTTTTGCTTCTTTGCGACCAAAATTCTCTAAGGTACCTGTTACCACAAACACTTTACCTTTGAATGCTTCTCCCTTGACTTGTTTTTCAGCTTTATCATTAAGGCCTAACGAAACTAAATCAGCCAAGAGAGCTTTGTTTTCCTGGTTATTAAAGAAGTCAAAAATCGATTCAGCAATTGTCGGTCCTATATCAGGGATATTGGCAAGATCAGTAACTGAAGCTTTTGATAGGGTTTCTAAGGAATCAAATTTATCACTAAGGCTTTGAGCAGTTTCACGTCCTACATGACGAATACCTAAAGCTGTTAGGAGCCTCGCTAAACCTCTGTCTTTAGCCTTAGCAATATTTTCCACTAATTTACTAGCTGATTTTTCACCAAACCGGTCGAGGTTGAGGAGATCTTCTTTTTTAAGGCGGAAAAGATCAGCTGGATTTTCTACCAATCTTGCTTCCACCAGTTGATCAATTACCGCTGGGCCAAGCCCTTCGATGTCCAGAGCATCTCTAGAGGCAAAATGAACTAGTCCCTCTTTAAGCTGGGCCGGGCAGCTGCGATTAATACACCGCCAGGCAGCTTCTCCTTCTTCGCGAACCAACTCAGATTCGCAAGCGGGACAGTGTGTAGGCATTTCAAAGACCTTTTCCTCACCTGTTCTTAACTCTGCTAGCGAACGCACTACCTCTGGAATAACATCGCCGGCTTTTTGCACTACAACAGTATCACCTATCTGGATATCTTTGGACTTAATATTATCTTCATTGTGTAGACTAGCCCTTGAAACTGTAGAACCAGCAATAAACACTGGGTCTAAAATAGCCAATGGCGTTATAGCTCCTGTCCTACCAACTTGAACTGTGATATCCAGTAATTTAGTAGTTTTTTGCGAAGCAGGGAATTTATATGCTATCGCCCAACGAGGGGATTTAGCTGTATTCCCGAGACTTTCTTGTACGAGATGAGAATCTACCTTAATCACTATTCCATCAATCTCATAGGGAAGGTTTTCCCGATTCTCTTGCCAATACTGAACAAACTCTTTGACCTCAGCAATAGAGTTAACCAGTTTGGCATTAGAATTAGTACGTAAACCTAATTCCTGGAACCATTTAAGTGTATCATAATGGCTGTCTGGAGCAAGTGCATCTGTATAGCCTAGAGCGTAGATAAAGGTATTTAGTTTTCTTACAGCAGTAATACGAGAATCTAGCTGTCTTAAACTTCCAGCTGCAGCATTACGTGGATTAGCAAATAGCTTTTCTCCTCTTTCTGACTGCAGTAAGTTAAGTTCTTTGAAAGCATTTTTATCCATATAGCATTCACCACGAACTTCTAAATCGCCAGCTAGTGGTTGACGTAGTTTTAAGGGAATGCTAGGGATTGTTCTTAGATTAGCTGTAATATCTTCTCCTGTTTGACCATCACCCCGAGTAGCACCTCTCACTAATATACCATCACGATACAAAAGTGAGATCGCCAAGCCATCGATCTTTAGTTCAACTGTGTATTTAATGGAACTACCAGTGACTTCTCTAACTCTTCGATCAAAAGCATCCAATTCTGCTAAAGAAAAAGCATTACCCAGACTAAGTAAAGGTACTGTATGTACTACAGTATTAAAACCAGAAAGTACTGCTCCACCAACTCTTTGGGTGGGGGAATCTGGAGTGATCAGGTTTGGATTAGCTTTTTCTAGATCCTCTAATTCTCTCATGAGACTGTCATATTCAGCATCAGTTATAATCGGATCGTCTAAGACGTAGTAACGATAGTTATGATAATTTATCAGTTCGCGAAGTTTTTCAATGCGTTCCTGAATCATAGCTTCACAAGATAAACCGCAAAAGCCTCACCCGTTTACTGGTGAGTTAGATGCGGACTAGCTTGTTTCCCCCTTTCTATAACTACAACAAAATGTTGTATTATTTGCTAGGCAAAATTCTTGCTTCCTTTATATAGGAAGCACAGTTAATTATCTAAAGTCCATTCAACTATTCGCCTTTGTATTCTTTCAAATAAGAAAATCTTTAACCATTCTCTTGTTCATAGGGTTAAAAACATCAACTGATATAATCTCCGTTTTGGCTCCCTTAAAAAAACTTCTAGCCAATCACTTTGTGGGCTTCCTATTGAATTAGGCAAAGATTTACCATATCCTGCACGTCAAAAAAGAAACGCCCATAGGGCGCTTCTTTTCTAGTTAGGAAGCATTTAGTAGGCAGTTACAATCGAGCCTTTATATTGCTTTTCAATAAAATCTTTAACCTCTTTGGAGGTAAGAAGATCGGTTAGAATCTTGAATTCTGAACGGTTAAGATCATTAGTCCTTACCGCCACAATATTGGCATACGGAGATTCTGCGCCTTCCATAACTAGAGCATCTTTAGTAGGTACTAGGCCACCTTCTAAAGCATAGTTAGTATTAATAATTGCTAGGTCAAGATCCTCTAATGCTCTGGGTAACATAGCTGCTTCGAGTTCTTTAATTTTTATATTTTGAGGATTTTTAACAATATCCATAGGAGTAGGGGTAACCCCTGCTTTTTTATCGACTTCAATTAAGCCAGCTTTTTCTAATAATAAGAGAGCACGGCCCCCATTAGTTGGATCATTAGGAATACCAACCGAAGCACCTTTTTTCAAATCTTTTAAGGTTTTTAGCTTCTTAGAATAGGCACCCATTGGTTCAACGTGTACAGCTACTAACGAAGAAAGAGCTAGGTTGCGATCTTGGCTAAAAGAATCAAGGTAAGGTTTGTGTTGAAAGAAGTTGGCATCAATTTCTCCATCAGCAAGAGCTAAATTAGGTTGCACATAGTCAGTAAACTCAATAATCACAATATCCAGACCCTTAGCTTTGGCTAGAGGCTTAATTAGCTCTAAGATTTCAGCATGTGGTCTTGGGGACGCACCAATTTTTAAGGTTGCGGCCTGAGATATTCCTGCCACCAACAAAACTGCTAAAAGAACATAAAAATACCTTTTCATTTTCTTGCCTCCCTTATTTTGATTTGTGTTCAAGACGTTCAGCAACTAAGTTGCCTAAAGTCTGCACAATTTGCACCAATATTACCAAAACGACAACTGTAATTAACATTACATCACCACGGAAACGTTGGTAACCATACCTGATTGCTAAGTCTCCTAAACCTCCTCCACCAATTGCACCAGCCATTGCTGAGTAACCAATAAGATTAACAGCGGTAATGGTTATGCCACGGATGAGCGAGGAGAATGCTTCTGGTAGCAACACCTTAAAAATAATCTGCAAGGTGGTAGCTCCCATAGCTTCGGCAGCTTCAATTACCCCATGGTCTACTTCTCGTAAAGATTGTTCTATGACTCTAGCCACAAATGGTATTGCTGCGATAGCTAAGGGCACAATTGCTGCTGATGTGCCAATTGAGGTACCTACTATCTTTCTGGTAAAAGGAATAATAGCTACCATAAGAATAATAAAAGGAATTGATCTGCCGATGTTAACAATGGCTCCAAGAAGAGAATTAAGCCATTTGGTTTGTTTAATATGACCAGGAGAGGTAATAACAAGTAATATACCTAATGGCAGGCCTAAACTAACCGCAAAAAAGGTTGAGGTTATAACCATATAAAGGGTCTCTAAAAGAGCCTCTTTAACCATTAGCCAAATCATGGGATTAAAAAAGGTGGAAGTGAACCCCAAAAGAGCTTCTTTAATTACTGTAAGCATCGTTTATCACCTTCACCTTCAGCCCTTTTTCTAGCAGAAATTCTTTTGCTTTGGTGAATTCGGGGCCAGTAATTTTTAGAACTAACATACCAAAGGTAATATCTCTAATCTGATCAATGTTGCCATAAAGAATGTTTACACCTACATCAAACTTGTGAATCATCTCATTGATTAAAGGTTCACCTGTAGAACCCCCAATGAAAGTAACTTGTAAAAGTTCGCCACCGTTTTGAGCTTTTAATCTTTCCTCAACTTCCTTAGGTAATTCGGATTTAACAACACCTCTTAAGAAAGTTTGAGCTGTATCTGTAGTAGGATTTAATAGCACTTCTGTTACAGGCCCTGCTTCGATTATTTCCCCATGCTCAATAACGGCAACTCGGTCGCAGATCTCTTTGATTACATTCATCTCATGAGTAATGATTACTAAAGTTATACCGCGTTCTTGATTGATTTTTTTTAGTAGTTTGAGAATACTCATTGTGGTTTGGGGATCTAAAGCAGAGGTAGCTTCGTCGCAAAGCAGAATCTCTTGATTGTTAGCTAAAGCTCGAGCAATACCCACTCTTTGCTTTTGCCCACCAGAAAGTTGGGCTGGATAAGCTTTAGCTTTATCTTGCAAACCTACTAATTCCAATAGCTCTGTTACGCGATTTTTAATTTCGCTTTTCGACACACCACTTAGTTCTAACGGAAAAGCTATATTTTCAGCAACAGTTCGAGATGAAAGCAGATTAAAATGTTGGAATATCATACCAATCTTTTTACGCTCTCTTCTTAAACCACTTACAGGTAAAGAAACCATATCCACACCATTTACTAAAACTCGGCCTTTATCTGGTTTCTCTAACAAGTTAATACAACGCACTAAGGTCGATTTCCCGGCACCGGAAAGCCCAATAATACCAAAGATCTCGCTATCTGGAATAACAAGATTAATATCTTTAAGAGCAACCACTTCATTAGCACCTTGATAGATCTTAGTTACATCAACAAATTCAATCAACTAAATCACCTCCATAAAAAAAACCTCTTCTATGAGAAGAGGCGATAAGAACAATTCTTTCACGCCTTTCTCATCTCTCAGACCTAATGTCTGCTGGAATTAGCACCCTTGCCTAGTGGCCGGTTGCTGGGCTTCCTCGGGCCAGTCCCTCCGCCTCTCTTGATAAGAAAGATTCGTCGTTATTAAATTATAAAGCTCTTTTATGTTTGATTATGAGTATAACATCTGTGTGTCATCCTGACAAGAGGTAATTTTTAAATATTGTAGTTGCCTAACTTGTAAAAGTAATTTCAACCCTGTAGGTAGCAATAACCCTTACAAATGGGATAGGTAGCATTTAGTTGTACAATTGTTATACTTGAATTGGCACTATTCAGAGGCAGTTCCTGCCTATAGGCAGGTGGTCTTACTATGTCCAAGTTCAAACACCTTGACCTAGATGACCGAATTATTATCGAACAAAGTCTCAAGGTATCCTGTTCGTTTAAGGCAATTGCTAAGGAACTTGGGAAACATTGTACCTCAGTGTCTAAAGAAGTCAAAAACCATATTATGGTTAAGCA
>DHDH01000031.1 GCA_002399235.1 Firmicutes bacterium UBA4881 | reverse complement strand
AGTCAATTAAATATTGGTAACCATTAATCATAGTTATTTTTCATAGACTGCTTGTCTATTTAATGTTATGCTTAATAAAAGAAAGTATGAAAATAATAATAGTGTAATTATCACTTTCCCTAGAAAAAGTGCTGAATCGAAACGTTAAGCACTGGAGGTGGAACTTTCCATGCAGAGATTGAGAGCTAATCCGGGCAAAAAAGCTTTAAGGTGTATTGATAATTGTTTTTATGTCCGCTTGCCGGTTAGAACTCACGTTGTTAAGAACGATGATAATCTAACTGATGTCTTGATTAAATATGCTAAGCCTCACTTAAGGACTAATGATATTGTCTTTATCAGTGAAAAAATGGTAGCTATTACTCAAGGTAGGGCTTTTTTTATTGATGATATTAAGCCTTCGTTTATGGCTAAGTTTCTTTCGAAATATGTTTATAAATCCCCACATGGAATTGGTCTTGGCAGCCCTTGGACCATGGAACTCGCTTTAAGAGAAGCTGGTTATTTGAAAATCTTTTTTGCTGCGTTGGCAGCAGCTGTTACTAAACCATTTGGTATCAAAGGTGTTTTTTACAAAATATGTGGTAGGGGTATTGCAGCAATTGATGGCCCTTGTTCGTATACACTACCTCCCTACAACAAATATGCTGTACTAGCCCCTGCTAAGCCTAATGAAGTTGCTAAAGAACTTAGCAAAGTTTTGGACACCGCTGTTATAATTGTGGATGCAAATGATCTTGGCGTAGATATCGTTGGCAAATCCACTGATAAAATCAGTGATGATTTCATTAAATCAGCTATCAAAGATAACCCCTTAGGTCAATCGGCTCAACAAACACCAATCGGTATCATTAGAAAAGTTAATATAGTAAAAAAAGTTACCATCCCAGCTAAAAGTTCAAAACTTATAAAGGTTAAAATCGACGCCTAAGCAACAAAAATGCTTCTAGCATCTACTAGAGGCATTTTTATTTTTAAATATCCCTCCGTTTTTTAGCTATTTCATCTTTTGTTTTATATCCACTCGAACCGATTTTAAGACACCCACTATTGATTTATACATAATTTTGTTCTGGAGACATTAACCTAACCAAATTTTCTCATTCCTTATTGTGTAGTCATATTTCCACTCAAAAATAACTCCTATTTAGTATGGCTAAATAATTTACTGTTTCTTGTCCGATAATTATTAACTTGCCAAACTATCCCAATTCGGGTTAATATTTAATTATTCCCACTTATGTGCACAGTTAAAATCATCTTACTTTTCTTAGATTCTTGTGTATTAAATTAACCTCATAAGGGTGGAGGGATCTTGATGTCAAAAAAGATAGTCTGGCTACTTTTGCTACTAATAATTAGCTCAATGTTAATTGCTGGTTGTTTTGGTAAAAAAATCAAACTTGATATTTCTATTGTTGGTAACGGCATGGTGAAAAAAAATCCGGACGATTTGGGCAAAGGTTATAAATCTGGCTTATTAGTTAGACTAGAAGCCATTCCAGCTGATGGATGGTTTTTCAAGGATTGGGAGGGCGATCTGAAAAGTGCTAACCCGGTTTTAGAGATTAAGACTGATAAAAATTATCAGCTTAAAGCCAATTTTGCTTTGTTAGAAGCTCCTAAAGAAATGACCATCACCGTGCAAACTAATGCAATAACTCTTACCTGGTTAGCAGTAAATGATATCGCTGGTTATAATATTGCTCGTAGTCTCAGCGAAACTAGCGAAAAAGTCATTTTAAATACCGAACCCCTTCAAGAAACAGTTTATGTAGATGTACCACTTAGCGATGTCAATGATTATTACTATTGGCTCTCTTCTGTTGATAAAACAGGCCAATCTAGTAATTGGGCTGGCCCTTATAAAGCGAAAAAAAAGAACTCTTTAACTATTAACATCGTAGGTAAGGGTATGGTAGTTAAAAATCCTGATGATAATGGAACTGGTTATGACTATGATCAGTCAGTAGAATTGGTAGCACAACCTCATGAAGATTATCGTTTTGTAGGTTGGCAACTAGATGCCTCTGGAACAAGTCCAGTCACTGTTTCTATGGATCAAAATAGAGCTGTAACTGCAGTTTTTGAAGAAGTTATTAAAAGAGTACCAGAGCAATATGCTACCATCCAAGCAGCCATTACTGCAGCTACACCAGGGAATAAAATCATTGTCTCACCGGGTATCTATTTAGAGAAACTTGATTTACTTGGTAAGAAAGATCTTATTATATCCAGTACCAACCCACTTGACCCAACTGTAGTTGCACAAACGATAATTGATGGTAATGGTCAAAACGGTTTTTGTATAACAGCTAAAAACAACGAAGAAAATGTGGTAATTCAAGGTTTTAAAATAGCTAACTTTGCTAGTATACTAACGCTTGTAAACACTACAAACTTCACACTTGATCACTGCGATATATCTGACAATAATAATTTAAGCTTTAATGGGTTTATTCATGGTAACAATGCTCAAAACTTTTTAATAACCAATACCACCTTTATGAAAAACTATCTTGAATGTGGAGGGTTAATGTACTTTGATACTCAATCTACCGTAACTCTAAATGAAAGTACTATAATAAGCAACAAAGCTAAATATACAGGACTAATAGTTGCTAGTGGTGGCTCAAAAATGACTTTAGTTTCCAATAGTATAAGTACTAATACCACAGAAAATGGTAGCATTTTAAATGCCACTAGCAATTCTACCCTTACTTTAAATAACAATATTCTTAGCGACAATATGGGACAACACTATGGTGCTATATCTGTTACCAATTCAAGTGCAACTTTACAAAGCAACTCTTTCAGTAGAAATATTAGTTTTATTTCCTTAGGTGCAGGTTTATATGCATATAACTCAGTAATAACCTTAACCGAAAATGACTTCATTAATAATAAAGCTGCCCATAGTGGTGGTGCTATTTGCGCAGAAGGAAACTCAAATCTTCTAATACACAATAATAATTTCGTTAATAATTCAGCTGGGTCCTTTGGTGGAGCTATATGTGCAAATAATGAAACTAACCTAACTATTATTAACAACAACATTACTGGCAATAAAGCTACCTCAAGCTATGCCAACTGTACTATGGGAGGAGCTATTTATTCATCAGGTTCAGCTGTTTTAGCCTTACAAAGTAATACTATAAGCAACAATGTAGCTTTAGGTGGCAGTGCTTATGGAGGAGCTATCTCTGTTTCTGATAGTTCTCAAGTTCTTCTTTTAGACAACATAATTAGTGACAACGAATCGTGTGTTAATGGCACCAACAGTTCTAGTTATTCTTTCGGTGGCGCGATAAGTGTTATTGGAAATGCTCGTATTGCTATACAATATAACACCATAAAGAACAATAAAGCTACTGCTCTAAACCCTCGTGGTGGTGGTATCTACCAATATACGACAGCACTAATTACTAATCCTCTGGGCGAAATTCTAACAACGGAAGCGCAAATCGAAGCTGCTAGTACTTTTATAGATAACGTGCCAGACAACCTGTTCCATGGTAATCTATAAACAAAACTTTAGAAATTAGCTTATATTGATTTCTAAGGGGCAACAACTTTTAACCCACAGATGCTTTTTGCACCTGTGGGTTATTCTCTTTACTTGGTAAACTTCACAGGCAGTAATTAATTCTTCTCTATTTTGCAAGTTATTCGTTTTTCTCATGAGTATTGGTATAATAATATTTAAAGACTTGTTTTCATTAAGACAGAGGTTTTAGTTTGCTGGCAAACAGGTTGAGGAAAATAACATCTTATTAAATAGCAAGATTATTTTCCGTCTAGATAGTTAAATAGTTCTATCTACGAAGATATAATTTCGTTAATAATGGAGGAATCATTCATGCAAAGAATTTGTGTTTATTCGGGTTCGAATAGTGGTTTACGTCCTCAGTATAAGGAAGGTGCACAAAAGCTGGGCCAATCCTTAGCCAAAAACAAGCTTGAATTAGTTTATGGTGGTTCAAATATTGGTCTTATGGGTACAACAGCTAACGAAGTTTTGAAAAATAATGGCTCTGTAACTGGGGTAATACCTAAAAATCTTTTCTCAGGCGAAATAGTACACCGTAACTTAACAAAATTAATTGAAGTAAAAAATATGAGCGAAAGAAAGCAAAAGATGGCTGAACTTGCCGATGGTTTTATTACACTTCCAGGTGGCTTAGGAACTTTTGAAGAATTATTTGAAATGCTTAGCTGGGCACAACTTGGTATTCATAAAAAGCCAATTGGCCTTTTAAATATATGTAATTTCTTTGATCCTCTTATTAAGATGCTAGAAAAAGCTGCTGAAGAAGGCTTTATGGATCATTCTAACTTAGACCTTATTCTTCTAAATGATAACCCTGAAAAACTAATTGAAGAGATGGTCCAATATACACCCCCTGAATCTACTAGTAAATGGCAGATACTTAATCACAAATAATATGTTTACTTAAGTTATAAAGAGCTCCCACCTAATCACTGGCAGGAGCTCTTTATGTTAAATTTTAACTTTCACCTATTCATCAATGCTTGGATTATTTGTACCATTTTTCATAGCTTTGTCTATCTCAATATAATATCTGCTAATGCTTTTGTTTAAAGATTCATATATACCTTCCCAAGCTAATATACCAACATTATTTTCGATTACAGTTGCCGATGCTATATTAGCCAAATCGCAAGAAATACATATTGATTGAATTTTTAATTCTTTAGCCTTAATATGTGCAAGTGAAAGTTGTTTTATGGCCATAACCCTTATTTCTCTCTTATGGCCTTATTCCATAACCTATGTGACCTCCGTATAACTTTAATGCTTCGTTTAACTTATGTCGAATTAAAATACCACCCAAAATGCGTTCTTTATTGTTTTTTTAGTACCCATGTGGATGAAGGAACTAAATTGTCTTCCAAACCAACACCATTTTCCATATCGTCAAGGTTATTTCAAAACTCTAAATAACCTTGTTTATAACCTTTTAAAACAGTTAGGGTAATTCTTTCTCCCTCAGCTTCCCTTTCTCTCATCAGCGAAACATATTCTTCTCTATCTTTAAGGGTAAGTTTCGTTAGGTAAACTTTTTCCATTGGTTTTCCTCCCAATCCATAATCCATGCATGCTGTGTCCTAAAAGTGCTTTTTGTTCACAGGTTGCAAGATGATATTTCATATATGTTTCAAATTGCTCTTCGTCAAGTATATTAATTTGATCCGCTAATGGATAACTAAGTCCATCTATAGCGATATTTGCTATTTTATCAATTTTTAACTTACCAGCAAGCATATCCGGTTCTTCAAAATCCATTCCATAAAACACACCATTTCTCCCAGTTAACAATAACTCGTCTAGTTCTTTTATATCAACTGGACTATGTTTGAAATGATTTATAAAAATAGCATTGCGGTTGATATAAGCAAAGAATATTAGTCCCCCACCTTTTAAAACTCTTAAACATTCTTGAATGCACTTTTCTCTTTCGGTAGAAATCTGTAAATGATATAACGCTCCAAAGCATAATACTACGTCAAAAGAATTCTCAGCAAACCTTGACATATCAAGCACATTACCTTGATAGACATTCTTAAGTAAACTACTTTTATTCGAAGTTTTTATTATGTCTACATGTTTTTGCATTAGATCGACTGCGGTAACTTCGAAACCCATTTCAGCAAGAGGAAATGCATATACACCACATCCAGCACAACTATCAAGCAGAGTTGAACCCCGTGATAAATTCATTATATATTTTTGGAGATAGTGCAAAGTTGTTCGGTATTCTACCAAATGAGCATTATCCTTTTTGAGTCGTCTTTTCTCGTCATAAGTTGTATAATATTGAACTAACAAAATTGTTACCCCCTGCTCTTTTTGGAGATGATACAGCCATAACTAATTCCAAAATAAACCCTAAAAATTGTCCTTATCGATGTAATCCCTACTTGTAATTACTTAAAGTAACTAACGATAAACAATTTCACATTCTACAATTAATTACTTCAAATAATTACTTTCAGAAATTGTAGCATTATTACTTAGTTATGTCAACTTCATCTCTTACGATTAGGTTAGTAATTTCTTTAATTGTTGATTAAATCTAAATATCAAACTAGCTCTAAATAGCTTTCTGTTTCCCTTAAAAAGGGTTAGTTTTAAACCTCACGAATGTTCAAAGAAAGATTTCCTTTTTACCTTGGTTTCTTAAAGGCAGTTGTTAAATTAAAGTTTTTGCATGAAAATGGGGGTATAATATGGATTTTTATAGTACTACCTTAAAATACTATTCGCACTGGCTGGGGATAGACATAGCCTATGTTAAAGATAATGAAATAGCAACCACCTATTCCGAGGAGCGAAATAAAATCCAACCTGGATATACAAGACAATATGATTTACTTCTCTGGTACCAAGACACGAAAATAATTATCTCCTATGGAAAAAATGCGAACGACCATATTAAAGAGCTAGCTAGAACATTAAAATTTGGGCTTGACATCGATAGTATAAAAGACTCGCTTTTTACCTCGTTTGGTAAAAAACCAAACCATAACATTAAGTTGTACCCCATTTGAAG
>DHDH01000044.1 GCA_002399235.1 Firmicutes bacterium UBA4881 | reverse complement strand
ACAACAATCCTGACACATAGGGACATTGATAAAAACAAAATACACAATATCAAAACAAATATTTTTTTATTCATGACATACACCCCTTCTTAATACTGCCTTTCATTTCGCCACATTAGAACCTTAATTAATACAAACTATCATAGCCAATTTTTATTGTTGTAGAACTTTTACTTATCTCTCTCGGATAAGTCGGCAACTTATTATCGTACTCGATATTTGTTGTGAATTTTCCTTTTACTATTCCTGTTATTAATGTACTACCAGCAGTTTATCGTTAAATATAATAATACAATGCAACGAATTAAGGTTACAGTGAAAATAGAATTACAATATTTACTCCAAACTTTATCAGCTCTTTTCTCATCACTCTACCCACCTAATAGTACTCCATAGTTAATGTTATCGTGGTCAACTGGATCGTCGCCAAAATACGGGTAATCCAACCAGCGAAGAGAAGATGTATGAGCACGTAGTTGTGCATACCAGGTGCTATAATAGATAGTACTCTCACCAATAACCTCTGACCAATTTTGGCGAAACCATTGTTTCTATTGATGTCGGTAACTATAAAGAAACTTTATTTTCTTTCCAATTTATATGTTACATATGTTTCATTTTTACCCTTCTCAGATACCACAAGATTAAGTGTCTTTTATCAATATGAATTCCACCTTAGTCAATATACTCTTAGTTAGTTTTATTAATACAGCAAACTTTGAATAGCATCATCTTACTTTGCACTTTAATTGATAAAGTTGACATAACCATCGTAAGCTTACTCTCACACCTACTTAAACATAATATTGCTCCCATCTTCCTTGAAAAAGGTATCATTATTGATGCATTACACTGTATTTTTTGGTTAATGAAAACTTAGATAAATCTCTAGGTGGTATACGAATAAAGCCGTCTACTTGTGTAGACGGCTTCCTTTGCTAAAAAGCTCCCCTTACAGCAAACATTATCGTTAACCGTAAGGAGAGCAGATCTTGTTTTTATAGTTTTTATCTTCTTTGCCAAGGTTCCAAAGCTCTAGGCTTACCTAAAACTTCTTTTGTTAATAAAGCATGAGCCAAAGCTTCTGGTTTATTAAACAACTCGGAAACTGCACTACCATTTTCCTCATTTAATTTTAAGCTTGTTTTCTGTACCTTTGGTCCACTAACCTCTTCTGAACTTATATTATCCCAATCTTCGAATTCGCGTACCTCAGGAATTAATAGAGTTGTTCCCATTGTTGCCTGCGGATTCAAATCCACCACTGGAACACTAACTTCTTTTATAGTAACAGGTACAGGTTGGGTAGTTTTAGCTGTGCTACTGGGGTTAGTGTTATTTAACTTAGTAGGTGTTTCCTTAAAAGTTTTTTGCCAATCTTGGCCTTTAGTATTACGAGTCTTCTTTTTATTAACAGAATCGATAAGCGAAATGACAGTGCTAATGAGGACAAGGATACTAATAAGATTCTTCACAGAATCACCTGCCCTCTGTTATTCTTTGTGCTCATCTAATTGAGGTTTTTCTGTAGTCTTAGCTAAAGCTTCCCTCATTTTGGTATCTGAAAGAATATTCTGCATGTTGTAATAGTCCATAACACCCATCTTGCCCTCAACAAGCGCTGCAGCAATAGCTTCAGGAATTTTTGCTTCAGCTTCAACAACCTTTGCTCTCATCTCTTGAACTCTAGCTTTCATCTCTTGCTCCATGGCCATAGCAGCAAAACGACGCTCTGCCGCTTTAGCTTGGGCAATATTCTTATCAGCTTCAGCTTGATCGATAGAAAGCTGAGCACCAATATTTTTACCTACGTCGATATCAGCAATATCGATAGAGAGGATTTCAAAAGCAGTTCCAGCATCTAAGCTCTTAGAAAGAACAGTTTTAGAGATACTGTCAGGATTTTCTAAAACTTCCTCATGGCTCTTCGAGGAACCTACAGTAGTAACAATACCTTCACCGACACGAGCAATAATTGTTTCTTCACCTGCACCACCAACAAGTCTATCAATATTAGCTCTCACCGTTACCCGAGCTTTAACTTTAACTTCAATACCATTTTTAGCAACTGCTGCTACAATCGGGGTCTCGATGACTTTAGGTTGGACACTCATCTGAACAGCTTCTAAAACATTACGCCCAGCTAAGTCAATGGCTGTACAACGCTCAAAAGTCATGTTAATATCAGCTCTTCTAGCTGCAATTAAAGCGTCTATAACCCTATCTACATGACCACCAGCCAAATAGTGAGCTTCTAATTGGTCTAGTTGTACTTCAGCAAGACCACCTTTTCTGGCTTTAATAAGTGGTAAAACTATACCAGAAGGTGGTACTCTTCTAAGTCTCATACCGACAAGATAAGAAAGTGGCACTGGTACATGAGCAGCGATAGCTGAAACCCAAAGGCCCACTGGTACCAAAGAAAGCAAAGTGAGTAAGACAAACAAAATAACTACTAAAATTACAATACCCAAAACTTCCACTTAATTCCCTCCTATTTATCCTCTTCTACAATTACTCGGTTCCCTTTAACCTCAATAACGCGAACAGTTACACCTTTTTCAATAAATTCTCCTGCTGTTTGAGCACTTATTCTCTGTCCATCGATCTCTACAAGACCTGCTGGACGCATCACAGATAAAGTTTGACCTATTTTACCCTGCAAATTAACTATTTTCTCTGATACTGCGGTATATCCTTGTTTTTCATCTAGACTCGCATCAAGAACAATCTTCTTTAATAGGGGAGCTTTTTTCAAATGTTTCCAAAGTAACTTTAGCATCAATCCGGTGAGGGCAATAGCTGCTATTAACACCCAAACACCTTGGGCTAATGAATTGAAACTGAGCAATATACTAGTGAAAATACCAATTATACCTAGCAAACCAACAATACCAAAGCCTGGTATAATGAATATTTCTAAGCCTAGAAGTAGCAAACCTACTAAGAATATAACCACATGCTCTAAACCAGCCAAACCACTTAGGTAGCGTCCCCCGAAAAAGAGCGCTAAGCTTAATATACCAACGGTACCAGCAGCACCCCAGCCGGCTGTAAAAAACTCCAGGATAATACCTAGAAAACCAATAGTAAGAAGCAAAGAGCTAACTATAGGTTCAGTTAAAAAACGAGCAAATTTTTCTGCACCAGTTGGCTCTTCAGCGATAATATTCTCATCAGCCACACCCTTAATTTCTAAAAGAATATTAAGAGTATCTATAGTGCCATCTGATATTTTGTAAGTTTCTGCATCCTTAGCAGTCAGGTTTAAGATCTTGCCTTTAGGGTTAATCCCTGGAATTTCCACATCTGAGTCTACCATCGCTTCCGCCAATTTACCATCTTTACCTCTGGTTTCAGCTGTAGCTTTAAATTCTCTCCGTAAAGCGGAGATGATCTTTTCTTCTTTGGGCCTTGTTTCAGCTGAACCAATACTGCTACTACTAACCATATATAGTTCTTCCCCTGCTAGAGCAATTAAAGCACCTGCAGACCAAGCTCTACCGGTAACAAAGGTTACAATAGGTACATTAGAGCGTATAATAGTATCACGAATATCTAAAGCTGCATCTACTAAACCACCCAAACTGTCGATCTCCACCACAACTAAATCAGCTCTATTTCTCTCCGCAGTCCTTACTGCCCTCGCTACAAAACTGGAAACACCATGTTCTATAGTACCTTTAACCGGTATGACATAAACATCAGCACTAACAACTAGCGAGACCAAAAGTAAGAGACACAAAACGAGACTCATTTTTCTCATATACTATCACCTCCTGTGAAACCTCGCCAAATTTCCTTAATTACAGTGAGGCATTTTTCCCAAAATCCTTCGCCATCAACCATAGCAGAAACTTGACCATCAATTGATGTGACATTGCCTTTAATTTCGCCTTCTACATACACATCTCCACCGACAACAGTCAAATCACCATGCAAAGTGTTGCCATCTATGATCACATTTTTACCTCTGGAGTGGATAGCTACGTTACCTCCTGTAGTGTCGACAGGAATTTGCCTAGGTAAAAAGTAGACTATACCGGCGATCAAAATTGTAGCAGCAGTCCATTTCACTAATCGCTGGTAACGACGCTTACGCCACTTATTATCTTGGGCAATTTTAGCTAAAATGCGTTTATTTAATAGTTCAGGAGGATCGACAAGCATATTTTCTATACTTTCAGTGATTAAGAAGAGTTCTTCTGCTTCTTTATTGCAAGAATCACATTGTATAAGATGAGCTTTTACTTCTCTATATTCAAGTGGAGGTAGTGTTCCATCCACATATTCATCTAATTTTGAGCGAATACTTTCACAGTCAACCATGCATTTCACCTTCTTCCTTATTATAATATCGATCTTTTAACAACTTTCTTGCTCTGTGTAACCGAGTTTTAACTGTCCCTACTGGTTCTTCAAGAATTGTAGCTATTTCTTCATATTTTAGCCCTTCTAGATATCTGAGCAAGATAATTAGTTGGTATTTAGCTGGTAAACTATAAAGTGCTCCTAATAATTCAGTTAGATTTTCTTTGCCTAAAGTGGCCGTTTCTGGATCTTTGTAGGTTGATTGTGGTAATAGAGTAAGCTCGTCATCTGTATCTGTAAAAGAGACATTTTGATCTTTACGGACCCTATCAATGCAAAGATTACTTGCAATCTTTAAAAGCCAGTTAATAAAAGGATAGTCTGGATTATAAGTGTCTAAAGATCTATAGGCTCTTAAAAATGCTTCTTGAGTAACATCCTCCGCATCGAGAGGCGCTCTTAGCATGCGTAGAGCTAAGCTATAGACTTTACGAGAGTAACGATTTACTAAATCCTCGAAAGAATCCTTTTTCCCTTTCAACGTCATTTTTACTAATTCTTGATCACTAAACATAATCGCCATCCTCTACTTAGTTCTACGTACCTCTATGTAATTTGTTTCACGGTTTCGTTCAATTTTATTAAAAAAGGGTCGCCCATTAGGGAGACCCTTAATTATTAAAAGGAGCGACCTTTTTTTCTTGCTTCCTCGCGCTTTTTCTTCTTACGTACGCTAGGCTTTTCATAGTGCTCGTGCTTGCGTGATTCGCTAAAAATACCAGCACGCCGACACTTAGTTTTGAAACGCCGGAGAGCTTGGTCAAGGTCCTCGTTCTTACCGACTTTAACTTCAGCCATATTCTCCCTCCTCCCCGACCCTCATCTATACAGCCAACTGACCCAAGGGCCTATCCGGGAGGCCACGTGAGAGAACGGCCACCCAATAGATGCATATGCAAGTGAAATACTGTCTGACCACCGTCTTTATTACAGTTTGTCACTACGCGAAACCCATCCTGGGCAATCTGTTGCTCTCTGGCAAGGGAGGCGGCTACAAGGAACATGTGACCGATTAGTTCCTGGTCCTCATGTGTGAGGCTTAAAACTGTGGCGATATGCTTCTTGGGAATTAACACAAAGTGCGTTGGCGCTTGAGGATTGATATCTTTAAAAGCTATCACAGTATCGTCTTCATAAACTATATCACTAGGAATTTCTTTAGACGCTATTTTGCAAAAAATGCAGTCTTCAGCCACATCTTCACCTCCTCTCACCCATGGATAGTAACATATTCTCTCTGTAAACAATAATTCCTGCAGAGAGATTTATGATTAAATAGTTCTCGTTTGAGAACTACCGATCATACCACCAGAACAAACTTTGACTAGTTTAACTGTAACCAAGCCATTACCTGGATCATCTGTATATACTTTTATATAGTCTTCTGTCATACCTGTATAACTTTTTCTATTGCTACCAGGCCTCTGTATTTCTTGTTCTATAACTACTTCTGCTAACCTGCCAATTTGTTTTGTATGATAGTTATTCATTAGTTCCTTGCCAATAGCAATTAATTCTTTAGAACGTCTTTCTTTTTCAGAGCGGGGTAACTGGTCAGGTAACAAATAAGCCTTCGTCCCTTTTCGTCTCGAAAAAGGAAAGACATGTAGTCTTGTAAAACCCATCTCTTTAACGAAATTGCAAGTAGCAAGGAAATCGTCTTCAGTTTCTCCAGGAAAACCAACAATTACATCTGTAGAAAAACCAAGTGGGGAAACTTCTTGCAACTTTTCCTTTAAATTTCGATAAAGATTGGTGTCATAGTTACGATTCATAGCTTTAAGTATTTTATCTGTACCGCTTTGTAGGGGAATGTGTAGGTGCCGGCAAAAGGCTGGCTCTTCTAAAAGTTCAAGGATTTCCTCATCTACTTCATGGGGATCAATAGAACTGAGTCTTAATCTAAATCCATTAATCTTGAGTGATTCTCTTAAAATCCGCGCAAGATTCCAGTTTTCCAAATCTTTACCATAAGCACCAATATGAATTCCTGTAAAGATTATTTCTTTGATCCCACTATCTACAAGTTGATGAACCTCTCGCAAAATAGACTGAGGATTGCGACTGCGAATCTTACCCCTGGAATAGGGTATCTTGCAATAGGAACAAAAATTTTCACAACCATCTTCAATCTTAATATATGCTCTGGTTCTTTCGTGGTAAGTAGCGGGCAACTCTTCAAATTCTTCCGGATTTTGTACTCTAATTATCTGTTTTTTCTCAAGGAGATACTGTTCTACGAGATCAACAATTTTTTCCCTACCAGAGGTACCTAATATAATATCCACGCCAACAATCTCTGCTACTTCTTTGGCTGCAGTTTGTGTATAACAACCCATGACTACCAAAATAGCTTGGGGGTTATTCTCTCTAGCTCGGCGAATAATTTGGCGTGATTTTTTATCACTTTCGGCAGTTACTGTACAAGTATTAATGATCACCACATCTGTCTCTTCATTAAAGGGGACGATCTCATATCCTCTTTCGCGAAAAGAACTAAGTACACCTTCTGTATCATATTGGTTGACTTTGCAACCAAGAGTATAGGCAGAAACCCTCATGGGTTATGGTTCTCCCCTTTCAGTTCCAAAGCAAACAGCAACATAGCCAAAGCAGCTACACTAGCGGTCTCTGTCCGTAATATCCTAGGCCCAAGTGTAAATAAGGGACTTTGGAGGGAAATAGCTTCTTCTTTGGAGAGTCCTCCCTCAGGACCAATCAAAATAGCTACATCTTTAGGAATCTCTTGCATAGCTTCAGGTAAAGAAGCATTACCTTCTTCCCAAAAAGCCAATTTTAAACCGGTAAAACTCTGCCACTCTGGTAGAAACTCTGCAAAAGATATAGGCTCAGTTACTTCGGGTCTAACTACTCGATGCGATTGTTTACAGGCTCCAAGAGCCACTCGGTTAAAACGCTCAATTTTATTTTTCGAACGTTCTTTGTCCCATTTTACTACACTCCGAGCAGTTTGAACGGGAACAATTCTTTTTACACCTAGTTCGACTGCCTTTTGGATGATAACCTCCATCTTTTCCCCTTTAGGTAGACCTTGATAGAGAGTTATATTATAAGGCGGTTCTGTAGATTGTAGATATTCAAGAAGTTCTACCCGAGCTTCCTTTTTATCTAAACACAGGACTTTCCCTTTTGCTAGTTGTGTACCATCTGTAAGAAATATTTCTTCGCCTATCTGTAAGCGCAATACCTGCATGTGTTGAAGTTCTTCACCTGTAACTACAGTTTCTTGGCTTAACTCCTCGACAAAAAACTGTTGCACTAGATGACCGCCTCCATGGAAACCCATTCACCTTTGGTAATTCTTTTTATAATCTTAAAACCAGATTTAGTTAGTGCTTCTTCCACAAGATATGCTTTCTCTTGGATTACACCAGATAATAACCAGGTAAAATGGGGTATTTTTGCTTTTAAGATAGGTACAAACTCCACAATGACCTCAGCTAAAATATTCGTTAAGACCACATCAGGTAGCTCAGTGGGAAAGAGACTGGCAGCCTCTAAGAGATTGCCTTCAATTACCTCAATCTTTTCTATGACCTGGTTCTTGGTGGCATTCTCTTTGGTAGCATCAGTAGCCAAAGGGTCGATATCAAAAGCGTAAACTTCGGCACCTAACTGGGCGGCAGCAATCGCTAATATTCCAGTTCCTGTACCGATATCCCAAACTACCTGGGGCTTTTTATTAGATAATAACTCCAACATTAATGCTGTTGTCTCGTGGGCTCCTGTTCCAAAGGCCATACCAGGATCAAGGTTGATGATCAATTCGCCAGGATTCTTTTTATAGGTTTCCCAACTTGGGACAATAACCCAACGAGCAATCTTATTAGCATGCCAAAACTTTTTCCAGGTTTCTGCCCAGTCTTCATCTTGGACTAGCTTATAATTAAGGGTATGGCTACTAAACTTGGCCTGTAAACTCTCAAGATCAGTATTTTCTGGTAAATAAAATTTATAACTAGAGTTTTCTTCCCAAACTCCCTGGATACCTAGATCAAGGAGGTCCAAAAGCATAATATCTTTTTCTGTTTCTGCAAATGGTAAGGTAACTTCCAACCATTTCATGGAATAAACCTCCTTTATTTGCCTTGGCGCTTATTAAAAATATTTTTTTTAATATTTTCAAAAATTGAGCGTGAGTCAGAATCAGGATTTTGTATTTTTAATAACTTTTCAAAGAGTTCTCTCTCTTCGAGAGAGAGTCTGGTTGGTGTAGTTACTTTAATCGTAAGAATTAGATCGCCCTTACCTGAGCCTTTAAGTATTGGTAACCCCTTACCTCTTAGGCGTCTAGTTTCTCCAGATTGAATACCACTAGGAATTTTATAAGTTTCTCGACCTTCTAAAGTTGGTACTTCAATCTCATCACCTAAAGCGGCTTGAGCAAAAGATACAGGTACCTCCAAAAGAAGATTCGCGCCTTCTCTTTTGAAAATTTCATGTGGGCGCACCCGGATACTAACGATAAGATCGCCATATGGTCCGCCTAGTTCACCCTTGGAACCTCCACCACGTACAATCACCTTATTACCAGTATCGATGCCGGCTGGAATATTTATTTCTTTGCGTTCTTCTTGGTAGGTTGAACCCTCACCACGGCATTGCGAACAAGGTGTTTTGGCAATTCGTCCATCACCATGGCAAGTAGGGCACGGTCTCAAGGACACACTGCGACCAAACATAGTATTGATCTCTTGTCTAATTTGACCTTGGCCACCACATTGCGGACACTGTACAATTGGTGTTCCAGGTTCAGCACCATTACCATTACATTTAGGACAATTATCAAGACGCTTGTAATGAATAGTCTTGGTGGTGCCAAAAGCAGCTTCCTCAAAAGTTAATTCAATGGTAGTACCTAAATCTTGACCTCTTGTTGGCCCACGACGCCTGCGACCACCAGAAAAGGTATCAAATAGATCAAAGAGATCACTAAAGTCCCCGAAACCACCAAAACCGCCAAAATCACCGAAAGGTCCTGCTCCACCTGGACCTCCTTGTTCAAAGGCAGCATGACCAAATTGGTCATATTTAGCTCTAGCTTCATCGTCACTTAAGACCTGATAAGCTTCATTTACTTCTTTAAAAAGTTCTTCTGCATCGGGATTATCTTTATTAATATCTGGGTGATATTTTTTGGCCATCTTGCGAAAAGCCTTTTTAATATCATCCTTGGATGCATTTTTGTCTACACCAAGAACCTCATAATAATCTTTCTTGCTCACTAGAGAACACCTCCAGCTTTTGGTGCCTAACTTAAAAAGGGGGCGGCAATTACCGCCCCTTTTATCATTCTATATCGACCTGTTCGCCACCTGTTTCAGTGGTCTCAGTCTTAGCTTCTTGAGTACTATTATAAACTGCTGTAGTCAACTCATGCAACTCTTTTTCCAAAGCTTCTTTCTTAGCTTTCATATCGTCGAGATTATTGCTTTCTACCGCTTTAGCCAGCTCGTCTTTAGCAGCCTGGATCTTCGCTTTCTGATCCTCTGTTATTTTATCTTTCAAATCTTCCAGTGTTCTATCTACAGAGTAGACTAAGGTCTGGCATTCATTCTTTAATTCGACTTCGGCTTTCCTCTTGTCATCTTCAGCTTTATGAGCTTCAGCATCTTTTACCATACGCTCAATTTCTGCTTCAGAAAGAGATTTGGAACCAGTAACCGTAATACGGTTTTCTTTATTAGTAGCCTTATCTTTAGCTGAAACATTAACAATTCCGTTAACATCAATATCGAAAGTAACTTCAATCTGAGGAACCCCTCTTGGTGCAGCTGGAATACCTTCTAGGTTAAAGCTACCTAGACTGATATTATCTTTTGCTAAGGAACGCTCACCTTGAAGTACATTGATGGTAACAGCCGTCTGGTTATTAGCCGCAGTGGTAAAGATCATGCTTTTGCTGGTTGGAATTGTTGTGTTGCGTTCAATCATTTTGGTGAATATTCCACCTTCAGTCTCAATACCGAGAGAAAGAGGTGTAACATCTAGAAGAACAATGTCGTGGACCTCACCACCTAAAACACCAGCCTGAATAGCAGCTCCAATGGCCACACACTCATCAGGGTTAATGCCTTTATGAGGTTCTTTCCCAATATATTTCTTAACTGCATCTACTACAGCTGGGATTCTTGTTGAACCACCAACTAAAATTACCTTATCAATATCTTGTGGTTTTAGGTTAGCATCAGCTAGAGCAATCTTTGTAGGCTCAATTGTAGCTTCTACAAGATCTCTAGTCAACTCGTCAAACTTAGCTCTAGTCAAAGTAAGTTCTAGATGCTTAGGAACAGCTTGAGTTACAGTTATATAAGGCAGGTTGATTGTTGTCGAGAGCACATTAGAGAGTTCCTTCTTGGCATTCTCTGCTGCTTCTCTCAATCTCTGCATAGCTTGCTTATCTAGATTTAGATCTACACCTTCTTTAGCCTTGAACTCACTAACAAGGTGTTTAACAATACGGTTATCAAAGTCGTCGCCACCAAGTTTGGTATTACCATTTGTAGCTTTAACTTCAAAAACGCCCTCACCAATTTCTAAGATTGAGACATCAAAAGTGCCTCCACCAAGGTCATAAACTAAGATGGTTTCGTTGTCATCTGCTTTATCTAGACCATAGGCCATAGCAGCTGCAGTTGGTTCGTTAATGATTCTTAATACATCCAAGCCAGCGATACGACCAGCATCTTTAGTAGCTTGACGCTGGGCGTCCTTAAAGTAAGCAGGAACAGTAATAACAGCTTGTGTAACTGTTTCACCTAGATACTGTTCTGCATCTTGTTTTAATTTCATCAGTACAAAAGCAGATATCTCTTGAGGAGTATAGTCCTTGCCACTGATGTTCACTTTATAGTCGCTACCCATATGTCTTTTAATTGATGATATGGTGCGATCGGGGTTAACGATAGCTTGCCTTTTAGCCAGCTCGCCTACGAGTTTTTCACCATCATCTTTAAAAGCTACAACCGATGGTGTAGTACGGCCACCTTCAGCATTTGCTATAACAATTGGTTCGCCGCCTTCAATAACAGCGACTACTGAGTTGGTGGTACCTAAGTCGATACCAATTATTTTACCCATGTAACTTACCTCCCTACTTAGCTACTCTGACCATACTTGGACGAATGACAGTGCCCCTAAAACTGTATCCTTTGCGAAACTCCTCAACAACAATTCCTGAGTCATAAGTTTCGCTTTCCACTTGATCTAGAGCTTGGTGAAAATTGGGGTCAAAAGGGTTTCCCACTGCTTCAATGGGTTCTAAACCTTCTTTAAGCAAAACATCCCAAAGCTGTTTAAAGATCTGGACAGCGCCAGTATCTCCCATCTCCTCTGCCTTTTCTAAACTGTCTAAGACAGGTAACATTTTGCTGATTAAATCTTGGTTGGCAGAGAGTAAAAGATCCTCTTTTTCTTTTTGGGTACGTCTTCTAAAATTGTTAAAATCAGCCTGTAGACGCAGGTAACGACTGTTAGTCTCTTCTAGCTGTTCTTTTAAAAGAGCCACATCCACTGCCTCATCTACACTTGTTTTCTCGGGCTCAGCCGGATCGTTGGTGTTATTTTCGGCGGTTAAATCTACATTCCCAGTGGAATTAACCTGTTTTTCCAGATCCTCGCTCACCGGCAAAACCTCCCTCGTTTAATTAATATGACTTTAAAACATCAGTGAGAGCATGTGCTATTTCTTCAACAAGACCAATGGCACGACCATAAGACATTCTAGTTGGGCCAATCACACCAATAGTACCCATAGTTTGGCCACCTAGATAATAGGTTGCTGTCACTAAACTCAATTCTTTTAATTCAGGTCGTAGATTCTCTTCACCAATCGATACCTTAACACCAGAACTATAGGTTAGACCACTAAGTAGATTAACTAGATTATTTCGTTTCTCAATCATACCTAAAAGTAATTTGGTTCGATCAATGTCGTGAAATTCTGGTTGTTCTAGCAGATGTAAAACACCATCACAAATTAGTTTCTCTTCATCTGTGTCGGCTAAGCTCTCATCAATTATTTCTAAAAGACACTCTAACAGGTCTTTTGTTATTGGAGAACTATCTCTTATCTCTGCTAAAATAGTCCCACTTAGTTCTTCTACCTTAAGTCCTCTTAACTTATTGTTAAGGTGGGAGGAGATTCTCTCCAACTCTGCTGGTAAAAACGGCTTGGTAGTGAAAATAACTTTATTTTCCACGATACCAGGATCAACAACAACAACAGCAAGGATGTTGTTGGGATCTAGTGAAACTAGCTGCAAATGCCTAAAAGTGGCATTGCGATGCTCAGGTATCACTGCCACCGAAATGTAATCTGTTAGCTCAGCTAAAACTTTAGTGGCCCTTCTAACCAACTTCTCCATAGCTTCTTTTTGTTGACCTAAGATTTGTTGGATTAACTTATTATCTTCTTCGGTTGCTTCCTCTGGGTCAAGAAGAACATCAACATAGTAACGGTAACCTTTATCAGAAGGAACTCTACCTGCAGACGTATGAGGCTGGTAAAGGTAGCCACTCTCTTCTAAATCGGCCATTTCGTTACGGATCGTTGCTGAACTAATGCCAAGTTTATACCTACGAGCAATAGTGCGTGAACCAACTGGTTCGGCTGTATCAATATAGTCATCGGTGACAGCTCTCAATATGCACTTTTTTCTTTCATTCATGTTATTCACAGCTATCACCCTTTCCTTTTAGCACTCACCAAAGAGGAGTGCTAACACTTCATAAATAAAGATATCACTAGCTATTTGCCTTGTCAAGAAGACAAAATTTTTTACTAACTACTAAAAAAACTTGCTAAGGATTGTATTCATTATAGGTATAGCATCCCTGGTAATTCGGTAGTGAGCACCTTCTTTTTCCAGTAAGCCTAAATCTAGCAGTTCTTTTACAACTTCTGGATAAAGTTCGGCAAGCGTTTTACCAAATAACTTTTCTGGCCCTATGCCTTCTCTAAGGCGCAGTCCTAGCATGATCTTTTCTTCTAGTAATAACTCAGGTGTTAATTCTTCTTCTAAAGTAATTATCTTTTGGCTTTTTTTTAGAGAGTTAATATATTCAGGTACCGTATCTACATTGCGGTAGCGAATATGACCTAAACGTGATACAGCACCAACTCCTAGGCCTAAATACTCTTCGTTATGCCAATAAATAAGATTGTGTTTACTTTCATTACCTTCTAAGGCAAAATTAGAGACTTCATATTGTTTAAATCTGTGACTTTCAAGAATCTCTATACCTCGAAGGTACATCTTTACATAATCATCATCGGTAACCCAGGAAAGATTTTTACCATAAATCGGTGTACCTGGTTCTATTTGCAAGCCATAGTAGGAGATGTGAGTAACTGGTAGGGAAACTGCTACCTGTAAGGTCTTTTCAACTTCTTTTAAATCCATGCCCGGATACCCATAAATCAAGTCAAGACTAATATTAGTAAATCCTACTTTGGCTGCATTAATGATTGTATCGTGAGCTTCTTTAGCGCTATGAATCCGTCCCATAGCTTGTAACGAATGATCATTAAAACTCTGCACACCAACACTTAACCTGTTAACACCCTGATCCTTTAATATCTTTAAGTAATCTCCATCGACAGTACCAGGGTTGACTTCCACTGTTACTTCACTGAAAGGACCATAGGCTTGGTGAAGAACTCTAATTAGCTTAGCTAAAGAAGAAGGCGGTACTACCGAGGGAGTACCGCCGCCTATAAACAAAGTGCTTCCTTGGACCTTGAAACGTTTGATCTCTAATTGCAAAGCCTCAAGGTAGTTATCAATTTCACCAAGCTTTGGCGGGTGAGAAAGAAAATCACAGTAAGCACACTTCTGCAGACAAAAAGGTATGTGTACATAGACTCCAGCCTTAATCATCATCATCAACCTTCAATACAGCCATAAAGGCTTCCTGAGGTATCTCCACCCTCCCAATCTGCTTCATCCGCTTTTTACCTTCTTTTTGCTTTTCAATTAGCTTTCTTTTTCTCGAGATGTCACCACCGTAACATTTAGCTAAAACATCTTTTCTTAGTGCTCTAACTGTTTCTCTTGCTACCACCCGAGAACCAATTGCAGCCTGAATAGGTACTTCAAACATCTGCTCAGGAATAACTTCTTTAAGTTTTTTAGCTAATTGTCGGCCATAAAAAGCAGCCTTATCACGGTGAATAATAGCGGAAAGAGCATCCACAGGTTTGCCACCAATTAAAATATCTAATTTAATTAGATCTGCTTCTTCGTAACCTAATATCTCATAATCAAGACTGGCATAACCTTGGGTACTCGATTTTAAGCGATCAAAAAAGTCCATAAGAATTTCAGAAAGTGGTATCTTGTAAGTGAGCAACGCTCTTGTAGGATTAATATATTCCATATTCGTAAAGATACCCCGCTTGTCCTGACAAAGCTGCATAATAGCCCCTACGTAATTATCAGGGGCAATAATGGTAGCTTTAACTATTGGCTCTAAGATCTTTTCAATTTCTTGCACTTCTGGTAGTTTCGATGGGTTATCAATCTCTAATGTTGTACCTTTAGTAGTTATTATTTGATAGATAACACTAGGAGCTGTGGTGATTAGAGCAAGGTTATATTCTCTTTCGAGACGTTCTTGGATAATATCCATGTGTAAAAGACCTAAAAAGCCACAACGGAAACCAAAACCTAAAGCAGCCGAGGTCTCTGGTTCAAAAGTTAGGGCAGCATCATTTAACTGTAATTTTTCCAAAGCTGCTCTTAAGTCGGGGAATTGTTCATTATCTATAGGATACAGACCACAATAAACCATAGGTAGTACTTTGCGATAGCCCGGTAAGGGTTCTGTTTCTGGGTAAGCAGAATTAATTATTGTATCACCAACTCTTGTATCCTTAACATCCTTCATTGAAGCCACCAAGTAACCAACTTCACCTGTTTTTAAACTATCGACAGGTACCTGAGTTGGAATCATCGTACCTACCTCGGTAACTTCAAAACTGCGGCCAGTAGAATGCATAGTGATTTTATCTCCTGCTTTAACCGAACCATCTACTACTCTGATATATGCTACTGCCCCACGATATGAATCGAATAAAGAATCGAAGATCAATGCTCTTAGTGGTTCTTCACTCTTTCCTTTAGGAGGCGGAACTTGATTAATTATGGCTTCTAAGACAGCTGCTACTCCTTCACCTGTTTTGGCACTAACAGGATAAACCTCATCAATGCCAATAAGATCTTCAATCTCGTGAGCTACTTCTGGCACATTAGCACTGGGAAGATCAATCTTATTGATAACGGGAATAATTGTTAGGTCGTGATCAAGTGCTTGGTAAAGGTTGGCTAAGGTTTGAGCCTCTACTCCTTGGGTAGCGTCAACAATCAACAAAGCACCTTCACAAGCAGCTAGTGAACGAGAAACCTCATAACTAAAGTCTACGTGACCTGGAGTATCGATCAAATTAAGTTCATAGACTTTACCATCTTTAGCTTCATAATGCATTCGAATAGCTTTAGCTTTGATGGTGATTCCTCTTTCTCGCTCTAATTCCATGGAATCTAGAAGTTGTTCCTTCATCTCACGTTCTGAGACAGTATTGGTCAACTCCAGGAGCCTGTCGGCTAGTGTAGATTTGCCGTGATCAATATGAGCTATGATGCAAAAATTACGAATCTTCTCTTGCACTTTCCCGGCACCCCCTGAGTAATTATTTGCAAAAATTGCCTGCAATAAGTCCGATTATTAGTATATCAATTAATTATAGCATCTGGAAGAGGTGAGGGCAACTTAGTTAGGTTTACCTGACAATCTTTGATAATTGTTGGTGTGATGCGAATATCTTTAAGTCCACCAAAATAAATTAATTCCACCAATAATCCTTGTTCGGTTAAAGGCGGTTTTAAAGGATCAAAGATAAAGTTACCCACAGAATAAAAGATCGGCTTACCTTTGTAGATAATCCAAGGTTTAACAACATGAGGATGATGGCCAAAAACAACATCTCCCCCAGCATCAATGATACTTTTAGCTAAATCCTCTTCTTGTTTGGTTACTGTTTGCGAATATTCAATTCCCCAGTGAAGACTAACAATAACCAGATCCGCTTTCTCTTTCATTCTTTTAACATCGTTAATTATTAATTCTTTGTACATAGGAGCTACACCAGGATAATTGCTTGCTACCCAATCGATACCTACTCTACTATATAAAAACCAGGTCTCGGTATATGCTAAAAAGCCAACCAGAAGATTATTTACTCTACAAACAACACCGTCTGTGGCTTCTTTTAAATTCATACCCGAACCAATGTGGGTAATTCCCTCGGTCCCTAATCTCTCCCAAGTCTCTTGTAGACATTCTAAATGATAATCTAAAGCATGATTATTTGCCAAACTAACTACATCGATCCCCGCGGCTTTTAAACCTGCAATAGAATCAGGATGAGCTCTAAATAGATTAATAAACTCACCTGTAAGGCAAGTGGGAGTTTCTAAATTGGCAAAAGCAATATCAGCTTTTTTAATTAGGTCAATTACATTTAAAAACGGATACTCTGGCGAATTTTTTTGTATGAAATCACCAACTTTCCTCCCGAGCATAATATCTCCCACTAACACTAGACGAACTGGTTTTAAGGTAAATCGAATATTTTTTTCTATCTCTTTTATTCTTTGGCTTCTACTACCTGACCAAAGTCTTTGTAAAAAGGGTTTAGATATTCTATTTACCCTAACCTCTCTCTTAAAAGGATAGCCATCTTCATATGGGTAGAGTCCTTCCACACTGAGGGTTTTATGGATAAGTGATTTTTCTAAATAAGGTGCCCAAAAAGTATGTCCATCTACATTCTGGTAGAGGGCAATTGGCTCATAACCAATAAGCTCGCCATCAATACCACTTAATTCAAAATCAGCATCCGCCTTATATGTTGTTAAAGTCAAACCATATTCTCTAGCAACAATAACTCCCACTCTTTTAAAATCATCAGGAACATAGAGAGTAATAGGTTTATTTATAGAAGCGGTTCGGGCTAAGATTAAAAACAGGAGTAGGCCACTATAAAAGCGGATTCCTTTTCTTCCGTTCATTAACAACACCTCAGACTATCCTACTCCCTAGCTCGAACCTTTATCCCTATCTATAAAATTATACTCAAAGCAAAGAAACTAGCGATAGTTAAAACCTGAACTAAGACACCCTGGGGGAATTTACGTTGAGGATGCCTTAGTTTACCAGTATGACTTGGATATAATGATTTAATGCTGACAAACGGGCAGAGATATTTAATAGCTACCTCCAAATCAGGTATGGTAGCGCCAAAAGCTCCCCAAAAAATACTAGTGGCAATCTCTGGATTGGTTGTCCTAAAAGTTTGTAAGGCCAAAAGGCCTGCGCTAATGTCTAAAATTGCCGGTAGCACATTATTATAGTCATGATGAGGGACCATGTCTAAAAGAGCATGACTACTTAATCCTAAAGCTAACGCTAACGGTGAGTTTTTTGCTACAGTGCCTAAGAATACACCAGCACTTAAATGACTGCTAAAATACATCTTAAAGCACCCCTTAAAGTAGATCTTTTAAAATAGGTGCGAGGAGTCTGGCTGTATATTGAGCTTCAGCATCCGTGTTGCAGTCGTTACCAATCTCAATTACCAAGGAACCTGGATGAAGATGCTGGTTATAAGCACCTGTTTTATAGATCGCTCCACGGCAGAGTCCTGGGTAACGTTGATTAATTAGAGTTATAAGTTCTCTAGCTATCGCACGATTTTTTGATTGATCCCAAGTTCGACTACTTCTTTCGCCTGTTGCCACCACAATAGCTACTTGAGCTGCATATTGCCCATTAATAACTATACGAAAAGGCTCATCTACTGCTGCATCACGGTGGATATCTAGGATTAGTTTGGTATCTTTAAAACGTTTTATGGCTTCTTTTACTGACTCTTCGCTATAAACATAAGCTAAGCGGAAAATATTGCCATCATGAATTTTAGAAATACGATAAGTGCCTACCCCTAATTTTCGTAATTCATTATTCAATTCATTAGCAACACCTATAACACCAGCATCTTCACGCCAGCGACCAAAACAATAATCGAGGACTTCGTTCTTGTGATCTCCCTCAATTAGGCCATGATAAGCTTCTGAAGAATGAGTGTTATAAATAACTATTTCCACATTGCCCCTTCTATCATCCTGCTTAATCTCAGGTAGGTTTTTGGCCGCTAAATTATTAGGGCCAGACAAAGTATCTAGTTTAGGAGAGACAGCTTCAGCAATAGCCCGATTTACTGGTCTTTCAACTGGTATAGAGCTGGTTTTTTCTTCTATTGGCACCAAACTAAATGCTGGCAACGACTCAGCTACAATGCTCTTAGCAGAAAGGAAACCTCCTTCGGTGAAGGTAAATAACAAACTTGCTAAAAGTCCTACTTGTGGTTCTTCTTCTCTGCCAAGTGCTATATCCATCTTACGTATACCAGGTAAAGTGTTGTTAATCACCGTCTGTAATAGAGGGGTGTCCAAAATAAGAATATTAGAGAAAAAAGCTGTTATTGATAGAATAACACCGAAGAAAAAAAGAACTGCTGCTAGGACAGCAATCTCCTTTAGCTGTTGTTTGAAGCGATGTTTGTAGCGAATGTGCCAAATAATAAAGAACGATCTTCTTGTCATAAGCTCACTCCCAGGCATACTACTATGCAGTAATATGCCTGAGGTTCGCTTAATATGTCAGTTTAAGTAAGTATTGATTTCATTAGGTCCAATTCCCTTATGTAAAGCAGCATTAAGCCCTCCAGCTACAACCTGTGCTAAATCAAGAACCAGGCTATCGATCTGTCTAGGTGTCACAAAAAGACTACCAAAGTAACGCGAAAGTATATCCCGTACTATGCGGGGTTTATCAATCGGACCTTGCCCTACTCGACCTGTGTCATAGCCACGATTAGTCATATAATCAACAGCATTTTCGACTAAAGTAATGGCATCAACCACAGTAGGTACACCAATTGCAATAACTGGAACACCTAAAGCTTCATATGTAAGTGCTGCTCTTTTATTGCCAACACCTGAACCTGGGTTAATACCAGAATCTGCTACTTGGATAGTGATACCCAAGCGTTCTATTGAATTAGTAGCTAAAGCATCAATTGCAATTACTAGGGCTGGTGCATTTTCCTTAACTAAAGCTTTCACAATTTCGCTTGTTTCTAATCCGGTTGTACCTAAAACACCTGGTGCTAGGGACATTACTGGTCTTAGTTTACCTCTTAGTTCTGGAGGAACAACATCTTTTAAATGTCTTGTTGCCAGGATTTTTTCAGCTACTAAAGGTCCTAAAGAGTCCGGTGTAACCTGTCTATTACCTAGACCCACCACTAATACAGGTGCATCTAAACTAACTTGTTGTAGATATTTTTCAATCTCGGCAGCTAAGATAGTTGCCACTTCATTTTGTTTTTCTTTTTCCCGTAAACCAAGACAGGGAGCTTCAACAGTTACATAAGTCCCTGGAGCTTTACCCATCCGTCTAGCTGCTTCAGGATTTTGGACAACAAGTTTTACCACATTACCAACTGGTGTCTCTTGAACAGTTTCACTTACCCCTGGTATTGGACCACCGCTACCTTTTAAAGACTCATGGATATCAATAGCTAAATCAGTTCGCCACTGAGGTTGTTCTGCCATTGTTTGCAAAAGTAGTTGGTTATCTATCGTTTGTTCGTTAAATCTTGGTTGGTTATTCACGGGATTATTATCTACAGGCTGGTTAATAAAAAACTCTTTATCCATTGCTTCACTTCCTTAGAAGTATCTATTGTGCTTAGTCTTTCCTGTAGTAATATAGGTATACAGAAAAAAGCTTCCTCCTTTTTAGCAGGTATTGCTCTTCTAAGCCAGAAAACGTTATAAGGATTCGAAGGAGTTGAAAGTTCGTGATCGATATTCACACCCACGTTTTACCTGCTCTTAGGGAAGACGATGGTCCCGATAGTATAGAAAAAAGTTTACAGATGATAAAAATGGCTGCTAACGAAGGGGTAACTGGTATAGTAGCTACGCCTCATATGTTAAAACCTCTACCTGATAGGAAGGCCGAGATCTTAATGGCTATAGAAAGTTTAGGACAAGACCTAGTCACTCTCTATCCAGGTACCGAGGTTTTTGCAGATGATCATGTAATTGAGCAAGATAACTTAATCACTCTGGGTAATAGCAACTATTTGTTAATTGAATTTCCCCGCGCCCAGCTACCTCAGCATACCGCGGATATCTTTTTTGATTTACAGACTAGAGATTATCAATGTATCTTTGCTCATCCAGAACGTAATGGTTCTATTGTAGAAGACCCTAATAGACTCATACCTTTTATTCAAGCTGGCGTCCTGTGCCAGATAAATGCCGGAAGTATATTAGGAAGATATGGTAAAGAATCGCAAAAAACAGCTCAAATTATCTTAGAACATGGTATGGCCCATTTTATCGCTAGTGATATGCACTCTACTCAACGTCGCTATTATTCACTAAAAGAAGCAGTCGCTGAAGCTAGTAAATATACGAAAAATGCTCAAGAACTAGTCACAACAAACCCAGAAATAATTTTAAGAGGTGATTTTATCGAACCTGAAGAACCTAAACCCTACAAAAAAAGAGGCTTTTGGTTTTTTAGGCGTAAATAGTATGTCTAGGTAGAGTTTTTTCGAATATTAATAAGGCATTTATATTGTTTATAAATCATTATAACCATGATCTTTTAATTCAGGTAAAATACTTAGATATTCGTAATATGTGAAGATGGCAAAAAACCTGTCTTTTCAAAAATCCGCATAACGTTGCCTGTAATTATTGTGGTGCAATATTTTACTATTCAACCAAAAAAGTTATGTAGTTCTAAGTAATTATGTGGAGGTGGAAAGTTTATGTCCGAGTTAAAAGATCCAGCTTTGGGAGAGTTACATAGGCTAATACAAGACTCTACCTGTTCCATCAATTCTAGACTTAAAGCGGTTTATGATTTGGAGCATCAAGCTGAAAAATTTCCAAAGCTTAGGCAAAAATCGCAAGAGTTTTTAGTGGGAATCTTTACCAAGGATAAAGAACTATTTAGTTATTTGGCTAACGACAACTTTAAATGGTAAAAAGAAGGGTTCATCGCAACTGTAGTACAGGATGCATCGATTCGACTTCTAATTAACAAAAATGTTAACAAACTTTCAGTTTCTCGGAAGATGTCTGTTAATGAGAGAGTAGAAGCAGTGTATAAGTTGGAAAAATTAGTAGAAGAGCTTCGGCAATTTGCGCTGCCAGAAGATTGGCAAGTAATAGAGCACAGCATGCAGAATTTTCTAACAACAACACTAGATAATGAGGATTCACTTTGGGATGCACTTGCTAATTTAGGAGGAGTCCTATCTACTGTTAAAATATATAGTGATGAAGTAAAATCAACTGATGGTCTAATAATTAAAGCTGCTCGGGAAACCACTTTCGCCAAAAAGGCCAGAGAAAACAGGTTATAGCTCAAAAGTTTTTCAGCGAAGGAGATCTTGTACTTTTTCTAGAAAGTAGGCACACCGAACGACTCATCTCTAGAAAGTACTTGTCAATATAAGAAAACTTCTTTAGAATATAGATTTAGAGGTCTATATTTAGACAAAGGTTTAAGATCTGGCCAACCTTGTAATTAGTTACCGATAATGTTATACTAAATTGTGATTGTTTTTTAGGGAGGTGAAAGTATGGCCAATATTAAATCTGCAAAGAAGCGTATTCTAATCTCCGAGCGGAACTTTGTAGAAAATCGTATAGCACGCTCTTCCATGCGCACAGCAATAAAGAAGTTCGAACTCTCTGTTGCTAATAGCAATAAAGAAGAGGCCGAAAAACTCCTCTCAACTGCTTATAGCGTCATCGATAAAGCTGCTAAAAAGGGTGTTCTTCACAAAAATCAAGCTGACAGACGCAAGGCTAGACTCAGCAAACGTCTTGCTGCTATGTAAGCATGCTGACCGATCCCATGATCGGTCTTTTTTTTAACCTTTATACTGGAGATATTGTTTCTAATAAACTACTTCAAGGCAAAATCAAGCTTTTAAAAAGGATCTCTGGAAAAATAAACTTCAAAGAGTTAACTCTAAAAATGCACCTTCAAAAGTTAAATTTATTATCTAACTTTTGGGGTGCACTTCCTTTTTAGGATATCCTTCTATTTTACTATTACCAGGTTTGCTTTTTTTCAGCAAGACACATCTTCGTTACCATTACTTCTAGAGCTACCTCAGCTCGGAGAAGACCTCTTTTTATATTCATATCTGCTTCTAAGGCAAGTAAAAACCAATCTTCCACTCTTTGAAAAGGTAATTTTCTTAACGCTTCTTGGGCTTTACGCACAGGATATTCTTTTAGTCCTAATGCTTTGGCTACTTCTACAGTAGAGCCCTGTAGCCCCGAGACCTTATAAAGAGTTCTTAATTGCCAGAGAATAGCACCGAGAATAGCCATTGGGTCGTTACCTACAGTCAGCAATTCTCTTAATATCGATAAAGAGGCATGCCAGTTGGTAGCAACTAACTGATCGATTAAACTAAATACTTGCTCTTCTAAAGCTGGCTCAATTAATAACTTAAGTGTAGGTAAATCAAGCTTCTCTGGATAAAGACTTAGCTTTTCTAGTTCACTTTGACAACTAGCTAAATCAGCTGGGAGAGCCTCTTGCAAAAAACTTTTTTCTACTGGCCCCAGATTAAGTTTAGCTAATTGTTCATCAATTATTTTGCGGCGTTCATAGGGCTTTGGAGGTACACACTCTACCACACTACTCTGCCCCTTTAAACCTTTAACCCATTTTCTAGTCCCATCCAGTTTTCTAGCTTTAAAAATAACTCTTGTACTCTGAGGTATTTTGGCAATCACTTCTTCAATTGCTTCGCCTTTTTTTACATCAATCTTTTCTAGGCCATCGACGATAACAACTCTCTCCAAGGCAAAAAAGGAAAGGCTGAGGAGTTCATTTTTCAAGCTATTTTCGTCAGCTTCTAGAGCAGATACTGTATTACTCTCTTCATAACCTTTAGTTAAATTAGCTTGATTTTGGCTTAAAAGATATTCATCTTCACCTAAAAGGAGGAATATGTTACTGTTTTTTGCTGCCATAATTTTCCCAAACTCCCTCCTAATTAAAAATCTATCAATCTCTACTTAGCAAATATTTAATGCGAAAACGACCATTTTGCCAGATTGCTACCTGAACTTTCTGGGGATAAAAACGCAGACGAATAGCGCCTTCATTTTTACCAACGCAAACACGGCCAGTAAATTGCCGCCACTTTTCTACTACTTTATAATTAGGTCTTCCTGGTTTGCCACCCATAAAAATAGCTAAAGACGCTCTTGTCCCTTGCATCCAAGTTTTTAGGAAAGCATTGGGTGAACCATGGTGGGGAATTTTAACTACATGCACAGGTATGGTTGGTAATTGGGCTAAACCTGCTATTTCGCGATCGCCTGGGAATAATACTCGCCAACCCATGATTTCGACTAGTTGTACCAAAGAATTATCGTTAATATTACCTTTTTCTTGGCCCAAATCGATAATTTTAATGCTTACACCATAAGGCATTTTCTGGTCTTTGGCTTCCAACACAGGTGACTTAGTTGCCAATTTATTTTCCAGTGATTTAAGTTCATTCCCTATCATTATCTTATCATAGTAAAGGAGGTTTTGCAGACCACCAATGTGATCTTGATGCCTATGGCTAAGATAGACTGTATCGATCTTTTTCACACCAGTATAACGTAATGCAGGGTTTAGGACTCTTTCTGCTCCGTCGTATTTTTCAGAAGATGAACCTGTGTCTATTAATATTCCTTCTCCGTATGGTAAGCGTAATAAGCTTGCTTCGCCATCAGCTATTTGGAGAAAATATAATTCCACTGGGCGTACTGCTTCTATAAAAAAATGAACCGAAATCAGTACGGCTACGACCAGAGTTATCTTAACAAACCTCTTACCTAAAAGTCTGTGACAAGGAACTATTTTGCTTTGGTGCCAAAAGTAAAGCCACAAAAACCAATATGTTAAAACTTGTAAGAAGTTAAATCCCACTACAACCTGGGAGAACCTACTAAGATAATTATTAGTCGTAATAAAAACATTACCTAAATAATCCAGACCAGAACCTAAGACCTGCCAGGGACAAATCAGATAAATTAATGCAAGAGCCATCATTATCCCTACAACTGGACCTAAAATAATATTGCCAATTAAACTCACGAAATTTATTTGCCCACTTTGGTACAACGAAAGCGGTAATACTGTGCCCCAAGCACCCAAACCTGTTTTTAAAGGGGACCAGATTTCCCACGGTTCAAGAAGGGCAATACCGAATACCGCTAAGGCAGAGTAATGAAAAGATGCTGAAAAAAGCCAAGCAGGTTGCAACACTATCATTATTGTAAGTACTAAGCCTAACCTATCGATCATTCTTGATTGGTATTTTTTCGCCAAAAGATAAGAAAATACAGCTCGCCAGACTGAAGGTGTGCTACCTACCAGGCAAGCATAGATTAAAAGAATTATCACAGTAAAATAGGAACCAATTAAAGGCAGCTTACTAACTATTAAAGCCATGTACCCTATGTGTAGTCCTGAAACCACTAGAAAATGGGAAGTGCCTGCTTTGCTGGCTGTTTTTCGAAGGTCATCGTCAACATTAGTCCCTAGAAGTAAAGCACTATACAGATGACCTGTTTCTAGTTGTAAAAGAACTTGCCGTCCTTTTTCGCGTACTAAGTATAGCTTTTCCCAAAAACTACTTCTAAGTGTTCCTTTTCTTGAAACTATCTGCCAAGGGAAGCTTAGTTCCATTGTCCCTGATAGACCTAACCTTTTTAAATAAGAAGCATAACAAAACTCGCCTGGATTTTTAGCTGGTTTTACCCGTCTTGTATCACCTCTAATTATCATAAGTTCGCCTGGAAAAAGAGGCAAACTACTTTTTAATCTATAACGACCTCCTTTAGTTAGCACATAGGCCACAAAACCATTATCAACATCGCCTTTTACCTCTTCTACATAGATAGCTGTATTTTTTGATGAGGTAGGAATTGTAGTTTTTAATCCTGTTCCAAGGGTTGTGGAGGCAACTATTAGCAAGAACCAATAAAAAACTGCTGGAACTTTCAACGCTAAAAACCATAATACTGTAGCTATTAGAACAACGAGGAGTAGCGGTAAGGTAAAATACCTTCCTAAGATGAGACCAAAAGCTACTGCGAGAAATATTCGAGGCCACAGACCAAACTTATATTGTAAGGTAAGGTTTGAGTTTTTCCAAGGTTTTTGCCCCAATCCCTTTAACCTCCCTTAGTTCGTCTAAGGAAAGAAAACGCCCTACTTTTTCTCGGTAGGCGATAATGCGCTTAGCAAGTACTGGTCCAATACCTTTTACTTTCTGCAGTTCCTCACTTGTAGCTGTATTGATATTAACTTTAGGAGTTACTGGATCCTTTACTTCGAGAGTTTCATTTTCTTCAGTTTTTTCATTTGTAATAAGCGGTTCGGCCTCTACCTCCGGTTCTTTGGAGACTACAGTGTCTTGAAGTTCTAAAGCATAAGTTTCCTCTAATTCTTTAGCTAATCCTAAACGATAACTACGTAAAAATTGTTCTCCTAAGGCTAAGAAAACTATTGTTACAGCAATAAAAACTAAAAACCTTTTCTCTTTACCTGTAAGATCAAGCACCTAATTATCCCCCCAAATAAAACGGGACCCCATCTCATGATGAGGTCCCTGTTGCTAACTACTTATTCTTCTCTGTTCCATTTTATCCTGCCACAATGTTGACTAACTTGCCTGGAACAGCAATAATCTTACGAATAGTCCTACCCTCAAGCAGGGCTTGAATCTTATCGCTTTCCTTAGCAATTTGCTCTAGTTCCTCTTTAGTAGCATCTTGAGGTACCAAGAGGCGATCTTTAATCTTACCATTGATCTGTAAGACAATCTCCACCTCTTCGGCCAAGGCTAGTTCTGTATCATAATTAGGCCACGATGCTTTGTGAACATCAGTCTTATGACCTGTATATTCCCACAATTCGGATGCTACAAAAGGAATAAACGGTGCTAGCATAAGGAGCAAATTATCTACAGTTTGTCTCAGTAACTCTTTATTGATGGTACTGTAGTCTTTGACCTGATATAGTTCGTTAACTAGCTCCATAATGCTACTAATAGCTGTGTTTAGTTGGAATTTAACACCGAGATCTTCGGTAACCTTAGCTAGGGTCTCGTGTAATTTTTGTTGTATTTTACGATCATCACTACTTAATCCATCCCGGGAAACCTCTTTATAAGGTACCCCTGCAATCACGGGTGCTAATTCGTAAACTAAACGCCAGACTCTGTTAATAAAGCGATATGCGCCTTCAATACCTGCATCGCTCCACTCTAAATCACGCTCAGGGGGAGCAGCAAAGAGGACGAACAACCGACAGGTATCAGCACCATAAGCTTTAATCATCTCGTCAGGGTCTACAATGTTCCCCTTCGACTTAGACATCTTAGTGCCACCTAATAAAACCATACCTTGAGTAAGTAGGTTTTCAAATGGTTCTTCTTTGGGTGATATACCCATGTCATAAAGAACCATATTTATAAACCGGGAGTACATGAGATGCAAAATAGCATGCTCTACACCACCAATATACTGATCGACATTCATCCAGTATTTGGCTTCCTCAAGGTCACATATCTTATCTTCTGGTTGGCTAGTATAGCGTAGATAGTACCAAGAAGAGTCCACAAAGGTATCCATGGTGTCTGACTCTCGTCTAGCTTTACCACCACATTTAGGACATGTGACTGACTGGAATTTTGCCGATGTTTTTAAAGGATTTTCACCATTAGCTTTAAATTCAACATCTGTTGGTAAAAGTACTGGCAAGTCTTTTTCATCGACAGGTACTATACCACAGTGATCGCAATAGAGCATAGGAATTGGTGCACCCCAGTAACGTTGCCTGGAGATCAACCAATCTCTAAGCCTATAATTGACTTGGAAATGGCCGAGCTTTCTCTTAGTTAATTCCTCAGTAATTGCTTTAATAGCTTCTCTATTTTTCATACCATTAAAGGTATCTGAGTTCTTTAATATGCCATCGGCTTCATAGGCGCAATTCTCTGGTAGGGGCTCATTTTCAGGGAAAACAACATACTTAATTGGTAGGTTATATTGGCTAGCAAAAGCATAGTCGCGACTGTCGTGAGCTGGGACTGCCATAACAGCACCAGTACCATATGACCCTACTACATAGTTCGCCAACCAAATGGGTACTTTTTCTCCAGTTAAGGGATTTGTAGCATAACTACCAGTGAAGACACCTTTTTTCTCAGCTTCAGTACTCAAGCGATCAATTTCATCTTGAGCCAAAACTTCTTCAATAAAAGCACGACATTTCTGTTCTTCGGCTTTGTCTTTGATTAGCTTTTCGACTAAGTGGTGTTCAGGAGCAAGAACCACATAAGTTACTCCAAAGAGTGTATCTGCTCTGGTAGTAAAACACTCGAGATATTCTTTCTCATTAACTTGAAATTTGATAACCGTTCCTTCAGAACGACCAATCCAATTTCTTTGCATTGCCTTAACTTTTTCTGGCCAACCAGGTAGATTATCCAAGTTATTTAACAGTCTATCTGCATAATCTGTTATTTTAAAGAACCATTGTTCTAGATTCTTCCTAGTAACTTTAGTGCTGCATCGTTCGCAAGCACCATCAACTACTTGTTCATTAGCTAAAACAGTAGCACAGGATGGGCACCAGTTAACCAGCTGCTCTTTTCTATATACTAGTCCTCGTTCCCAGAATTTCAAAAAGAGCCATTGGGTCCATTTATAATAATCTGGTTTACAAGTTGCGTACTCTCTTTGCCAATCATAGCTAAATGCTAAACTCTTTAACTGATCTCTCATCCGATCCATGTTTGCAAAAGTCCATTTGGCTGGGTGAGTATGGTGTTGAATAGCAGCATTTTCTGCTGGTAAACCAAAAGCATCCCAACCCATTGGATGGAGTACATTAAAACCTTGCATAGTCTTATAACGGGCTAGCACATCACCAATAGAATAGTTTCTTACATGGCCCATATGCAATTTTCCAGATGGGTAGGGAAACATTTCGAGGCAATAGAACTTGGGCTTATGATTAGGTTTAGTTCTATGAGCATTGGTTTTTTCCCACTCTACCTGCCACTTTTTTTCAATCAGCTCAAAATTATACCGATCGCTCATTTTTCGCACCTCTTTTTTGTAATAAAAAAACTCGCCCCTACAAGGGACGAGATAATACCCGTGGTACCACCCTAATTCAAATTGGTGGAGCCGATGGGGATCGAACCCACGGCCTCTTGAATGCCATTCAAGCGCTCTCCCAGCTGAGCTACGGCCCCACAATTACTCATCAAGCATTATAACGGATGCAAAGCGCAGAAAACTAGCAAATAAGCTCATCTTCCGACCTCCAAGGTGAGTTCAGGTTAAAGACAGTTCCGGATTGCACCAACCTCCGGCTCTCTATATCTGACTTTTTACCTTACTGCTCCTTATCACAGGTTATATTAATTATACGATTTTTATTATAACTAATACGATTAGTACTGTCAACTTACTCTGGTAAACACAAACAAAACCTATCTGTTTTTCGATTAACTTTAAGGTTAACTGCTTTATCTTTTGCTGCTCCTCCTGCTGTATCTAGGAGAAACTCATCTATTGGGCGATCATTCATGCCAATAATATGCTCTATGATCTCTACTGGGGTATCAAGGCCAGTTTGTTTCAAAATAAAATCACGTATTTCCTTTCCTACTCGTTCTGAATCTTCTTTAAGCAAAATAAAAGCTCGATTGTAACTGCTTTTTAAATGCTTCAAACTAGAAAAGAAACATTCCCAATGGAGACCTTTTGTAAGGAAGGTCTCCATTGGGCTATCTATGTTATTATGCAATTTTTAAAGTAGTACGTTCGTCATGTAATATATTTCAACTAGGAGTTTTGAAATTCTAAACCACGCATACGGTTTGCACAACAGAATATATCAATCGGGCGAACAGCTTCAAACCAACGCTCAATATTAAAATCAAATGACATTATAGTATTATTGACTTCCGGGGAATACATTTTTTCAACAATTTCGTTGGAGGTTTGCATCAAATCTGTTTTGTTTGAATCCGTATTGATCAAAACCTGTTCGATCATATAGGTAAGCGAATGAAGTTGGTTTTCTGAAACGAGAGCGGTTAACAAGGTTATGTCTGCACTGTAGCTATCAAGAACGATCATTTTTGTATTCTTACTTGAATCAGTGCGAAAATATAAGAATGGTTGATTAGTTGCTATAGGGATAAGAAAACGTCTGTTTATCCATTCTGCAGGAGTTTCTTCGTTAGTGCAAACAGGCAAATCAAGTGTTTTGACTTCCTCGGTTATATTTTTTGCGAAATAATTGTCCATAAGAATAACTGTGTCAGCATAACGCAGATATTCGCTCGAGCCGCCAATAACAAGAACTGTCGATACTCCTTTTTCGCTATACAGTTCCCGTACACGATCGGTAAAAGGAATAATTGGTTCTTGTTTGACAACTTTACGCATATTTGCGTCACGAATCATGAAATTCGTTGCGCTTTTATCCTCATCTATTAGTAATAATTTGCTCTGTCCACACACTGCTTCGATGACATTTGCTGCCTGCGATACACTGCCACTTGCGTGTAGTGTGGAAAATTCTTTAATGTTAATGTCATTTGGTAGATACTTGAAAAATGGTGAGATATCCATATTATTAACAGGCCTTCCGTCTTCGGTGTAGATTTTTAACGCTGTAGTATCAGACAGACAGAATTCACGCCCATCACCAGGAATATGGTTATAAATGCCCATTTCTAATGCATCAAGGAGTGTCGATTTGCCTGAATAACCACCACCTGTAATAACTGTCACGCCCTTTTTTATACCCATACCCGAAATCGTTGTGCTGTCAGAAAAAGAAATCGTGATTCGCATGTTATCAGGAGAAACGAAGGGCAAGGCATTTTTCATAGGTTTGTCAGTTCTATTTTCGCGCGGGAGAATACTACCATCGGCAACAAAAGAGCAGAAATTGTTTTCTTTTAGAAATAAGCGAATTTGCTCCTGCTTAGAGTAAACGGAAACATATTCATTTAGCTCTGCTCTATTTAATGCTTTTAATGTATTTTCAATTTGGTCTAAAATATCACGTATTGCTCTTATAGCGGACTTTGCGTTAACTGATAGTGCATTTACAAGAGGCACATTAAAATTTATACGTAAAATAAAGCAATTCGTCCGCTTATCATATAAAAGGCCATTACGTTTGATTACATTTGCGTTTACCGATTGAGCTGAAAACTGAGCTTTTTCGCGGACATTTTTATCAGTGTTTAAATATTTCTGGCTTAATTTATTAATAACAGGTGATAAATTACTGAGTAGATAGTTTTCAATAGGCAAAACATCTTCAGGAAGTAAATCGGAAATCAAAGGAGCTGGTATTTCAACAAACAATAACAATTTCTCAGAGTTGCGATGGCTTGTTCCGCCAAACCAAAACCTTAAATTACAATAGGAAAATATCTTTTCTTTTTCATAAAAGTTCGTATCATAAACCGTGTTATAAAGCCAGTGCAGTTCGCTCTTGCTGTGCCCCTGCATAGGGAGAATGATTGATTTAAATCTTTGCATAAGAAATATCGTCCTTCTTTCAAAAATGAATTTAATCAAATTAGCATTTAGAAAAGGACGATCATATATTTAAATAAAAAAGGCGCATCCGTATTGAATGCGCCTTGAAATTTGACTTTGATTATCTAGTACAAGAGGCGTTCAATACGATATCTGATAAAGGAAAATATATAATCGTCATATTGAACCACCTACCTTAGTTTATTTGTAATTTGATTACGTTATCAGTATATTAAGATTACATGCTTTTGTCAACGGGAAATAATATAGACTAATATCTATCTATGGTTTTTTAATTGCAAGAATTATAACTAATACGATTAGTACTGTCAACTTACTCTGGTAAACACAAACAATAACCTATCTGTTTTTCGATTAACTTTTTGACGATCCCAAGCCCTAGATATCTCCAATAATTTTAAATTTGCCTCACGGCCTGCTTTTTTTATTTCTTTTATTGTATGAATTCGCTCCTTCAAGCGATACGTTTCGTAATTATTATTATACTTGCAATCTATCCGATAACTAAGCCATCTACCACGACTTCTACTCGACCAAAAATAACTTCCTTCAGTTGAAGTTTCTTGGCTAAAAGCTCCCTGCATAGTCTTTAATCTTCTCTTCGAATGGACATCAAAGATTAAAAGACCTCCGATTTTTAAGAGGAGAGCTATGTTTTGCATAGCTTTTTTTAATTCTTTTCTGCTTAAATAATTAAGCACATCTAAAGGGCAGTAAATAACCTCCCACTTAATATCACTTTTATAAGAACAGATATCACTCTGAACTAAAGTTCCTGAGTACCTTTTAGCAGCAAGCACTAAGATATCATTATCTATGTCCATTCCTACAGGATTCAATCCTAACTTTTGCATAGCTTGCAAAAAGAGGCCGGAACCGCAGCCGGCCTCTAAAATACTATTTATTTCTCGTTCCCCTATCACACTAAGGTAACTTGTAGCGTATTTTATATATGGTTTTTGCGACATAAAAGCATCGTAGACTTTATTAAATACTTGACCCACTATGAATCTCCTCCATAATTCTAGGGGCATCCTGCCAAAGCTTGTCAAGACCATAATACTTTCTCTGCTCTTCAGAGAAAACATGCACCACTATATCAGCAAGATCCAAGAGAATCCAGCCACCCTCGGCACTTCCCTCTTTGCTTTTGATAGGTATATCATGCTGTTTTAATTCGTCGATAATACCCCTAGCAACCGCATCTACATGGAGCTTAGAACGGCCTGAGACAATGATAAAGTAATCCGCCACAATGGTAATTTTGGAGACATCTAAAATCTCTAAATTCAAACCTTTGTGATCATCCACCGCTTTGGCAATAAGATCGAGAACTTTTTTGTTTTCCACCCTTTAGCCTCCTTCTATTTATTTAAGGGCATTTCTACCTAGTAGAATTGTAACATCGCCGATTTGACTATCTACTTTGGTCCAATTATTTTTATTGATATTTAGTGATACTGCCAGCCATTTGACAGCATCTTCATAGTTTTCGCCAGCTTGGATACTACTTTCTAGATACTGATATTCTGTAACCTCACTAATACCAGCAACTTTGAACCCTTTTTCTCTTAATTTTACAGCCATCTCTTTAGCTGCTTCCGGATTACCGCTGCCATTTAATATACCAACACTAAATCCGTATTTACCGACCCTGCAGTACTCATTAATAATTGCCTCAACATGTTCTTTGTCTACTTCCCAATAACTAGCTTTGTTTATAGTACTAGAGGTCCCTGGCAAGACAAAGTTCTTGATTTGAAAGCCTTTGGCATTTTGAGCTAAAGTAGCCCATTTCACCATTTCAGCTGGTGTCAAATTAGTGCGAATAGCTTCTTTTAGCTGTGGTATTAATGCAGGTATTTTGCCAAGGTTAGCTGGGCGAGAAATTTCTGTAACAATAGCTTCGACAAATTTTTGCTGTCTAACTACTCTTCCCACATAACCTGAGTTGGTAATAGATACATCCCCATATCCATCACCTCTAAAACGTACATAATGTAGTGCTTTCTCTCCAGATAATCTTTGTTTCCCAGGCATCAACCTAATATGAAGATTTTGCGCATAATCGTCATAAACCATTGGCATCTCAACATCAATGACGATACCACCTAAAGTATCAATTACTTTTTCAAACCCTTTGTGATCCATCTTCGCAAAATAATGAATCGGGATTTGGACGAATTCTTCGACTACTTTTATAGTTGCAGCTATACCATTTTTAGGATATACCGCATTAATCCTTTCTATTTTTCCATTTATTTCTACTTTCGTGTCTCTCGGTATAGAGATGAGAGCAGCATTAGCATTTCTTTCATCAACACTAACCACCATTATTGTGTCGGTTCTAGATCCATTACCAGCTTCATCTGAACCTAAGATAAGGAAATTGCTACGTGGATGATATTGGTAAATATTTGGTGCCTTAACATTCTCGATAACTTCTGGTTCAGTTTTCCTTATCCAAGTAGTCTTTTCATGCATAGAAGATAAAGCCAGGTAAAGTGCAGTAAATAAACCCGCAGCGATGATAACAAACGCCAAAAAAACATAACCTAATATTATGAGTGCTGTATTCTTTTTCTTAGCCATATCTAGTTACGCACTATAATAATTATAGTGCTTCCTCCCATCTGTAGGAATGATTATAACTTATTTCCTGACTTATGCTTTAATAGTAAACTGTTCCTGAGAGCTAAAGAATCGGGATGAATAGGTAATCGCTTATTAATTAGATAGTTAAAAGCTGAGTCTATTGCTATTAATAAAGCGCCATTCAAATCAGTTTCTGCTATCTCTCTTATCTTTTCAACTCCCGGGTAACTCCTACCTTCTTCAATTTTATCTGCTAAATATATAATACGTGCCAATTTACCCATATTAGGATGACCTGTAACATGATAAGCAATTGCTTCTTTTATCTCTTCACTAAGCAAGAATTCTTCTTCTAAAAACTTAGCTGCTACTTTGCCATGCAAACCTAAGGGCCAATCTTGTTCATATTCATCAGCAACAATACCATAGTGCTCAGCCAAAGAGAGAAGTTCTTTGCCTGTGAGTTCACGACAACAATCATGAGCGATACCCGCTTTATATGCTATGTCTATATCAATGTTATGTTTTTTGGCTAATAACATCGCTTGCTTGGCTACTCTTTGTGAGTGTGCAAAACGCCCAAGGGTTACTCTGTCTTTTACATATTCAGTAAGATCCATAAACTTGTGCAAAGGATATCTCGACTTTTTGTCGCAGAAATATTGCACTCCTCACCTCTTTCTCCTCTAGACTATTACTTAATGTATCTCTCAACTAGGCCTTACTTTATTTTTCTCTACTCATCGTCAGATGCCTGCTAGTATAGTTTTTTAGGCCATTTAACTCATCTAATAAAGCTTCTCTGTCATCTCTCACCTATCTTATAATATGCCTGCTTACTTCAACTAAAGATGGTTTCATTGAAATTCTTTTCCAAACCTTACTTTCTTATGCTACTTTACTAATATGTATCTTTATAAACTCTAAAACTTAAGTAGTTAGCTAATGTACTTATGTGAAACATCTTCGATGGCTTTCCACTTTTTTAGTTTTTTCTTAGGCCATCTATTTAATTATTTTACCCTTAAAATTTAAATAAGTATAAAAAAGTGGTCTTCTCTTAATCCGAGAAAACCACTTAGTTAACATATGTTCATTTACAATCTACCTAAATTAATCTCTGGTAGCACGTGGACGAGCTTCGTTAACAACGAGATTTCTTCCATCTAAAGAATAACCATTCATAGCGTCAATAGCGCCTTCTAAGGAAGAATCCTCAACTTCGACAAAACCAAAGCCTTTAGAACGGCCAGTCTCGCGATCTGTAATGATACGTACCCCAAGAACTTCTGCAGAGCTAGCAAATGCCTCTTTCAGTTCTTCCTCTGTTGTAGACCAAGGAAGATTACCTACATATAAAGTTTTAGACATTGCACTTTCCCTCCTTTCGGTACCGTACGGCCATGTTGGATCTTGAAACACTTGGGGATGTACTAAGGTACAGGAAAGTGCAAGACTCACCGTAAGCCTCAACGGTTAGTGGTTCTATCTTTTAGAACCCTTTCTAATTATTAGTTTACCACAATGAAGCAGAAAATGTCAATTTTGTCTGTTACTTTCTACCTAAATTAGCACTTTTAGTCGTAAAAAGATAGTCTTTTTGTTCAAACTACGTTTTACTTTTTAATTCTAGATTTCGTTATTATAATAAGCAAGAGACAGAATTGTTGCTAAGACCACAAAGGCTAGAGTCCATGCCCACTAAGAGCATCAAAGGTCTCTCGCTTGCAAAAACCGATAAAGTTAACAGATTTCGATCATGAAATCTGTTAACTTTTCTTGTGTTATTAGTAGAAAAAGGATACAGCGTAAATTCCATTTGCAATTTTATCGTTAAACAACATCTATAGTTCTTATTCTAAAGCATTTTAGGAGTCTTGTGTTTCATCCTCTGTATCGTCACCTGTCTCATCCTCTGCTTCATCATCTAAAGCTACTTTTTTGGGATCATTAATACTTAAAATCACAGTGTCTTTGGGTATTGTAATCCTAATATTTTCATTTTCAACAATATCTAAATCTGCTACCTTAACAGTGCTCCCAGCTTCCATTCCTTCTAGGTTGATGATAACTTCTTGAACAAAGTCCTTTGGCAATGCATTATACGGAATTTCTTCAATATGTTGTTGTATTATGTTAGGATTATTTTCTTTATTTTTCAGAACTACTTTTGCTACACTGTTAACCGCTTCATCAGCAACAAGTTGCTGGAATTCTATGTGTTCAACTCTTTGGCTAATGGCCTCATAAGTAATCTCTTTGAATAGAACATCATATTTATCGCCATCAACTTCAATAATAAGTCTGCTTCCCTTTGATACCATACTAAGAAAGCGATTGACATCTCCTAAAGAAATTTTAATTAAAATAGATTCTTCTAAACTTTTTCCATAAATCAATGCCGGAATAATACCCTCACGTCTCAACTTTTTTGCTTTTATACTTTTGTCTCTGCGTTCAGCTTTTAAATTATAAATGATAATACCCCCTATATTTCACAATTTTCGTACTTTTCGTTTTCGAAAATTATTTTTATTTTCCATATGATAAGTATAGCATACATAAAATTTCCAGGCAAATGCAGTGACTTTAAGCATTTCACCGTTTATTTTTAAATAGCAACTGCCAAAAAAGCTTTATGACTTCACTCTTTTACAAAGACAGATAGCATAATAGATTTGAGGCACCATTATGCGTATTTACACACTTCTAAAATAAGGTAGTGTAAAGTTATTAATAGGATAGAATAGTGGTTACGAAAGACCCCCTCACAATCATGAACGCTAAAACCTCCTGGTAAGATAAACTAAATAATATAGTGGTTAACATTTGTAGCAGTATTAATTGATAGAACAGACCTCTACCATTGCACCCAGAAAGAACGAAAAACATTACTTAATACAGTGAGTTATTCTAGATATTAATTTGCTCCTATTTTACTTTTTATACATTACTTAATAGTAGAAATCGGGATCGCTTGCTAAAATCAAGTGGTACTATCAACCCAATAATTTCATAACCTGATTCGTTCTCGCTTAACGCTTAGGAAGAAGAGCCATGGTTTTATAAACCTTTGAATATTTGTACTAATTGAACTGGTCTACGGAGCGTGGATTGTTTATAAGGGAGCTAGTCGTTAAAATAATATCGAGGTGAAGAGAATGGATATGCCAAGAAAAAAACAACTCCTCGAGGAGTATAAAAATAGAAAACCGGAAATGGGTATTATTTCTTTGAAATGCGCTGCAACAAAAGAGACCTTTTTAAATATCTCCCAAGATACAAAGGCCGATCTAAACAGTAACCGATTTAAGTTGACTTCAAATGGCCATCCGAATAAGAAGCTACAAGAACTCTGGAATCAATATGGTGAAACCAACTTTGAAATCTCGGTTATACGAGTATTAAAATATGAAGATCCTCAAGCTGATCATACCGAAGAATTACAAAAACTACTAACACAATGCTTAGAATCAAACAAAGGTGCAAGGAGAATATGGAAATGAACGAAAAAATTGTCTTAACCGCAGATAGTTATGACCACATAGATGGCAGAAATGCTTATCAATCAAAAATAAAAAGATTGACTTTGGGAGCACCTCTGTTAGACGAAAACAGGAAAATGGCGATTGCAGTCCAAATATGGAAAGAAACCCCATTTGGCCAGTTGGAAATGGACCAAGAACTACCAATCCATCAGGTACTTGATTTAATGATTTTCCTTGCTCGCAGTCTTCTATATTTTGAGGATGCTTACCGACTACCTTTACTATATGATCCCCAAAAGCTTACTGTAGAACGTATCGGCATTCAAGGTGATGTAATGCCCATATCAATATGTTTAGGAAATCCTCATCTTAATGAAGATATTCGGCAGTTTTCACAAGCACTCAATGATTTGGGTGAAATATATGGAGAGCGCCTGCGGGTACTCGCTCGAATTTTAGCAGAAATGGAGTTTTAAAAATGGAGAACCAAATGCTTCTGTCCCCGCACAGACAACTGACAGAAGCTGAAAAAAATCTGATCTGGAAAAAACCAAAATCACATATCGAAAGCGAAGCGGAGCGTCGCATTTGTACTGCAGTAAAACGAAACTGGCACAATAAAGAAATGAAGATCGCGAATATCCTGTTAGAGGGAGATGCAGGTTCGGGAAAAACTCAACTAGCAAAAGCTCTCTCAGCTGACTTCGGGTTACCTTATACCAAAGTCACTTGTTTTGCTGATATGGACAAATCCGATATTTTAGGTTCCATCCTTCCGGTTTTGTCGGAGGACGGACATAGTGCAAATGAAGTAAGCTATCAATTCTATCCCTCGGAAATTGTAAGAGCTTATGAAAATGGGTGGCTTTTGGAGATCCAGGAACCTACTGTCATCCGAGATGCTGCCGTATTGATGGCTTTGAATTCTGCCCTGGAACCAGATGGCAGTATTAATCTTCCAACCCGCATTGTCCATCGCCATCCAGATTTTATTGCAGTGATTACAACCAATAGAGGTTATAATGGCTGTCGCCCATTAAATGAAGCCCTTAGAGATAGAATCCAACATGTTGAAAAAATGGATTTACCTCCAAAGTCAGTTATGATGACCAGAGCTAGTGCGAAAACAGGCTACAATAATCAACAGATCTTGTCTCTTCTAGCAGAGATGATTATCACCCTGGACGAAACGGCTAAAGCGAATGCCTTAAAAGGAGTGGCAGGCATGCGTTCTTATCTGTTTTGGGTTGATGCTGTCGCTAGTGGAGCTTCTCTACAAGCTTCTATGTACCACAAAGTGATTTATAAAATTTCGACTGATCCAGCTGATATTGCCATTTTGGAACAAGCTTTAGCCGTAAAGAAATTATTGAATCAGTTAGAACAACTAGAACAGGAACTAGCAGCTAGACAAGAAAATCAAAATCCAGATGTGATGGAATTCAATTTAGCTGAAGATGGGCAAGAAGGTAGCCCCGAAGAAACATCAAGGGATCCAAATGCAGTGCTTTTACGCAAATCGCCTGATAGTAAGGGGCATTCTGATCAAACTTCCACTAATATGACCGAGAAAACACAGAGTAGTGATAATGGTGAGAATGGAACACCAATTTACCATGAAACAGAGCCAGAACATCTTACCGAGCTGCAAAAACAAACCTTTAGAAAAAGGATCAATCAAGAAGCCCGTGAAAGTGTAAAGGATAGTAACCATCAACTGATTAAACTGGTTGTCCATCGTCCTGAAGTAAGCGAAGAAAACCAGATTGAGTATAGAAAACAAGCCTCTCTGCTAAGGCCTGTGATTCACGAACTAATTCAGAAAACAAGGCCTCTCTTAGAGCATGAAACCGCTAGTGAATTTGCCCCTGGACAGTTATATGGCACAAACTTTTGTGCTGATCGCCTTGCAGCAAAGGACTTTTGCTATTTCTCAAGAAAACGTCCCCCAGAGGAAGACCCGGACCTGGCTGTGGCACTTCGTATAGACGAATCGGCATCCATGTCCGCCTTTGGCCGCATAGAAGCAGCAAAACAAGCAGCGATTGCTTTATATGAGTTTTGCTCTATTTGCAATATTCCTGTCTTGATTTATGGTGATACCGCTGACCGTTCACACTTAGAACAAATGTCACTTTACTCTTATGTAGATTTTGATAGCAAAGATCCTGAGGAAAAATATTCTCTTAGCAATATTCAAGGTAGAAGCAATAATCGTGATGGTATGGCAATTAGAATAGTTGCTGACCGTTTATTAACAGCTTCACAGAAAACAAAGCTCTTTATCAGCCTTAGTGACGGACAACCCAAAGCGATACCGGATTATACAGGTGACTCCGCCATTCTAGATATGAAAAATACCTTGCAGGAATATCGCCGCAAGGGTATACAATTTCTTGCTGCCGCTATCGGACAGGATAAAATAATCATAAGTGATATTTACGGAAAAGAAAACACATTAGATATTACTGACCTCAACCAACTTCCTGCCCAGTTGGTTCACGTTATTGCCAGATACCTATAGATGGAAAGGAAGATACTCTATGGACTGTGCGAAAATTGGACATTTAATTGCCCAATTACGCAAAGAAAAAGGTTTGACGCAACAGAATGTCGCTCATGCCCTTAATATCAGTAACAAAACAGTATCTAAATGGGAATGCGGTTTAGGGTGCCCTGATGTTTCTTTATGGGCAGGTTTGTCAGCAATTTTAGGCGCAGATATGGCTCAAATGATGGAAGGGGAAATTACCTTCAACCAACCAGACCGAGGAAACATCAATAAAATCCGATTTTATGTCTGCCCATCATGTAAAAATGTACTCGTAAGTACAGGCAGTTCAGCTATTTTTTGTTGTGGTAGAAAATTAGAACAGCTTGTTCCACACCAAGATAAAAATACTCCTCTTATAACCATAGAAACGATTGATGTAGATTACTTTATTACCATTGAACATGAGATGACAAAAGAACACTATATCTTATTTGCAGCCTATGTAAAAAGCGACAAAGTTTTTTTGAATCGTTTATATCCAGAACAAAACGCAGCAGTAAGTATACCGAATATACCAAATGGTAAACTCTATCTTTATTGTATAAAACATGGTTTAGTTGTCTATTCTATCCCTACAAAATAATAAAGTTACTGTTTTCGAATGAACTTAATTAAACAAACAACCTTTCAAGGTGCAATCATGAAACCTTGGATAAGGTGGCTAGATTTATATGTGAAACAGCACAAATTAATTTGACGGTGGGTTTGATTTTCAAAGCCACCATGTTTTGTATCCTGGAGTCCCATCTACTCATAACGAGGAAGGTGGATCGATACCTAAACTAGTGTAGAGTACCTTTTGTTTTTCGAGAATCTCACTGACACGCAATTCCTGGCCGGGTGTTTCAAAACATTCTATTACATCAAGTTTATCAAGGACGCCCTGTAATGTATAATTTTTGAACAAGTCTGCATCCTCCATTTGTTTCTTGATGTAAGAAAGATAAATAAGTGCCACAAATTCCACAAATAGCTTACCATCAAGACTTTTTTCAGAAGAAGCCAATGTGCGACGCATGTTCAGTCTTTCCTTAAGGTTACCGAAAGCTTTTTCTGCAATATCTCGATTACGATAGAGTTCGAGTGCTGTAATGGCATCCATCGTTTCATTTGTCAAAAGAGCAAAGAACCCGTAATAACATTTTGCTTTAGCGACAGCTTCTTCGTTGACGATGACTTTTGTCCCTCTTTTAGGTGTAGTTTTCATCTTGAAGTATTTATTGTAAAGGGATTCGTTTTCGGGGATTCGTTTGTCTGATTCCAGTTCATTACGTAAGGTGATTAACTTTCGGTCAAAAGCTTTTTCATCCTCGGCAGCTTTATCTATGTTGTAATAATAGTGAATATAGATATGTCTTGGTGTTGATAGGGTGTCACCTTTATATGGGCGATATTTGGTGTTGAGCCACTCTATTTGCACTGTTTGGTAATATAGCTCGTATTTTTCACTATAGTGCTCAAAGGTTCGAAAATTCTTGTAAATGGGTTCCAGCTCTTTTCTAATAAAAGACAGAGACATTTTAGTGGAGATAAGAAATTTTAAGTGTTCATTAAAGAGGGCATTAATGTTGTCTTCGCTATAAAAACCTCTATCCATTACAAGCTTGACTTTAGAAAAACCAAGGATATCCAACTCGGCTAGTAAATTCTTAACCGTTTTAGAATCGGGGATGTTTCCAGCTAGCTTCCGATAATAAAATGGCAGGTTGGATTTTTCCCCGAATACTAGTGCTAGGTTCAGCTGTGGCAGCAGATCGCTTTCCTTGTTGTTGCCATACTGTACTTGCAGTAACTGTTCGGAATAGCTGGATATGGAAGTGATTTCGTAAGCCCAGAATTCTTTTTCTGTTCGCCGTTTCCCCTGCAAGTTGGAAAACTTCATCTTTGCATCTTCGGTTATTGAAGCGAAGATTTCACTACTTCGCTGTGAAGGAATGTCCTTGCCATACGGATGCTTATGTATGCTACTCCATTTTTCAAATCGATAGAGTGGATTTTTATCCTCAAGAACCAGAAAATACACAAGCGATTGAATTTGTTGATATGTATCTGGAAAACACTGTTTTAAGTCCTTGGTAATACCTAACTTTTCACCAATAGCATCCAGTAGATAAGTTGCTCCATAAAATGATCTTGAGGTTTTAACAGAAGGGACAGGACCTCTCTTTGGTGCTACAGACTCTTCTTTCTTCTTGCGGCCTCTACCATCTGTCGGAATGATCTCACCAGTTTCAGCATCGACACGTCCGATAAGCGTCCGTTTAGCTCGAGATTGTTGCTTTTCCTTATCCCAATAGGAAACAGACTCATAGGCATATGTAATCCCTGATCTTTTGTCTTTTTGGTACACAATGGCTGCCAAAGTTTTCATCTCCTCGTTATGTATAATTTAACACATAACGATGGCAAATGCAAGAAAAAAATTGGCATTAAGCCAATCTTTTCAATGGTTTGAGGTTGTTTTATATTAAGGGCTCGTTATGAGTTTGCAGGACTTCAGGTTGTATAGCAAAGTGTTTAATAAACTATTCACTTTTTTTACATAACTCAACAGCATTATTAATTTTACATACTACTTATTTTACGTATAAATATTGAGATGATCCATCATGTGCTGCCATAGCTTTGAGTAGCAGTAACTGTATTCACTTGCTCCCGTACCTATACTCCCAATTCATTCAACTCACTATGAAACTTGTTTTGGTCAACTTTTTAAATACTCCTTTGGCATTAGTAAACAATGTTTTGTATTCGAATTTTTCCATATTTCCACTCTTCAACACTTTACAAGCATTATTCAACGCCCATAATATAAATAACCCGAACCTTTATTAAATCCTAAAGGCAAAGAAGCTAATCTTTATCTTATATTAAACATACACCATAGATTGAAAGAGATTATTAGTTATCTTTCAAAATTTGTTCAAGCTCAGCGATATAAAGCCCAACATCCTCTGGAGAATGAGCATCAGAAGCAGTTTGGATTTTTACATTGTATTTCTTCATTGCTTTAATTAAATCCCTATTCATCCCTAATTCAGAGGTAGTTGGGCAACGACGATAACTACCACTGCTTTCTTCGGCATACATATTGTTCTTAGCCAGAGAAGTGGCTAAGCTATTGTAATACTCCAATAAAGAAAATGAAGGTTGGTGTCCAAACAGCTTTATACAATCTGGATGAGCTATGCCACTATAAAGACCACTATCAGCCAAATCAATACTTGTCTCAAAATATCTCTTATATGTCGAATCTACATCCACTCCGTCCCAATGTTCAGGCTTGTGGTCATAGGCAAAATCGTCTATGAAGTGAACGCTGCCTAATAGAAAATCCAAACCCTTATCTTTGGTTATATTGTATACAATCTCTTCAAACTGTTTGAAATAACATATCTCTAAACCAAACTTGATATTTATGTCCCAAGCTTGGTTTAGTACTTTTTCAATTAACCGCAAATAGTCATCAAGCCTTAAAACACCGCTCTTCTTTTTAAACCACTTATTAATATAATCGCTAAAAGCACAAACGTTATCATACATCGGTATAAATTCTACAAAACGGTAGCAATGCTCCAACAACCAAATTTCAGAAAGATCTCTATCTATCGCTGTTGTCACAAAGCGTTTTATCCATTCGAGGGTGTAGTCGCCACGCTCAAGATGTATATGGCAATCAAGCACTTTTTTCTATCTCCAATCATCTTATATCTTTTCCTTAAAGCACAGTTTGTTGTCCACTCCCCGTGATTGGTCCAATAAGTTAACGCATTTATTAATAGGGTTAGTGAAACCATTTGGTAATATTTAATCGTTAATATTTTAAACCATCTCTTTTTTCTAGCACAATGGTTGACCTCTTGTCTGGAGAAAAAACAGAAATAACCATCCAAGCTAGTTTGTAGTATTGTGATTATAATATTTGCCTTCTTAAATTCTCCAACCTCTTTGCCCGTTCAAATGTTTCCTGCAAAAACTCCTCTACCTTCAAATCTTCATAACCTAGATTAGCAACTTCTAACGCAATTGCACCTTGATAACCTGTTTTTGCAATTTTTCGCATGGTCTCCGACCAATCAATCTTACCGTCAAAGGGTAATCGGTGCTCATCATCAGTACCATCATTATCATGAAGATGTAACGACATCAGTCGAGAACCATACAGAAACAATAGATCATCGTTTGGAGTTCGACATTTATGATGTCCACTATCATAGCAAAACCCTAAGTAAGGTGAATCAATCTGATCCAAAACAAACCTTAGATATTCGGTCTTTCGCGTGTTTTCCAGAGCAACTTTTATACCGCATTGTTCAGCTTTTTCAACAATACGTTTAATCCTATTAAGTCCAAGTTTATTAAACGCCGGAGGATTTTCTCCACCTGATAGGTGCATTACCATCACTGGAATTTTAAAATCACCACAATCAATCAAGCACTCTAAAAGATGCTCAGTTAAAGCGTTTCCATCAAGATTGTCCAACCAGAGATTGTTAATACCTTCAAAAGGTGTATGTATATTTTCAATAAATAACCCAGCTTGTCGTGCTAATTTTGGGGCGCTACGATAATCAATACGACCAAAATCCTCACCCCACCACAACACTACACCGGCAAATCCTGCTTGCTGTATTAAGCGGTAGCGTTCTTGTAAGGACAATTCGTTACTGAACCCATCATAAATTGTAAACATGGGCCGCTTCCTTTCTCTCTTTCACTTTTACTTTTTGTACTTCTATTGCAAAACATTTCTTATAAATGGCAAATACTTCTACTCTGGCATATTGGAATTAAACAATTTGATTTTTGGTCTTAATTCTTTTACAAAGCAATTAGTGGATGATCTGATGAATAAGATTACTCCAAATAACTACCTGCTTAATAAAACTTTGAATCTGCATTGAAAAAAATACCTCTATTCTAATGGAAGTATGTAATTGGGGGAACATACTGCTTTTATTGGTATAAAAACTAAAAATTTTAGGTTTAGACTGAGGTTGTTCTATTAATCAAACCGATAAAATGGAATTCATTCCCAAGTAAGCACATATTTTCCATTGGTAAATACAAACTCTTTTTCTAGTTGTCCCTCCACCTTTCAGAATGGTTCTTCTGGAGGCTTCATTTTCCTTGTAGTAAGCTAGCATAACTTGGCTAAACTAAGCTTTTTTGCATATTCAAGAGCCATATTTAATATTTGCGTTGCATATCCTTTTCTCTGTTCTAGTGGATGTACACCAAAACCAATATGCCGGCCATAATCAAGCAAAAAGTCATTCAAAGTATGGTGTATATTAGCCATCCCAATAATTTTTTTATCTGCTTTATAACACACAAAAAATGTACTTGATACCACCCAATCAGAATGTACAGTTTCCTTACAAGAATTATCATCAATTAATCTAAGCCAATCTTTGTAGTCCCTTTTATCTAAGAAAGCACTGCCGTATAATTGTGTTTCCCCAAATTTTTAATGTTCCTTTTTATTCTAAAGCTTTATCTTTAAGCTCTATCGCTGGTTTTACAAGGATCAGGTGGTTAATCGATTCACCTTCAAATTTTCGGTTATCTGCTTAGATAGCTCTTAGAATGACTGTGTCATAAATATAAGCATCAATTTATCAATGCGAATATTTATATAACTAGCAGATAGTCAGACATTTAACGCTCAGACATATATTTTTTTATTTCATCAGAAGTTAATTTCCGTACTTCTGTGTCGGGGTATTCTTGATATTTCTCAATAGAAAAAACAGAAGCCATTTTATCGCAATATTTATCCTTATTCTTTTGCAAAAAAGAATGTAAGTCCTCAATTTCCGCAAAAATTTTATAAGAAACTCTACCCTTACTATTCTTTATCTCATAAATACCACATGATTTTTTCATGGTATAATCAGCAGTTCTTAGATAGAGTTTTGCAATATCTAATGACTTAAATGGAAAATTCCACCTTTGTAGACCTCTCTGTGCATCATGTTCTATACAGATACAACGTCCGCAAGTTCCGCAAATATACTGAGCATGATTTTCCAAACAATCTAGAGGATTAAGTAATGGGGTTATTCTACTTGTATCAACATAACATTCTGGGCACATTACTTTTAACACCTCAATTTATCATTTTAAAAACAATCTGTTTAAAACTGAGATTCAACTAGATATGTATTTGAAAATCGCCAAAATCATAAATACCATTTCCTTGTTTTAACTTACCTTCATTGGCTAATTTCCTAAATCCAGTTGCAATTTCACTTACTATATCTACCGAAATATTTAATTGATGATGTCCTGGTAAAACTTTATTGATTGCTAATAACTTAACTTTTTCTAAAGAACTCAAAAATGACTGTGGGTTTGTTGTGGGGTAAAAAGCATCCAAGCAACCCTTGTATATTAAATCGCCAGAGTAAAGATAACCTTTGTCTGGTTCATAGAAACAACAATGACCAGGTGAATGTCCAGGGGTATGAATAACCTTCAGTTGTCTATTTCCTAAATTGATTAAATCACCATCATGTAAGATCATTGCTGGTAAGCCTTGAAAAACACGATACTGGTTAATATCAAAATCTTCAGGAAAAGCACAAGGTCTACTCAGGAGATTCTTTTTTACCATTTCTAACGGGATAGGGAATTGGCCAGCTAGCCATTCCTTTTCATCTTCAAAAACCGCAAAGTTATCAAAATACTCATGTCCACCGATATGATCCCAATGGGTATGAGTTGTGACAACCAAGATCGACAATGTTGTCAAATTACCAACTACATTTTGAATGTTCCCAATACCTAATCCTGTATCAATTAAAACAGCACCTTTATTTCCACACAGTAAATAACAATGCGTTTCTTCCCAATGTTTATATTCACTGATAGCAAAGGTATCACTATCTATTTTATCAACAGTAAACCATTCTGTCATGTTTCCATCTCACATTCAAGTTTTAATAAGAAGTTAGACTGACCAATACAAACAGTAATAAATCTAATAGAATACCTTACCCATTGTTAGAGGTGGCCCAAACCAGTCCATCGCCAAATTGCTTATTAATTTTTCCAAGCCTTCCCCTGGTAGGTTGTCCCTAGAGTATCTTGCCTATATAAAACTTGTTATAGTTTGAAATCCCTCTTATTTATTTTACCCCTAACCTCAGCCTATAAGAGAATTCAATTTCAAACTTATTTTGACCATAAGTTTCATCGACAAGAACTTGGAAATTTTTCACATCACATTCAATCAATGAAGGCTCATTTTTCAAAATACTTTGTAAGCTACCTTGACTTAAGGTTAAGTCAACCAACCGTTTTGCAGTACAAGGTTCAGAATTAGAAAAAACAATTTCTCGAGAGAATCTGAAATACCCGCTATTTTTGATGTTTGCAAGATGTTGATTTTTATCATAACAACTAAAGCTGTCTTTTAGATTTCTGTGCGTGTACTCAATCTCATGTACTTTATTAAACATTTCCATATATACCTTTTCAACTTGCCAGTTAAAAACAGGTGGCCAGTCACAGTCAATCGTAGCGAAAACCCCATTGTTTTTTAATATTCGATTAATCTCTTTAAGTGTTGAAACAGGTTCCATCCAATGGAAAGATTGACTGCAAACAACCACATCCACAGAATTTTCTTTGACGCCAATTTCATGTGAATAACCTTTTATGAAGGACATATTTCCTTTCTCTTTTGTTTTGGCTATCTTCAGCATATCTTCACTTGGCTCCACTCCTATAACCTTTACACAATTATTTTGCCAAATAGTTGTGGATAAGCCAGTGCCACAGCCCAAATCGATAACCGTTTCAGGTTTTTTATTTAAATATCCCTTGATTATACGCACAGGATAATCAGGCATCGTAGGACGAGCACAGTCATATATATCAGCGAATCCTTTAAATCTTTCCGCGTTTTTCGTAGAAATACTTTCCATGATTCTTTCCCTCCATTACTAGTAGATAAATTCCTCAAACCATCGCTCTTTAACCAATTCCTTTTTAGAGATTTTATCCTTTTTAAATTCTTTATAAATAGTTATCGTTTTACATTTTTCTCATATATATCATTTTAACAAATCCACTAATTATCATCTGACCAACAGCTGCAATGATAAGCGTGACAAATATTGTTGCATTAAAATATCCAGCAATGACACCAGCGATTATCATTAAAACAGAGGTGACCAAAAGTATTGGCATACCGGCTTTTGCTCTGATCGCTTTTAGTCTTTCATCTTTTTCCTTGTTGAACTGAAGCTTCAATTTCTTTTCGTCTCGTAACATCCCTCTGTAACGAATGATAATAATTGCTCCCAGTAGACCTAAAGCTGAAGTTGAGCCACATTGAAAGCTGAAAAGATCGCTTTCTTTGACTTCCGGACTTGTTAAAAACACATCATATATTCCTAAAATCACCGAAAATATTACAAGAATGCTGAGTAATAATATCCTCAGTTTGATTACCTTTTTATACCTATCCATTTTATTACCCCTTTCAATTTACATATTCAGAAAAGTCGAATACCTCTTCTATTGAGAGCCCAAAGTAATGGGCAATTTTAAATGCCAGTGGTAAAGAAGCTGTATACTTTCCGACCTCAATAGATGAAATAGTCTGTCTTGTCACACCAACAGCAAGGGCCAGTTCTTCCTGAGACAGCTTTTTTGCTTTTCGCAATTTTGCAATCTTTGTTTTCAAAATAGCACCTCCGACTTGCAATGCTAGCTTTGCAAGTTAAGTATAGTTTGCTTTGCACTTTTTGTCAAGTTTGCTTTGCACTTATGGCAAGAAACTACACCAATATTCCGCAGTATAAGATTGAAACCATCATAGATTACATTGTTTTTGTAAGAGCAAAATAGATTTGAAATAATCTGCTTAATGAAAAGCCCAAAAACAATTGGAACGGATTACAATGGTAAGTGCTATAAGATCAATATAGATATGATACACTTACTGTTAAAACTAACCCCACAGTCTATTTTTCGATAATTTTATTATCTCAATCAAACATGCAACACCGCTAAGCGAATTCTTAACTTAGCACTTTTTTATCTCATAAGTCACTAGTTTGTATTTACATAACATAGAGCAAAAGATTAAATACAAGCATATACATAGGTGAGACTGTACTTTATGGAGGGAATAGTCTTGACCTACACCGTTCAACCAGGTGATACCCTCTGGTTGAACGCCCAAAGATTTGGCCTTACTTTGCCATACTTACTATCTCTTAATCCACAGATCACCAATCCGAGTCTAATATTTCCTGGGCAGGTCATAGTAATATCTGGACCGCCTGAACCTCCAACACGTATATGCCCATTACTGTCCCAAGGATCCAGAGGTAATGATGTAGTTCGGCTTCAAACACTGCTTCAGATTGTGGGCTTCAATCCAGGCCCGATAGATGGAATTTTTGGAATCCAAACTCGTAATGCATTGATGGCCTTCCAGCGTAGTGTAAAGGAGGGATTGCCAGTAACTGGCGAGACCGATATCGGAACGTGGATTATGCTAGGTGCTGAGTGTAATCCTGGGCCCATCATCCCACCTGGCGCTGTGCGCTATATCATACGGCCAGGAGAATCGCTATATATCGTCGCAACCCGCTTTAATATAACCGTTCAAGAAATCCTGCAAGCCAATCCGCAAATCACAAATCCTAACTTGGTTTATGCCGGTCAGGAGATCCTGATACCTGTAAGATAAATAATTGGATTTCTTGCTTGGCATCGAAAATAAAGTTAAAGACAACCACATTATTCACCGAATATAGTTTACTAACCCAGAGTCAGGTACGTAACCTCTGAGGATATATATAATTCGAATGCTATTTTTCATAAAAAAAATTAAGGTCAGCCTGACAAGGTTGGCCTTAATTCTATTAATCTCTATTGTTTATTATGATTAGATCAAAATAAATGCAATTAGGAAAGCGCCCTATTAAATACATAACCAGCACTCAATTCGTTTTTCTACGTTTTTTCCATGAGGCTTTGCCTCCAATATACCTAAGGTTCTAATTTGTTATCTCGTTAAACTACCTACCTGTTGCAGACCTATTTTAATCAGACACTATTTCTGGCTAAATACTAACATACAGAACATCAGTTTAATTATTTATTGCATACTACAAAATTATAAGCCTTATTAAAATCACAATCAAAGTAATAACTAGCAGTCAGAGAATGCTCTTCATATACAATTGACCACTGCGTTATCCATTTTCCATCCCTTTGAGAAACCTGTGCAAGGGCCTCTTTCACCTGTTGAACAGTAAGTGAACCTCCATTCTCTTCATAGAGCGAACTAAGATATTCAAATCTTTGTTTTGCGCTTTCCCCACCGGCAGCTGTATTTCCATGGATAAGATTAAAGTTTGTCACAGTGCTTGTGTTCAAAACAACTAATTCCCCATCCACAAACTCAATAACAACTGACGTACCAGCAGCATCAGAAATGGCCAAATGATGGCTTATACCACCTGAAGCATAGATATCATATTGTTTTAATATTTCTATAGCTTCAGCAACGCTTGCTGCTTTATTCAACAAGAGACGAATCGCTGTTGTAATTGTCAGATCAGGCCTGTATGTATCAATGGTTATCATACCGCCCTCATTGACTTCGAGATCGGCAACACAGAGTCCAGCTTCATTTATTCCATCCATGGGGACATATAAAGCAGCAATGGCCAACATTTTATTAGTAATACCCTCTGGCACAGTTTTTGAACTAGAGGTAATATTTTGAAAATCGCAAGTCGAAATTGATGCATAACCAGCTTTAGGGACACATTTTACAATGATCGGAACAGAACCTTTCCAATCAAAATTTCGTCCCCAAACATGCGAACCATCTGGAGTGTTAGCAGAAATAGTACTACACGCAAGCTCGCTTTCATTGACATCTACAGAATAAAAACCTTTGGAGATGCGTTTTGTAAGAAATGCAGCCACTGCTTTATCTGAAGATGCTCCTCCTGATTTCAAAAAATCTTCAAAATGGTAGTCTCCTTCCACTTCAAGGTAGTATACAGGTTTTTCATCTGTTATTTTTTCAATGGAATTGATTATTCTAAGCTCGTCATAGAACAAGAGACCAGTGCCACCTGCAATAAGAAGTAAAACTATCATCAAAGGGATCAGTATTTTTCCCGCATTCCACAATTTTTTCACCCCATTAAATATAAGTAATCTTTAGTTCAAGTTACAGAGAAACAGTTCTGCACCTTTTTCAACCTGATCAGGAATTACTCCAGTTGAGCTTAGTTTACACGGTATAAAGGTCATTTTAAGCTTGAGTTCTTAACCTTATGCAAAATAGCCAATTAAAACCTGATAAACCGATTCCTCCTATAATCTCCGAATCGGGAAAAACATATAAGCTTTGCCTGTCTTTGGACAAATAAAATCATGTACTGCCCCTGCAAGTGAAATGTTGCTTTCTTTTAAATATTGAATAACGCCAGGGAAAGTAGCTCTATTTCCGTTCTCAATATAAATAACCAAAAACCAACCATTTAGTCAATCCATCTGGAACTTCCGCATCGTCTAAGCACTCAACACCAGCAAGATATAATCCTTAAAAGAGCCTGAACTCCAACGTTCATTCGTTATGTAAATACGATATAAATTTCTTTGTGCTGATGTTCTCACTATACGCTAACCCGATAATGAAATCCTTGATTTGTTTTTTTAAAACCCTCAATCAGACTAGCACCAACGAACCTCCCCTTGACACCGCTATTCCAATTGATATGAAACTCGTGAATCTGTCTATCAACTAAACACATTTTTACAGCATATCCTAGCGCCTGAGGCCAATCCTCAACGAAGGCATTAAAAATACTGGTTACAGTGCCAGATGGTATATTTTCTTTACGAAAAGATCACATATAATCACTAAATAAATACTGGCTTCCGTATTGACATTGTACCAGCGTATGAGAACCGATCCCTTTCGCATTGCTTTCATACAGCTCTTTGAGCTTTTTACGAGATATTTTTGGAGACCAATGGTATCTGTTAAATCGTTCTGCTAATTTTTCAAGTTCATCCCGCTCCCGCGCCAGCCAATTAACAGGACTCGAACCAGTAAAGTCCTTGATAGGCTTAAGTTTGCTTCCAACACCATTCAAAATATCTACTTATCAATTTATCAGATAAACAATTTAGCCATCTTAGCCCAAGAATAAGTTAGAGTTGTTTTTTTGTACCTTTAATACAAATAGCTAATCTTTCCGTCTTATTTTTTGGCTTAATGATAACAGTCCCGCTGCTTCCCCTACTATATTTCTTTATTTCTACATCGCATTCACTACCTTCTATCTCGATATCATTCAATGTTATATATTTCACTTCAGGATAATAAATAACAGTTACTGCAGAAGTGCTGATATTTTGACATACCAAATTAAAGTTCCCACTGTGATAATCATAGCCGTATTCTAATAATTCTCCACTTGTACTCATTGGGTAGGCTCTTTTAAGTGCCTTGATATATTTACATTTCTCCATACCAGAATAATAACACCAAAAAGTATTACTCCATAGGTATTTCTCAAACTTTTTGATTATTGCTATTGCTAGTTCGTAGGTAACATCAAAGTCAGTAAATGCTCCCCATTCGCCTACCATAACTGGCATATCCAATCTATCCTGTACTTGTTTATGTGTATCAAAAATATAATCAACCCTTTGTTGATTATAAGCATCGTATCGATCGGTATCAACAACCAGGTCATATCCATGCGGAGAGTATACCTGAGCCTGATCAATCCTACCTATTTCCGACTGGATGGCAACATTAGAAAAATAGTTTGTCTCAGTAAAAATAAAACCTTCTGTATCGACTTTTCGGATCTCTCCTGCAACCTTAGCAAAAAATGGAGATAGGATGTTTCTATCATAAGCTTTGGCAGCAATTCCTGAACTTCCAACTATTTTTTTATAAATTGTTAACTCAGATAGATTCTTTAATATAGTAAATCGCTTTTCTTGATCCATCCATAATTTAGTTAGTTCTGCCAAATTAGGCTCTGGTGTGTTTAGCACTTCTTTAGCATAAGCCAAAATCAATTCTGCAAGAACTTCTTGAGATAAACTTCCAACAGCTGGCTCGTTCATGAGGTCATAACCAATTATATTATCACAGTCTTTAAAGAAAGCTGTCACATGTGCCCACATTTTAGCATAATGGTCTTGAAGCCCGATACCATCATGGGCAGGTGTATTAGTCCAAAAATTATCAAATGCCCTCATAACCGCACCACTTTGAAGATAGGCATCACTCCACATTTTTCCTTCTATGTGTGGCTCTCCGTCTGTGATCGTGGCCCATTCTGGTGCGCCATCTCCATATTTGTAGCTATATAAGTCTTGGTGCATATCTAAAAAAACATAGATATCATTCTCTCTAGCAAGTCCTACAAACCTTTTTATTTTTCTTAGATAATCATCGTCATATTGCAAAGGACTCGGCTCAACACCATCCCAGATAAGTCCCATTCGAATAACATTAAAACCTAGATCCTTAAACCATTCAAACACAGCATCATCGCACTTAGTAATATAGTTCAGTGACCTTTCTTTGCAAACAAAATTTATACCACTTAGTATAATGTGAGCTCCAGTTTCATCAACAAACTTTTTGCCATTTACAAATAACTTTTTCATTCTTTCGCCTCCAACCCTACAGTTTTTCCCTGTTTAATATATATAAATCAGAACACTTAACACTTTCCCTGCTATATTCTTATTAAATATTCCCTATAACTCTTAATTGACAGTTTCCCTTTCTCCATTTTATACCAGTTTTATTGTTAAAAGATACTAATTTTCAAAGCGCTTATGGGTAATTTCATGTTTTCATCTGGTTCTAAAAGTGTGTCCTAAGCTGGGTTTAAACTGTTTATGGCTCTGGGCTTTCTTATTCTCTTTAAGGATACCTTAAAGCAAAAAGCAAGCGTAAATATCTATAAAAAATGAGAGCCTTGAACTTATCATTCAAAACTCTCAAATATCATATATGTATTGGCTTTATAAGCCATCTATCTATTATAATATGGGGTGAACAGTGGGAGTCGAACCCACGGCCTCCAGGGCCACAACCTGGCGCTCTAACCAACTGAGCTATGCCCACCACGTAAAGTTGGCAGGGGAGACAGGAATTGAACCCGCAACACTCGGTTTTGGAGACCGATGCTCTGCCAATTGAGCTACTCCCCTGTATTATACTAAATGGCTGGGGTGCCTGGATTCGAACCAGGGCATACAGGAGTCAAAGTCCTGTGCCTTACCGCTTGGCGACACCCCATTAGTTATTAAATCGATATGGTGGAGCCGATGGGGATCGAACCCACGACCTCTTGAATGCCATTCAAG
>DHDH01000039.1:122966-125318 GCA_002399235.1 Firmicutes bacterium UBA4881 | reverse complement strand
CACAACGTTATGGACTTGACTTGGCTTTTCTTCAAGATCCCATACACTTTTACTATCTATATTTCTGAGCTTTCCCTTCCTAATCCAATTTTCATCCTGACTTAATTATTTCCTTTATTTATACCAGTAATTATTTACTTTAATCGATAAAATTAATTGTAAAACCAGAGAAAAAATCAAAGGTTGTCTCATTTATACCTTATTAAATTACCCCCTGAAAAAACACCATCTGTTAGCAAAAAATGATTTTTAACAACAAACTATAGATATGAGCTTTCTAGCTAATATATTACTTAATACCAGTCTTTATCTATCACCACTAATACCTCTACCTAGAAGGACTCTGCACTGTTTGCTAGAAGAAAATACAGCAAACAAACTTAAGGAGTGGCAAAATGGAACATGTACGTCATTTTGATGTCGTAATAACTGGTGGAGGTGCAGGGGGTGTCTCTGCTGCTTTAGCCCTTCTATCACGGGGGAAAAGTGTGCTTGTTACGGAAGAAACCGATTGGTTAGGTGGACAACTCACTAGCCAAGGAGTCTCTGCACCAGATGAGAACCAATGGATAGAATACTTTGGTGCAACCGCATCTTATTATGCTTTTCGGGAAGGCGTCCGTAATTATTACCGAAAAAACTTTCATTTATCTGAAAACGCCAAATATGTTGCTAAATTAAATCCTGGTAACGGTTGGGTAAGTAGGCTTTGTTACGAACCTATCGTGGGAGTTAAGGTTATAGATAATTTACTTAATAGATATCTAGCTTCCGGCCAACTACAAATTTTATATAATGCAATTCCTTTTAAAGCTAAAGTAGACGGTGATATTATCAAAATTATTACTTTCAAAGATCACCTAAACCAAGAACACACATTTAGTGCTGATCTATTTATCGATGCTTCTGAAATTGGCGATTTACTACCTATAGTTGGGGCTGAATATGGCATCGGTGCTGAAGCAAAAGGCGAAACAGGGGAGCCACATGCTCCCGAAAGACCTCAGCCCAAGTGGATCCAGTCTTACACCTATACCTTTGCCATCGAATACTGCCCTGGCGAAAACCACCTTATTGAAAAACCTAATAACTATGAAAAAAACCGTGATAACCAACCTTATACTTTGGATGTTGATTATGGTGGTGATGTTGGAGTTCTAACCTATTTAATGTTTGGTAAAACCCCACAAACCTATGGCTCTTTTTGGTCATATCGTCGCTTAATCGATAAAAACAACTTTGCTGATCAGAATTACCCTAATGATATAGCTATGATTAACTGGAATGGGAATGACTACGTTGGTGGTGCTTTTATTGATGTATCTGAAGCCGAAAGAACACGTTTATTAAAAGAGGCTAAAGACCTTGCTTTAGGTTTTTTGTACTGGCTTCAAACAGAAGTTAAGCGAGACGATAATAAGGGTTATGGTTATCCTGAATTCAAACTTCGTAAAGATATTATGGGTACAGAAGATGGCTTATGTAAATACCCCTATATTAGAGAATCACGTCGTATTAAAGGGTTATCGACTGTCATTGAACAGGATATATGCGTCGATTTTCTTACTGGCCCCAGAGCTCGTTTCTTCCGCGATGGTGTAGGTCTTGGCAGATACTTTATCGATATTCACGCCTCTGGCTATAAAGAAACAGCTAAATCTTCCCAGGTTTACCCCTTTCAAATCCCTTTAGGGGCATTAATTCACCGAAGAGTCAAAAATCTGCTTGCAGCAAGTAAAAATCTATCAGTTACCCATATTACCAATGGAACTTTTAGACTTCATCCTGTAGAGTGGTCTATTGGCGAAGCTGCTGGTACTTTAGCTGCTATTGCACTTAACGAGAAAGCTCTACCTCACGAGGTTTGGTTAGATGAAAAATTACTCAGAAAAACTCAAGCATCTCTTATAGATCATGGTGCACCTGTCTTCTGGTATGTTGATGTTCCAATTGGTGATCCTCTTTTCACGGCTTTACAGTTTACAGCTGCTTTTGGCACTTACCAGTACGACACTAACACTGACCTAAAATTCCATGCCGAAAACGAACTGACAACAGAAGATTTACAAAATTATGCTAAGGGACTCAAAGACGGAGCTGGCTTAAACGTTTCTGCCACCTCTGCTAGCGACTTTATCGGTTCACTAGCCACAAAACTTGGTATAAAAGCCCCTACTTTACCTGAAAAGGTGCACCGCGAAGATTTCGTCATTGCCTTAGATACTATTTTGCGTTCTGCTTATTTAAAGTAGTTATTAACTTGCTTACAACATTTTTCTTCTCTAATAATAGCAATATTAATAATCGGGTAGGAGGCTGCCCATTATTTGAGTAGCCGACCTCCCACACCAC
>DHDH01000039.1:110288-122719 GCA_002399235.1 Firmicutes bacterium UBA4881 | reverse complement strand
GCTATTGGAGATTCTCCAGTAGCTCTTTCTTGTATTCGCATTCATCCATGCTTCTTCTTCGGGTATTCCATAATGTCTTAGCAGCCGAAATTTAGTCTTTATCCGTTTCCATTGTTTCCAGTAGAGCATGCGAATACGTCTCCTCGTCCACTCATCAACTTCGGCTAGTAATGATTTCATGTTTGCTAATTTGAAGTAGTTAACCCACGCCATAATATAGCGCTTTATCTTAGTTATTCTGTCTTCATTACACATTCATTTACTACGAGAAGTAAGTTCCTTGACTTTGCTTCTCATCTTAGCAGCTAACTTTGGATGCAGTCAGACCTTCGTTGTTCTTTTGTTCCGGTAGAACCCAAAACCGAGGAATTTAATCTTTCCTACATATGTAACTACAGTTTTCTCTCTATTCATCTTTAGAAACAGCTTTCCTTCTTACCTTTTGCAAACAATGTTTGCACACATTCAATCCTCACGGATGACACCCTTGCTCTTGGCTAATGGTTGGTAGCTACAAACCCCCATTGTGGACTTTCACCACCAAGTTAATCGACATGCATGGCACACAACACAAAAGAGCTGAGATATTTAGTATCTCAGCTCTTTCACATTAATCTTAACATCGCCTGGCTTAAGGTTGAATCAGTACCTTACTGTTTTAGTTGCTGCATAGTTTTTTTTGCTTTTATTACTTTGCATAATCTTTTCTTGCATGATCTGCGAGATATCCTTAGCACTCTTTTCTGAGCGTACAGCTAATTTACGAATCTCTGAAGCCACAACAGAGAATGTCTTTCCATATTCCCCTGCTCTCGCTGCTTCTATGGAAGCATTTAAAGCTAATAAGTTGGTCTGTTGAGCAAGATCATCAATCACTTCTACCATTTGTTGAACTTCGTCGTAGGCTGCATTTAATCTTTCGGACTGTTGAAGATCAATATAACTCTCAATAGCTAGCTGCATATCAAAATTAATTAGCTTAAAAAAAGCAATAATTGCGGTTTGTAGTTCTTCATAATTAGGTTTGTCCGCTTTTTTTACCAAAAAATCAAAAAAGTAATTAGTAGCTTCGTTTATATATTGTTGATAGGCACCTAAGTACCATTTAGGCTCTAACCCAATTTCATTGTGTACTGCACCTATTTTTATACGGTGCTCAATATAACTATCATTGATCTCTCCCGAAAATAGCCGGACAAAATAATTATATTGAAGCTTTTTAAGCCTCTCAATTACTGTATTTTTTTCGATAATTAGCTTTAGTTCAGGTTCTTTAAAAATGCGTTCGTAAAACTTATCTACAAAAGATGTCGCCAATGTTTCCATATCACCTTTATATTTGGCTAACACTGCTAGTTCAGCGTCTGTTAGTCCAATAAAAGCAACTTGACGCTTTCTCATCTCAGCTTGGGAAACATTTTTAATATCTATCAATCTTATTCCCCCTCACAACTACCCAGGTATATGAATTCTTTTTTTAGTAATAAATCCCTTGCTTAATTTGATAAATCGGTATCGTTAAATATTTTAGGCTTATGAAATACACTAAGTACCTCAGACAAGCTGATACTTTTAAATGCGACTATAGCTGCAGCTAAACGAATAAACGAAGAAAGCCAAAACACTTGCCTAGCTGTGAGAAATTTAAACAACCAAACCCCAATTGAAGGACAAATAACTCCTGTTAAACCTAATAAAACATGAAAGGTTGCTACTGCTGTAGGCCGATATTTCTTTTCTGAAGAACCTAGTAAAATGTTAAAATAAGTAATGTTGTAAGCTGCCATGGAAAAGCCACCTAGCGTCTGCAGCAAATATAGAGACAAAACACTCTTTGATAAAGCAGCCCAAGCAGTAACTAAAGAAATTCCTATTAAAGAAATCGTAAAGACAGATTTATCTCCACTTCTTTGTATCTTTTTTCCCCAATAGAAGGAAAAAAAAACAATAATTGCGTTATTGATTGCACTTAAATTGCCTATTTGAGACTGGGTCATGTGCATTTCTTCTACATAGAAAATAGTCCAAAGGGCAGCTGGAATGTTAAACCCCATATGCACAAGAACAACACTAGTTAAAAACCTTTTAAATTGAGGACCTAACTCGGGGTTAGCAAATATTTTTTTAAGTCTTGTTAGATAAGGTTCCTGGTCAGATTTCTCAATTACTTGTTCTTGAATGGGTTCACGGAAGCGGCTCATGGTATACATATTAATTAGACCAAATATAGAAGCTAAGGAAAACACAATTAAGTAATTATAAGGATAAACAATATTATCTAAAAGTCGACCTGCGATCATTGTGGCGACAAATGTTAATAAACCTACTAAAGCATTTTTTGCACCAAATACTTTACCACGTTCTCTAGCAGGAAAACTTACAGCTACAATGTCAGTATAAGAAAGGCCAGCCAAAACTCCAGGAATGGTCATTAAAGCTAAAATAAACAAAAACCAGTAGGGAGATAAACCTAAAAATGCTGTTAGCCCTAAAAAGAAATACCCTACACGGTTTCCTAATATCCCACCCACACAATAGTTTAATTTCTGGTTACGTCTTTCCAAAAAGCTAGCTAGGGGTACCATAAACATAACGTTAATTAGATTAGGTAAAGCTGTTACCATACTTAATTGAAAGGCACTAGCACCCATTTGCAAAGCCATAACACCTAAAAATGGTGCTGTCATTCCAGCCATGAGGCTATATGTTGAACCTTCCCAAAGAACTACTTTGTAATTATTTACCATATCTTTCTTAACTTTTTCGCTAGCTGATTGTTCCATAACTTTCACCCCGCTTCCATCCTCTCTTTACAATTCTATCATTCCTTTTCTAAAAGAAAAAGCCGGAGATAATCCGGCTACGGCAGAATTATCTTTGGCTTTTCATCATTGGGCTTAAACAACAGTATTACTCGACCTAGCACATGAATTAATTCTGTACCAGGTAATCTCTCCAAAAGAACCATAGCTAGATCCTTAGGCTCATCATCTACTGTCTTTAATACTCTTATTTTTACTAGTTCTCGAGCAGTTAGTGCTTCATCGATTAGGCTGACCGTTCCATCGGTGATACCATCTTTACCAATTTGTATAATTGGCTCAATGGTGTTAGATATTGAACGCAAATAAGCTCTTTGTTTGCTACTCAGCAAAAATATGCCTCCCTTTGGAATTAAAACTTAGAAATGTATTCTTCTACATTCATCTTACGATTGTAACAGAGAGAAAGATTATGAGCAACCAATGTACTAAATATTTTTGACGAATCTTTCGAATTCCTTTTGTTTACGTTTCATTTCGTCTGTCATCAGTTTAGCAGCTTTACGGATAGCTTTTTCTGGATCTTCTTTCTGGAGAACTACTTCCATAACAGCATTAGTCATATGTCTTGTCCCTATAATTGAACCAATACCAAAAGCTGGCCAAGTTCCTACAGAGACCTGTTGCCAAATTATCTTCCTATCGTTGGTGGGAATCTCCGCTTTAGCCAAAGCTTTTAGATTAGCTGAAAGATAAACTGAATTAGCGATAGCTGCCATCTTTCGATTAATATATGCTACCTGAACATCTTCAGACAACCACCATTTAAGAAACTTGAATGCTTCGTTTACATTTTTAGACTTTTTGCTAATACCCCAGCTCGCATCATGAACCCAAGCAGTATTGTTTAATTTTCCATCTTTCATTGTGCCTGGTAAAGGGCCTAATTCGAACTTATCTTTAAGCTGTGGAGCACCAAAACGTACACTAGCATAAATCCAGTTTGCATGCAATAAAATTGGCATTTCGCCACTTATAAATGAAGTATACCCAGAGACTTCAGCTGGTACACCATGTTTGGTAAAGAAGTCGGTAAATTCTTTAAATCCTTTGATAGCTTGCTGTGAATCTAACGCCGAAGCCTTTCGATCTTCTGTGATCATTGTTCCACCGTTTTGCCAAGCAAATGTGGCTACCCCAAACCATTTAGGAGCTAAATAGCCATCAAAACCAACGCTAAGATTACGAGCTTTTAGTTTAGGAAGTAAAGCCCTAAGATCATCCCAAGTTACTGGTACAGAAAACCCTGCATCTTTTAGAATATCAGTTCGATAAAAACCTAGTTGCGGGCCAACTCCTTCTGGTAGCCCATACCAAGAACCATTATATGAATGTGTTTTCCAAGTTCCTTGGGGTAAATTGGCCACAAGGTCTTCAAACTCTTTACCAAAGCGTTTATTTAGGTCTGTTACAATAGCTCCGCGAATAGCGAAGTCAAATAATTGTTCAGCGCCAGTCATCAAAACATCTGGTGGATCACCTGCGGCTACCGCTAACAATGCTTTTTCAAAGTGGTCTGCCCAAGCTGCAATTTTAATGTTAACTTTAATACCTGTTTTAGCGGTAAAATCATTCTCGATAAGCTCTTCGGCTACTTTAATTTCCTCATTAGAAGCAATCCACCACACTTCAATTGTACTCGCTGCAGCAAGTATTGGTAAAAGTAATACCAAACACCAAACGTAAAGTCTTTTCATTAGTTACCCCCCCTATTTTTTCTCGTATTGTAAAATATTTTATACTAAATAGGTTAATAACCGTTGACTTATAAGGGCTTATATAAAAAAGACTTGCCACTCCCTTTAAATCTGGGATAATTGAGGTTATCACACCATAACAACCCAGATTGGAGTGAACAAGTCTGTGCCCTCAATTATTAACCTATTTATGCGAATTTAACAAGTACCAAAATGAGATTATCAAAATTTTACTGATCCTTTTAATCGGTAAGAGCATGTTTAATAAGCCTAAAGAAAAGACGATAAGTAAACTTTAGCGAAAACTCCAGGTAGACGAACTTTCCATTATTGAAATACCATAAAAGTTTAACCATTAGATACTATTAAAAGAGTACCTTAAAATTAATGAGAGACCACTTAAGCCTGTTCGTAGACATGCTTCTACCAAAGTGAAAGTACCTTCTCTTCTGAACTGTCCTAGGTTTGGTGCTCCTTCGGAATTTCTTTATGCAAACAATGGGGGCAAAGGACAATATCAATGCAAGGTGTGTTCATGCTTATTTAGCCAAAAGAATCAATATTTGAAAGAGGCCATTTTGCGATGTCCTAACTGTTCGAGAATACTTGAAAAAATCAAAGTATGAAAAGAGTTCGATATCTACAAACGCACAAATAATCAGTGCTCTTACTATCAAAAGAACTTAAACAGTCTGTCAAAACAAGAGAAAAAGCAATTTTAGGAAGGCTACGTCTATCTGGCGATGTCTTCATCTTGCCTGATCTAGATTTTCCTTATGTATAACATTTTCCCTTTTTTTCTACTATAGACGACATTATTTCATTAGCTTTAATTAGTATTACCATTAACAGAGCCTTTTTATTTATAATAACTAGATAGAAAAACGACTAGAGCTCATGCGAACTCTAGTCGTTTACAAAAACATAAACACCAAAATAACAATTGAAAAACCGTAGTTTCTAGTTATCAGTATTTATTTTTAGTGAAGCATCACTAGGGGTAAGGGGTAAAGATAAATCTTAGAGCTTATATATTGCATCACAAGATTTACTCCCAAATCTCCCTCAGACGGAAACTTAGGGCGAATAAGCTGTCACTAATATGAACATGCTCAACAATAACCCCAGCAGGTACTTCTAATTTTAAGGGCGCAAAGTTCCAGATCCCCTTGATACCCTCTTCCACTAAAATATCGGCTACTTGTTGGGCTTGAGTGGCTGGTACTGTAATTACCCCGATATCGACACGGTTTTCTTTTAATAATGATCTTAGTTCACTCATCGGTTTAATCTCTAGTTCACCAAGTTTTTTGCCAATAACCTCGTCGCGAATATCAAATGCACCAACTAAATCAAAACCTCTATTACGAAAATTAGTATAGCTAGCAATAGCTCTTCCTAAGTTACCTACACCAATTAAAATCATAGTATGCTGTTTTTCCAAACCAAGAATCTTGCTTATCTCCTGTTGCAAATAACTTACTTTATATCCATAACCTTGTTGACCAAACTCGCCAAAATAGCTTAGATCTTGCCTGATCTGTGAGGGTGTAATCCCCATCATTTCGCCTAACTCTCGTGATGAGATTCTTTCTACACCACCTTGGTCAAGCTGAGAAAGAACACGATAATACATTGCTAATCGCGAAACAACCCTTTGAGGTATATGTTTGCCCTCATTCTTCTTAACCATAATTTTCTATTACAAGATAACTAACTAAACCACTAAAACCTACTTTAAATATTACGGCTAGGTATATTTATAATTAAATACTTTTTGGTGCTTAAAGACACTGTTATCGATCAACCCATTTAGAGAATATCAGCTCGATGCTTTCTCTAAGCCTTAAAAAACGATAATAAACAACAATTCTATGTGTCTTGTTATCTCTAAGGAAAACTTACCAACCAAGCCTTTATCTACCACTTAGCCTAACTCTAAATGATGATTAGTATGTTTATAAGGGCTTTTTCTCTAACTTCGTATTAGTGTCTTTAACGCAGGTTTTAGTTGTTTTTTATCTTGTAATAGTCTTCACCACCTTCCAAGAAAATTAGTCTAAAACTTAAGTATAAAAGTCAATCGGGTAGCTTTCTTTGTAATTATTACCCAGTTATCTATTACTTTTTTGTCGAACTTACTAATTTGCATATTCACCTTACTTAGATAAATTCCTCGCAGGAAAACCCTCTTTTCAGGCCGAAGATTCGCAAGAGAGGTGAATAAAATTGAACAAATTTCCAATCAGAGGTGTCATCGAGGGTTTTTATGGCTGTCCCTGGAACCACAACGATCGTTTAAATATGATTGAATTCTTAGGCAATTTAAACATGAACACTTATGTTTATGCACCTAAAGATGATCCTTATCATCGCCACGAATGGCGAACACCTTACCCTAACGAACAAGCTACAAATTTTACTAGTCTACTAAAAGCTGGTGCAAAACATAATGTCTCCCTAATTTGGGCGCTAAGTCCCGGTTTATCTATGATTTATTCTTCAGCAAAAGATTACTCCCTCCTGCAGAATAAATATAAAGCAATGAAAAACATTGGCTTCAACAATTTTGGCCTTTTCTTTGACGATATACCTCTGCAACTTGTTCACCAAGAAGATCGAGATACCTTCAACTCTCTTGCTGAAGCACAAGCTAAAATAGCTAACGATATCTATATTTCTTTAAAAGAAGATGCCAGTGATATACGCTTGTTCTTTTGCCCTACCGAATATATGGGAACTGGAAATAGCGAATATCTACGGATATTAGGTGAAAAACTTCACCCAGAAATAGAAGTTCTTTGGACAGGACCTCAAGTCTGCTCACAGAATCTCGATCCAAATAACGCTAAAACTGTTACTACTTCCTTGAAGCGTCAAATTACCTTTTGGGATAATTATCCTGTTAACGATGCCTCTATGCAGCCTGAACTGCATATTGGCTCCTATATTAATCGCGATCGCTCTCTACTGGAGTATAGTAAAGGTATACTCTTAAATCCGATGGAGCTTATCGAATCCTCTAAAATAGCTCTCTTTGCAGCTAGCAAATTCTTAAATAACCCCGATACCTACGAACCTGAATCTGCATGGAGAGAAGCTATCGAGAACCTGGTAAGTCCTGAACTGGCTCCTGCATTTACTCGCTTCGCCAAAGCAAACTCCATAAGCTGTCTTGAGCCAGAGGCACCTCGTTATCTTTTAGAGGCCGTAAAGCGTTTTGAAGATAGTTTAGCAGTAATGGACTGGGTAGGGGCCTTAACGAACGCTAGTATCTTTTTTAAACAACTAGAAAGCGATCTACCCTTTCTCTACAATCTCACTCCTTCTCTTTTAGAAGAAATTAAACCTTGGCTTGATGAGTATAAAGCTTGGATTAGTATAGCTCTTAATGCCCTTACTATCCTCATTGAATTTAGAGATTTAAACCAGGAAGGTGCTGGACTAAAAGTTAAAGAAGCTCGACTGGCTGTTCGTGAAGGACTAATAAATGCTGTAGAGTTTAAAACTAATTGTTGTGGTGATGTGATCCGTAACTTTGCTCAGAAAGTATACCGTTCTACTAGCTATTTCCTTAAGGGTACTCCCTGGAGTTAATCACTTTTTTGCTAGTTTAATAACAAAATTTGAGAGATTGCATTAATTAAAACTGCGATCTCTCTTTTTTTTGCAATGAAATAGGAACAGCTTCATATGGCTACCTTAGCTAGGTAGCATAATATGTGTTGAGCATAGCTAATAAAGCTATGTAGCTTCTGTGAAAGGTGAGCGCATATGGTAAATAACCAGCAATTCGAACCTGTAACAGGTTGCCCTGAATATATCGAGCCATCTCGTGCTTGTATTAAAGTGCAAAAAGTTTACGATGCTAGACGTACTAGACTATGTGAATTACGTCAATTTGACGCCACACCTCCTGTTCCAGTAGGACATGGACCATATACTGTAATTTCCTGTGAAATAGTTCCTCACAGCGAACACGTAATTTCCACATCTATAGTCCCAATCCCAGGCACCACACCTCCTCTGGCCACAGTTTCTGCAGTCATTGCTTGCAACGCAGAATTTGTAGTTGAAGACGCATCTGGAAATATCTACACATTTATTAGGCCAGTACCATTTTCTGTAAGTGTAATTCTCTATACCCCTGATCCCAATATGATTGTTCAAGCTGAAATTAAGTGTGTTTGCCTAGATCAATGCCTACCTCCATTTGATACTGGGCACGATGTTGTTGTCTCTTGTTATTTCGGTGCCTTTATCCAAATCAAGGTTCATGCTGAAGCTGAACTTTGTGTCCAAGAATTTGGCGAGTGTCTATGGCCAGAAATTTCCACCCAGGCACCTAATCCTTGCATTGACTTCCTTGATCCCCTTGTTACAGAATTCCCACCATTTAATCTACCTCAACAAGAAGAATTCACAAACTAATTACCAATTACTCAGGTTAATTTATTCTTCCAACCCTAACCAGAAGAATTTAACTGAAGAGGCAGGTCTGCTCAAGCGGACCCGCTTCTTTTTTTATAACCAAAGAAAGACTTTACTCTCCTTATTTGGTATGCCTATGAAAGATAATAACCTTTTAACCTATCTAAAGAGACTGCTAGGAGCTTTAAAGCTAGCTTACTTCAAAGTGATACTGCTAGTTTGTTTATCCCCTCTATCTCCTCTATACTTAGCTTTGTTAGAACCAATAGGAGGTGAGATTCAAGACTATGCTAATGCAAAATAATAGGACAAGCTTATTCCTAAGGTCCTACAGTATCTTTACTATTCTTGCTGTTTTGATCTTTACTCTCGGTTTTGCAACTACAACCTCAGCAGCAACATTACCAAGTATTACACCAACATCCTTGTCAAGTAATGAGCAGATAAGTTTAAGTTTAATCAATAGCGAGCGGGCTAAAACTGGTGCTAAGCCTTTGCAAAATGATCTTACTCTTAATGCTATCGCTGAAGTAAGAGCTAAAGCTATGCTTGCTTCTGGGCGTATTTCGCATATTATTCCTGTCCTTGGGTCACACGGTACAACTTTAAGAATGTATAATGTTAGCTATAAAACCGCCAGTGAAAATCTTCAATATGGTGCTAGAAGCCCTTACGAAGCTCACATGTACCTAATGCAAAGTTGGAGCCATCGCAATAATATTTTAAATAGGAACTTCACTCATGTAGGTATCGCCATTATCCCCAATGGTCGTGGTGGTCAATTACAAGTTCAACTGTTTGTTGGTCGATAATTGTTAGTTCTTAAGGGTATTATTATTTACCCCCCTTTTTAAGCAGTGTTTAACTGCACTATACCCCCCTTTATTTAAAGAGAGCCTGCTTAGGCTCTCTTTCTCTATATATTTAAAACTAGAATTTCTTCATCTAAAGGACTTTTGGCCACCTTCGCAAAATGTGGTAATGGTTCTGTATCTAGATAACCTAAACCTTCGTTAGCTCCTCTCACTAAAATCGAGCTCTGTCCATAAAACTCCAACCCCAAGACTGAGCCAGTTAGCATAGGATTTATTACTACATTCGCAGCAGATTGCACCATGTTATGGGCTCCTAATAACCAATCTATTTGTTGTTCTTTGGTCCAAGGACCAGGATTAGCAGATGGTTGGACAATGATATCTGCTCCAGTAACTTTATCAATAACTGCTTTTTGAAAACCATCAAAACAAATAGTGATAGCAATATGGCCAAAATTTGTGCCCCAACAACCTATATTATCAATAGGTGCAGGGGTAAGCCCTAACCCACCCTTATCTTCCAAAGGAATCAGATGGGTTTTCCTTTGGAAGATACCAATTCCGCCTGGATCATAACCGCGCGATTCGTTATAGAGTGATCTTCCTTCAGCAATTAAACCACTACCAGCTATAATCAGACAATTATAGTCTCTAGCTGCTTTCTTGAATGTTTCAAAATACTCTTCCATTAAATTACTACATCTTTGAAAGATAGCTGGAACCCAATTTCTCATTTTTAATCTTGGGCCTAATAACTCTAAAAAATTATTCCTTACATAGGCCTCTAAAGCCACTTTTAGATCTGAAGCTGAGATATTAGCTGACATTAGTTCAGTAAGAATACCGAAGGTAACAATATCCTCGGGAAACGCAACAAGCAGATCACTCTTACGTTCTTTAGCTGCTTCATCCATAACATAACAGAGCTTGTCACGAAACTTACCCACACTTTTATAATCTGCTTCGTTAAGTTGCCATTGCACGGCAACTATTGTCTTGTTGTTTAATGACATAAAAATCGCTCCTAAATATTTTCCTTATGGGCTATTTCCCCTCTTGTCTTTTTTTTCCTTCTCACTATTGTTAGCCTGTTTTTATTTACGGTTGACAATATTGCTAAGCTTTTCTATAATTAAGCCATATTGGTCTTATAAAGAAACAAAACTATTAGTAGTACTCTGTAACAAAATAGGAGATGGTATTTTTGTCAACAAAACGACTGACCTACATTGCTCTATGCTCAGCATTAATTGCAGCATTAACCTTCTTATTCATTCCTACACCTTGGGGTGTCCCCATTACAGGTCAAACCCTTGCGGTCTTAGTAACTGGACTTATCTTATCTCCCTTAGATAGCTTTTTCGCAGTAAGCTTATATTTATTGATGGGAATAATCGGCTTACCAGTTTTTTCTGGTTTAAAAAGCGGAATTGGTATCTTGTTTGGCCCTACCGGTGGTTACCTTTGGAGCTTTCTTTTAGGTGTTCCCATCTTAAGTTATTTTGCCTCCCAACAAAAGCGCTTAAGAGGTACTATCCTGTTTACAGCAATTGTTTATCTGTTTGGTTGTTTTCAACTCGGATTAACCACTAATAAATCATTTTTAGTAGCTTTTAAAATAGGTATGTTGCCTTTTATTCCTGGAGATGCTATCAAGATTTGGCTGGCACTAATTATATCAAAAAGGCTTCTTCCTTTATTGAACAAGAAAAAAATTTAAGCACAAAAAGGAATGCCCAAAGCTCTTCTTTTTAGATGAGTTTTGGGCGAATTTTCTATTTGTCTAACTTCTTTAGACTGAAATTAGCAATAAAGAAGGCAACTATTGTTAGTACAGCAGAAAGTACAAAAAGAGCACCTACCGCTTGGACTATAGCCTCTGCACCACCAAAGTAATCATAGATATATCCCATCACAATCGAACCTACAAAGCCACCTAAACCTAAATTAATTGCTGCATACAAACTTTGAGCACTTACTTCCATACCAGAAGGAGCTAGCTTTTTAACTAACTTCACGATAACAGCATGCAAAGCTGCGAAGGTAAAGCCATGAAGCCATTGTAAGCTAAATATGACCCAAGGATTATTAACATTAGCATAAATTAACCAACGTGTTGCTGAGAGTGCTAAAGATAATAACAAAAGTTTTTTGGTACCTATTTTTCTTAGCCATCTTTCTGAATTATAAAGGACTAATACTTCACCTAAGATAGCTATAAACCATGTGTTACCTACAACAAAAGTACTCGCTTGTAATCCTTCAAGATACATGGCAAAAAAATTATAATAAGGCACAACCGCCACTCGTGCTAAAAAAGCAATTACCATCAGTCCGGCAAAAGCAGGATCCTTAATTAACCTAAAAAACCCCTTACGTAGAGCGCTAAAACTGTTATTAAGAAATACTTTAGTGCTCACCACATCCTCTGGTAATCGGTAGACGAGCAAAATAGTTAAGATAATAAATGCCAAGGAAACAAGAAATATAATACCAGGATTCCCCACATAATTATAAAGATAAGGCATTAAGGAAGCCAAAACAGCGTAGCCTACAGAGCCATATAATCTAATATTGCCATAACTACTTTCTGAAACTTCTGCAGCTTTTAAGGCAATGCTATCAAGAAGTGGTGAGATAGGGCCATTGGCTGAAGCATAAATCAA
>DHDH01000039.1:104819-109941 GCA_002399235.1 Firmicutes bacterium UBA4881 | reverse complement strand
GGACTAAGTGCTCCCCAAGAAAGATAATAGCTAAAAAAAAGAAGTTTTGTTAACGATAAGATATTATTCACAAAGTCACATCCCTAAACCTAGTAAGATTATAGCTGACATTTTATAACTTAATAAAAGGAGAGACCCTCTTAGGATCCCTCTGTAATTAATTTTTTACATTTCTACATTCGCGGCAAATACCATAAAACTCTAAACGATGCTCTTCGATAATAGCTCCTAATGATTCTGCTACTAATTTATCCAAATGATTTACTAAATCTAGATCAACATCATACATTTTCCCACACTTGCGGCATTCAAAATGATAATGGTTATCTGGGTTACCATCGTAGCGACTATAGCCACTACCGAAATCTAGTTCCATTATTTCTCCAGCTTCGCTAAGAACCCTTAAATTGCGATAAACTGTGCCAAGGCTAATATTGGGCATTGTCTTGCGTGCTTCTTGATAGATCCAGTCAGCTGTGGGATGGGATTTAGTGCTACGGAGGATCCGTAGAATCAAGGCACGCTGTTCTGTCATTCGCATCATGCTATTATTCAAATAGATACACCTCTTAGTAATAACTATTATTCCCACCCAATCTAATAATACCATTGGGATTAAGTTATTGTAAAGCTAAAGGACCAACCGCTATAATAATTTCCATAAATAAGCTACAACTGGCTTATTTTAATTATCACCTCCTAAAACTAGATGTGTTGGCAAGAAGGACAAAAGTGACTAGAACGTCCCCCTACTTTAATTCTCGTAATAACTTCGCCACAATTGGGGCAAGATTGCCCTGCTTTTTGATAGACTTGCAAATGAGCTTGCATGTCTCCTTTTTTCCCATCACCACCAATATAATCTCTAAAACTTGTCCCACCATAACGGATTCCATTATCTAACACTGTTCGTATAGCTTTTAATAGCTCAGTTGCTTTTTCTTCCGATATATTATTACTCTGTGTTTCCGGGTGAATCTTAGCTAAATACAAAGCCTCATCGGCATAGATATTACCAATACCAGCTATAACTTGTTGGTCTAAAATTAACCCCTTAATGCTTCTCTTGCTTTTTAACTTGTCCTGCCAGTACTTAAGATCTATTTCCCAAGGCTCAGGGCCAATTTTCTTTGCTCCAGAAATTGCTAAACCTTGGCCCTTTAGAGTTAGATATAAGCGGCCAAACTTTCTTACATCTCGGTAATAAACATATTTATCATCACTTAGTTTTAATACCCAGTGTACATGATCTTTAGGTGGTTTAGCTGGATTAAAATGAATTTGTCCAGTCATTCTTAAATGAATAACTAGATCGAAATCGTCTAATTCACAAAGAAGATATTTGCCTCGACGACAAATGGCCTGTACACGTTGGTTATGTAAAAGCGAAATATTAGCAGGCTCAGTCACAATAACTGAACCTGCCCAATTTATTTTTAAGGTATCTATCTTCTCTTTTACTAGATGAAGGCTAAGATATCTTTGAATTGTTTCAACTTCAGGAAGCTCTGGCATAATTATCTCTCCCGTGGGCTTTTCGCAATTATTTCCTCGATCCGAGTCGCAAAAAATTCATTAGAGTGCGCAGGTCGTACTACAATAGCACTATCAGCTCCATTACTTCTGCCTCCAATAGCTATAACATCTTCTCCGTATGGTATTAAACCAGCGTCTAAAGCCATTACAGCTATTTCCACGCCTACTTTCACACCTTGTCCAAAAAGACGTAAAGTATTAGCTACTATTTCACCTGGATATAAACCACCAAACTGTTTCCGAACAGATCGATCAATACCTGCCATTAAATGGGTAGCGGTATATACTTCGATACCTAATTGCTGTAGTTTTTCTCTCATCGGTTTACCCATTTCATCGATACCTGGGCCGGTAAACCCTACATGGTGTGTAACACAGATAATCTTTTTATTGGAGGCTTCTTTGTATAATTCTAAAGCTGTTTTTCCTGTATTCGAAGCTACTACCAAGTAATTTATACCTAACTCCTCAGCTCTTTTGGCTACTTTTTCGAAGATCATTTTGTTCTAACTTCTTTCCCTTCCTCAAGTTATAGATTTCAATAATAAGTGGTATGGCAAAAAGTATGAACATATAGGTTTGGGTAAGAGATAACACTTCTGTAGCCATTGGTGTATCTCGGAAAAACTCTACAATAAAGCGGACCACAGCAAAGCCCATTAATGTTTCTAAAAATAATTGTCCGCCAAACTTTGTTGATTTGCCTCTCCAGTAGATAAAGCCAAATAAGCCTAGTGTCAGTAAAGAATCGTAAATCTGCACTGGATGCCTAAGTCCATCGGCAAACCTTGTTCTGACAGCCCAGACTACATCAGCCTCCCTACCCCAGCAGCAACCATTAAAGAAGCAACCTAAACGACCAATTGCATATCCAATACTAAGTGGCATTGCTGCTGAATCGGCTAGTTTAGGTAGGGACAACTTATAGCGTATAACATAATAAAAGCCAACAGCAATGGCAGCTATTAAACCTCCGTGAAAAGCTAAGCCGCCTTCTCTAACGTTGATAATAGCCAGCCAATTTCCTTTATACATTGACCAGTATTGTATAACCCAAGCTATTCTAGCTCCTACAATTGCCATTACAATAGCCCAGAAAGCAAAACTACTCGCAACATCAGGATTAATACCTCTTTTTTCTGCTTGTTTTTCAAACAACAAAAGACCTGTAAAAATCCCTAATGCTACCATTAAACCATAAGTATATATAGGTACATTGCCAATGGAGAAAAGTATTGGATACATATTGTTTTCCTCCTAGCTTAATCCTGTTCTTCTATATATTTCAGAGCAGAAACAGCTGCTACTGCTCCATCAGCTACCGCTGTAACTAGTTGCCTAAGAACAGTTTTACGAACATCACCAGCACCGTAGACTCCGGGAATATTTGTTCTTAGATATTCATCAGTTATTAGATAACCTTCTGGTGAAAGGTTTAGTTTAGCTGGAAAAAGTTCTGTCATGGGATTTTGCCCTACATAGATAAAAACGCCATCGCAGGGTAAAGTACTCTCTGTTCCAGTTTCTCTATTCTTAAGCTTTACTCCTTCAACTACCTCATCACCAATTATTTCAATAACTTCGCTATACCAAATAAAGTTAATTTTAGGGTTAGCAAAAGCTTTCTGTTGAGCAGCAGCATGAGCTCTGAGTTCGCCACGACGATGAACTATTGTCACAGAAGAAGCAAAACGGGTTAGATAAAGGCCTTCTTCAACTGCCGCGTCTCCGCCACCCACTACAACTACTTTTTTATCTCTATAAAAAGCTCCATCGCAAGTAGCGCAATAACTTACTCCCCGGCCTCTTAACCTCTCCTCTCCAGGGGCGCCAAGCTTACGTGGTTCGGCTCCTGTGGCTAAAATAACTGTTTTACTAGCCAATACTTCGTCGTTAACTACAATTTTTTTTACTTGCCCTTCTAGTTCCATACTCGTAATCTCACCAAATACATATTCAGCTCCATGTTCCATTGTCTGCTCATACATCTTCATTGCTAAATCTGGACCTGAAATGCCACCAGGAAACCCCGGGTAATTAGCAATATCAAACGTGGTTGCAGCTTGCCCTCCAGGCATACCTCTTTCGATAATTAGTGTCTTTAACGATGCTCTAGCTCCATATAGACCTGCTGTCATACCTGCTGGGCCGCCACCAATAATTATTAGATCGTATTCTTTCACTCTAAATACCTCCCTGTATCTTCCTAACTCTATTATACCCCTATAGGGTATGTTGTGTCACAAAGTTTTTTTACTACTTCGTAAAAGATACAAGAAAAAGGGTGCTCCTAACAGTGAAGTAATTACTCCTACTGGTAATTCAGTAGGAGCTAGAACAGTTCTAGCAATACAATCTGTTACAACTAAGAGCAACCCTCCACCTAAAAGACTTGCAGGTAACAAAACTCGATGATCAGATCCCATCATTAGTCGCAAGATATGAGGAACCATCAGTCCTACAAAACCTATCACACCGCTTAAAGATACAGCAACTGCTGCTAAAAGCGAAGCTACTGTAAGGATAAAACGAGTCTCTTTATAGACATTGACACCTAGATTCCAGGCAACCTCTTCGCCTAAAAGTAAGGCATTTAGTTCTCTCGCTCGTATTATTAATAATAAAAACCCTGGTATTAAGTAGATAAAAAGTAAGCTTACGCCCCTCCAAGAGATTCCCGATAAGCTTCCCATCATCCACATAATAACCTTGTCCATTGACGAACGATTTAACACCAAAATTAGAGAAACAAAAGAGGATGCGAGCGATCCCATAGCAACACCAGCCAAAAGTAGATCCTGCATTCTATGCAAGATACCATTAGAGGCCAGAGAGTAAACTGTAAAAGTCACAGCTAATGCTCCACAAAATGCAGCTAACGACCAGGCTATTACAGTATTACCCCAGGGGAATAAAGACATTATAGTCGCTCCCAAACTAGCACCAGCTGAAACACCTAGAATGTATGGATCAGCTAAGGGGTTTCTTAAAACCCCTTGAAAAGCTGTCCCTGATAATGCTAAAGCTGCTCCAACTAAAAAGGCTCCTAGAACACGTGGAAATCTAACCTGCCAAAATATAAGTGACCAATATTCTGGCCCTTCTGCTGGTAGTCTAAGAAGGGTCTTAATAATCCATAAGCCAGGTAATCTTACTGCACCCAAACTTGCAGAAAGTATTAACGCTCCCAATAACAAAATTATAAGAATTACAAATACCCTACTGTTTTGCTTCGAATAAACCATAAAGTACCTCCAACCCATCCCAAAGCCGTTTTGTGGGGAAGGTAAACAAGCCAGGATCAACTTCAATTAATCGCTCTTTTATAGTTTCATATCCTGTCCTGGTTTTGGCTTCAGCTAAATTATAATTAGTCAGGATAACTAGATCAGGGTTCTGTTTAAGCAACTCTTCTATACTAAAAACTGGATAGGCACCTGTCCCTAAAGAGCCAATATTTTCCCCGCCTGCAGTGCTAATTAAGCTATCCCATAAGGAACCTTTACCTGCAGTCATCAATGGTTCATGCCAAATCTCCACAAAAACCTTAGGTTTTTTGGCAAGTGGTTTTATTTTATTTTGTCTT
>DHDH01000039.1:71062-104688 GCA_002399235.1 Firmicutes bacterium UBA4881 | reverse complement strand
TTTATTTTATTTTGTCTTTCTTTTAAAGACTGAACCAATTCATTGGCTCTTTCTTCAACAAAACAGACTTTACCGACTAAAAGATAGGTGTCTATAGTTGATAATAAATCGGTAGGATTTATTGCTAAAACGGCTACTCCCAGTTTACGCAATTGTTCAATCTCTTTAGGTACCAAACCGGCATTGGCTAACACTAGATCAGGTTTTAGAGCAATTATCTTTTCAAGATTAAGTGGACTACCACCAATCTTCTCTATTTTGGTAACCTCATTAGGATACCCAGCCCAATCATTAACTCCAACTACACTATCACCTAGACCTAAATCAAATAACATTTCTGCGTCTGATGGTACTGCTGCTACAATACGGGTTGGCTTGCTGGTAAATTCCTGCAATAAACCAGTGGCATCGGTAACTTTAATAGCCCCAGCTAAAACAGTAGCGATAAGAAAAATAAGCACAACAAAAAAAACTTTATTTACTCTCATTTTGACACCTTCCCTTACGCGAAGAAGTGTATTTTAGTTCAAGCAGGTCTCCTGACTCCCGGTTCCTAGGTAACACTGGAGGCCTTCCTAGAAAGAATGTACTATCTTTAACGTACTAGCTCTTACTAGTGGCCAGCCAACCTCCCCGGATACAGTGGCGCGACCGTGCAGTTTAGCCATTACTGGCTCTTGCTTCCCTATTCTCTCATAAATGAGCACTTGAACCTCGTTAATAATTCCCCTTATATTGGTAAATATCCTTCTCCTCTTACTAAGAGCTAAAACTAGCCCGAGATGAATAATAATATATTACTTTTCTTGTTACAGCTATCACTCATGCAGGAAAAGGGGCTTTTATCTTGTATTAATATAATAAAGAGGGTACTGTGGGTCAGGTACTCTATTTAAATGAGAAGATATTCTCCGGAGGTGTTTATATTGGTAGAAGAAAAAAGAAAACTAGGCGACGAGGAATTTTACCGTCGCAAGTGGAGAAAAAAAGCACTGCAAATTAGTATCATTGCAATAGTTATCCTAGGTATAGCATCTTTCTTCCTCGTTAAAAGCCTTAATGCCAGTCGTGCTTATAAAATTGGTGTACAGCTGATGGAAGAAGAACAATATGAAGATGCTATTTCTTCGTTTGACAAAGCCTTGGAAATTAGACCTAATTTCCCCGAAGCTAGTGCCAAAAAAGGTCAAGTTCTTTTAGTCTTACAAAGATACGACGAAGCTCAAGAAGCACTCTTAGTTGCTAATCCCGAAAAATTAAATAATAAAAAGTTAGCATCTGATATGCTTAACCTTCTTGGTATTGTCTCTTTGAGACAACAAGAGTACAGTGCTGCTGTTGATGAGTTTGAAAAAGCAATCGCTTTACAACCTTCTGCAAGTTCCTACCTTGGTTTAGCTGAAGCTTTAGTTAAACAAGAAAAAGATCTTGATAAAGCCATTGAATATGTAGATGATGCTATCGAGCTTAGACCAGATCCATCATTGTATACCCGTCTTTATAACATGAAAGGTCAAGCTTATCTTATTTCTGGTAATAATGAGTCTGCCAACGAGGCTTTCCTAGAGTCTCTATCTTATAACGATAATTATATTATGTCTTATTACTTCCTCGGCATTTCTTACGAACAAACTGGCAATATTGCTAAAGCTAAAGGTGCTTTTAGCAAAGCTATTGAACTCAATCCTGATTACGACGAAGCTTTTGACGCATTAAAAGCTCTGGATGTAGCCTATCCAGATGTACTACCAGAAGCTGTTCGTTAATAATTTGATGAGGTGATCTTACTAAATTTAGACCACCTCATTTTTTTATTATAATCAGAGAAAAAAGAAGTGGAAAGCTCTTCGCTTTCCACTTCTTTTTATCTTCCTGTAGCTACTTCTCGCAAAGAAGAGGCGGCAGTTTCTTTAGTAGCATTATCGTCCTTTAATTCGATCATAATGCCTTCTAAAACCATTAACCAACCTTTTAATTCGGGAAGAGCTGCAATAATGTCTCTAGCGTTGTACTTTTTATATACTCTATTTAAATCAGTATAAAATTCATTAGCAACCATTTCTTTTATCTTGCTTTCTAATTCGTTACTGACCTGTTTACCTAGGGACATCTCTTTAATATTACGAACAACAGGATTTAACTTTTCTATCTTTTTGAGTTGAGCTTGCTCTTTAATAAAATTAGTTCGCTTAGGATCTTTTTGTAGCTTATTCATTTTTTTATAAAGCCTAGCTACATCCATAGCATCATTTAAAGCTCGATGAGCTTTGCCAGATTGTTTAATATTAAAAAGATCTAAGGCATCAGCTAAACCACATGTTTGCCAATCGAACTTTTGACCAAATACTTGCTGATAATCAATGTACGACCTTTCTAAGGCATCTATTAAAGGAGTTTTAATTCCCTTAACTTCACACTCTTTGATTATCTGTCTATAATCACTTTCATTCCAAGAATATATTCCCTCAATCTTTTGATATCCGTTAGCCCATTCGCACATTTGAACTAAAATTACTTCAAGAGGTAAAGCATTTTCTAATTTGCCTTTACTAATACCTGTAAGTTTCAAACAATAAGGCGACAGTCTCTTTTTATGAGTAGGCCTAACGAGCTCACTAAAGGTATTAAGTATCTTTTGGTCACTATCCATTAACACTGCACCAATCTCAATAACCTCACTACATAGCCCACCGGAAACATTTTTCCAAGTGTTCATTTCTAAATCAAGAAAAAGATACACCCAAGTCCTCCTCCCCTAAAAACAAGGTGGCCTAGGTTTCTAAGCCGGACTCTTATTAAATATTAACAGAAACAACATCTCGATCTATTAACCGAATTGCTTCACTAATTTTATCAGCTAGCGAAACATCACCACTTACTGTATTACGTATCTGTCTTAAGATATCAATGCTTCTGCGAAAAGCAGCTACTAAATCGCCTTCAGGTACCTGACCATACCTCAATATCTCTTCAAAAGTTGCTCCTTTAGCCCAAAGGTATGCTTGTCCGGAAAGGTAAGGATCATATTTAACTGTTGTATCACCGAGATAATTAATCTCTATTGTTGCCAACCTTTCTGCAAGTTGCATCAATGGTTCTACCTCAAAAAACTGGTGCTTAAGTCCTTTGACATCTCCACGACGCCGATCAAAATCGATACCTACTACAGCCGCACAGATCTCAGCGACATCAGCATCATTGAAATAGCCTGAAGCAATGAGTTCTGTGACAAAAAGTTCTTGGACATGAATATCTAGAGCAATTTTACCTCTTGCTAAAAGCTGTTCACCTCGGAGATAATCGAGAGCATCTAATACTTGCTTTTTAGCTACATATTCTTCTTCAATACGTAACTCATTTAATAGCTCTCTTCTAGCTTTTTTAAGCTTTTTAATTTCGCTTTCATAAATACTTTGTTCTTTTTTTAGTAATTGACACTTCTGCTTGTCCTTATTGTTACAACGTTTAGTCGGCTTTTGTAAGCTTGCTTCCAAGCGAGCTTTCTTCTCTAGTAAAGCCCTCTCTCTAGCTTTAGGATGTTTATATGCTTTCGATGTTTTTATCTTTCTTAATACTGTAGAAAGCTTATTTCTTAAACGTTTTTCATCTAAAGGACATAACTCATTGTCAGCTAGCTTACATCCATAGTTTTCTAAAGAATTATAGTGTTCTTCTAAAGCATCTATCGCATCTTCAACTAAATATAGATCTCGATTTCTTAAGTAGGCTGCAAAACTTTTTTCCAACAACATCTGAGTTATATTTTCATCTTTACCATCTACTAAGTGCAAGATCGTGTTGTAAGAAAGACGGAAGCGACTCTGCAGTTTCTCAACATTACTTTCTTTGAGATGATTATAATCTTCAACATTATAATGAAAAAGATTAACAAGGATAAATGAATGACCTTCTTTATCTATGCCTCTTCTTCCAGCTCTACCAGCCATTTGGAAATACTCTTGTGCTTGCATGGGACGAAAATCTACGCCATCATATTTCTCTACAGAATCAAAACAAACTGCTTTAACAGGCATATTAATACCTACAGCAAAGGTTTCTGTACAATAGAGAACTTGAATTAATCTGCGAGAAAACAGTTCTTCAACAATATCCTTTAACACAGGCAAAAGTCCAGCATGATGCACACCAATACCTTTAGCTAGAAGTTGGCGCATCCTTTTAACACTAGGAATGTCGTTAATATTATAAGGTTCTATCTGTTCGTCAAAGTAAGCAAGAACCTGCCTTTTCTCTTCTCTAGAAAGAAAGTTAGAGTTTTCTGCTAGTTCTTTAGCTTTAATCTCACATTGTTTACGTGAAAAAACGAAATAAAGGCAAGGTAGATATTGCCCTTTAATAGCTTTAATCAGATCTAAATGACTAGCCACAAATCCTGAATATTGCATTTGGTTGCCAGAAATTATTGTGTCTACTTCTTGGAGAGAGGCAATACCAGCATAAGGAATATAAACTGAGTGTTGTAGAGGTACAGCTCTTTCGGTATGAGTAATTACCTCAATCTCTTCTTTACGAATATATCTAAGCCACTCAGCCAACTCACCTGCGTTAGGTATTGTCGCGGAAAGACCTAAAAGACGCATATTCTCAGGCATTAAAATTATAGCTTCTTCCCACACAGCACCTCTATCTTCATCGCCAATAAAATGGACCTCGTCAAATATCACATGACTAGAATGGCTAAAATCTTCTGGTCTTGAGTGTAAGATATTGCGGAAGATCTCTGTAGTCATGATCTTAATTGGCGCTTGGCTGTTAATAACTACATCGCCAGTAATAATACCAACTTGGGCTTCACCAAATAACTGTTTAAATTGTTTAAACTTCTGATTACTCAAAGCTTTAATAGGTGCAGTATAAATAACTTCTTGACCTCGTTTTTGACAATCCTCGATTAGATAGTCGGCGATTAATGTTTTGCCAACGCCAGTTGGTGCTGAAACCAAAACTGACTTACCCTCTAAAAGCGCAGAGATGGCTTGTTTTTGAAAATCATCCAAGATAAGACCTCGATAGGTTTCGATAGGTGTGGGCAACTGTATTCCTCCTCTGCCTTGGTTTGGGCTTACAATTAATTTTAACACAGTAAGTAATCAGATACTACCTCTTGAACCTTCTGGGATAGACTTGCGAAACATGATATAATTTACATATAAATGCTTAAGGGGGCATTAGTATGAGCAAATTTAAAGTTAGAACTCTGTCAGTTCTTGTATTTATCGTTTTAGCTGCTATGTTGTTAAGTGGCTGTGGTAAAAAGGCTAATGATTCTAAAGATGATGCTACTTATCAATCTCCTGTCTCCACAAATGAACTTGATCGTTTTAAATCGACTTTAGACTTTGGAGCTAAACAATACGAAGACGTTCAAGGTGTCCCACTCTATGTTGGATCTAGTGAAGAATCTCGTAGTATAGGTGGTAATGTTCTCACTGTTATCTTTAATATTAATGCTACTCCAGAAGAATTTACCACATTCTATGAAAGAGAACTCCCTAACTTTGGTTGGGATATTGTCAAAAAGGCTGTTGATGAAAGCTCCATCAAGCTAGAAGCAAGTAAGTCAGGACGCTTAGCTACAATCCGTGCTGAGATCGTCGAAGGGAAGATTTCTACTTATAAAATTATCGCTGACTGATCTTTTCTCTCTTCTTAATAGTTTTTTAGACGGTGACCTACCAAAGGTCACCTTTTTTAATTTACACATGTTGCCACTGTTTATACTTTCCTGGAAACCATTTAATAACCTTTTATCTTCTATATAGAGATCGACAAACACCCTAGTAAAATAGTTGGTAACCTACTCTTCGTTATCCTCACCTAGAAACACCTTAACATAACTTATTTTATCTATGTAATAAAGCTATCGTTTGATGTTTTAGAGACTTTCTGTCTTTTACCAATCTTCTTCGAAAGTACTCCAAACACCTACCCTAGCCTTTATTATATTCTATAAGAGCGTTTAAACACTCTTATAGAATATTCATTATCTCTGTATAGGCTAAATCAAAAAACAATACTACCTGTTCCCAAGGAGTGTCTTTCTTTTCGTCTAAGGCTAAGATAGCTTGATCTAGTTTATCTTTAGTTGTTACCAAAATATCTCCCGAGATGCTTGCGCTAGCTCCTTCAGCAACTAATATACCTTTACCACCTGGTTTTAACAAAGATTGTATCTTCTCTGTCTGCCTAACTGTTCTCTCTTCGTTGCCAAATTGAGCACTCTTTTTCATAGCTGAATCATAGGCAATCACTAAGTCAGCTCGAGGAACATCGGCACCACACTGCTTGTTATATTCATTCTCTGCTTCACATTTATCACCTGTAAAACAATGAATAGTTCCTTTTCCTGTTGGTACTACATAAACAGTTTTATCACTACTAATAATGGGATTGGCGCCCATTTGCTGCGCCTTTAATATTTTCTTACCAGTAGGCTTATTGACAGTCTGTATTTTACCATAAACCCAACTGCCAAAGAGACGACGCATTTCATCAGCTAACACTTTCTTTTCGCCTACTACTCTTATCGCCAGATCCACTTCTTTAATACCATTCTCAGTTAAGTAAATTACTATTTCTGCCACCGCATCACTTAAAAGTGCTACATCATATTTAGAATTAGCAATCACTATCTCATAGTTGTCAGGTTCAAGAAAACTTAGGTCATATACTGGTTTATCTACTCGCCACAGACCTGGTTGAAACATAGCTACCTGGCGCCATTCATTTTTACCAACTCTAACTGGGATATTATCTTTTAAGTGCCACTGCATGCTAATCCTCATCTTCTTGTGCCTCCTAAAAGAAAAAGCCCCATGGAAGACCATAGGGCCAATTGTTTTAGCGTTTGGAGAATTGTGGAGCTTTGCGAGCTTTCTTCAAACCGTACTTCTTACGTTCCTTCATGCGAGGATCGCGAGTAAGGAAGCCAGCTTTCTTGAGAGCTGGGCGGAATGAAGGATCAGCCACCTGCAATGCTCTAGCTAGGCCATGTCTAACAGCGCCAGCCTGTCCGCTATTGCCTCCACCTGTGACGTTGGCAATAATATCATACTTACCCTCAACACCAGCGGTCACTAAAGGTTGTTTGACAATAGTCTGTAAAACCTTACGTCCAAAATATTCATCAAGTTTTTTACCATTTACTTTAATAAGTCCCTGGCCAGGCTTCACTCTAACACGAGCTACTGAAGTCTTTCTACGACCAGTTCCATAATAAGCTAATTGAGCCACGTTGCATCCTCCCTTCGATTAATTACAAAGACAGAAGCACTGGTTGCTGAGCTTCATGAGGATGCTCAGTACCGGCATAAATCTTAACTTTACCCATCAGCTTCCGTCCGAGCCTATTGTGAGGAAGCATACCCCAGATGGCACGGCGCAGAACTTCTTCGGGCTTAGCTTGTAGCATCTGCTTTAATGTTCTCTGCTTTAATCCACCTGGATAACCTGTATGATTATAGTAAATCTTGTCATTCATTTTATTACCAGTAACATGTATCTTATCAGCATTTATAACAACGACAAAATCACCTGTATCGGCATAGGGCGTATAAGTAGGCTTATTCTTGCCACGAATAATCATAGCAATCTGTGAAGCAAGTCGACCAAGAGTTTGACCCTCTGCATCGACAAGGTACCATTTTATCTCTACATTATCAGAGTTGCCCTGAAAAGTCTTCAAATCCTGTCCCTCCTTCAGACACCTGTATCGCTGCCACGATCCTGAAGGCATTGGGGCTCTAATGCCCAAAACCGCTGACATGATACCACAGATGTTATTTTAAGTGAAATAACCAATTATGTCAAGATTATTCCGCTTAAGTTCGATACTATTCTGGTTGCTAACAGTCGATTGGTGAGAATTTTTATTAAACAAAAATTCTAACTCCTGGTGATAATAAACTTGGTAGAGGTATAAACCAGTTGCAGGAGCTGTTGTACCAGCTCTACTCCGATTAAGGCTTTGAATAATCTCTGGTATAATATTCGCACTAAGCCGTTTCCTACCTACCTCTAAAAGTGTGCCCATTATTATCCGTACCATGTTATATAGGAAGCCATCAGCTGTTATCGAAAAAACAACTAGATCACCAATTTGTCTAGAACCAGTTTGATAAACAGTTCGAATAGAACTTTCTACTGAACTACCTGTCGAACGAAAACCTTGAAAATCATGGCGACCTTCAAAATGTTTCAGTGCTTCTGCCATAGCGGTAATATCTAAAGTCTCAGAAAGCCATAAGGCTTTAATTCCAATGGGCGATGGAGTTTCACTTAGCCGTAACCAATAATGGTATTCTTTAGCTTTGGCACTTTTTCGTGCATGAAAATCCTTTGAGACAAAAGCTACTTTTTTGACTTTCAAATCATCTGGCAATAAGGTATTTAATCCTTTGAGGTAAGCTGAGACTGGTAGATCTTTTTTGCTAAAAAAATTAACTACCTGCCCTACAGCATGCACCCCAGAATCAGTTCTACCAGCGCCATACACTACAGGTATTTCGCCTTCTAATCTACCAAGAGCTGCTTCTAGTTCACCTTGAATTGTTCTTTGGTTAGGTTGTCTTTGAAAACCAGCAAAATCACTACCATCATAAGAGATGGTAAGAGCGATGTTTTTCAAAATATAAACACCACCAGCACTAATACTGGCAAGGTTACTCCTAACACTAGATAGTCAGCACTTTGCATCGCTAGTTCGTTAAGTCTGGTTCGACCTTCGCCGCCCTTATAACAACGGCTCTCCATAGCAGTAGCTAAATCATCTGCTCTTCTAAAAGCACTAACAAAAAGTGGAACCAATAAAGGAACCATGTTCTGGGCTCTCTTTAGCAGATTCCCTGATTCGAAATCGGCACCACGGGCCATTTGTGCTTTCATAATTTTCTCAGTTTCTTCTAGCAGAGTGGGGATAAACCGTAGGGCAATAGTTAACATCATGCTCAACTCATGTACAGGAAATTTAACTTTTTTTAGTGGTGAAAGCAGATACTCTAACCCATCGGTAATGGCTAAAGGCGAAGTAGTCAAAGTCATTACTGTTGTTGATAAAATAAGTAGGATTAGACGTATACCTAACAAAATACCTTTTATAATGCCTTCGTTAGTAATCCTAATAAATCCCCACTGCCATAAAATAGTACCTTCTGTAAAGAAGATATTAAGTATAACTGTAAGTAAGATAATTACAGTTAAAGGTTTTAGCCCTCTAGTAATACTTTTTAGGGGAATATCTCCATTAATAATAGCTAAGAAAATAAAACCTGCTATCCAAAGATAACCGATAAAACTATCAACCAAAAAAAGTACCACTATTAAAGTAAGAGCCATGACTAACTTTGTTCTAGGATCTAATCTGTGCAGGAAAGAATCTCCCGGCATATATTGTCCCAAGGTCACATCAAAGGCCATGACGCTCACCTCCAGGGCTCTTTTTTAAAGCACCAAGAATTTCTTGGGCAGCTTCTGGCACTGTAAAAGCACCTTTTTCAACTGGCCAACCTCTCTCTTGTAGGCCACTAAGAACCAAGCTTACTTGAGGTACTCTAATGCCAACTTCAGCAAGCTTTTTAGCCTCAGAATACACTTCTTTCGGTGTACCATCTAAAAAAACAGTACCTTCATGGAGTACGACAATCCGGTCAGCAAAAGCAGCAATCTCTTCCATATTGTGAGAAACTAAGACAATACCTCGATTGGGATTTTGCCAATTAACAAGGAAGTTTAGAATATCTTTTCTACCCCTAGGATCGAGTCCAGCTGTTGGTTCATCTAAGACCAATATCTCTGGCTCCATCGCTAAGATGCTAGCTAAAGCTACTCTTCGTTTTTGACCTCCGGAAAGTTCAAACGGTGAGCGTTCATAAAGATCTTCTGCAATACCTGCATCTATCAATGAACGTTTAACTCTTTTTTCGATCTCGTCTTCAGAAAGGTTCATATTTCTGGGACCGAAAGCTACTTCTTTTAAAATTGTCTCTTCAAAAAGCTGATGTTCTGGATATTGAAAAACCAAACCCACTCGGAAGCGGAGCCTGGTGAGCGGTAACTCTCCTTTTTTTACAGAGAGACCATCCACCAGAACATCTCCTTCCTGTGGTTTTATTAAACCGTTTAGGTGTTGTAAAAGGGTTGATTTACCTGACCCTGTATGTCCAATAAGACCAAGAATTTCCCCAGTCTTCACAGTAAGATTGATGTTATGCAATGCAGCCACAGGCAATGGACCTTGGTAAGTATACGAGATGTTTTTTAATTCAATCTGCATAAAGCATTCACCAACTCTTCAGGATTAAAGGCATAATCAATCTTTAACCCATTTTCTCGCAAGAGACTACTTAAAGCAAATACCTGTGGGACATCAAGACCTAAACTGGTAACAAGTTCAGTGTTCTTAAATAACTCTTTAGGGTTTCCTTCAGCAGCAATTTTGCCTTCTCCCATTGCCACTACTCTATCTGCTAATACCACTTCATCCATATGGTGAGTAATTAAAACTACAGCCATTTTAAGTTCGCGGTTAAGATAGGTAATAGCTTCGAGAACTTCCTGTCGACCCATTGGGTCTAGCATAGCAGTTGGTTCATCTAGCACCAGGACTTCTGGGTGCATAGCTAATATTCCAGCAATAGCTACACGTTGCTTTTGACCACCTGAGAGCTGATGAGGTGATCTTTTACGGTAATCGTACATATTAACCCACTTAAGGGCTTCGTCAACTCTAGTACGAATCTCTGGACTGGGAATGCCTAAATTCTCGGGTCCAAAAGCTACGTCTTCCTCTATTGTAGTAGCGACAAGCTGATTATCTGGATTTTGAAAAACCATGCCAACAATTGCTCTAATTGTCCAGATATCATCTGGGTTATTGGTTGAAAGATTTTTCACCAAAACCTCTCCACTAGAGGGTAGCAGAAGACCATTTAAATGTCTGGCTAAGGTAGACTTACCTGAGCCATTGGCCCCGACTACAGCTAAAAATTCGCCTGGATAGACATTCACAGATACACCTCGTAAAGCCTCTGTGTCACCATACTGGTGGTATATATCTTTTACTTTAATTATTGGTTCCATGGGCTACACACCCCCACCTAGCACAAGCGCAGAGAACCCGTTGGGTCTCCGCGCCCTGATGATTAAACAAGTTCGATGATCGCTTTAGGTGTAGCATCACCACGGCGAAAACCAGTTTTGATTATTCTGGTATATCCGCCTTGACGCTCTTTATAACGTGGAGCGATCTCTTTGAATAGCTTCTCAATAGCTTTCTCGTCAACAAGAAAGCTGGCAGCTTGGCGTCGTGCGCTTAGAGAGTCTTCTTTGCCAAGGCTGATAAGCTTTTCCACGACAGGGCGCAAGACCTTGGCCTTGGCCTCAGTGGTTTCGATTTTTTCAGACAGGAAGAAGGCGGTCGACAGCGAACGGAGCAATGCTCTACGCTCTGCGGCATCACGCCCGAGTCGTCCAGTACCACGTTTCATGGGCAGCACCTCCCTCTTTGGAGAATCATTCTTCCTCGGATCGCAGAGCTAAGCCATAATCAGCCAGCTTAGCTTTAACTTCCTCTAGTGACTTTTTACCGAGGTTGCGAACCTTCATCATATCTTCCTCTGTCTTCTTGGTCAGTTCTTCAACAGTGTTAATTCCAGCGCGTTTTAGGCAATTGAAGGAGCGAACTGAAAGATCCAATTCTTCAATGCTCATCTCCAATACCTTATCCTTTTCCTTCTCTTCCTTCTCCACCATAATCTCGATGTCGGAGGCAGAGTCAGTCAAGTCAACAAACAGGCGTAAATGTTCGCTCATGATCTTGGCAGCAAGACTTACAGCCTCATCAGGCTCAATACTACCATTCGTCCAAGCTTCAAGGATTAGCCTGTCGTAATCGGTCACATGACCTACACGGGTATTCTCTACAGCAAAGTTTACCCTAGTAACAGGTGAAAAAATAGAATCGACGGCAATTTCACCAATAGGCATGTTTGACCGCTTATTTCTTTCCGCAGAAACATAGCCACGACCACGCTCAATGCGCATTTCAAGATTCAGTTTACCGTCTTCTTCTAAGGTTGCAATAACCAGGTCAGGATTGAGAATCTCAACTTCAGGACTAACAATAATATCACTAGCCCTTACTTCACCTGGCCCTTCCTTCTGAATCCTGCCAGTCACCGGCTCGTCGGAATGGAGAACAACTAGGAGCTGTTTTATATTAAGCACAATATCTGTGACATCTTCCACAACTCCGGGGATCGTCGAGAACTCGTGCAGAACCCCATCCATGCGGATGGAGGTCACCGCTGACCCTGGAAGGGATGAGAGCAGGATCCGCCGCAAAGAGTTTCCTAGGGTTATTCCATACCCACGCTCGAGCGGCTCTACGACAAATTTGCCATAGTTGCCGGTTTTCTCCTGAATCTCGATCTTTGGCTTTTCTATCTCGATCATTGCCACACCCTCCTTCTTTATACAGCTTTAGCTTGCCATGGTAGACAAGCAAATAGCTGCATCAATAGAACTCGACGATGAGGTGTTCTTTAACATCCACATCAATTTCAGAGCGTACTGGCAAATGCAATACTTTACCCTGAAGATTATCAGCATCAAGTTCGAGCCATGCTGGTGCTTTGTACTTGCTGAGGAAGTCGGCAAGACCTTGGAATGGAGCCAAACTCTTGCTCTCAGCCTTTACTGCGATGACCTCACCTTCCTCTACTAAGTAAGAAGGTATGTCGATTTTTTTACCGTTTACAAAAATGTGACCATGACGTACTAATTGTCTGGCTTCAGATCTAGAACGAGCAAAGCCTAAACGATAAATCACGTTATCGAGACGACGCTCGAGGATTTGGAGAAGCATTTCGCCAGTTACACCCTTCTTGGAATCTGCTTCCTTAAAGTAACGGATGAACTGAGCTTCTAAAACACCGTAGATACGGCGAAGCTTCTGCTTTTCTCTCAAGTGGAGAGCATATTCAGTAGCTTTGCTTCTGCCTTGACCATGTTCACCAGGTGCGTAAGCACGACGTTCTACAGCACATTTTTTTGTATAGCAACGCTCACCTTTCAAAAAGAGCTTTTGCCCTTCTCTACGGCAGAGCTTACAACTAGGTCCAACATATCTAGCCATATACTTATTCCACCTCCTACCTTAGCAAATTATACGCGACGGCGCTTGGGCGGCCGGCAACCATTATGGGGAATAGGAGTAACGTCTTTAATAGAAGTGACATCCAGACCAGCGGCTTGCAAGGATCTGATAGCAGCTTCTCTACCAGCGCCAGGGCCTTTTACCCATACTTCAATCTCCCTCATGCCAACATCCAAAGCTACTTTTGCTGCTGTTTCAGCTGCTAAACCAGCAGCAAAAGGTGTGCCTTTTCTGGAACCTTTAAAACCCATATTTCCAGCGCTAGACCAGGAGATTACATCGCCTTGATTGTCTGCGATGGTCACAATTGTATTGTTAAAGGTGGAGCGTATATGTGCTACACCAAAGCTAACATTTTTTCTTTCACGTCTTTTTACACGCTTTTTAGCCTGGGCTTTAGCCATTAATCCTCAATCCTCCTTCCCGTAGTTATTTACTGCCCTTCGATGGGCCTTTTCTCGTACGGGCATTGGTTTTGGTTCTCTGTCCGCGGACAGGTAAACCTTTACGGTGACGTAAACCACGGTAGGAGCCAATATCAATCAATCTCTTGATATTTTGGCTTATTTCACGGCGCAAGTCACCTTCAACCCTGTAACCTGAGTCAATAGCCATACGAATCTTGTTGATCTCATCTTCGGTAAGATCCTTTACACGAGTATCTGGACTTACACCAGCTTGAGCAAGAATCTTTTTAGATGCTGGTAAACCGATGCCATAAATGTAAGTTAGGGCAACTTCAACTCGCTTCTCGCGAGGAAGATCTACTCCTGCAATACGTGCCACTGTGGAAACACCTCCACTTCCTGCTAATATATACTTTCTCAGCCTTGTTTCTGTTTATGCTTGGGATTTTCGCAAATAATCCTGACAATACCTTTGCGTCTAATAACTTTGCACTTCTCACAGATTGGCTTAACCGATGCTCTGACCTTCATACCTAAGCCTCCTTTGCATTACTTAAACCTATAGACAATGCGGCCGCGGCTGAGGTCATACGGAGTCAGCTCCAAGAGCACTTTATCTCCTGGCAAGATTTTAATAAAATTCATACGTATCTTGCCGGAAATGTGGGCAAGTACAATGTGCCCATTTTCCAGTTCAACACGGAACATGGCATTAGGCAGTGTCTCAACTACTGTCCCCTGGACCTCTAGGACGTCCTTATTGGCCATTACTGTAAACCACCCTCCTCAGTTTCTGTACGCACAAAATCCTCAAGGGCCTTTCTGATCTCGCGATTTATCAAACTGTCTTTCGTTCCCCAGTCTGTTAAATTATGCGAGTCAATCTGACCGACTAATTTTAAGTGACGATGGCTTTTCTTCTTTGGTTCGGCGACAGCCCGCTTACGACCATCAGAAACCAAGCAAAACCTTGGTGGTAGGATATCTACAACAACATATATTGTACCTCTATCCCGCCCTTTTGTCGACAGGACAATGTCGCCTCGTTTTAAAGGAATACCAGAATTGTCACTTTCCCCTTCGTCTTCTCTCTTAGAAAAAAACCGAAACATTATTGTTCCTCCTGAGCGGTTAAGACTTCGTTACCTTCTTCTGTTATGAAGACTGTATTCTCGAAATGAGCCGACAGGGAACCGTCTTGAGTTTCAACGGTCCAGTTATCGCTGAGAGTCTTGACCGCGAATTGACCAACATTGACCATTGGCTCGATGGCTAAAGCCATACCAGCTTTAAGTCTGGGCCCACGGCCAGGCTGACCGAAGTTTAGTACTTGAGGTTCTTCGTGCATTTTTCTTCCAATTCCATGACCCACATACTGTCTGACAACACTTAAGCCGTTTGCTTCGACATGGGTCTGTATGGCATGCCCGATATCTGAAAGGCGGTTGCCTTTGACAGCCATGGCTACGCCCTTATCTAGAGCCTCTTTTGTAACTTGGAGCAGCTTAACGGCAACAGGCGATATCTCTCCAACCCCAAAGGTCCGGGCAGCATCACCGCAGTACCCCTCGTAAAAAGCACCAACATCGATACTGATGATATCTCCATCCTGAAGCACTCTCGAACCGGGGATACCATGCACAACTTCTTGATTCACTGAAGCACATATACTAGCGGGGAAACCGCCATATCCTTTAAACGCAGGTACACCACCCAATTTTGAGATGAGATTCTCAGCAATTTCATCTAACTCTTTAGTGGTAACCCCTGGTTTAATCTTTGCTTCTAGTTCTTTAAGGACAATGGCCACAATCTGACCAGCTTGTCGCATTAATCCCCGTTCGTGCTCGCTCTTAATGACAATCATTAGCTCTTAGGCTCCTTGTCTCCAGGCTATTTATGATCGCTTCATAAACTTTGGTTATATCTCCTTCACCATTAATTACTAATAGTGTTTTCTGTTCTCTATAATAGCGGAGAACAGGCTCTGTTTCATGATGATACACAACCAAACGTTCTTTAATAGTATCTTCACGATCATCGTCTCGTTGATATAGTGGACTTCCACAACGATCACAGATACCTGGTTGTTTGGGAGGCAAGCTATCAAGATGATAGGTTGCACCACATTTGCTACATACCCTCCTGTTTCCTAGCCGTCGAAATATCTCTTGTTCCCCTAGTTCAAGGTGTAACGCTGCATCGAGTGCTAAACCTTTACTTTTAAGAATTTTATCAAGACCTTCGGCTTGTTTAACAGTGCGAGGATATCCGTCTAGAATAAAGCCGAATTGGCAGTCCGGCTCTTCAATTCGCTGTTTAACCAGCTCAATCGTAATGGTATCGGGGACCAACCGCCCATGACTAATATGGCGGTCGGCCTCCTTCCCTAGTTCGGTCTGGTTTTTTATAGCCCTGCGAAAAATCTCCCCGGTCGAGACATGGGGGCAATGGTAATACTCTGCCAGTTGAGACGCCTGTGTCCCCTTGCCTGCTCCTGGAGCTCCTAATACTACTAGTCTCATCTGGCTTCACTCCCTAGAACAGATGCTGATTATTTTATAAAGCCTTCATATTGATGCATGAGTAGTTGTGCTTCGAGTTGTTTGATAGTATCTATAGCAACACCTACGACAATCAGCAAACTGGTACCACCGAAATCTAGACCACGAATTCTAGTTAAAGCTTGCAATATAAACGGTAAAACCGCTATAAAAGCTAGGAAGAACGCACCTGCTAGAGTAATACGTCCTAACACTCTATCTAAGAACTGTGATGTAGGCTGACCAGGTCTGTACCCTGGAATGAATCCGCCATACTTCTTAATATTCTCAGTAATCTCTTGAGTATTGAAGGATACTGCTGAATAGAAGTAAGTGAATACTATTACCAATAATGCATAAAGAACTGCATATACAAGGAAATATTTATCAAAGAAATCGCTTATACCTTTCAGGGCAGGAATGAACTTCGCCAGAGTGATGGGGAAGCCTAAAACAGATGAGGCAAAGATAATTGGCATAACACCTGCTTGATTCACACGTAGTGGAATGTAGGTGCTTTGACCACCATATACTTTGCGACCAACGACCTTTTTGGGATATTGCACAGGGATTCTACGCTGACCTTCAGTTATATAAACTACAGCAGCGATAATCGCTAAGGCAAAAATCATAAATAGTAACACTGTGAAAATCGAGATACCGCCCTCACCTATAGAACCAATTAAGCCTAGGGTTTGAGCTGGCACTCTAGCCAATATACCGGCAAAGATAAGTAGTGATATACCATTACCGATACCTTTTTCAGTGATCTTATCACCGAGCCAAACAACAAGCGTTGTACCTGCTGTCATAGTAGCAACTATAGTGAAACTAGAGAAGAATCCAGGGTTTCTAATTGCACCCATGCTACTAATCCAGGCCACTAATCCTAGGGACTGGATTACTGCTAAAACAATCGAACCATAGCGGGTGTACTGAGCAATCTTTTTTTGACCATCTGGCTCTTTGCTCATCTCTTCAAGCGAAGGAATGACCATTGCCAAAAGTTGCAACACAATGCTGGCTGTAATATATGGACCAACGTTCAGTGCAAAGATGGACATGTTGCTGAGAGCACCGCCAGTAAAAAGATCCAAGAGGCCTATAACCCCACCCTCGGCACCTAAAGTAACTTGGGTAGGATCAATTCCTGGAATAACTACATAGGCCCCTAGGCGATAGATAATCAACAGCCCAAACGTGTACAGGATCTTCTTGCGCAGATCGGGAATGCGCAAAGCATTCTTAAGCGCGTCCAGCAATTAGATCACCTCGACTTTTCCGCCAGCTGCTTCGATCTTCTCAACGGCAGCCTTGGAGAATTTCTGAGCCTTGACAGTCAATGCCTTCTCTAGCACACCATTGCCTAAGACTTTTATATCCAGTTGACCTTTAACCAGCCCACTTTTCTTTAGTAACTCTGGAGTTACTTCAGTACCTGCATCAAAGCTGTTTAGGTCATCGATGTTAATGATGGAATATTCCTTCTTGAATATACTAGTAAAGCCTCGTTTAGGTAGACGGCGTTGCAGTGGAGTCTGGCCACCTTCAAAACCAGGGCCTTTGCCACCACCAGAGCGTGCCAACTGTCCCTTGTGTCCTTTGCCAGCAGTTTTTCCTGATCCAGAACCGGTACCACGACCCACTCTATTTACGCGTCTTTTGGAACCCTCGGCAGGTGCTAGCTCATGAAGTCTCATATTGCCACCTCCTTGCTTCTGACTTTTCCGTATCTATTACTCTGCAAACCTTTCAACCTCGAGACCTCTTTTACGAGCGACCTCTTCTTTAGTTTTCAGGTTTTTCAAAGCTTCAAGTGTTGCCATGGTAACGTTTATTGCATTGCTCGAGCCTAAAGATTTGGACAAGACATCCTTGATGCCGCCAAGCTCTAATACAGCACGAACAGCGCCGCCGGCGATAACACCAGTACCTTCGGAAGCAGGTCTTAAAAGAACCTGGGCTCCGCTATACCTCATAGTAATGGCATGGGGAATTGTGGTGCCAACAACAGGAACCTCAATGAGATTCTTCTTGGCTTCTTCCATGCCCTTACGAATAGCGTCTGTAACCTCTCTGGCCTTACCTAGACCAACACCTACATAACGCTCGCCATCACCTACAACTACCAGGGCTCTGAAGCTGCGGTTTTTACCACCCTTAACGGTCTTTGAAACCGGGTTGATACTAACAACGCGTTCTTTTAGCTCCAGTTTGTTGGGATCTACCTGCGCCAAATCGTTTCCCTCCTTTGCCCTCCATATTAGAAGTCGAGACCAGCTTCTCTAGCACTTTCTGCTAGAGCCTGCACACGACCGTGATACAGGTTGCCGCCGCGATCAAATACAACCTTTTCAATGCCCTTTTCCTTGGCTTTTTTGGCAATAAGTTCGCCAACTTTCTGAGCGCTCTCGATATTGCCGCCATAGGAGATTACATCTCTAAGTTCCGGGCTCAGAGTTGATGCAGCGGTTATGGTTGAACCAGAAGCATCATCAATAATCTGGGCATAGATGTGCTTTGCACTGCGAAACACCGCCAAGCGAGGCCTTTCAGGAGTGCCAATAACTTTTTTGCGGGCACGCACCTGGCGACGTATTCTGGCTTCTCTACGATTAAAAGCCACGAGATACTCACTCCTTTCGTACGGTAGACTTTATGTCTTATCTTTCAGCCTTAAGCAGCCGGTTTACTTCTTAGCACCGGTCTTGCCGGCTTTACTCCGCACGACTTCGCCTTCATAGATAATACCTTTGTTTATACCACGATCAGACTTATAGACGCTTGGTAAGCGAACTGCTCTGATCTTGGCGGCAAATTCGCCAACCTTTTGTTTATCTGCGCCTTTAACAATTACTTTTGTTGGTTCAGGCACTTCAATTTCTAGGCCTTCATAAGGTATCATCTCAACAGGATGGGAATAGCCTACGTTTAGAACGAGCTTCTTGCCATCCTTGTTGGCTCTGTAACCGACGCCTTGAATGATAAGAGTTTTTTGAAACCCTTGGGTCACGCCAGTAACCATATTGTTTACCAGAGCACGGGTCATGCCATGTAAGGCACTTTGTCCGTCGTTCTGGCGGGTAAAGTGAAGTTTGCCGTTTTCTAAATTCATATCGATTCCTTCGGGCAAAACTTGATGGAGAGTCCCTTTTGGGCCTTTGACTGTAAGTAGTCTCTCATCGCCCATTTTGACCTCCACGCCACTAGGAACCGTGATTTCCATTCTTCCTATACGTGACACAGCAACTACACCTCCTTGCCGTCAAGTTTACGCCATTACCAGATGAAGCAGAGAACCTCTCCGCCTACTCCGAGCTTTCTGGCTTCTTTATCTGTCAATACGCCCTTCGATGTCGAGATAACAGCGGTACCTAGTCCACCGAGAACCTTTGGAATCTCAGTTGAATTAGCATATACACGCAAGCCAGGTTTGCTGATTCTTTTCAAGCCAGCAATAATAGGCTTCTTCTTCTCGCCATACTTCAGGAAGATTCTGATCGAGGACTGATTGTTCTCGCTAATGAGTTGGTAATCCTTGATATAGCCTTCCTCTTTGAGTATCCGGGCGATCTCTGTCTTTAGCTTCGATGTGGGAACATCGACTTTATCATGGTAAACTGCACCGGCATTCCGGATTCTCGTCAGCATATCAGCTACCGGATCAGTTGTGATCATCCTAGCATCCCCCTTCCTTTACGAATCTTTAGCAAGGATTATGCCACATGTCACCAGCTAGCTTTGCGCACACCTGGGAGTTTGCCTTCGAGTGCTAGCTTGCGGAAGCAGATGCGGCACATTCCAAATTTACGCATATATCCACGCGGGCGACCACAAATATTACAACGATTGTGAACCCTAACTTCAAACTTCTGGGGCCTTGCAGCGCGGATTCTCATTGACTTTTTGGCCACGCTCTTCCCTCCTCCGTGAGTATTAGTGGCCTAGGTGCCAAATAAGGACTTATGCCGCCCTATATGGCATTCCTAGTAGCTTAAGCAACTCGTAAGCTTCTTCGTCAGTCTTTGCAGTAGTGACAATGCAGATATCCATGCCGCGGATAGCATCGACTTCATCGTAGCTTATCTCTGGGAAGATAATCTGCTCTTTTATACCAAGAGTATAGTTGCCGTGCCCATCAAATCCTTTAGGTGAAACACCGCGGAAATCGCGGATGCGTGGTAAACCAATTGACAGCAACCTATCAAAGAACTCAAACATACGATCTCCTCTTAAGGTTACCTTACAGCCAATTGGCATGCCAGCACGGAGTTTAAAGGCAGCCACTGATTTCTTGGCTCTGGCAATGGCGGGCTTTTGACCAGTGATGGTAGTGAGTTCTCTCACTGCAGCATCAAGAGTCTTAGGATCTTCCTTAGCCTCTCCAACGCCCATGTTGACAACGATCTTTACGAGCTTAGGTACTTCCATTGGGCTTTTATATCCGAACTTCTCTGTCATTGCAGGTACAACAGCCTGCAGATAGAGGTCTTTCAGACGTGGCATGGGAGCTAACCTCCTTTCCTAGCGCAAAATCAGTCAATAACTTTATTGCACTGTTTGCAGACGCGCACTTTACCGTCATTACGTTTTTCACGAGCGATGCGCGTTGGCTTCCCACAACTTGGGCAAACAATCATAACCTTACTGCTCTTCATAGGAGCAGGTATTTGTACGATGCCACCCTGTGGGTTATCGCGGTTTGGTCTCAAATGCTTTTTCATCATGTTAAGACCTTCCACAACAACTCGACCTTTTTTATCGTCAACGCGAAGTACCTTACCTTTTTTTCCTTTGTCATCACCAGAAATAATGGTAACGGTATCGCCTTTTTTGACATGGATCTTATTCATGTTCATGGGTAAGCTTTTTCCCCCCTTTGTTTGATAACGCCTTCCCCGGAAAGAAGTTTAGAGTACTTCCGGGGCTAGGGAGATGATGCGCATGTAATCTTTCTCGCGGAGCTCGCGGGCAATAGGTCCAAAGATACGAGTACCACGAGGGTTTTTCTGGGTATCGACAATTACTGCGGCGTTGTCATCAAAGCGGATATAGCTACCGTCTTTTCTTCTTACAGGTTGCTTGGTTCTAACAATAACCGCACGGACTACTTCGCCTTTTTTAACAGTACCGCCTGGTGCAGCTTCCTTCACAGTAGCTATAATCTCATCGCCTACATGTGCATAGCGACGAGTGCTACCACCAAGGACTCTAATGCAAAGCACCTTACGTGCACCTGTATTGTCGGCCACATTCAACATACTTTCCTGCTGAATCATCTCTACCCCTCCTCTCTACCTACGATTCGTCCATTACTTGGCTTTTTCTACGATCTCAATAACCTTCCAGCTCTTATCACGGCTCAGTGGACGACACTCTTCAATGAGCACTTTGTCGCCAACTTGGCATTCATTGTTCTCATCGTGAGCCTTATAGCGCTTGGTGGTTTTAACACGTTTTTTGTAGAGAGGATGTGAATATAGTCTGACGATCTCTACAACCACGGTCTTATCCATTTTATCGCTAACCACTACACCAACACGTGTCTTGTGGTTATTTACAGTGATGGTCTCGTTAGCCAATAGAACTCCCCTCCTTTGCTACCTGGGGCGTTATTTCTTAGCTGCTAGTTCTCTTTCCTTAATAACGGTCTTTACTCTAGCGATTGATTTACGGACTTCGGCAATTCTCTTGACGTTGTCAAGTTGGCCAGTAGCCAGTTGGAAACGCAGATTGAAAAGCTCCTCTTTGAGGTCGCCTAGCTGCTGTTTCAATTCTTTATCGCCAAGATCACGAACCTCTTTAGCTTTCATTTGCGTCACCTGCCTTTTCCTTTATAACAAACTTAGTTTTAATAGGCAGTTTATGGGCTGCCAATCTCATGGCTTCTCTAGCGATGTCCTCGCTAACGCCAGCAATTTCAAACATAACACGGCCGGGACGTACGACTGCTACCCAGAACTCAGGTGAGCCTTTTCCGCTACCCATACGCACTTCAGCAGGCTTCTTGGTAACAGGCTTATCGGGGAATATTTTAACCCAGACTTGACCGCCACGTTTAATAAATCTTGTCATGGCAACACGAGCGGCCTCTATCTGGCTTGCAGTGATCCATCCTGGTTCTAATGCCTGCAAACCGAACTCACCAGATGTTATCTGTGAGCCGCGGATGGCTTTGCCCTTCATACGGCCGCGCTGTACTTTGCGGTACTTGACGCGCTTTGGTATAAGCACTGCTTCTCGCCTCCTTGCGACTCCTTAATTTCTTTCGGGAAGCACTTCTCCTTTATAGATCCAAACCTTTACGCCAATCTTGCCGTAAGTTGTATAAGCTTCGGCAAATCCATAATCAATATCAGCGCGCAGGGTTTGCAGAGGAACTGAACCTTCTGGAGTCCATTCGGTTCTAGCAATTTCTGCACCGCCAAGGCGACCGGAGACAGCAATTTTAATGCCTTGTGCTCCCATTTTCATGGCCTTTTGTTTTGCCTGACGCATTGCACGGCGGAAGGCAATTCTTCTTTCTAACTGACTAGCAATACTCTCAGCAACAAGCTGTGCATCAAGATCAGGTTTTTTAACTTCGATGATATTGATGGAGATCTGTCTACTAGTCTTTTTCTCTAATTCTTTACGAAACTCGTCTACCATGGTACCACCTTTACCAATAACCATACCTGGTTTGGCAGTATGGATGGTGATTTTAACCATGTTAGCTGCTCTTTCCAGTTCGATGCGAGCGACTCCTGCGTTGAAGAACCTCTCCTTGACCAACTTACGGATCTTCAGATCTTCGTGGAGAAGTTTGGCATAGTCTTTTTCCGCATACCATCTGGCATCCCAATCTTTAATAATGCCTAGCCGCATTCCTAGTGGATGCGTTTTCTGACCCATTCCTCACCCCTCCTTTTTTTCACTTAATACAACAGTAATATGGCTTGTTCTCTTCATCAGAGTGTCTGCTTGGCCTCTTGAATGAAATCTTACTCTTTTAAGTGTAGGACCTTCATCAACATAGGCCTTACTTACAAATAACTCATCGCGATCCATATTAAAATTATTTTCTGCATTTGCTGCCGCAGAATCCAGAACCTTGCCAATATGGTAGCTAGCTCTTCTCGGAGTAAGTTTGAGAATCTTCTCTGCTTCTTCGAGACTCTTGCCTCTAATCAAGTCGATAACTTGACGAACCTTTCTTGGCGTCATCCGGATCATGCGGGCAGTAGCTTTAGCTTCATTCATGTGCTATCCCCCTCTCTTTATTTTTTGAGGGCCGACGCGCGTTCTGCCGTACCGCCATGACCACGGAATGTCCGTGTTGGGGCGAACTCGCCTAGCTTATGCCCGACCATGTCCTCAGTAATGTAGACCGGAACATGCTTGCGGCCGTCGTGCACTGCAAAAGTGTGGCCAACTAGCTCAGGATAGATTGTAGAGCTACGAGACCAAGTTTTTACTACCTTTTTCTCGCCTTTGGTGTTCATCTCCTGGACTCGCTGCAGCAATTTCTCTTCAATATATGGCTGCTTTTTACTGGATCTTCCCATGCTTGCCACAACCTCCCTTCGATTTAGAAGTATATAGACAACGCATCCTAGTGTCTTCTTCTAACAATCAAGCGATCAGACGGCTTCTTCTTCCTGGTGCGGTAACCCAATGAAGGTTTGCCCCAAGGAGTAAGTGGACCTGGGTGACCGATTGGTGCACGGCCTTCGCCACCGCCATGTGGATGGTCGACAGGGTTCATAGCTACGCCACGAACATGAGGACGTTTACCAACCCAACGGCTTCTACCTGCTTTACCAACGGTGATATTCTCATGCTCGAGATTACCAACCTGACCTATAGTTGCACGGCAGGTATCTAACACCATTCTCATCTCACCCGAAGGAAGACGTAATGTTGCATAACCGTTTTCTTTAGCCATTAGCTGAGCACCTGTGCCAGCTGAGCGAACCATTTGTCCGCCTTTACCTGGTTCTAGTTCAATGTTGTGAACGATGGTACCTACAGGAATATTAGCCAATGGTAATGCATTACCAGGTTTAATATCTGCACTAGGACCAGAAATTATAGTGTCGCCAACTTTAAGTCCTGCAGGTTGTAGTATATAGCGCTTCTCACCGTCTGCATAGTTTAGCAGTGCGATTCGAGCTGATCTATTTGGATCATACTCAACAGAAGCTACTTTAGCTGGAATGCCATCTTTATTCCGCTTAAAGTCAATAATGCGGTATTTGCGTTTGTGGCCTCCACCCTGATGCCTTGCCGTAATTCTACCTTCAGCATTACGTCCACCCTTAGACTTTAGTGGTGCTAAGAGCGACTTCTCCGGCTTATCAGTAGTAATCTCTGCAAAATCAGAAACTGACATAAAACGGCGGCTAGGGGAGGTAGGTTTGAATGACTTCACACCCACAGCAATAACCTCCTTTACCGGTACTTATCACATACCTTCGAGGATCTCAATTCTGTTACCTTCGGCTAATGTTACGATAGCTTTTTTCCAATCAGGGCGATAACCTTTGGTTCTACCCATGGTTCTTAGCTTCCCATGCATGTTCATTGTAGCTACCTTAACCACCTTGACATTAAAGATCTTTTCGACAGCGCGTTTGATTTCTGTTTTGGTAGCGCGATTGTCGACTACGAAAGTATATTTGTTTTGCTCCATTAGAGCAACTGTCTTTTCAGTAACAATTGGTTTTCTTATAATATCGTGTACAAATTCCATTAATCGAGCACCTCCTCGACCTTGGCTACTGCGTCCTTGGTCATGACGAGGATGTCATTTTTCAGTACCTCATAAGTATTGAGATCCTGAGCAGCAATTGTGCCGACAGAAGGAATATTACGAGCAGACTTGTACAAGAGAATGTCACTATCTCCTGTAACAATAAGAATCTTTTTGCCGGCTACAGAGAGATTCTTAAGCACTTCAACAACATGCTTGGTCTTGGGAGCATCTACCTGCCAATTTTCCAAGACGATAATACCCTGGTTTTGAGTTTTAGCTGAAAGAGCTGAACGTAAAGCAGCTCTTCTTGCTTTCTTAGGCATAGAATAGCTATAGTCTCTAGGCAAAGGTCCAAAAACTACGCCGCCGCCTTTCCATTGAGGGGCTCTGATTGAACCTTGACGAGCTCTACCAGTACCCTTTTGTCTCCAAGGTTTACGGCCGCCACCTCTTACCATTGTTCTCGTCTTGGTGGCAGCGGTCCCCACTCTTTGGCGAGCAAGGTACATTGTCACAGCTTCATGCATAAGGTGTGGATTAATTTCAGCTGCAAACACCCTATCACTTAGATCAAGCTGTCCTACTTGCTTACCTTCGATGTTAAAAACAGCCACTTGGGGCATTTTTGCTGCCTCCTTTCCTGTAACTAGTGAGATTAGGCTTTAACAGCCTTACGAACAGTTACCAGACTGCCTTTGATACCTGGTACAGAACCTCTAACAAGAAGAAGATTCTTGTCAGCATCAACTGCTACAACAACGAGATTTTGAATAGTAACCCTCTCATTACCATAGCGACCAGGCATCTTTCTTCCTTTGAAGATACGAGCTGGATCAATGGAGCCTAAAGAACCGACGCCTCTATGGTATTTAGAACCATGAGCTCTGGCGGCAATCTTAAAATTCCATTGTTTCACTGTACCACTAAATCCGTGTCCTTTGGAAGTACCAGTGACATCAACAATATCGCCCTCTTTGAAGAGGTCGGCCTTAATGACATCGCCTGCTTTTAACTCTTCGTTTTCATCGAGTTCAACTTCTCTCAGATAACGAGTTGGATTAGTGGATGCTTTTTTGTAGTGACCTTCAAGAGGTTTATTAACCTTTTTTTCATTAACTGCGCCAAATCCTATCTGCACAGCTTCGTAGCCATCAACCTCAGCAGTCTTTACTTGAATAACCTTACATGGACCAGCTTCGATAACAGTTACAGGAATAACTGTTCCGTCTTCAGCAAAAACTTGTGTCATACCTACTTTTCTGCCAAGAATTGCTTTGGGCATTATCTACACCTCCTTACTGCCTCTTATGCCAACTGCATGTGAGGAGAGTTGCCCCACCTGAATCCAGGAGGGAACCTTAGAGCTTAATCTCGATATCCACACCTGCAGGCAGGTCTAGTCTCATTAGAGCATCAACGGTTTTAGCGTTGGGCTCGAGAATGTCGATGAGTCTTTTATGTGTTCTCATCTCAAATTGCTCACGTGAATCTTTGTGAACGTGAACAGAACGTAGTATTGTATAGATATTTCTCTCTGTTGGGAGAGGAATTGGCCCAGCGACCTTAGCTCCAGTCTTCTCAGCTGTTTCGACAATCTTGCGAGCTGATTGGTCTAGAACTACATGGTCAAAAGCCTTGAGGCGAATACGTATCTTCTGTTTCATTTACTGTTCCCTCCTTTATTGACATTTGTCAAGGTCGCAAAAAAAGTGGGTAGCGGCGAAAGGCGGGCCTTAGCCGCTACCTCGACATGGGAACTAGGTTGTTACTTAATAATCTTACTAACAACACCAGCACCAACCGTATGACCACCTTCGCGGATAGCGAAGCGGAGGTTCTCTTCCATAGCAATAGGTGCAATGAGCTCAACAGTCATTGTAATATTATCGCCAGGCATAACCATTTCAACACCTTCAGGTAAGGTGATGCTGCCAGTTACGTCAGTAGTTCTGAAATAGAACTGTGGACGGTAACCAGAGAAGAAAGGCTTGTGACGGCCACCTTCTTCTTTTTTCAAAACGTAAACGTTGGCTTCAAACTTAGTATGAGGTGTGATAGAACCTGGCTTGGCAACAACCTGACCACGTTCAATATCCTTACGCTCAATACCACGAAGCAAGATACCAATGTTGTCACCAGCTTCAGCTGTATCCAAAATCTTACGGAACATCTCAACACCAGTTACAACAGAGTTCTTGGTTGCATGAATACCAACGATTTCTACAGGATCGCTGACCTTGATGGAACCACGTTCTACACGACCGGTAGCAACGGTACCACGACCAGTAATGGTGAATACGTCCTCAACAGGCATCAAGAAAGGTTTGTCAACCTCGCGCTCTGGTTGTGGAACATATTGGTCAACAGTTTCCATGAGCTTGCCAATGGCTTGATTCCATTTATCGTTGAGATCGCCACTCTCAAGTGCTTTAAGAGCTGAACCAATGATGATAGGTGTATCATCACCAGGGAACTCATATTGATCGAGAAGCTCACGAACTTCCATTTCAACAAGCTCGATAAGTTCAGGATCGTCGACCATGTCAGCTTTGTTAAGGAAAACAACGATAGCTGGAACACCAACCTGACGAGCGAGCAAGATGTGCTCTCTGGTCTGTGGCATTGGACCGTCAGCGGCGGAAACTACTAGGATAGCACCGTCCATCTGAGCAGCACCAGTAATCATGTTTTTAACATAGTCAGCGTGGCCCGGGCAGTCTACGTGAGCATAGTGACGGTTATCCGTCTCGTACTCAACGTGAGAAGTGTTAATAGTAATTCCACGCTCTTTCTCTTCAGGAGCAGCGTCAATCTCATCATATTTTTTAGCTTGAGCATAGCCCTTAGAAGAAAGATAATTTGTGATAGCAGCAGTAAGTGTTGTCTTACCATGGTCAACGTGACCAATGGTACCAATGTTAACGTGTGGCTTATTACGCTCAAATTTCGCCTTAGCCATTTTTATAGCCTCCTTTTTAGGTTTATTAACCCTTTTTAATAATAGCTTCAGCTATACTGGCTGGAACCTGTTCGTAGTGAGAGAATGTCATAACGTAGTTTGCACGTCCTTGTGTAATGGAACGAAGTTGGTTCACATAGCCAAACATCTCAGCAAGCGGAACAATTGCACGCACTTCTTGTGCGCCTGGGCGTTGGCTCATGCCCTCAATACGTCCACGCCTACTGTTTAAATCACCCATAACATCGCCTAAGAAATCATCTGGAGTAACTACTTCAACCTTCATAACAGGCTCAAGTAAAACTGGGCCAGCTTTGTTAGCTCCATCCTTAAAGCCCATGGAACCTGCAATCTTAAATGCCATTTCACTAGAGTCAACCTCATGGTAAGAACCATCTACAAGGCTAACAATGACATCGACTACTGGGAACCCAGCTAAGACACCAGAATTCATTGCTTCCTCAATACCAGCTTGAATTGGACCAACGTATTCTTTAGGTACGACGCCACCAACAATTTTATTTTCAAAAACAAATCCTTTGCCTGGCTCGTTTGGTTTCATCGCCAAAACACAATGACCGTATTGGCCACGACCACCAGACTGTCTAATAAACTTACCTTCAGCACGAACTGGTTTAGAAATTGTTTCTCTGTAAGCAACCTGTGGGTTACCAACATTAGCTCCAACCCTAAACTCTCTTAAAAGTCTGTCAACGATGATCTCCAAGTGGAGTTCACCCATACCAGCAATAATTGTCTGGCCAGTTTCTTCGTTTGTGCTGACACGGAAAGTTGGGTCTTCTTCCGCCAAGCGTTGAAGTGCTTGAGAAAGTTTATCTTGATCATTTTTTGTTTTTGGTTCAATGGCGATATCGATAACTGGTTCTGGGAAGGTCATAGACTCAAGTGCTATCGGCTTATTTTCACTACAGAGAGTGTCGCCTGTAGAAGTAAACTTGAGACCTACACCTGCAGCAATGTCGCCAGCATAAACCGTTTCCACTTCTTGTCTGTGGTTAGCGTGCATAAGCAAAATGCGACTAATGCGTTCTTTCTTACCCTTAGTTGAGTTAAGGACATAGGAACCAGCATCTAAAGTACCCGAGTAAACTCTAAAATAACAAAGTTTACCTATAAAAGGGTCCGTCATAATCTTAAAGGCCAAAGCCGCGAAAGGTTCATCTTCAGATGATTTCCTTGTAACTACATCCTCTGTTCCAGGTATAGTTCCTTTGACATCGTCTACATCCAAAGGTGATGGTAAGTAGTCGACAATGGAATCAAGTAATCTCTGTACGCCCTTATTTTTAAAGGCTGAACCACAGAGTACTGGAACAATAATGTTTTTACAAGTGGCTTTTCTAATAGCCGCTTTAATTTCTGATTCACTAATTTCTTCGCCCTCTAAATAGCGAGTCATCAGATCCTCATCGGTTTCTACAACAGCTTCAATCATCTCTTGCCTTTTCTCGGCGACTAAATCAACTAAATCATCTGGAATTGGATCTTCTTCAGACTTAGTTCCTAAATCGTCTATATAGATGATTGCTTTATTAGTAATAAGGTCTACCATGCCTTTGAAGTTATCTTCAGCACCGATAGGAATTTGAAGAGGTACTGGACGAGCAGCTAGTCTATCAGAAATCATATCTACTACTCTGAAAAAGTCCGCACCAGTTCGATCCATTTTGTTAATAAAGGCTATTCTAGGAACCTTATAATGATCTGCCTGTCTCCAGACAGTTTCTGATTGTGGTTCAACACCACCAACAGCACAGAAAACAGCCACAGCTCCATCGAGCACTCTAAGTGACCGTTCTACCTCAACAGTGAAATCAACGTGGCCGGGCGTATCGATAATATTGATTCTATGATTTTTCCATTGGCACGTTGTAGCTGCTGAAGTAATGGTAATGCCTCTCTCTTGTTCTTGCACCATCCAGTCCATAGTAGCGGCACCCTCATGGGTTTCGCCCATCTTATGAACTTTCCCTGTATAAAACAGAATTCTTTCTGTTGTCGTAGTTTTTCCTGCGTCAATATGGGCCATAATGCCGATATTGCGAGTTTTTTCGAGTGGGAACTCTCTAGGCACCCACTTTCCCCTCCTTACACTAGTGAGTCTCGCCAATAGCCAGGCCAGTCTATCGTCTGACGGTTACCATGCTCAAATAAGGGTGCGAATACCTGACCCCAGACCGACCCCCAAGCATTGATGCTTATAAATGGTCGGGAGACCGCCAGTGGTATGAGCAGGTGCCTCCTTATCCTGCCCTGACCCACGGCCGGGCAGTAGCCTACCAACGATAATGAGCAAAAGCTTTGTTGGCCTCGGCCATGCGGTGAGTATCTTCTTTTTTTCTAACTGAACCGCCAGTATTATTGGCAGCATCAATAATTTCGCCAGCCATCTTTGCAGCCATAGTATCCTCGCTGCGATCTCTGGAGTTCTGTATCATCCATCTCATAGCTAAAGCCATGCGACGATTGCTAGGAACTTCTACTGGTACCTGATAAGTGGCACCACCAACACGGCGAGCTTTGACTTCTACAACTGGCATTACATTATCAAGAGCTTTATTAAGTACCTCAATTGGATCCTGGCCATTTTTCTCGGCCACGATATCCAAGGCACCATAAATAATCGATTCTGCAGTACCTTTTTTACCATCAAGCATCAGTTTATTTATAAACTGGCTTAAAACGGGACTATGGTAAATTGGGTCTGGCAGAACGTATCTCTTAGGTACGTGTCCACGCCTTGGCATCTTATATTAACCTCCTTTTTGCGATTATTCTTTAGGCTTCTTAGCACCATATTTAGAACGTCCCTGACGGCGATCTTTTACACCAGCAGTATCCATTGTACCTCTGACAATATGATAACGGACGCCAGGCAAGTCTTTGACGCGGCCGCCTCTGATAAGTACTACGGAGTGCTCCTGCAGGTTGTGGCCTTCGCCAGGAATGTAGGAGGATACTTCAATACCATTGGTCAAGCGGACACGGGCGATCTTTCTTAAAGCGGAGTTTGGTTTCTTTGGTGTCATGGTAGACACCTTAGTGCAAACGCCTCTCTTTTGCGGAGAACCCTTGGGCATCTCTAGCTCCTTATCCTTCAAGGTATTCTGTACAAAGAGAAGAGCCGGAGAAGCGCTTTTCTTTTCCTTGGTCTGTCTACCTTTACGGATCAGCTGATTAATTGTTGGCATTCTGCCACCTCCTTCCGGTCTTACGCTCTAAGGATAGCCGCTGATGCGGCTCCTACATCTATGCCACATGCCTGGCCCAGCTGAGTTTTGCTGGAAACCACGACAAACTTGATGCTATGTTTTTCGCAGCTTCTTTTTAGTGACATAATCATTTGGGCATCGGCATCCTGGGCAACAAAAACTAGTGAAGCTTCTTCACTTTCAATTGCTTTTAGCACTTGCTTAGTGCCAATAGCTTTATTACTAGCCGCCTTTAGCTGGTCTAGAGGCATGCCAAAGCCTCCTCTCACCCAATTTATGGCGTACTCCAAAAGTATATCATTTAAATGGGGAAGGTGTCAATAAATTGACTTGACACCTTCCCGTAAACTACAACTAGTTTAGCATTACTTTTCTTGATCTTCAACAATAATATCTGTCAATCGGCAACGATCGATACCGGTACCTGCTGGAATTAGCTTACCGATAATGACGTTTTCTTTCAAACCAATTAAGCTATCAACTTTGCCTTTTATAGCGGCATCTGTTAACACTCTTGTAGTCTCTTGGAAAGAAGCTGCCGATAGAAAACTATCTGTAGCCAAAGATGCTTTAGTAATACCTAAGATTGTAGGTTTGTAGCTTGCGGGTACCTGTCCTTTAGCAATAACCTCGCGATTGATATCATCTAGATCGAAGATATCAATTAGTCCACCTGGTAATAGGCCTGTATCCCCAGCTTCAGCAACTTTAACCTTCCGCATCATCTGTCTTACCACGATTTCACAGTGTTTATCGTCAATCTCAACACCCTGTGAGCGGTAAACTTCTTGAACTTCCTGAACCAGATAGGACTGGATTTCACGGATACTCTTAATATGCAGAAGTTCGTGAGGATTAATTGGACCATCTGTTAATCTATCACCAGGCATTACATGCACACCATCAGTTACCTTCACCCTAGCACCAAACGGTGCTTGGTAGACTTTTTCGGTACCATCATTTTGAGTAATGATGATTTTGCGGTTTTTCTTGCTCTCTTCTACTCTAGCTATACCTTCGACTTCAGTAATTACTGCTTGGCCTTTTGGCTTTCTAGCCTCAAAAACCTCTTCGACACGTGGAAGACCTCTGGTAATATCGTCACCAGCGACACCACCTGTATGGAAGGTACGCATGGTAAGCTGAGTACCAGGTTCACCGATTGATTGAGCAGCAATAATACCAACAGCCTCGCCAATTTCTACTGGATTACCAGTAGCTAAGTTTCTACCATAGCATTTAATACATATGCCATGGCGGGAACGGCAACTGAGTACCGAGCGCATATAAACCGACTTAATACCTGCTTTAGCAATCGCCATTGCTTTAGCTTCATTTACTACCTCGTCTTTACGTACAATTAGTTCACCAGTTTCAGGATGATAAACATCTTCAAAAGCTAGTTTACCAATAATACGATCTTCGAGTGATTCGTAAACATCGCCATCTTCAACAATAGCGCTGATCCAAACACCTTCCTCACAACCACAGTCGTCTTCTCTAATGATAACGTCTTGGCAGACATCAACAAGGCGTCTAGTAAGATAACCAGAGTCTGCAGTTCTTAAGGCAGTATCTGCTAGACCTTTTCTGGCACCGTGGGTGGAGATAAAGTACTCCAAAACTGTAAGACCTTCACGGAAATTAGCTTTAATAGGTAACTCGATAACTTTACCAGTCGGGTCAGATACTAATCCTAACATACCAGCTAACTGTGCTAGCTGTGACATGTTACCTCTAGCACCAGAGGTAGCCATCATATAGACTGGATTCCATTTACCTAAATTAGCCTTCATTTTTTCTGTGATTTGGTCCTTAATCTCGGTCCAAATTACTGTTGTACGATGATATTTTTCGTTATCAGTAATTAAACCACGACGATGTTGTTGCTCAAGTTGTAAAACTTCGTTTTCAGCGTTAGCGATCAATTCAGGTTTTTGTGCTGGTACCTTAATATCGCTAACAGAAACAGTTGTGCCAGATAGGCAACCATAATGGTAACCTAAGGATTTAATTCTATCGAGAACCTCAGCAGTACGGTTAGCACCATACTTGCGGAAGCAAGCATTAACAATCTTCTGCAGGTCTTTTTTACCGATTTCTTGTTCATAGTAGTCTACATTCTCTGGTAAGACACTATTGAAGATCATTCTACCGAGGGTTGTTTCTCGAGGACCACCCTTACATTCTCTTACCTTAATTTTGGCATGCAGATCAATATCGCCTTCGTCGTAAGCCATCATAGCATCGTCGATATTGAGGAAAGCTTTACCCTCGCCCTTGCCACCTTCGCGAACTAAAGTGAGGTAGAAGCAACCAATAACCATATCTTGGGTAGGTACAGCTATTGGATTACCACTAGCAGGTGAGAGAATATTATGGGCAGAAAGCATTAGAATTCTAGCTTCAGCTTGAGCTTCAGCAGAAAGAGGTACGTGAACAGCCATTTGGTCACCATCAAAGTCGGCATTATAGGCTGTACAGACAAGAGGATGAAGTTTAATAGCTCTACCTTCAACTAGAACAGGTTCAAAAGCTTGAATTCCTAGTCTGTGAAGAGTTGGAGCACGGTT
>DHDH01000039.1:70680-70919 GCA_002399235.1 Firmicutes bacterium UBA4881 | reverse complement strand
TCTTCCAGCACATCCCAAACTTCATCATTAACTCTTTCTACCATCTTTTTGGCATTTTTAATATTATTTGCGTTATTTCTATCTACTAAAAGTTTCATGACAAAAGGCTTAAAAAGCTCTAATGCCATCTCTTTTGGTAAACCACATTGGTGCATCTTTAACTCTGGACCGACAACAATAACCGAACGGCCTGAGTAGTCTACACGTTTTCCAAGTAGGTTTTGGCGGAAACGGCCTTG
>DHDH01000039.1:62371-70511 GCA_002399235.1 Firmicutes bacterium UBA4881 | reverse complement strand
CCTTGTTTACCTTTAAGCATATCGCTCAAAGACTTCAAAGGACGATTGCCAGGACCTGTAACTGGACGACCTCTACGGCCATTATCAATGAGAGCGTCTACTGCTTCTTGCAGCATTCGTTTTTCATTGCGGACAATAATATCGGGGGCATCCAGTTCTAAAAGCTTTTTCAAACGATTATTACGATTAATAACACGTCTGTAAAGGTCATTAAGATCAGAGGTAGCGAAGCGTCCTCCATCAAGTTGGACCATAGGTCTTAGATCCGGTGGAATTACCGGGATAACATCCAGAATCATCCACTCGGGGCGGGTATTAGATTGTCTAAAAGACTCAATGATCTCTAACCGTCTGATAGCTTTAATCTTTCTCTGGCCAGAAGTGTCTTTAACTTCTTGCCTGAGTTCTTCGGCCTCTTTATCTAGGTCGATCTTTTCTAGCAGTTTTTTGACAGCCTCTGCTCCCATACTGCAGACGAAACTATCACCGTATTTCTCGCGCATAGCCCTTCTTTCGGGCTCGGATAACAATTGCTTCTCAGCGAGCGGTGTTTCCCCTGCATCGATTACTACATAGGAAGCAAAGTATAGAATTTTTTCTAAGTTCCTAGGAGATATATCAAGTATCAAGCCTAAACGGCTAGGAATACCTTTGAAATACCAGATATGGCTTACTGGGGCGGCCAGTTCAATATGCCCCATGCGTTCACGACGCACTTTTGACTTAGTTACTTCAACACCACAACGATCACAAACAATGCCTTTATATCTGACACGTTTATACTTACCGCAATGGCATTCCCAGTCGCGTACAGGTCCGAAGATACGTTCGCAGAATAAACCATCTTTTTCCGGCTTTAGTGTGCGGTAGTTGATGGTTTCTGGCTTCTTGACTTCTCCGCTGGACCAGGCCCGGATTTGATCCGGTGAAGCTAAGCCGATCTTGATCCGATCAAAGTTATTTACGTCCAACAAGAGTCAGTCCCTCCTTTTCTAGCAGGAAGTGAATCTAGATATCATCTAAGTCGTCGATATCATCAAAGTCATCTGAGGGCAGCTCCTCTAGATCATCTGATTCGATTTCCTCTATTAGATTGTCATCTACTTCGCCCTCATCAACAATATCTTCCTCTTCCTCATAGTCAGTCGCTAGTTCTTGTTCATCGGTTTCGGACTTGATATCTCTAGGCAGTTCGCCCTTTTCTCTGCCTTGCAGATCAATGCCTAGTTCTCTAGCCATCTCTGTTATATCTTCGTCTTCATCCTTGATCTCTATTTCTCGATCTTCGGCATAAACCTTAGCATCAAGACAGAGGGACTGCAACTCTTTAATGAGTACCTTAAATGATTCAGGCACACCTGGTTCAGGTACATTTTCACCTTTAACAATGGCTTCATAGGTCTTAACACGTCCTACAACGTCATCGGATTTTACTGTTAATAGTTCTTGTAATGTGTAAGCTGCACCATAAGCCTCTAAGGCCCAAACTTCCATTTCGCCAAATCTCTGGCCACCAAACTGGGCTTTACCACCTAGTGGTTGCTGAGTGACTAGAGAATATGGACCAGTCGAACGAGCGTGAATCTTATCGTCGACAAGGTGATGGAGCTTTAACATATAGATATAACCAACAGTGACTCTAGAGTGGAAAGATTGACCTGTACGACCATCGTATAAGGTTGTCTTGCCATCGGGATTAAAGCCAGCCTTCTCTAACATCTTTTCAATGTCTTCTTCCGTAGCACCATCAAATACAGGTGTAGCGACCTTCATACCTAGTGCTTTTGCAGCTAGACCTAAGTGAGTCTCTAAAACCTGACCGATGTTCATACGGCTTGGAACACCTAGAGGATTTAAAACAATCTCTACTGGGGTTCCATCAGGAAGAAATGGCATATCCTCGACAGGTAATATTCTGGAGACGACACCTTTATTACCGTGACGTCCAGCCATCTTATCACCAACTGAGATTTTACGTTTTTGAGCGATGTAAATACGTACAAGGGTATTTACCCCAGGGGAAAGATCATCACCATTATCACGTGAGAAGATCTTCACATCAACAACCACGCCACTTTCGCCGTGCGGTACGCGAAGTGAAGAATCCCTTACTTCTCTAGCCTTTTCACCAAAGATAGCTCTTAAAAGTCTTTCTTCGGCTGTTAGTTCAGTTTCGCCCTTAGGTGTAACCTTACCAACAAGGATATCTCCTGGGTGAACCTCTGCACCGATTCTGATAATTCCACTTTCATCAAGATCCTTAAGCAATTCATCATTGATGTTAGGAATATCACGAGTGATCTCTTCTGAACCTAGTTTAGTATCACGAGACTGGCACTCATATTCTTCGATATGAATAGAGGTAAATGCATCCTCTTCAACTAGCTTTTCACTAATTAAGATAGCATCTTCGTAGTTGTAACCTTCCCAAGGCATGAAGGCAACCAAGGTATTGCGTCCTAGTGCTAATTCGCCACGATCTGTAGCGGGACCATCGGCTAGCACAGTTCCTTTTTCTACCTTCATGTTCTTGCGTACAATTACTTTTTGATTAATACAAGTGCTTTGGTTGCTTCTTACAAACTTAGTGCATTTGTACTTATCTTGACCACCATCATTACGACGAACAATAATTTCTTTCGCTGTGGCTCTTTCCACAATGCCTGGATGTTTTGCTGCGATTACAGCTTGTGAGTCCACAGCTGCTCTGTATTCCATGCCTGTGCCCACAACTGGAGCATCAGTCTTTAGAAGTGGTACAGCTTGGCGTTGCATGTTAGAGCCCATGAGAGCACGGTTAGCATTATCATGTTCCAAGAAAGGAATTAAGGCTGTGGCCACCGAAACTAATTGTTTAGGTGAGATATCCATCATGTCTACTTTTAGTGGTGAAATACTTAAGATCTGATCTTTATATCTTGCACCGACACGATTGTTCAGGAAAGTACCATTTTCATCAAGAGGTTCGTTGGCTTGAGCAATAACATATTTATCTTCCTCGTCGGCGGTTAGATATTCAAACTCATCTAAAACTCTACCATCTACAACCTTACGATAAGGAGTTTCAATAAAGCCGAACTCATTGATGCGGCCAAAAGAACAAAGTGAACCAATCAAACCAATATTAGGTCCTTCTGGGGTTTCAATTGGGCACATGCGTCCATAGTGAGAATAGTGAACGTCACGCACTTCGAAACCAGCTCTTTCACGAGATAAGCCACCAGGACCTAGGGCTGATAACCTTCTCTTATGAGTAAGTTCACTTAGAGGGTTTGTCTGATCCATAAACTGAGAAAGTTGGCTTGATCCAAAGAACTCTTTAATAGCAGCTACCACTGGACGAATATTAATCAAGGCCTGTGGTGTAATAATATTAGCATCCTGGATAGTCATGCGTTCACGCACAACTCTTTCCATACGTGACAAACCAATACGGAATTGGTTTTGGAGTAATTCACCTACAGTTTTAAGTCTCCTATTTCCTAGGTGATCAATATCGTCTGTAGAGCCTACATTTTTAAACAATCCAAAGAAATAACTTACAGTAGCAATCATGTCATCAGCAACGATGTATTTGATGTCTAAATCAACGCTACCGTTACCAACAACTTTGACAGGACCTTGCTCAGTTTGAATCCAAGCTTCTTTAACTTTAGCTTTTTCTAATCTTTGCATTACATCGCGATCGATCTTGGAATTAGCATCAGCTAAAATTTCCCCAGTTGCTGGGTCAATAACCGGTTCAGCTAAAATCAAACCAAAAATTCTTTCGCGAAGACCAAGCTTTTTGTTGAGTTTATAACGGCCAACTGCAGCAAGATCATAGCGTTTAGGATCGAAAAACAAGGTGCTGAAAAGTGCTTTAGCACTTTCTACAGTGGGTGGTTCTCCAGGGCGCAACTTCTTATAAATCTCGATAAGTCCTGTTTCTACAGAATCGGTTGTATCTTTGTCGAGAGTGTTCTTTAGTTGTTGCGATTCACCCAAAAGAGTTAAAATCTCTTCGTCTGTACCATAGCCAAGAGCACGTACGAGTGCTGTTACGGGAATCTTCCTAGTGCGATCAACACGAACATAGACAATGTCGTTGGCGTCAGTTTCAAACTCCAGCCAAGCACCACGATTAGGAATAATACTAGCACTGTAAACATATTTGCCCGAAGCATCGAGGTCCTGTTTAAAATAAGCACCGGCTGAACGCACCAATTGGCTGACAACTACACGTTCAGCGCCATTGATGATAAATGTACCTTTTTCCGTCATTAAGGGGAAGTCTCCCATGAAAACTTCCTGTTCTTTTACTTCGCCGGTCTCCTTGTTAATGAGCCTCACGCGCACCTTAAGTGGTGCTGCATATGTGGCATCTCTTTCCCGGCATTCCTCTTCATCCATCTTGGGATCATCTAAAATATAGTCAACAAATTCTAGAGTGAGGTTACCGGTAAAATCCTGGATGGGAGATATGTCCCGGAAAGTCTCTAATAGTCCTTCTTTTAAGAACCTATCATAGGAAGCGGTCTGGATCTCGATGAGGTCAGGTAAATCCATAACCTCTCGTATCCTGCCGAAACTATGGCGCTCTTTTTCTGGACCCTTGGTGACTACAGCCACCTTATCCATTCGCTGATCACCCTTTCTCGGCAGACTATTCTCTGTATTTTCCAATAAAGCTAACAAGAGACAAAGATATCCCTGTTTGTTGCTGGCTGGCAACATCTAAGAGATTTCTTTCTCTCTACCTGCGTAATCTTAGAAAGGATATATGCGTCCATCCTCTCCATACATTGGCAGTTTATAATACTATCATAATGAGTATGTAGTGTCAAGTATATAAAATGGATAGTTTGGAAAATTCTGTGCTGCATTCTAACAAAGTTTATCTTAATCAATTCAATAATACCACGGATTTTATATTAATCTATATCTAACATTTAAGAATTCTATAAGATGTAAATTTTTATCAATAAGAACACTCATGTCAGAGGACACGAGTGTTCTTATTAGAAATTCATAAAAAATGGAGGTCGCCTTAGACCTCCATTTTGACTTTTTACTAAAATTACTTGAGTTCGACTTTAGCGCCGACTTCTTCGAGCTTAGCTTTCATTGCATCAGCTTCAGCCTTAGCAACGCCTTCTTTAACGGTCTTAGGAGCGCCATCTACAAGATCCTTAGCTTCTTTGAGGCCAAGACCTGTTAGTTCGCGAACAACCTTAATTACCTTAATCTTCTCAGCACCAGTTTCGGCAAGAATAACATCAAATTCGGTCTTCTCTTCTGCAGCAGCAGGAGCAGCAGCAGTAGGAGCAGCAGCCATTGCTACAGGAGCAGCAGCGCTAACACCAAATTTATCTTCTAAAGCCTTTACTAGTTCAGCCAACTCGAGAACAGTCATCTCTTCAATTTGCTTAAGGAATGCATCTTTATCAAAAGCCATTTTTATTTACCTCCCAGAATTATAATTTTTAAGCACTTTCTTTTTGATTACGCACAGCATCCAAGACATAGACCAGGTTGCGAATATTGCCCTGCAAACAGTTGACCAATCCAGCGAGTGGGCTTTGCAGTGCACGGAGAAGCATTGCCATGAGTTGCTCCTTGTTTGGGAGCTCTGCAAGAGCTTCTACTTGTTTAACATCGATAACTTCGGTACCTAAGATACCGCCTTTAATCTCCAGATTTTGATGATCCTTCGCAAATTCCTTAAGGATCTTTGCTGGAGCAACAGGATCTGCTAAACCATAAGCGATAGCAGTTGGTCCTGATAATACAGGATCAAGTCCTTCGATGTTGTGTCCCCTGGCTGCTAGATTAAGGAGTGTGTTCTTGACAACCACATACTCGACACCAGCTTCGCGCAGTTTCTTTCTGAGTTCCGTATCTTCTTTAACAGTAAGACCACGGTAATCCACAATAACTGCACCTTTGGCTTCAGCCAGCTTAGCACTTATTTCTTTAACAAGTGCGACATTTTCCGGCTTTGGCATGGTTTCACCTCCTTATATCTGCTCCCTGCCTAATAAAAAGCGAACCTATCATACAGACAGGTTCGCAACAGATCATAAGCATCATGCATAAGGATCTATTCTGAACTACCTCGGCAGGCGACAATACTTACCCTTATGAGTTATTAAACTCATACTCGGACCTGCTGTCTGTGGCAGAGAGGCTTCAAATTTAATTTTTTATTAATTCCTTTTAGGCCTTCACACTGTTAGCAATATCGGTTGAGCTAACTTTTACACCAGGACCCATTGTTGCAGCTAAGGTAATCTTTCTTAGATAGTTTCCTTTAGCTGTAGAGGGCTTGGCTTTAATGATAGCACCCATCAAAGCGATAAAGTTTTCTTCGAGCTTTTCAGCTCCAAAGGAAGCTTTACCAACAGGTACGTGAATAATAGCTGCTTTATCTACTCTAAACTCAACCTTACCAGCTTTAATGTCTTTGATAGCTTTAGCTACATCAAAGGTAACAGTGCCCGCTTTAGGGTTAGGCATTAAACCCTTAGGGCCCAGGATTTTACCTAAGCGACCAACAACACCCATCATATCAGGGGTTGCTACCGCAATATCAAAATCCAACCAACCACCTTGGATCTTTTCAGCAAGATCCTCAGCACCAACTACGTCGGCACCAGCGCCCTCAGCTTCAGTAGCTTTTTCGCCTTTAGCAAATACAGCTACTCTTAAGGTACGTCCTGTACCATGAGGTAGAACTACAGTTCCACGAACGTTTTGGTCTGCGTGGCGAGGATCAACGCCAAGACGAATATGAGCTTCAATGGTCTCATCGAACTTGGCATGAGCAGTCTTAACTACATTCTCAACTGCTTCTTTTACATCGTAAACCTCATCACGGTTATAAGCTTGTAAAGAAGTTTGATATCTTTTCCCTCTTTTTTTAGCCATAAAAAATTCCTCCTAGTGGTAATAGCGGAGTTACTCTCCTCCCACATTATTAGAGCATTACTCTTCTATAGTAATACCCATGCTACGAGCTGTACCAGCGATGACTCTCATCGCAGCTTCAACATCAGCAGCGTTAAGGTCAGGCAACTTCATCTCAGCAATCTCGCGTAGCTGCTTCTTGGTAACCTTACCTACCTTTTTAGTATTAGGAGTACCTGAAGCTAGGTCGATACCAGCGGCCTTTTTCAAAAGTACTGCAGCTGGTGGTGTTTTGGTAACAAAAGTAAAGGATCTGTCAGCGTAAATCGTGATCTCTACAGGGATAATCATGCCTGCTTCATGAGAAGTCCGAGCATTAAACTGTTTACAGAACTCCATAATAGCAACACCATGCTGACCAAGAGCAGGACCTACTGGAGGCGCAGGATTAGCTTTACCACCTGGAATCTGTAACTTTACCATACCAACTACTTTTTTGGCCATATTCTCACCTCCTAGACAGAGCACTAACTAAATAACTTTTTTGCCTAATCTAAATTAGGCAAATTGCATGATACTTTTTTTCATTCCGTCCCCAACTGGGCATAGCTGGGTTTAGCCAAACTATTCAAATCTTGTTATTTAACAAGGAAACGGAACCCAGCAGAGAAGGCCAAGTCAATAAGGCCAATGAACAATGCAACAATAAGGCTGAGCACTATCACAGCAATAGTGTAGTTGATCAATTCTTTCTTATTAGGCCAAATTACTTTACGTAACTCAGTCTTTACCTCACGAAAGAATTTACCAGCACCGGTATTGCTGGATTTCTTAACATTGGCTGCCAAAGCTATTCCCCCCTGTGCGGACGTTAACTATTTGGTCTCCTTATGTGCAGTCTGTTCACGACAAGCTGGGCAATACTTCTTTAACTCAAGCCTGTCGGGATTATGATTCTTATTTTTGGAAGTTCTATAGTTACGTCTTCCGCATTTTGTGCATTCCATATTAATGTCTACACGCATTAGAACACGGTTTACCTGGCATGCAGGTTCACCATTCACCTGCCTTTCCCAAGCGCAGTTTTAAGAGCTGTACTGTTAAACATTAGCATAGCCTGTATTCAATGTCAAGATTCTATATCGTTTGCAGTATTCCTGCAACAAAAAAACACCGCCAATGGCGGTGGTATAAGCTGGTTGCGGGGGCCGGACTTGAACCGACAACCTTCGGGTTATGAGCCCGACGAGCT
>DHDH01000039.1:59483-62089 GCA_002399235.1 Firmicutes bacterium UBA4881 | reverse complement strand
TGCTCTGCCAATTGAGCTACACCGGCTTATCAATTTTATCCTCACCGACAGTTGTCAACCAAGGTGATTTTCTGTCGACAATGTTTAGTATAGGTCATAAATAGAATCTCGTCAATAGTCTTATGCAAATAACTTAAGAAATATTATTTTGAGTTCAAATGGCTGTATCCGAACGAAATACGTTTTTTTAGTTTGATAAGTAAAAAAGGAAGCTAATGGCTCCCTCTTTTACCTATCTTGGCATTCACGCTTTTCCAGGTAACGTTCAAGCTTACGCTTAACTCTTTGTAATGCATTATCAATTGATTTTACATGACGCTCTAGTTCATCAGCAATTTCCTGATAAGACTTACCTTCTAAATAAAAGGTGAGTACCTGCCATTCTAAATCGCTTAAAAACTCGCCCATCTTTCTCTCAATAGCCATAAACTCTTCTTGACTAATTACAAGCTCTTCTGGATCACTTACCTTAGTTCCAGAAAGGATATCAAGTAAAGTACGATCTGATTCTTCGTCATAAATTGGTTTGTTAAGAGAAACATATGAATTAAGTGGAATATGTTTCTGCCTTGTTGCTGTTTTAATTGCTGTAATGATCTGGCGTGTGATACAGAGTTCCGCAAAGGCTCTGAACGAAGTAAGTTTTTCAGCCCTAAAATCTCTAATAGCTTTATAAAGGCCTATCATACCTTCTTGGATAATGTCCTCTCGATCTGCACCTATAAGAAAATACGAACGAGCTTTGGCTCTAACAAAGTTTTTATACTTGTTAATGAGGTACTCTAAAGCAACTTCGTTGCCACCTTTAGCAAACTCTACTATTTCCTCATCAGGCAAGCTCTCATATATCTCATAAGTTTTCTTCTGTATGGAAGAGGTCACCCACATCGCCTCCAACAAGGAGTTTTGTGGAACATAAGGCGATAAAAACTATTACATAAATAGTTATACGCCTGTCCCCATTCTGCTAACATTATACATTACTTATTTTGGCTGGGTCAAGCTATGCTAAATTTAGTATCTTTGCCGAACCGCCTCATATAGTATAACACCTGCAGCTACAGAGGCGTTAAGAGATGATATTTTACCTTTCATGGGAATACGTACTAAAAAATCACATTTATCGCGAACTAAGCGGCTTAGACCTTCCCCTTCACTACCGATTACAATCGCTAATCTTCCCCGTAAATCACATTCTGTGTGGGTCTTTTCAGCTTCATCAGCTGTACCTACTATCCAGATATTACCCTTTTTTAAGTATTCAATAGTCTGAGCAATATTAGCTACAGTCATAATCGGTATATATTCAACTGCTCCAGCTGATGCTTTTATAGCTCCTGCAGTCATGGTCGCTGCTCTTTTATCAGCGATAATTACAGCATCAACACCAGCAGCTTCAGCGGTGCGAATTATAGCACCTAAATTATGAGGATCTTGGATGTGATCTAAAATTACAACAAAAGGATCTTCCAAAGCGATAATCTCTTCTAATGTAGTTTGAGGAAGATCGGCAGTCTCAGCTAATACACCTTGGTGGTTTTCTGTTTCTACTTTACTTAAAATTACCTCATTAGCTACTCGTTCAAACGGTATTTCCCGCTCTTTGCATAATTTTACAATTTCATCTATAGTCCGACCTGTAGCTGAATGGCTTAACCAGACTTTAAGAGCCCTACCTGATTTTAAAGCTTCAACTACTGCATTTCTACCTTCAACATGTTGGGCCACTAATAGCCACCTCTTTCCCCTCTTGGTAGCAGATATGGAGCAATTCATTTAACCTAGTTTTTTCATCAGCTAAATAAAGATAACCCATAATTGCTTCAAAACCTGTGCTATACGAATATTCTTGGTGAGTAGAATTTTTTCTATAGGAACCACACGAATTGCGTCCACGGCGAAAGATATCTTGTTCTTTGGATGATAACTTTTCCCAAATACCTATAATTATTTGAGCTTGTGTTTTTGCTGAAACTAGAGGAACGGCTATTTTATGATAATCGCCAGCTCTTCGTAGACACTCTTGCATGAGGTGTTCTCTGACATAGGCTTCCCAAAGAGCATCACCTAGATAAGCCCAGGCTAGTGGCGAATAACTATCTACATCCATCAATCATCAACCTTCCATCTAGTTCCCTGTGGTGTATCTTCAAGGATGATACCTATCTCAGCCAAACGATCCCTGATACTATCCGCTAAAGCCCAGTTTTTATCCTTGCGAGCACCAAGACGTAGATCAATGAGGATCTTCATAACATCATCAATCAGTCCCGTTGCTTCTTCAGCTCTTATAATACCCAAAATTTGGCCTAAGATCTCTAAAAGATTGAGAGCTGCGCCCAAATTTTCATTGCCTTCTTGTAAGTATTGATTACCAATACGAGTTAAATCAAAGAGAACACCAATCGCTTGCGCTGTATTAAAATCGTCATCCATAGCAACACAAAATCTCTTTTCAATCTCAACCAGTTCATTAATCTGTTGCCACTCTTTCTTTCCGCTCTCTTTTTTCCAGGTATTATAGGCATTATTAAGGCGTTTCCAACCTTTGGAACTTTCTTTCAAACCTTCCCAAGTAAAATTAAGTGGTGAACGATAGTGGGTAG
>DHDH01000039.1:34229-59393 GCA_002399235.1 Firmicutes bacterium UBA4881 | reverse complement strand
AAATTAAGTGGTGAACGATAGTGGGTAGAAAGAATATAAAAACGAATCTCTTCTTTGCTACTTTCTCTTAATAGGTCATCTACTGTGACGAAATTGCCAAGAGATTTACTCATCTTTTCATTATCAATGGTAATTAGTCCGTTATGCACCCAAAAACGGACAAAATCAGTACCTGTGTAAGCTTCAGACTGAGCCACTTCATTTTCATGGTGAGGGAAAATTAGATCGAGGCCACCACCATGAAAATCAATGTTTTCACCTAACAGATCGAGTGACATTGCCGAACATTCAATATGCCAACCGGGTCTACCAGGTCCCCAAGGACTAGGCCAATTAATCTCACCAGCTTTAGCTTTTTTCCAAAGAGCGAAATCAGCAGGATCATGTTTTAATTCATCTACAGCTATTCTCGCTCCAGCTCTGAGTTCATCGACATTACGTCCAGAAAGTTTGCCATATTGTGGAAAACTCTCCACGCTAAAATAGACATCACCATTAGCTTCATATGCATGACCTTTATCAATAAGTCCCTGTACCATGGCAATGATCTTTTCAATATATTCACTTACGCGAGGATATAGGTCACAGCGTTTAACACCTAATTTATCCATGGAATCTAAATAGCGTTCTGAGTAATATTTGGATACTTCCAAGGCTGACCGCTTTTCTTTTAACGACCGAGCTATAATCTTATCGTCGACATCTGTGAAGTTTTGTACCATTTTCACCTGATGTCCTTGATAATTTAAATAGCGACGAATTACATCCCAGATAATACTTGGTCTGGCATGACCTAAATGAGCTTCATCATAGGGGGTTACACCACAAACATATATTTTAATAATATCTTGAGGAGTAAATTCTTCTTTTTTACGTGTCAATGTATTATATACAAGCATATCTCGACACAGCTTCTGGCTGTATCTACACCTCCCTCAAATTCTTAAGCAACTTAAGTTAAATATATTATGCCATAGCTTCTGCTAATAAAAAACAGTTTATATTGAAACAGTGGCCATAGCTAGTACAGCAATACCCTCTTTTCGGCCAACAAAACCAAGTTTTTCAGTCGTAGTTGCTTTTATACTAATCTTTTCTCTCTGTAAGTTTAGATCAAAAGCAATATTAGCTATCATCTGTTCTTTATAAGGAGCTATCTTGGGAGCTTCAGCTAAGATTGTCGCATCAATATTTTCGATCTGAGCCCCTTGCAAATCTAGTAAGTTTTTTACTCGTCTAAGTAGCTCTCGGCTAGAAATATCTTTGTAGGCGTTATCTGTATCAGGAAAGTGATCGCCAATATCCCCTAAGGCTAAAGAACCTAGAAGAGCATCCATTATAGCATGTAATACAACATCAGCATCGGAATGGCCTAGTAGTCCGTAGTTATATGGTATGGTTACACCACCTAAAACCAAATGCCTAGCGGAAGAAAATTGATGCACATCAAAACCTTGACCAACTCTAGTTCTCCTAGACATAGCTGTAACCAACTCCCAGTCCTGTTTTGTTGTGACCTTAAGGTTTTTATAGTCGCCTTCAACAATAACCTGCTCTTTAAAAAGTTGAGCATCATCAGTAACGGTAATATTGTTATCTTTTGCTGTTTGATGTTTAGTTAATATTTCCCTATAAATAAAACCTTGGGGTGTTTGTACTGCATATATCTTTTCCCTTGGCACAGTAGCTACAACCTGCTTAGCCTCGTCTACCTCTCTTAAGGAATCGACCATATTGACAGCACAAAAAACTGCAGTTTCTGGTTGGGTATTATCTATTACTCTCTTTATAACTTCTTCGGTAACAAACGGCCTCGCACCGTCGTGAATAAGTACTTTTGTGGGGCTAAGAGTTTTTAGAGCTAATAGTCCTTGATAAACCGATTCCTGTCTAGTCTTACCACCAGCTATAACAGTTACTACCTTGGTCAACTTATATTCGGCGACCATCTTTTTTACACTATTGATTTCTTTAGCTTGAGCAACTATAACAATCGCATCGATAGCTTCTATATTTTGAAATGTTTTTAAGGAATAAACCAGGATTGGTTGACCCGAAAGTGGTAACAGTACTTTATTTTTACCTAATCCTAAACGGGTGCCTTGACCAGCAGCTAGTACTATTACAACATTGTTCATGAATGAACCTCCTTCAAATCTTTACATTCCATCCGCTTAACTAAAGGATAACATTAATAGCTAGCTTTTGAGAGAATAAGATTGGAAAGGCCCGCCTTAAGGCGGGCCTAGATTACTTATTATGCATGGCTTTTAGGCTTGGCAAAGATCATTCGTCCTGCAGCAGTCTGCAATACACTAGTAACTAATACACCAACTTCTTCGCCAATAAAGCGTTTGCCACCATCAATAACTATCATAGTACCATCATCAAGATAACCGACACCCTGACCAGACTCTTTGCCATCTTTGATGACTTGTACATTCATTTCTTCACCTGGTAAGACTACTGGTTTTAAGGCATTAGCTAATTCGTTAATATTTAATACTGAAACCCCTTGCAATTCAGCTACTTTATTTAAGTTGTAATCGTTAGTTATAACTTTACCACCTAACTTTTTCGCTAAAAATACTAGTTTGGCATCAACTTCAATATCATCACTTTGGTCATCACCAATAATTTCCATCTGCATACCAAACTCTTTTTGCATTTTGTTCAAGATATCTAAGCCTCTACGTCCGCGATTACGTTTTAAAATATCAGAAGAATCTGCTATATGTTGTAACTCTTCTAAAACAAAACGTGGGACAATAAGTCGTCCCTCCATAAATCCTGTAGCGCAGATATCAGCTATACGTCCATCAATGATAACACTAGTATCCAATATTTTACATACAGGTTCTGATTTTCGTAAAGATGAACGCAATTCTCCAGATATCCATAATTCATCAGCTTTACTAGCAAATACATCCCCCAAAAGAATACCAAAGATAAAAGCTAAAAGAACTGTGAGTGGCTTAATTTGAAAAAAGCCACCTATTAGGAGTCCCACCACAAACCCCGCTATAAATCCCAATGCCATAGCTAGTAATTTTCTACCTGGTATCTTCTTTAGCCGGCTAGCAATCCAACCTATTATAAGTGCAAGAAAGGCCCCAACACCCATTCCTGCAGCCAGACCTAGAAGAAGATGCCCACGTTCCCACCCATAGTAGGCACCAGTAGCTATGCCTACGAGTATTGCCAATACTCTAAGTGCCACCCTTTCACCGCCTTTCAAGAGAACCTTCCCAGACTAATTCCCTTCATTACTTTCTTCGAGACATCTGATTATTAGGTCTCTCATCTCCTCTTCTTCAGTTTCGGTTGCTAAAGATAATTCGGAGACAACAATACGGATAGTCTGTTCTAGCATTTTTTTCTCACCAGTAGATAGGCCTTTTTCTTTATCGCGTGCATAAAGATTGCGTGCTACTTCGGCCACTTCAGTGATATCTCCGGTTTTTATTCTTTCCATATTAGCTCTGTACCGGCGATTCCAATTAGCTGACATACGGCTTTCATTTTGTTTTAATATATCTAAAACATCACAAGCCTGATCTTTATCAATAATCTTTCTCATACCTAATTCTTCAACATTATCAACAGGAATCATTAATTTTAATTCACCCACGGGCATGTACAAAATGTAGTATGATTTCTTCTCTCCTAAAATCTTTTCTTCTTTAATATTTTCTATAATACCTGCACCGTGTGTGGGATAAACAATTTTATCTCCAACGGAATACACCGTCAGCACCTCCTCACACGACACTTATGATAATCTAATTATAAAGCTTATTAACAATTTGGTCAAGAAATTTATTAATTTTAGCATATTTCTATTTAGGATGTCAAGGCTTTTTTATAGATTTTTTAGATTCCTTTTTTTTACCTGTCTAACCTGCCTTGACAGTTTCATAGCATCTTTCTTATAATCTGTTTAGAAATAGGCCTGCCAATGTAGACCTAAGGGAGATGATACCGTGGAAAGCTTTGACGGCTACAATTTCCAAGAACTGGTTGATAAATATCTCATCAGGCACCGTTCTGTTCTTGACATTATGACTAAACTCTCCGAGTCAACAGCTAGAACCAACCGCGCCCTGGCTAAATCAGTTACTATCTGTGGTTGTATAAAAATCAATGCGGAAAAGCAAGTTTTTCCAACTGACATCAACTACAGCGAGTTACGCGAGTATATGCAAAGCCATCTTGAGGGAGAACTTTGCGAATCCTGTCGTGAAGTTATTGAAAACGAAATAGGTAGAACAGTCTTTTATTTAGTTGCTCTTTGCGATGCTCTGGATCTAAATCTTAGTGATGTTATTGAGAAAGAAAAGAAAAAGCTCGATGCTCTAGGTATATTTAGTCTTACTTAAGAAAATCCCCGTGGAAAGACCACGGGGATTTTCTTTATATATGACGTTCTAAAAGTACATGGCCTTTAATGCGCCTAAGACCTTCTTGAATAGCCCTGGCCCTTACCTCTCCAATGCCCTCAATAGCATCGAGTTCTTCAATGGATGCACTAACAATAGCTGAACTTTGCTTGAATTGACTCACAATATTATCAATAACATTCTGAGGTAGACGTGGAATTTTGTTAAGTACACGGTAACCTTTAGGATAAACTATCTGTTCTAAGGAATTCATACTACCACTATATCCTAAAACTTTAGCGATAGCGCCTGGATCTAAAAGATCTTCTGCTGACCATTGACCAAGTTGTTGCCAAATCTCTTTACTTGTTTTTCCCTCGATAACTAAGTAATCTTCTATTACCAATAAATCTTCATTTTCAACATCAACCATAAGTTCTTCTAGTTGCATCTTCACAAGACGGCCTTCAATACCCAATTCGGTTACATAACGTTCAATCTCGTAAGCAATCCGGTGAACCATCTGGGCTTTCTGAATTACTGCTGCAACATCTAAAAGTGTTACTGCATCATCGAATTCAAGAGCCGTTAAGGTATTTAAAGCTTGAAGAAGTACTACTCGATATTTTTCTAATGTTTGTAAGGCTTGGTTAGCTTTAGCTAAAATTACGCCAACATCCTTGAGTATATATTTCCACTGGCTTCGATAAAGAGTAATTATATTCCTGCGTTGAGAAATGCTGATCACTAAAGCCCCTGTTTGTTTAGCTACTCTTTCAGCTGTTCTATGTCTGGTCCCTGTTTCTCCAGAGGAAATAGTTGGGTCAGGGTGAAGCTGTGTATTAGCATAAAGAATCTTTTTAGTATCTGAACTAAGTAAAATTGCACCATCCATTTTGGCTAGTTCGTAAAGAGCAGCTGGCGAAAATGTTGTATCGATAAAAAAGCCTCCATCAATTAAAGAGAGTACCTCTTCATTATCAGAGACGACAATCAACGCACCAGTACGAGCTCTTAGTATATTCTCTAGCCCATCATGTAGTTCCGAACCTGGAGCCACCTTGCCAATAACTTCAAGTATTTCATCGTCCCAGGGTAAGATTGGATTAGCCAAAAAATCACCCCCTCTTGCAATAATTCCAAGCTTCTATAATATGCTCTGCAGTTACTACTTCTAAAGATTCTCCTAGTTTTATCTGGAGTGATTTATCCAGAGCTCTAAGGTTAGCTTTAGGTATTAGGCAGTGCGTAAACCCCATTTGTACTGTTTCTAACAACCTTTTTTCTGGTTGGGTAACCGCACGCAGTTCACCAGTTAACCCAACTTCGCCAAAGAAGGTCCAATTATGTTTCAGAGGAATTTCACAAGCACTCGAAGCTACTGAAAGAGCAATCCCTAAGTCTGCTGCTGGCTCTGTGATAGTTAAACCACCAACAACATTTACATATACATCGCTGATACCTATTGGTAGCCCCAGTCTCTTCTCTAAAACTGCTAAAAGAATGGCTGTACGATTTTTATCAGTACCGGTAAATTGACGTCTTGGTGGTCCACCATAACCTTTTGTTACCAGAGCCTGCAATTCTACAAGTATAGGCCTGGTCCCCTCAAGAGTTGGTACAATGGCTGTACCTGGTTCACTAGTGTTTCTTTGCGATAAAAAGAGTCTGGCTGGATTTTTAACTTCTTCTAAACCAGTATTCTTCATTTCAAAGACACCTAGTTCGTCTGTAGCTCCAAAGCGGTTCTTCTCCCCAAATAAAAGTCTATACAGACTATGTTTATCTCCGGTGAAGCTAAGTACCGCATCGACCATGTGCATCAGTACTTGTGGTCCAGCTACAGTGCCAGTTTTTGTCACATGGCCAACAAGGAAAATAGGCAAAGCATTTTCTTTGGTTAGCCGCATTAGGTGAGCTGCCGATTCTCTGATTTGTGTAATACTACCTGGAGCCGCCTCTAAAGATGGCATATACGCTGTTTGAATTGAATCTACAATCACTAATGATGGGTCTAATTCGTCTATGGCCTGTTTCATGTTATGTATATTATTCTCAGCTAATAAGTAGATCTGGGGGCTAAGTGCACCTAAACGTTTAGCTCGCATCTTAATCTGTTGTAAAGATTCTTCACCACTAACATATAAAACTTTCCCCCAACGTTCCGAAAACTCCTTTGATAATTGGAGAAGAAGAGTCGATTTTCCTACCCCTGGTTCACCTGCTAAGAGAATTAGGGACCCTGGTACTATACCGCCACCTAACACCCTATCTAACTCACCTAGTCCAGTAAGATAGCGGTCTTCTTTTTCCGCTGCGACATCAATAATTGGAATGGGTGGCGAACTCTGTCCCAAGGAAAAACCAACTGGTTCTTTTCTTTCTTCTTTCATTTCTAATGTATTCCAAGAGCCACAAGCATTGCATTTCCCTTGCCATTTTGGGCTTTGGGCTCCACAGTTTTGGCAGACATAAAGGGTTTTAATCTTAGCCATTAGAATGTCTCCTTTTATTGTTAACTTCTATTTTATTTAGTTTTCATTGGGCCTAATACCTGCCAAAAACTACTTAATGTTCTTTTTGTAAGCAAAAAATGAACTAAACAGCACTAGTGTCTTTTAGCTACTAAACAAAACTGCCCCTTTATATACTTAGATTTAGAAAATTTACTCGGACTAAACTATCCAGAGCAATCAAAAGGTATTATATTGCTTTTACTCAAGTTTATAACCAAGTAAATATCTTTGGGGGCGATAAAAGAATGCTTCTCGAGCAATTCTTAGAATTTAACTACCTCGAAACAGCTAATTGATTGAACGTAGGGACAGATATCTTAAATAAAGAAAAAAATGTATTTCTTATACGAAAAGCAGAAAATGCTTTAGTTGCTGTTGGTACTAAGTTAGGTAAAATTGTAATCGTTGATCCAGATTATTAAAATGAGTTAACTCCAATAGCCGACCTTTTTTTGGCTGGGGAGTTCCAACAAATCCTCAACATTGATGTTCCTAATCTGGAAATGTTAATTTACTAAAATAAAGTCAACCTGAAGTTGATATCATAAAACTTATCATTGTTACTCATAATTACCAAAAAACGATAGTTTTGTATAAAAATAAAGCAGGTAATAACTAAGTTAGAACTAAAATTAAACCTAGGAAAAAGGAGGGGATTTATATGAAGTATAATCGTTTAGCTTTCCTTATTGGACTTGTCTTTCTCGTTTCAATTACTGTTTGTACAGCCAATTGGCCTCTCGCCAAAGGAACTTTCATTCAAGATTGGTTAGTAAAAGATTGGTCTTCAGAAATGCTCGCTAAAGAACTTAATTATTTAAAAGAAGCTGGTATAGAATTCTTACTTTTTGCGCCAACTGCATATGGACACAACGATGGACATTACTTATCTACTCTGTATCCAACAAAAATACCTAACTGGAAAGAATATTACCCTGGTAATGATGTCCTAGAAAAATTGCTTATTGCCCTAAAAAAAGCTGATATGAAAATTATCTTAGGTTTAAATATGAACGACTTGTGGTGGGGAAAGGGTATCAAAGATCCCGAATGGTTATATTCCGAAATCTCTTTAGGTAACACCTTAGCACAAGAAATCTATGAACTCTATTATCCTAAGTATAAAGACACCATAATTGGTTGGTATTTTGTTTGGGAAATCGACAACCTAATGGTAAGGGGAAAAGGAAAAGCTGACATTATTAGCCATGCCTTTAATATACAACTCGATTTTCTTACGAAACTAGACCCTAACCTCTTTTTAGTTTGGAGTCCTTACATGAATCCTCAATTAGCAACTAAAGAAGAATACCGTGATTTCTGGATTGAAGTCTTTGCTAAGACTCATTTTAGATCAGGAGATGTCTTTGCACCCATGGATTGCGTAGGAGGTGGAGGAACTACAATTGATACCTTCCCAGCCTGGTTTGCTGAATTTAGAAAAGCTGTTGATACCAAGCCTGGTCTTTTATTCTGGTCTAATGCAGAAAATTTCGTTCACACAGACTGGACATCAGCTACTATTAATCGTTTTGTTGAACAGCTAAAAAGAGCTGCTCCTTATGTAGATAACTTCATCACATTTGCCTATCCCCACTATTATAGCCCCAATATTATTGATTCTGGGTTCCATACTACTTACCTTGAATATGTGCAAACAGGAGATTACGAGAAAATTCCACCTACTCCACCTAAAGATCTCAGTATGGTTATTATTTCTCTAGACGAACTTTTTTTAAGATGGGATCCTGGTAGCGATAATATTGGTGTAGCTGGGTACATTATCTATCGTGATGGAAAACAAATTGGTAAAACTCAAGTATTAAAACAAGGGGACAGAGGGCTCTTTGTAAATGCATTTAAAGAAAGCAAACTCAGAATTGGAAAGACCTATAAATATTCTGTTTGTTCATATGACTTTGCTGGTAATATCTCCGACTTTAGCGAGGTTTTGGAATATACTCATGAATAAACCCTAGGTTCTGTATAAGTAATGAGGTAACTGTTTATAATATGAAAGAGACATAAGAGAAATAGATTTTTATTAATCTATAACTTTTAAGTCTCACACTCCACAGGTGCTTTGTTCACCTGTGGATTTCTATTAGTTTTAATATTAATTGAAAAAGAGAAAAACACTTGCCTAGCAATCTGCCTGGCAAGTGTTTTCTTTTATTGGCTTTTCGCTAAATTACTTGGCAGCAACTTTTTTAAAGACTATCTTATTATCTTTAGCATCTACTAGTACGTTGTCGCCTTCTTTGAAGGTACCAGAAAGAATTTCATCTGCAAGTGGATTTTCTATCAACCGTTGAATCGCTCTTCTTAAAGGTCGTGCACCAAAATCAGGATCGAAGCCTTCCTGAGTCAGCACATCTTTAGCTTCTGGTGTAGCTTCTAGATGCAGATCCTGTTCTAATAACCTCTTAGAAACTTCCTTAACCATCAGCTCGACAATTGAATTAATGTGTTCTTTGTTGAGAGCATGGAAGACAATAATTTCGTCTACGCGATTGAGAAACTCTGGTCTAAAAGACTTTTTAAGCTCATCAATGACTTTATCCTTCATTGATTCATAAGCACTAGTCTCTGAAGGTTTAAAGCCAAGTGCACCTTGGTTTTTAATGTCTCTAGCGCCTACGTTTGAAGTCATAATAATGATCGTATTGCGGAAATCAACTTTTCTACCTTTACTATCGGTTAAGTGACCATCTTCTAGGACCTGTAATAAGGCATTAAAGACATCTGGATGGGCTTTTTCAATTTCGTCAAATAAGACTACCGAATAGGGTTTGCGTCTAACTGCTTCAGTTAATTGGCCACCTTCATCATAACCAATATAGCCAGGAGGTGAACCTACTAGGCGGGAAACAGTATGGCGTTCTTGGTATTCAGACATATCAAGTCTAATCATAGCATCCTCGTCACCAAAGACTGCTTCTGCTAGAGCCCTAGCCAGTTCTGTTTTACCAACTCCTGTAGGACCTAAGAAGATAAAGGAACCAACAGGTCTTTTCGGATCTTTTAATCCAGAGCGAGCTCTCCTTACTGCTTTTGCCACTGCTTCTATGGCCTCATCTTGCCCAATAACCCTTTTATGCAGTTCAGCTTCTAACTCTAAAAGCTTTTTGCTCTCTGTTTCGGTAAGTTTATTCACAGGAATACCAGTCCAACTAGCTACAATTGAAGCTATATCTTCGGCTGTAACTTGGATATTAGAAAGACTTCTTTCCTTTTCAATATCCGACTGGTGTTCTTTGAGTTTTTTATCCAATTCTTGCTCTGTGTCTCTTAAAGATGCAGCCTTTTCAAACTCTTCGTTTTGAATCGCAGCTTCTTTTTCTCTTCTAACTTCGGCTAACTTATCTTCTATCTCTTTAACAGAAGGTGGTGTTACTAAAGCAGAAAGTCTAGTCTTCGATGAAGCCTCATCAATAAGATCGATAGCCTTGTCGGGTAAGAAACGATCGGAGATGTATCTAGAAGAAAGCTTTGCAGCCGCTTCTAAAGCTTCGTCAGTGATCTTTACTCTATGGTGAGCTTCGTAACGATCCCTTAGGCCCTGTAAGATTTTAATCGTATCTTCTACAGTAGGTTCGCCAACCATAATCGGTTGAAATCTACGCTCTAGGGCAGCATCTTTTTCGACATGTTTTCGGTATTCATCGATAGTTGTAGCACCAACAGTTTGTAGCTCGCCTCTTGCTAACGCAGGTTTAAGAATATTAGCAGCATCAATTGCACCTTCAGCGGCGCCAGCACCAACTATCGTGTGTAATTCATCAATAAAGAGAATAACATTACCAGCGGCTTTTATTTCGTCCATAACCTTTTTTAGTCTTTCTTCAAACTGACCTCTAAACTTAGAGCCAGCGACTAAGCCAGCCATGTCTAAAGCTACTACCCTTTTATCTTTTAAAATCTCTGGTACATCACCAGCAATTATCTTTTGAGCAAGACCTTCAACTACTGCGGTTTTGCCTACACCTGGTTCACCGATTAAAACAGGGTTATTTTTTGTGCGACGACTTAATACTTGGATTACTCTTTGAATCTCTTGTTCTCTGCCAATTATCGGATCAAGTTTGCTCTCCTCTGCCATCTCTGTAAGATCGCGCCCAAATGAATCTAGGGTTGGTGTATTTTTTGCTTTAGGCCTGCGTGTCTCTCTTTCCGAAGCTTCACCTTGACTTTTTAATTGAGCAATAACTTGTTCTCTAATTCGCTCAGGTTCCACACCAAAACTTCTCAAAACATTTATAGCGACACCTTCTCCTTCTCTTAAAAGACCTAGGAGAATATGCTCTGTATCTACATAAGGAAAACCGAGAACTCTAGCTTCTTCAAATGCTAAACTTAAAACAGTCTTAACTCTAGCTGTCATTGGTAACTGAGGTGTAGCAAAACCCTCTCCTGGTGGCATTATTTCTTCAATACGTTCTCTTAACGTTTCTAGATCAATACCAACATTAGATAAAGCACGACTAGCTCCACCGTCTTCTACCCTCATCAAACCTAAAAGGATATGCTCTGTACCAATTACATCATGCCCCATTGTAGCGGCTTCTTCTTGGGCAGTAGCTAACACTCGTTTAGCTTTTTCTGTAAATCTATCGACAAACATCAATTATCCCTCCTTAGCCAATTCTTCCCTGATTACGGTAGCTCTATAATAATCACGAACCTCTGTTTCTAAAGAATTACCCATAAACTTTTGTAGGTGAGCGGGTCTAGTTATTTGCATAAGCGCCTGAATTGTTGGTTTAAGATCTTTATCGATAAGGTCAAGATCAATACCAAGTCTCACATCGCTTAATAATGCTAACGCTTCATTTGTGCTAATTAATCTAGCTTCTTGTAAGACACCTAAAGAACGACGTACTTTATCTTCGATGGAATTTTTAGATTTACTTAAAAGAGCCTCTCTTATCTTGCGTTCCTCACCAATAATGTGTTTAACAGCTGTATCTAAATCCTTAACAATCTCATCTTCTGTACGGCCTAAGCTTCTCTGATTAGATACCTGGTAGAGATTACCAAGTGCCTCTGTACCTTCTCCGTATATACCTCTTACTACCATACCCAGCTGAGAGACTGCTCCAAATATTCTTGGTAGATTATTAGTTAAGGCTAGACCTGGTAGATGTAACATAGCTGAGACCCTCAAGCCAGTACCTAAATTAGTAGGCCAAGCTGTTAGGTAACCAAATTGCTCATCAAAAGCTATATCCAGTTTTTCTTCTAAACTATCATCAGCCTCGTTAGCTTTGGTTAGAGCGTTATCTAGATCCAGACCAGGCGCGATAGCTTGAATGCGTAGATGATCTTCTTCGTTGATCATTATGCTCAGCAGCTGGTCTTTCGATACAGCTACACCTCTTCCTGTCGGATCAGTAATTATTTGTGGACTTATTAGATGTCCTTCCATCATTAACTCTCGCTCAAGTGAACTAATCTCTTCTAGGTTAGTGAGATTATATTTGTCCTTAGATAAGGTTGCCATAATCTCTTGTCGGATCTTAATTTTTTCTGTAGCATTGGCGTGAGCTGGGAAAGGTCTGCTTTTTAAATTTCTTGCTAAACGTACCCGGCTAGACAAAACTACGTCTCCCTGTGGGCCACTTTCAATCATCCAAGGAGTAGCAGTATCTAAGATTCTTTTGTTAGTATTCACTGCTCTTCACCCCCTGATTGGGCTTCTAATTTTTTAATTTCGTCGCGGACTTTAGCAGCTTTTTCATATTCTTCTTTAGCTACTAATTCCTTTAAGTTATCTCTAAGCTTTTCGATCTCTCTTTTAATACTTAGAGTTCCTCCAGCTCTTTTCGGTACTTTACCTTTATGAATAACGTCACCTTGAATTCTTCTTAATATTGGTTTGAGTTCTTCTCTAAAAGTGACATAACAATCTGAACAACCAAATTCACCTTTTTGGCGGAAATCATCAAAGGTTAAACCACAAACTTCACATTTGGTTTGCATCATAGCAGGTTTTAATTCCATAGACCCTAGTAAAGTTTCAAAAAAGGAGCCTAAAGGGTTGCCCAGATTAAGAATCTGTAATTCTCCCGTCTCTTCGGCACATGTTTGACAAAGATGCTTCTCATCAAGGACTCCATTAATTGATTTTTTCAGATGCACAGTAGCTGGATTCACATGACAACGTTCACAAAGCATAACCTTTACCTCCTTAAATTTTGTATTACAACCAGGAGCGAGCGTAATAAAACTGCTCGCATGGTATCATCCAGGTTTTGTTCTTCCTGTCTTAAAACTATACCAATAAGCCTTGCTTCTTCCTCTAAAATTGCTTCTTCAGCAACTAAGATCTCTAGAATAGCTGAGGCTTCTTCAGGAGTTATTTCTGACATTAATTTTTGTTGAATTAACTCCCAGTGGGGATTAACCGCAAGCCTAACAATCCTTATAAACCCGCCACCACCTCTTCTGCTTTCGACAATATAACCTTTTTCGGGCGTAAAGCGAGTTTGTAAAACATAGTTTATCTGTGAAGGAACACAGCGAAAGGCCTCAGCTAGATCCCTACGTTGTAGCTCAATAAAATCATTTTCTGCTTCGTTAAGCAGTTCTTTTATATACTTTTCGATAAAATCACTTAAGCTGGCCACTTTTATCTCCTGACCTTTCCTGACCTTCTGACCAAATTATAACTCTTATAATAACCATTGGCAACCCCCTATAATAAAGTTTTTTATTTTTACTAATATATGCCGTCTTATCTTCTCTGACCTTTAAGAAATATTTTAACCAGCTTCATTTTTATTATTGCCAAAATAAGTTTCTGTTTGTTGCATATTTCCCGACCTTCACGGCATACTAGTTATTGATCACAATTTATATAGTGATCAATGAGAGTGAGCTGATTTATAACTGTACGTGATGTGCAGTTCTAAGTTGGCTCCTTTCATATTTAAACCAAACTAATTTAGCCCCGCTTGAATATCTTTTCAATTTGACTAAAGTGGACAGCTTCTAACTTCACAACATCGCGCTAGTCATATCCTCTAAACAAATCAAGTAACCTAATATTACTGATAAATACCTCTAGCAATGCTAGCTATGTACTAGGAAGCTTTGAATACCCTTGATACTTTCATAATGTATAACTCTGCTTGACGATTATTAATTCGCTTGCATTAAATAGAGAATGGTCCAGAAATATCAATTATATTTCTAAGGTAAAACGCAAAAGTTATGTCATATTACGCTAGTGAACCTCTATTGGTTTTATTACATAACTTGCATATACTATAATTAGTAAAGGGGGCCTTACTATGAATAATATAGCGGGAAATATTGGAATTAAAGTAAAAACTTTGCGTGAACAGAGCGGTTTTACACAAAGCAATATTGCGAACTACCTTAAAGTTGATCAGAGCTTTATCTCTATGGTTGAAAGTGGAAAACGAGCACTTACTTCGGATATGCTTGATAAACTGTCAGCTTTATTTGGAGTACAGATATCTGCATTCGTAGATGTGGATGTTACCGCGAAACCGTTGACTATTGCTCTTCGTACAAACGAAATCAACGAGGAAGACTTGGAGGTAATCGCTGCAATAAATAAGATAGCGTTGAATTGCAATTTTATTACTCAATTGCTCGAAGGTGGTCATGTTAATGGATAAACTAGAATTATGGAAAATGGCAGTTAGCTTGAGGAAACAACTTGGTGAAAACTCGACTTCCCCAATTGATATATTCACTTTAGCTTACTCCATTGACCTCCTTTCGATCGTTTATTATCCAATGGGCGAACATATAAGTGGTCTTTGCATAAAAGGTGACAGAAATAATGTTATTGCCATCAATTCGTCAATGACGCATGGTAGACAACGCTTTTCAATGGCTCATGAATTGTACCACCTAAATTTTGATAATGATCCACTGACAGTAATCTGTTCAAAAAAGATAGGCGAAGGGAGCGAAAAAGAGCTTCAAGCTGACCAGTTCGCTTCCTATCTACTTATGCCACCTAACGCGCTCTCCGAAATGATAAAACAAGTCAAGAAATCGATGTCAGACAGACTTACAATTAAGGATGTCGTGCGTCTTGAGCAGTATTTTGGTGTAAGCAGGCAGGCTATCCTTTTTAGACTGACTGAGGAAAATGAGCTTACTTTACAAGAAGCGCAATCTATGCGTCAAAATGTTATCTGGTCCGCTTTAAGCTTGGGATATGACGATGCGCTTTATAAACCTACCCCCGAGGATAAACGCTATAAGACTTATGGTTTTTATATTCAACAAGCTGAAAAAACACTGAAACAAGGGCTGATTTCCAGTGGAAAATATGAAGAACTGCTTTTGTCGGCGTATCGTTCCGATCTTGTCTACGGGAACGAAGCCGAAGGGGGCGAAGAACTTGACTGATTCGCTTTTCTTCGACACCGATTGCATCTTGGCATTTTTATGGTTGGAAACGAAAATCTCTTAGTTAAGCTTTATCCAGGCAAGATTGTTATTCCGAAGCCTGTATATGATGAATTTGGATTGAAACATGTAACTACTGGTGATATATTGCTTGAAGCATTGGGAAAAGGCTATATCACAGAGTCCCAGGGAAATACAATCTGGGCTTCAATGTTAGCTAAGCGACGCAAATTAGGTACTTCATCGTTTACAACATACATACAGTCTAAACAGAAATAATATTTAGCACAGACCCTATGTTCATACCGATTTTGGTATAACGCCTTGACAGATAAGCTGAGATAGCTGAAAATGACACAAATTAAAGGCTTTCGATGTCATAGTTAACATCGAAAGCCTTTTCGCTTTTAGCAAACATCCTTTACTACGACGTTGGTTGTGTTGTTGATTAAAGTATACGTCGTTTATAGCTGTTTGCTGTTTTTTGTTAATATTTAGTGCCAGTTTAAGCTAAAAATCAATCACATTACTTATTCAAAAATCAGATGAACAGGAGAGCGTCGCTCCTTACTCATTTGATAGATTTGCGACACCCACCCAATTACTTTTTCAGTATACTTCTAGCAGCTATTATTCCAGAACACGAGGCTTGCATAAGACCTCTAGTAATACCTGCGCCGTCTCCTATAGCATATAAGCCTTTGATAGCTGTCTCTAATTCTGTAGATACTTTGACTCTAGATGAATAGAATTTCACTTCAACACCGTAGAGCAAGGTGTTTCTTGAATAAACACCTGGTGCTACTTTATCTAAAGCTTGTAGCATTTCTAAGATGTCAACAAGATGTCTATAGGGAAAAACAAGTGAAAGATCACCAGGGGTAGCTTTAGTTAAGGTTTGTCGTACTAGACCTTTTTTAATTCTATCTGCTGTTGAACGGCGACCATCTAAGAGATCTCCTAACCTTTGTACAATAACTCCACCACCAAGAAGATTAGCTAGTGAACTAATATATTGTCCATATCTTGTCGGATCTTTAAATGGTTCTGTAAAAGTTTTGCTTACTAAAATAGAGAAATTGGTGTTTTCAGTTGTGCGATCGGAATGAGTATGGCCATTAACGGTAATTAATCCCGAATTATTTTCTGCTACTACTTCACCACCAGGACACATACAGAAGGTACGTACCTTATCCTCGAAAGTTCGCGAATAATAGATATACTTTGATTCAAAGAGGTGATCTGTCAGGTGTTCCATGACAACCTTAGGTAACTCTACCCTCACACCAATATCTACAGGATTGATTTGTCTATCCAAACCTAACCTACTAGCTTCATCAGTAAACCACTCATGCCCCTCACGCCCTGGAGCTACAATCACCCTAGGAGCATAAAAAGAACCTTCATCTGTCTCTACGCCAGTTACATCACCATTTTTCGTTAAGATTCTTTTGACAGCGAGTGACGTTTTGATCTCGACACCTTGGGCTATTAGTTGATCTTTCATAGCAATTAAAACTTCTTGGCTTCTACCTGTTCCCAAATGCCTTATCGGGCTATACTCCAGGTGGAGATCGGCCATAGTGGCATCACGGACAAATTTATCTAACAGTTTACTATCTGTTGTGTAGAGTTTCTCGGGTGCACCGAAGTTAAGATAGATCTGATCAACCTCATGAACTAATTTCTTTAACTCTTCTCGGTCTAAATATTCGTCGAGATGACCTCCAACTTCAGTGGACATGGTCAATTTGCCATCAGAGAATGCCCCAGCACCACCCCAGCCGCAGGTAATTGAGCAAGGTTTACACTGTACACATTGAACTTGTTTTTCTTTCATCGGGCAGCGCCTGCGGTCAATAGCTCTACCTTTTTCAATCAGTAGTACCTTGGCTTTACCTGCTAGTTCCAAAGCTGCAAATATACCAGCAGGTCCCCCTCCGACAATGATCACATCGTATTGCATTATAATTCCTCCTAGGTTTCTCCAAACAAAAGTTACAGATTAGCTCCTCTAGCTTTCAAGGTTTCTCTAACTTTAACACCATCAAGTTTTCTCACTGTAGTGTTTTCTTTTATCGCTAAAGCAGCTGCTACTCCTGCCGCTTGCCCCATAGCATGGCAATTAGGTTGGATTCTAATCGATGCTTCAGCATTAAATGAGGCTGAAATACAACGCCCTGCGACCAAAAGATTTTCTACCTCTAGAGGTACTAAAGCTCTATACGGGATCTCATGATATTCATTTTCGGGAATATGAGACTGAAACTTAACTCCTCCGCCTTTTTTGTGGCTGTGAACATCAATAGGATAACGATTCCTAGCAATGGCATCGGGAAATTTTTTAGCCTCATAATAGTCTGACTCTGTTAGGTAATACTCACCACGAACTCGTCTAGATTCTCTAATGCCAACCATAGATGCAACTGCACCTATATAACTATTCTCAAAACCGGGGAAAAACTTTTTCATGAAGTTTAGTAGTCTTTTAATCCTAACACGACCTTCAATTTGAGCATTAGTTAAGTGATCTATATTAGTTCCGTCAGTCTTATTACTTATGCGAGGACAATTAAATCCTAGCTCATTTGGTCTCCCTGGTACACCAAAAATTTGGAAATAATCTCCGTCATCCTCTTTTAAAACACCTTCAGCATATGCTTTTTCAAATAGAGGAGTTATAGAATATCTTTTGCCATTTACATGAGCGGTATGAAGGAATCTTATATCTTGCTTGTAACCATCAAGAGTACTTAGAAAATCGGCAAATTTATTAATATCAATATTAGCTACACTAAAACGTAAACTCATCGCTTGGTTTTTACCATCTTCATCTCCTGCTTCAATGGGAGCTCCTGCTAAATGGGCTACATCTCCATCACCAGAAGCATCAATAATAACTGTCCCTAAAAGGGCTAAACGGCCTGATTTATTCTCTACTATAATACCTTTAATCTGCTTACCTTCCATAATTGGTGCGGCAAAATGTGTGTGGTAGAGGAGTTCACCGTTTGCTTCTAGATACATCTCCTCTAAGGTAAATTTAAGCATCTCCCAATTAAAATAGCCTAAATTGTTGTAGATAGCTCCACAATCACCAGATTGGCTTAGACGTTCCATAACCTCTAGACCTATGCCAGTATTAAGTGGTTTTCCCTCAACATGATTACTCATTAAAGGGGTTACTAAAGATGCAGTAGCTGAGCCTCCTAAAAAACCATTATCTTCGACAATTAATGTTTTAGCTCCCTCTCTAGCTGCTGCAATACCAGCGATTGAACCTGCAGTACCACCACCTACAACAATAACATCCCAGTGGCTTTTTACAGGTATCTCTCTACCAGCTTCGAAGATGGTCTCCATAATTATTCCTCCCTATATACGCAGTTGCCATCTACCCAGACTTCCTTAACCCTGGTACGGGCATCAAACGGATCGCCTGACCAGACAACAAAGTCTGCTGATTTACCTACCTCAAGTGAACCAACCTCGTTATCAATACCCAATATTTTGGCTGGGTTAATCGTAATCATCTTCAGGGCTGCCTCTTCGTTTAAACCTTCACGAATCGCAGCAATAGCACACAATCTTAACTCTCTTGCTGGGATAACGGGGTGATCTGTCATAATTGCCGTTAGAATTCCAGCTTCATTCAGTTTGACTGTAGTGGCATAGTTTTTATAACGTAGTTCATATTTACTTCTGGTTGTGAGTGAAGGACCAACAATACAAGGTACTCCCGCTTCTTTAAGAGCCTCGACAATACGATCGCCCTCTGTACAATGCTCAATAACCAATTTAACATTAAATTCCTTAGCTATACGAACAGCAGTGAGGATATCATCAGCGCGATGAGCATGAGCTCTAAGAGGCACTTTACCTTCTAAGACCTTAGAAAGAGCCTCCATCCCTAGATCTCTTTCTTTATCTTGTTTTTTGTTATAATTATCAGCTTTCACCAAAGCACCTCTTAGTAGAGCTGCAATTCCCATACGGGTCATCGGCTTTTTCTTTTGGCTACCATATACTCTTTTGGGATTTTCACCAAAGGCAACCTTCATGCCAACAAATTCCTTGTAGAGCATCTTATCAGGAACTGATGGGCGGTTTTTAATCAGACAGATTTGACCACCTACCACATTACCACTACCAGGGGCGACACAAAAAGTTGTTAATCCACCCTTCAGCGATTCACTAAAGGCTGGATCTTCGTGGTAGATACCATCTATTGCTCTTACATCAGGAGTAATAGGTTCTGTCATCTCATTAACATCTTCGCCCTCATCTTGAATTGCTTCTTCATAAACACCAATATGGCAATGAGCATCAATAAACCCTGGAGTGATCACCATGCCACTATATGGATGTTCTCCTACTTCCACTTTTCCTACTTGAGTAATTTTTCCTTTATCAATGGTTATTACACCACAAGTATAATTTTCACCATTTGCGGTTAAAATTTTGGCTCCTTTAAATTCTTGCATATATTTAGCCTCCCTTGGCTTATATTTAAAGACTACAAACTGTTACTTTCTGTTTTTAATCCTTTAACCCTGCTTTTTCCCTTACATTAAAGGTTAGATACTTTTGAAAGATATTAACGAATTCACCTGCTATTGATAGATATTTCTTCTCAGATAAAATGAAAGTAGTTTTAGCTAAGCGTATAACCTAAGTATTATTCTTTTAGCCAGAAGAAGGCATTCCAGACACCTGGAGTGAGTTATATAATATGTTACCTAAGATCAAGGCCGAAAGCAAAAAGATGACTTTTAATTATAGATCACCGGCTTATGCCACTAATGGGGCGTATATACCTTAATAACTCAATACGGTGGTCAATTCTTTGATCTGGGAGGTTTTGCCAGCCTTTGGGATACTCCAGAAACCGTTGCTAGTTTAAAGAATATGTAGAGCTTTTTACTAAATACAAGCTTCCTCAGTCAGAACCTGACTAAGGAAGCAAAAAATATATTGGGTAATAGCTGGGCCTTGGCATGGCTACTTTTATGTAAACTCGTAGGTTATTTAACCATTTAATACGGAGAGGGAAATAACTAATTTTGCTGAATATCTATAAATAGTAAGCGATTGGGGGGGCTATTTTTGACTAGAAGAAATGCACTTATTGGAGTATTATTTATACTTTTATCAATCACGGTTTGGGCAGGACCTAAGATCGAAGTGTGGGAAGTAGGTTTTGCCAATGAAACTATTAATATCATTCGAGATCTTATCGCCAAAGATTTCACACCCAAGACTGGCATTGAAGTAACAGTTAGTGTTTATCCATGGGAGGGTATGTTTAACAAAGTACTTTTAGCGATGGCATCTAACTCTACCCCAGATATTATTGCTGGTGCTCCAGACCACTTGGTAGAATATGGGGTTAGAGGCGGGGTTTTGGATCTTAAAGAAAACTTTGGTGCAGCTAGGGTGCAAGCATTGGAAAAGAAGCTCTATCCTGGTACTACCAGAGCACTCAATTTTAGGGGTAATACTTTTGGCTTCGTCGAAAGTCCTGGTGTTATTACAGGCTATTACCGCACAGATATCTTAAAGGATCTGGGTATGGCAATTCCTAAAACCTGGAACGATCTACAAACTATACTTCCAAAACTAAGAGCCAAAAATATGAATGCTGGTTGGGGATTTGGTGGAATTAATGCTGGTCCTGAATGGGGTTCTTATCTGATGATGAGACAAAATAATGGCGGTTGGGTTGATGGCGAAAGCTATAAGAGCCGTCTTTTAGAGACTAATTCAGTACAAGGATTCAAAAACTATGTCGAACTCTTTACCAAACATGGCATGCCACAAGATGGTGTTCCTTTCCAGATGTTTAAGACTGGAGAATGGCCTATTTTAATGGAGAATAACACCTTCTATACTAATATCTCTTTAACTGCTCCTGAATTAAACGGCAAATGGCAAGTTGACCTTATTCCAGGAACATTATGTTCTGAAGGGTCTGTTAGTCATGAAAGCTTTATGGGCGGTTCTACACTTGGTATTGCCAAAAATACCAAAAATAAAGAAGCTGCTTTTAAATATCTCGAGTGGTATCTTTCCGATGATGTGCAAAGCAAGGTAGTTAAACTAGTACCCGAAAAAATTAGAGGTGCTATGTTGTTCTCTGGTAATATAGCTGCTACTAAATCTCTGCCTATTACCGAAAACGATAGACAAAAATTCTATGAACAGTTTAATGTTTCTAATGCCTTTAGCTACTTCCCAGGTGGAGCAGCAGTGCAAAGAGAACTGAACTTTGCAGTTCATAATGTTTTGCAAAAGAAGATAGCGCCAGAAGAAGCATTAAAGATTGCTGATAAAAATACGGTGCAAGAGCTTAGCAGAAAGCAAAAAGAATACCAGAGATATATAGAAAAACTCATTAAGAAATAAAACTAAGGCCTTCGGTTATTTACCGGAGGTCCTTACTTTTGGTTCAGTTGGCAAGAAGTAATAACGCTTACATATAACGAAACAAGCTTGTTTGTAGAATTTTAATGATTATTTACAAAAAGGTTGGTCTTAGAAAAAATGTTTTCCCTTTACCTATCCTGCCAAAGAAACTAGACACAAAACAAGTTTAGTATGACTCGTTTTTTACATCCCACAACGAGTGGCTTTTTTATCCTTTAACCCTGCTTTTTTCCCTTACATAAAAGGATGGATACTTTTATAAACAATTTTTAATTCACTAGCTATTGACAGATATTTCTTCTCAGATAAAATGAAAGTAGTTTTAGCTAAGCGGATAAACCTACTTTTTTTCTTTTATTCAAAAAGGCTTAGTAGTTATCTAAGCCGAAATTTAGGTATCAATTAATTTAATTATTATTTCTTAAGGAGGTAAGTTCCATGGTATCTTGGCGTAAAAGCTGTTTAATCCTTTTGGTTATCATAGTAATGTTCACAGTTATAGCTAGTGCAGCTCCTGTTCAGGTCTGGTCTCCCCAATCTGTAGAATGGAATAAAATCATCCAAGAACTTACAGATAGTGAATTTACCGCAAAAACTAAGATTGATGTCCAGATTCAAACTATTCCTTGGGCTGGTTTTGAACAAAAGTATCTTTTAGGTGCTGCCAGTGGCGATGTACCTGATGTAGGTATCACTGGTTCTTTAGGACCAGCTGATCTAGGTGTTCGAGGCGCTGCTGTTGATCTAGGTAAATATGGCAAAGATTATCAAGACCTTAAAAACCAAATGTATCCTGGTTTAATGCGTTCTTTTGATTATTTAGGTACCCAGTTTGGTCTACCTATGCAAATGGTTATCTACCCTATGATTTATCGTTCTGACATTATGAGCGATTTAGGTTTACCAGTTCCTAAAACCTGGGATGAACTATATCAAATTCTTCCTAAACTCCAAGCTAATAAGAAAAACTTCTATACCGCCTTTGCTTTCAAAGAAGGTCAAGCAGATGTAGTTTATGCTGATGTCTCTACCTTCATCTGGCAACACGGTGGTGATTGGTATACCTCTGATCGTCTTCGTTCTGGACTAGATACACCTCAGTCGATTAAAGGATTTACAGAGTTTGCTGAACTCTTTACTAAACGTGGTGTACCTAAAGCAGCCGAATCCTTTATGGGGTTTAAACAAGGGGAACTACCACTAATGCAAACTACTATGTGGCAGTACGCTAATATTGAAACTGCTGCCCCAGAACTAAAAGGCAAATGGAATCTCACTCTTATTCCTGGAACCAAACGTGCTGACGGTAGTGTGAATCATGCTGCTTATATTGGTGGAATGACCTTTGTTTTATTTAATAAGGGTAAACGTACTGACGATGGTTTTAAATGGCTTAAATGGTTCCTCTCTGCAGATATCCAGGCTAAACTTGCCCAAAGAATCACTAAAGAGATTCCCGGTAGCATCTTTATTCCAGCTAATATAAATGCTCTTCCCTCACTACCAATTCCTAAGGAGCATATTAATGTAGTTATGGACCAAGCTAAAGACAGTATTGCTCCAGCTTTTGCTTTAGCCCCTGAATCTGTAACCCAACGTTTTATAAATATTGCTGCCCAAGAAGCAGTTCTCATGGGTGTCAATCCAGAAACAGCTATCAAAAAAGCAGCCCGTGATATGAATGTAGAGCTAGAGAAAAAACAGAAAGAATATGCTCGCTTTATTACTAAACTCAAAAGATAAACTCTATTGACTTTTTCTAAAGAAGACCGTGTTTAGCCCACGGTCTTCTTATATTTTAACAAGGCTTTTTACCTAGTTATTTTTTGGTAAAGGGAAAACAGGTAGAAAAAGGGAATAAGTAAATATTAACCCACTTAAATTGAAAGCGGAGCGAGTTATGAAAATACTGGTTGTTAGTGATAAAGAAGTCCCTTCTTTAAGAGATGAGTTAGAGCACCCCGCCTTAAAAGGTCTTGATTTCATTATCTCCTGTGGTGATCTACGTGCTTCCTATCTCAATAAGTTAACAGAAAAAGCGAAAGTTCCTCTTTTTTATGTAGCTGGGAATCATGATACCCATTATCATCATGACAAGCCTAATGGCACCAATATTGATACGAAAATTGTTGAAATAAACGGCCTACGTATTATTGGTTTTCAAGGTAGTATGCGTTATAATAATAAACCACTTCAGTACACAGAAGCTCAAATGAAAAGACGTGTTTTTAGCATGAAGTATAAATTATTCTTCAATTCCAAGATTGATATTGTTGTTACTCATGCTCCCCCAGCAGGTATCTATTCTGCTGATGACCTCTGCCATCAAGGGTTTGTAGCTTATCGCCGATTTATTGAAAAATATAACCCCCAGTATTTTCTCCATGGTCATTTCCACATGGATTATAATCCAAGATTAAACCGCCGTGAAAATATCCTAGGGAAAACAAAAATAATTAACTGCATGGGTTACTATCTATTAGAAATGTAAACAAATGGAGGTGAAGAGGTCCAGCTCGCCTACGAGCCTAACCGTAACTATGGTACTTAACTTTGGTAAAAAGAATGTGGTGAAAAACTTCGCAGAAGAATATGCCAAAGAAAAAGTCGTGGCACGGCGCCATCTTGGTGTTTTAGATATTAACCTTGATAGGATTGTAGGGAGCGTTGGACGCTGGCGCGACTTTGATCGTAAGTTCCAGATTCAAACAACTCACAGTCCTATTAGGTTGCGTTCTATAGAAGCTGCTATGATTACCGGTAAAGAATTACCACCTATTGAAGTATATAAAATTAAAGACGATTACTACATTGTAGATGGTAATCACCGTGTAGCGGCTGCTAAACGACTTGGTTGGCGTAAAATCAAAGCTCGTGTTACAGAATATCTACCTTCAGCTGATACCCCCGAAGGGATATTAGTTAGAGAACAATCTTATTTCCAATTAAGGACCGGATTAGCTGATATTAAGCTAACTGAGATTGGTCACTACCAAACATTACTTAAAGAGATCGAAGAATACAGGAATTATTTAATGGAAAGATTTGGAACAGAGTATACTCTTAAACAAGCTGCTGAAGACTGGCAAGCAATGATCTATCTACCTCTAGCCCATACCATTGAAGCTGAAGCTCTTTTAGAAGAATTCCCTGGTCGAACAACAGCTGACCTTTTTTTATATATTCTAGAACATAAAAAAAGACTTGCTTCGAGTGAAGGTCGTGAATTAACTTTACAAGAAGCTCTCTGGGAATTTTGTTCTCCTACCACTAAATCTCTTACCCAAACTATTATGGACCTGTTTAATAAACTAGTAGTATCAAAACAAGAATGTATTAGTTGTGATCGTTGCATTAAAGTCTGTCCTGTAGGTGCGATTACCAAGCAAGATGGCATCTACCATGTGCTAGAACATTGTATTCGTTGCAATCGTTGCGTAGCTGAATGT
>DHDH01000039.1:26257-34107 GCA_002399235.1 Firmicutes bacterium UBA4881 | reverse complement strand
CGTTGCGTAGCTGAATGTCCTACCAAAGCTATCCAACCAGCCTCATTTAATGCAGGTCCTTCCATAATCCAAAAAGCAGGTGATAAAAATAAGGGAGTTAGCCCATCTAATTCAGAAGAGTAAACATACTGTTGTACTTACAGGAGCCGGTATTTCAACAGGTAGTGGCATTCCTGATTTTAGAGGGCCCACAGGTCTATGGAAACAAGTAGACCCCTTAGATGCTCTGTCTGTTGATGCTTTTTATCGAGATCCCAAACGATTTTACCAATTTTATTTTCATATGCTAAGTGAGTTTTCTCAAGCTAAACCTAACCCTGCTCACTTTGCTCTTGCGCAACTGGAAAAAAGAGGGTTTGTACAAACTGTCCATACACAAAACATTGATGAACTCCATCAAAGAGCTGGAACTAAAAATATTTTAGAGATCCATGGCACTAGTTTTAAAGGACGTTGTTTAAATTGTGGCCACCAGCAGTTACTTAAACCAATTTCATCTTTACCTTTATGCGAGCAATGTAAAGGCCTAGTTAGACCTATGGTGGTACTTTTTGGCGACCCGATGCCAGAAGATTACCTACTCGCAGAAGAAGAAGCCTATAATGCGGATTTAGCACTAGTGGTTGGTTCTAGTTTACAGGTGAGTCCAGCTTGTTATCTACCTTTACGAACCCAAGAGATGGCTATTATCAATCTAGAGCCTACTCCTTACGATGATAAAGCCAGCTTTGTGCTCCATCAAAAAGCAGAAGAAGCTTTACCGACATTAATGCAATTCCTTGATCTGGAAGCAGAATAAGGCAGGAACACCCAGAAATTTTTTCGAAATGTACTGATAGACCACAAGAGGGGAGTGTTTATCAGATGAAAAAGTTTCTGGGCATCTTTTTTTTCCTTTGTCTCTCCACTCTCCTTAGTAGACTCCCTTTCTTCTCCCCTCCTCCGAAGCTATCTTATGAATGGGAGGTAGCAACCGAAAAAGAAGATGGGCTTTTAACAGTACTGACCTATAATATACATCATGGCACAGATAATAACGATGTTCTACGTCTTCAAGAGATGGCTGCTTTAATGCATGATGCTGATATTGTCTTTCTTTCTGAGTTAGATCGTAATTTTGATAGCCGCTCTCACTTTTTAGACGAACTACTCATCTTCCAAAAAACATTAGGCCTAAAATATGTTTCTTTTGCCCCTACCCTAGAGCGAATCAAACTTTTTAAAGGATATTACGGGATTGCTATTCTTAGCCGTTATCCACTTGTTAAAACTGAAATTCATTACCTACCTACAGATAGTTTCAAAGAACCCAGGGCAGCTATCTCAGCTACAATATTGTGGCAGAACAAAGAAGTTAAGATTTGGGGAACTCACCTCTCTCCTTCACTAGAGCAACAAAAACAGATGGACTATCTAATCATCTCCGCTGCAGGCGCTGATCTTTTGCTAGGCGATCTAAACGCCAAACCAACAGATGTTTATAGGTTAAAAGCTCTACTTAACTTAGAAAGTGCTGATGATAAACCTACTTTCCCAGCTGAATTTCCTAATTCGCAAATTGATTATATTCTTTATAATAAAAGATTACAGTTATTGGATGTAGAGACCATATCAGTTACCTACTCCGATCATTTACCTGTAAAAGCTAGATTCAAATGGGCTCAGTAAAGGGGTGTCGCAAAACTACTAAAAATGTAGCGAGCAACACCCTTTTTTTACTTAACACTCTAGCTTTTGGTCTCTTAAGATAGTCAATAGGATTAAGATTTCCTTGCAGAGTTATTTTGGGGCATGACAAAAGAACCCTTTTACCGTCACGTTTATCATAATTTATATTATAGTAGAATTAAGCTATATTGTATTCAACAAATGTGATGTAATTCTATGAAAATCAACTGTAAACCACTGTTCAAACAATTGCTTGAACGGTATATGAGATGAAGATGTATCTTTTGAAAAGGAGGCTGTGTGATGAACAGCCGTATTATTTCTGATATTACTGATTTTATTTTCGTTGAAGACACTCCCTGTAAAGTTGACGCAATCTTTCTGCCAGGCGGGTCGCATCCAGATCAACCAGAATACGCAGCACAGCTATATCGTGAAGGCTTTGCACGCCTTCTAATCCCATCTGGTGGTGTTAGCGTTAAAAGGGACAAATGGCCAGGTGTGCGGTCGAAAGCGGATATTTATAACGAAGATTATCATTCTGACTGCGAATTTTTCACAGATGTACTTCACAAAAACGGCGTACCTGCATCAGCAATTATCGGAGAGGACAAATCTGGACATACGCGCGATAACGCATTCCTTTCCCGCAAAGTCACAGATTTGCATGGTATAGACATTAAAAGTGCCATTATTGTCTGCAAATCCTTTCATGCGCGCCGTTGCCTGATGCTGTATCAGCTTGCATTTCCGGACACAGAGGTTATTGTCTGCCCGGTGGTTTGCTACGGAATAACAAAAGATAACTGGCATACATTTGAATATGGAATTGATCGCGTGCTCGGCGAGCTCTCCCGTTGCGGCAATCAGTTTGTGGACGATATAAAACAGCGCCTGAAAAGTGGGGAAAGCATATAGAAAAACTAAATATACAAGTTAATTCAAACTTAGAGTTTATGAATGGAATTTTACTTACAAGCCGATATAATGAAATAACCTCTCCGTATAAAAAATAAGAACTCGCTATAACCAAAGGTTATAACGAGTTCTTTATCATTATTGTAAAAGTCAATGTCTTAACATCATCAGTTTTTTCTTTATTTTAACAATACCTCTGTTGAGCTTTTAAATTATTTTGTCTCGTAACTTACAGAATAGGTAAAGGAAGTTTCTTTATTTGCCTCAACTGGTACCTCAAAGACTACTGTGTTCGCAGATGTTCTCTTATAAGCCACCTTACTCTTAACTATGGCATTTTCCCATGGTAGATAAGCTGTTACATCAACAGTTACCTTTTCTTTTTTATTATTTTTTAAGGTAACTTTTTGTTCTTCAACTATTTTATTTCCAGAAGTTGAATAACCAATCTGTTCTCTACGGCCAGCAATATCTAAAGTCTCACCCAGATTTAGTACAAGTCGACCTGATTGAGGTTGACTAGATAGATATTGAGTGGAAGCTAGTATATCGCCATCAAAAATATTTAACTGGCCTGCAGGAAGAGTTTGCGAAATACCGTTGAGAGTAACTTCTACTTCTACACGGTTATTAATCATTTGATAACGTCGTTCCATTTGCAGATTATTTTCTTTTAATAGTGGTAAACGTGTTTTAGCTTCCGCCGGAATATCTATGCTACCTGGAATCTCGTATATAGCACTTTCAGCTTGTTGACTAACATCAAGACTCATTTCAGCAGATGCTTTCATCACATTAGCACTACGCCCATAGAGCATAGGTAATGAGTCGCCTTTGGCAATTAGCCTTACCGAAGCTGCTTCAAATGGTTTAGAAGTATTGTTTTCAATTTGATACTCCCCGACTAAGTTAGCTTTATTACCATCTAATTGTAGAGAATATAGTACATTCCAAGAAATACCCCTAGATAAATATCTAACATTTAACTTGTCAAGACTTTTATCGTTATTCTTCATTTTTAATTTTAACTTCTGGTTAAAATTAATCGGAGTTTCAGGGATAATTGAGGTTATCTGGTTACTATTGATAATCACAACTAGTTGACCATCCTCTGGATTAACTAAAACAACTTCTTGTCCCTTTTCTCTAAGTAGCCCTTGGAAAATGGCGCCATCAATTGTTTTAACCTTTACTATACGACCAGTTAATTGGCTTTTCTTCTCTTCAATCCTCGAAAGTATATCAATATTAGGATTTAGTATTGTCAACGAACCAAGATCAATATTTTCAGCTAATTGCCACTCGAAAGTAGCCTTTTGGCCTTGGGGGATGTTAGCTTGCCATGCCTCTCTCACAATTGCATAATCTGAATAGATATCTACCTGTGCTGCCAAAGCGCTTAGTGATAGGATTAGCCCTAAACTTAATGCAACAATTTTTTTCATTAGCATCTACCTCCACTTATTTATTAACCAATTGAAACTACTTTCCTCTCGGTTGTTTTTGTAAAAAATGAGGAGAATTGTCCCCTCGTCTAATTTAAGGTGTTTATGAACCCATTCTCTAGCTTCCTCATGCTTTTGGCTACATTTAAATGACTGTTATTTATCCAACAAATCTGTGAGCTCCTGTCTGCTTTTAAAAAAGTCCCTCTAAAAGCCACCTCAACAGGTGTTTACTAACATTTAGCGTTTTCTCTCCAAGATCACTTAAAGGATCCTTTTTCAAGACGTTTGTGCTGTAGCCTGAAATCTGTATTATCCCATTCAAAGATTTCCGCCTTGTTTTTCGTTCGGTTGCAAAATATATTTGTCCACTATTTTACACTCGCTAATTATTTTTACCCATTCATCCTTATTTCTAAAACCTATGGCTATTATCCCATGGCTTAATTGTATTAAAATATGAAAACTATTAACGCTTATGTTCATACTGCTTGATAGTTATGGTAGCATGTTAAAAAGCAGTTTTATTCTGATTTTGCAAACATAAGTCACCAGTGGTTGTCTTAATTATCTCACATTTAAATGGCTATTAAGTCACTCAAAATGCCCCATTAAGCACAAAGGAGCTAAATGCTTAATGAGGCATGCATTTGACTATCTAAAAAACCAGTTACTATTTTAATAGATCCCGTATTTTTAAATGTATTTCACTATCGTGTAACGACGTTATAAACGGCACTTTGTTAATGTAAGAAAGTAAACAAGAGATTTGATAACTTTTCATGAGGATATATTTTTGATCTTCAGTGATTGCAACTGAAGATGCTCCAAATTAGGCAACCAAGAACTTAAAAAGAGGGCACATTGCAAATGCCTTATTTTTTGTTATCGTTGACAATCTCAGCTATTTTAGCTTTTAATTTGGCCTCTGGCATTAGCTCATTATAACGACCACGGATTACACCTTCACGATCAATAAAGAAAGTAGCAGGTATACCTCTTAGTAGATAGCGTGAGAAAACTATACTTTTAGTATCATATACTAAAGGCATAGTATAAAAGTTTTTCTCATAAAAAGATTTAACAGTCTGAAGTGATTCACCTACATTGACTAGCAGGAAAACAAGATCGGAACCTTGCTCTTGATACTCGCGCCAAGTCTTCTCCATATAAGGCATCTCTGCTTTACACGGAGAGCACCAAGATGCCCAGAAATTAAGAACTATAGGTTTACCAAAAAAATCACTGAGAGAAACTTTTTTACCATTTTCATCTTCTAAAGTGAAATCTAGGGCAAGATTTCCAGTAAAGACACCTTTATTACGGACCGGCATTTCCTCTGCAGCATTAACTATATCCTCTTTATTACCATTTGCTCTAATAAGTAAAGTACCTACAACAACTAATGCTGTAATCAAACCTAAGAGCAACCATTTTTTCGCTTTCAATGGGCAAGTTGACACCAAACTATTCGCCTCCTAAAATTTATATACCCCAGTTGGGCAAGTAACTAACTAGCATTTGTAACCAACCAAAAACCATCATTACACCAAAAATGATTAATAAAAATCCCGCTGCCCTGCTTAGCCATATTGTCTTTTTAATAATACCAGACCATTTGCTTTGCAACCGATCCATAAAAAGGGCAGCGAGTAAAAATGGTACTGCTAAACCAAGGGCATATACAAGAAGTAAAAGTATTCCTTGTAGCAGAGAACCTGTAGTAGAAGCTAGGATTAAAATTGAACCTAGTATCGGCCCAATACAAGGTGTCCAACCACTACCAAAAGCTAAACCAAATAAGAAACTTTGTAGCAATCCTGTTCCTTCTCTACGTACTTGCATGCGTCGATCGAAGTTTAAAAATGGTATATTAATTATTTGAGCTAGATGCAAGCCAAAGACAATAATAATTAAACCGGCTATCTTTTGTAAGATGAACTGGTTAGCTAGTAGAAAACGTCCTAAGAGAGTAGCTGAGGCACCAAGAACAATAAAAATCACGGTAAAACCGAATACAAATCCTAGTGCATTTCGGGTCAATTTCTTTTCTCCATCACCGGCCATACCTGTTAAATAAGCTACATATACAGGAATCAAAGGTAAGACACAAGGTGAGAAAAATGATGCTAACCCAACAAGAAAAGCTAACCATAATGATACCGATGTTGGTTCCATTTTAAACCTCCTTAATCGTCTAGCTTAGTAAATACAGCATAAAGATTGTTTTCTATTGGCAATAGTAACCTTTTAGGTAATTTAGCCTTGGTTTCAGAATACAAAGGTTGATCTTGATAATAGGTCTGGGTTTCAATTAGCTTAATATCAATATTAGCTACCACAGTGAGTGTTCTTTGATAATAACAACCTTCATGGATTACATATTCATCTAAAGCTACAACAGGAAAAGAATCTTCTTCTTTTGATATACCTCGCATAGCTATAAAAGAAACGGTAAAGAACAGCAGAAAAACAAGCAAATATAATGTTTCCTTCTTACGGACAGTTATCACTAACATGATCTCACTCCCATTATACCCTATAGGGGTATTTTTGACACTACCTAATTTTTAGATCATTAGATTTCTATTCATAAGAAGGTAAAACTACACCCAAAACTTTTAAACCTTAAAACTGTCATCACTTATAAATTGATCCTTTTTTACTTGTTATGGTTAATTGGTATAACTAGGACTGGCACCAAAAGAATAATTGAATAGAAAAAGGGCCAGAGTTTTTACGCTCTAGCCCTCTTATTATAACTTATGAAAGTTTTGCGGCAGCATCCTTATCAACAAAGAATGTAACATCGCGATGGAGCTGTAGGAGGCTACCTGGAACCATAGTAGTAACAATACCATTGCTAGAACCATAAACGGCATCCTGCTTTGCTTTACCATTAGCTAGAAGAATGATCTTCTTACATTGTAGGATTGAGCCTACACCCATGGTTACAGCTTCCTTAGGTACATCATCGATGTTAGCGAAAAATCTAGAATTAGCTTCAATAGTAGAAGCTGCTAGTTTCACTACATGGCCTTTAGCTGGTAATTCTGGTGCTGGTTCATTAAATCCAATATGACCATTGGTGCCAATACCCAGAATCATCAGATCAATGCCACCGACTTTTTCAATAGTTTCTTCGTAACGACGGCACTCAGCTTCACGATCCTTAGCTACGCCACTGAGGAAATTAATATTTTCCTTCTTAATATTAACATTCTTAAAAAGGTTTGATTCCATAAAATAACGATAGCTCTGGTCGTGGTTACTATCTAGCCCACAATACTCGTCTAGGTTAAAGGTCTTTACTTGGCTAAAATCAAGACCTTCTTCCTTATGCATTCTTACTAATTCTTTATACATACCTATAGGAGTACTACCTGTTGGTAGTCCAAGAACGATATTAGGTTTGGCTTTTATTGCTTCAGCTACAAACTGAGCTGCCTTTAGGCTCATCTCGTCATAAGAATTGGTAATGACAAATTTCACCGCAACTCTCTCCTTTGCATTTTTCCGTTCCTAACATTATTCTCCAGCTATATAGCATTCCCTTCTAATAGGCCTAATTCTAACGTTACCAAAATTAATTTTGTCAACACAAAAATAGAAGGAAGAAAAATGCAAAGGTAGTAAAATTAGGTAACTAATTTATAGGTTTTTCCCTTTATTTATTATATTTCTTGATAAAGCGATTGTACTCGGCGAATTTCGTTTTTAAATCTGTATTCATATTACGAGCAGCTTCTAAGATTGCCTTTTCAGGATCTTGTTTTTGTACAACTACCTTGTTGATCGCAAATTCAATATGTCTTAAAA
>DHDH01000039.1:2893-26152 GCA_002399235.1 Firmicutes bacterium UBA4881 | reverse complement strand
TTGTCTTAAAACAATAGCTTCAGAAGCTATAGCAAAAGGAGGAGCTTTAGCAGTTTGAACTACACCTAAGAGAACTTTTTTCTGGTTGTCAGGTAAAGGTAAAGTGCTGTAAGCACCTGCTACTGTAGGTATGTGAATACTACCAGGAATTTTAGTCATTAGCGTTTTGGCATATTTATTTTGGAAGTCATGAGAGGTCATAAACTTGATAAATTCCCAGGCTTCTTTTTTATTTTTTGAACTCTTAAACATGGTAAAAGGAGTACCAGCAGCCCAAGAAGTACGATTTATTTCGTTGTTTTTTATAGTACCAGGGATCAAACCAATATCCCATTTATCCTTTAGCTCAGGCAGGCTAATGTTCATATTGGCATAAACCCAGAACGGAATACAAGTAACAGGTAATTCGCCTCTTCTAAATGACTCTAAATGCATCGGGACCTGCGGGATCTTATACTGAGTATAGAGGTTAGTATATTCTATAAAACCTTTGACAGAATTTGCTGTATCCCAGGCAGAACGAGTTCTATCTTCACTATAGAAATCACCACCATTTTGCCAAAGGAAAGCAGAAAAATCGCGGAAAGACCCTTCACCAATACCAGCAACTAATGCAAAATTCATCTGTTTGGCTTGTAGCTTTGGCAATATACTACGAACATCTTGCCAAGAGTCAGGTAGTTTAAGACCTAGTTCAGCCAGAAGATCTTTCCTATAGGCCATCATGGACATGTCCATCTGATAGGGAATGCCAAAAATAGCTCCCATAAATTCATAGGTATAAAATACGCCAGGAAAATGATTTTTCGTAACTTCAAGGAAATCCTGGCCAAACTCTTCTTTGAGATCAACCATAGCACCTCTTACACCTAACTCAGCTGCTAAAAGACCACTCATTAGAGCAGCATCTGGTGCATCACCGCTAGCAGCTGCTAACTGAAAACGTCTATCCGATTCAGCCCAAGGTAAGCTAGTTATATTAACTGTGATGCCTGTTTTAGGTGTAAATGACTCATTAATTATTTGGTTAATAATCTGTAAGCTTTCTATACTGGTTCCAACCATCCACACTTTAATCTCTTTAGCTAACCCCACTGAACAAAGAAGGAGAACAATTGAAAAGACTAGAAAAGTTTTTTTCACGTAACACCCCTCCAATTAGTGAATTAAGCTAATTTATACCTTACCTAAAAAGAGATCTATTCCTTTAGTAAAATAAAAAAAGCATTGCTAAACAAAGTCCTTTGCCTTGTAACAGTGCTTTTAGTTTTTCTACTAGGTATTAATTCATTATTTCCCTACTAACCCTATTAGTTAATCTGGTAGGTTTAACTTTCTTTTTACAAAGCATTCATTCTTTTGGACCAAATTTGAAGGTTACTTAAACCAAGTAGGACAACATAAACATAAGGAGAAGTTTAGATAATAAAGTCGGTAAAAAACGGAGGTATTCATTTTATGGCTAAAGTAAAATTAGGTATCGAAAACCTACTAGAAAACAGTCTCAACCTGTTATCTGGCAAAAAAGTTGGCCTCATTACTAGCCCTACTGGTCTAGACAGTCAGCTACGTTCCACAGTTGATCTGTTGTTTAGATCTGGTGTTCGTCTTACCGGTTTATATGGCCCAGAGCATGGGGTAAGGGGTAATGCCCAAGCTGGTGAAGAAGTAAGCTCTAGCATTGATGAAACCACAGGTTTACCGGTTTATTCTTTATATGGACCTACTAAAAAACCCACCCGAGAGATGCTTAAAGATGTTGATACTCTCATCTTTGATATGCAAGATGTAGGTAGCCGTTATTATACATTTAATTACACCATGGCCTATGCACAAGAGGCTGCTTCCGAATATGGTTTAGAATTTATTGTCCTAGATAGACCTAATCCCCTAGGTGGTATGAAAGTAGAAGGCAATTTAGTACAAGAGGGATATCGTTCTTTTGTTGGGGCTTATCCACTACCCAACCGCTATGGCCTCACAATAGGTGAACTTAGTCTCTATTTAGCTAAGTTTCTTGGTGTAGGTAAAGATCCTACCGTAATAAAGTTATCTGGTTGGGAACGACATATGTATTACGAAGAAACAGAACTTTTATGGGTTCCCCCTTCTCCTAATCTCCCTACGGTAGATTCAGCTGTTTTGTATCCAGGCACCTGCCTTTTTGAAGGTACTAATCTCTCCGAAGGCAGAGGAACAACTTGTCCATTTGAGATTATTGGTGCTCCTTGGTTAAATGCCTTTAAACTCGCCGATGAACTCAATGAAAAGAATTTACCAGGTGTATTATTCCGTCCTGTTTTCTTTGTACCAACCTTTTCTAAACATGAAAAGAAAGAATGTCAAGGTGTCCATGTTCATGTAACTAATCGTCAGGTTTTGGAACCACTTAGAGTAGCTTTATACCTCCTATCAGCCGTTTTTAAATATCAAGAGACTGAGTTCTTATCTAACAATAATCGCTATTTCTTTAATCTTTTAGCAGGTGACCCCGAGATTAAAGACCAGATCAAAGCTGGTATAAACCCTGATGAGATCATTGATAAAATGAATTCAGAAAACCATGACTTCCAGAAGAATGCCAAACAGATCATGCTATATTAGGAGGAACTTTGGATGAATAAGATTCCTTATTGCTCTCCTAATTCTTTGGGTGTTGATGAGAAAAAATTACAAAGAGCTCATCAGCTTGTCGCAGATGTTGTAGAAAAAGGAGAGACTCCTGGAGCCGTTTACCTCGTCTTATTTAGAAAACACATTATAGCTCATTATGCCTTAGGACTGCGTTCGCTTCAGCCAAGTAAAACCCCAGTAAAATTAGATACTATCTACGATTTAGCCTCTTTAAGTAAGTGTGTAGGTACTACTACGATGGCCTTAATACTTTTAGAACAGGGGTTAATCCGTTTAGATGACTCAGTAGCCTATTTTTTTCCAGATCTTGCCGAAAAGAAAGGACAAATAAGAATTAGACATCTACTAACCCATACCTCAGGACTACCTGCTTGGGCACCAATCTATAAACAGGCTACTTCTAGAGAAGATTGGTTGCAGGCTCTAAAAGAGATTCAACTAGAATATACGACTGGAACAAAGGTTATTTATAGCTGTCTTGGTTTCATTTTACTCGGTCTAATCTTAGAAAAAGTAGCTGGTGAAACCTTAGATGGTTTTCTCCAAAGGGAAGTTTTTACCCCTTTAGGTATGCAAGACACCAAGTATAATATTGGTGCTTCTGAAAGAGTTGCTCCCACGGAGTATTCTGAAGAACGAAATGGCTTCATTTTAGGTGAGGTCCACGACGAAAATGCGTTTTCTTTAGGTGGCGTTAGTGGTAACGCAGGTCTATTTTCTACTGCTAATGATTTAGCTAACTTTGCAGCAATGCTCTTAGCGGGGGGCTATTGGGAAGGAAAGCGGTATCTCTCCACAAGAACAATTGAGTTAATGCACCAGAACCACACCGCTTCACTAAATGATAACCACGGCTTAGGTTGGGCTTTAAAAGGAGAATATTCTAGTGGCGGTGATCTGCTTTCTTCCAGTAGCTTTGGCCATACTGGTTTTACTGGCACCTCTCTTTGGGTCGATCCTTCCTATGATCTAGCTATCATCCTACTTACAAACAGAGTCCATCCCACTAGAGAAGGTGGCAATGGTATTATTAGACTAAGAGCACTCTTAGCTAATGCTGTTGTGGCTTCTCTCCCTTAGAACGACTAATTTATTAACAAGAACCAATAACGTGTAAAGCTTAGATTAATTTTTGCATTTTAAAAGGCACCCTTTTTAATAAAGGGCGCCTTAATTTTATCTCCTATTTAAGTCTTTAATAGCCTCTGCCGCTTGGGCAACATCTTTGTCTCCTCTACCTGATAAATTAACCACGATTATTTGGTCTTTAGCTAAAGAGGGAGCTAACTTCATCGCATAAGCGACTGCATGAGAACTCTCTAGAGCGGGAATAATACCTTCTGTTCTACTTAGTTCCTGGAAAGCATCTAAGGCTTCCTTATCAGTAATTGCTACATAATTAGCACGACCAGTCTCTTTATAATAAGAGTGTTCAGGACCTACACCAGGATAGTCTAAACCAGCAGCAATTGAGTAGACAGGAAGTGGTTCTCCGTTTTCATCTTCTAAGGAGTAGCACTTAAAACCGTGGATCTGTCCTTTCTTGCCTTTTACTAAAGAGGCGGCGTGAAAGGGGGTATCGATTCCTTTCCCTCCTGGTTCAACACCTACCATCTTAACCTCTTGGTCTTTATAGAAAGGAGCAAAAAGTCCAATTGCATTACTGCCTCCACCTATACAAGCAACCAGGTAATTGGGAAGCCGGCCTTCTAAATCTAAAATCTGCTCTCTGGCTTCTTCGCCAATTACTGCTTGAAAATCTCTAACTATCATGGGATAAGGATGAGGTCCAACTGCAGAACCTAACATGTAATAAGTTGTTTTATAATTTTGGATTAGATCCTTTAGTGCTTCATCAACGGCATCTTTTAGTGTTTTAGTCCCAGTTGTTACCGGAACAACTTTGGCACCTAAAAGCTCCATACGAAAGACATTAAGAGCCTGACGTTTAGTATCTTCCTCACCCATATAGATGATGCATTCCATGCCAAACAAGGCGCAAGCTGTAGCTGTAGCAACACCATGTTGCCCAGCTCCTGTCTCTGCTATAATCCGCTTTTTACCTAATCTATTAGCTAAGAGTACCTGGCCTATAGCGTTATTAATCTTGTGAGCACCTGTATGATTCAGATCCTCTCGTTTTAAATAGATTTTTGCACCACCTAATTTTTTGGTTAATCTTTCCGCATAATAAAGAAGACTAGGACGACCTACATAGTTTTTTAAATAACTCCGAAACTCTTCTTTGAATTCGGGATCATCGCGATACTTGAGGTAAGACTCTGTTAGATCCTTTAGAACTACTTGCAATTCAGCGGGAACATAAGAGCCACCAAATTCGCCAAAAAAGCCATTTTTGTCTGGTAACGATTGACTCTGCACAAAAATCCCCCTAGCTCTGAGTCACAGAGCCCAATAAAAAATGCCTAGACCAGAGGCCTAGACAGAATAAACAACTCACTCATCTCATCTCGGCTCGGCTCGTCTTGACTCAGCTTATATTTTTTAGATCTCAAGATCTTTGTTTTCAAATTCTAGCTTTCCTCTCAAACTCCTGCTAGATAGTTTGTTATATGAAAAAGATGCAGCTTTTAGAATAAGATGTATTCGCTTGTTTCAAAATAGATATAGAGGTGATCTCATGCGTCGCCACCTACCTTTTGTATTGCTGATCTTGCTTTTCTTACTCATTATCTGGGATATTCCCTATGTACCAAAATATATTAATGAGCCCCATTTAGAAATTGATGAATTAGCTAACCAAAACCAGACTTCTCCTACACAAGCTACCAATAAACATCTTTCCAGCCTCTGCCCTTTTTGTGAAGGAGAACCAGTTATCAGACCTAATGAATCAGCTGATGATCTACCAGATATCTTGAATTTTTTAGCAGATCATGGTTACTATAAAGGCCCGCTAAATGTAGTCTATAATAAAGAGGCCGTAGATGCAGTAAAGTCTTTTCAACTTGATCAGAAACTTACCCCAGATGGTATCATCGGCGAGAAGACTTGGGAAGCTATAGCTCGCTCTGCTTCTTCGCCCTCTGCTTTAGTAGTAAAACCTGATACCAAAAATCTATCCATTTTTATAGACCTTTGGCAAAGGCAGTTGACTCTTTTTGCTGATGGTAAGCCTCTAAAAATTTACCCTATTGCTATAGGTAAAGGTCCTACACCCTCTCCAATTGGCCAGTGGAAAATAACGTCTAAACTTTATATGGGTGGTGCTTTCGGGCCTAGATTCTTGAGGCTCAGTGTCCCTTGGGGTAACTATGGTATCCATGGTACCAATAAGCCTTGGTCCATTGGCAGAGCTGAAAGTGCTGGTTGCATTCGCCTTCATAACAACGATATCCTCGAGCTCTTTAGTTGGGTTAGTACCGGTACTCCTGTGACAATCTATGATGGCCCCTATGCGTATGGTTATATGAGAAGACCTGTTTTACAAAATGGTTCCACAGGCTCTGCAGTTTACGAAGTACAAGTAGCATTAAAAGAGATGGGACTTATCACCTTTAACCCAGATGGTTTTTATGGAGCTGGCACTATGAAGGCCATACAAAAATTGCAGACAGCCAACGGACTGCCTGCAACTGGAACTGTATCTGGGAAAATCTACGATCTTTTAGGTCTCTATCTCTTTGATTAGTTAATGCTTAGTTTATAATTTTGGGGATCTGCAAGGGTTAGCAGATCTCCTTTTTTCGTGCCAATTAAATAAAGTTCGTGAAGTGGTCTAGTAGAGGCAATATAAAGAAGACGTTTTTCTTTCTCTTGGTAACTGTTAAAGTCCCAAACAATAGCTACATCGAATTCTAAACCTTTAGCTAAGAAAACAGGAATTATTAATAACCCTGTTAACAAGACTTGGTCATTTTCACCAATTTTATTGGCTACAACCTTACCTTTAAGCATTAAACTAAGTTCATTAGCTTGGCTGTAAGTTTTCGTAATAATTGCTACACTCTTTTTATTCTCTAGCGCCCGCTTTTTTAAAAGTGCAAGCAATTCATTCAATGGATCTGATGAAACAATTACTTCCGGTTTAGACCCTTTCCTTAAAACTGGTTCAATCTCTGTAGGGTTATCGGCAAAAGATCTCGCAAAGGCTGTTATCTCTTCTGTCGAGCGATATGACTTTTTAAGATCGATAACAGTGTTGTCTGATATACCTAATGCTTCGAGTACATATTTACGAGGATCTCCCTTCTCTAAAAGAGCTTGATTAGGATCTCCTAAAACTGTGAAAGTAGCATCTGTATAAGTTTGTGCTAATACTTTAAGTTCTACAGCCGAATAATCTTGTACTTCATCGATAACTAGATGCTTGATATTATTCTCAGGTGTATATGATTCTAGTCTTTGCCTTAAAAAAGCTAAGGCCATTAAATCTTCATGAGTAATAAAGCCATTTTTAAAATCAGCTAAGGTTTTTTGAGCAATTCCCTCAATATTTGCAGGTAGATCATTTGTAATTTTTCTTAAGAGATTTAGATTAGCGAATAATTCTAGGTAACTATCTAGTAAATTGAAGCTGATTAGTTTAGTCATTCTTGCTTTTAGATTAGCAGTTTCTTCAAGAGCTTTTCTATAAGCATATCTCTGAATTTCCCTATCAGATTTACCCTGCATAAAACCTTTTAATTCTATTTCCCTTATAATGGCTTGTTTACGTTTTTCTTCTAACGGTTCTAATAAAGCATTAAGTCTTCTAGCTAGTTTTTCTAAACGTTTCTTAAAAGGAAGGTAGTGATATTTATCTTTAACACAACTATAAAACTCTGCACCACTAAGAACAACTGCATTGTTATAAATAAAATCAGGTACAGATTGGTAACTGTTTTCTAGATAAGAAATATAGTTCTCTAAAAGGGTGAGAAACTGTGGTGATGATTTAAATCGCATAGCTTCGTTGCGAAGAGACCAAGCTGAATCTACTTGGTCGTTTAACAAGTACTCATATTGTTCGAAACTAGTCTCTATTTCGTATTCGGGTAGGTTGACAACTTTTTTCGCATATTCTTGTAGGGTAGCTTGGTTGACATTTTCCTCCCCTAAATCAGGCAAAACCTCAGAGATGTAATCACTGAAAATATCACTAGGTGAGTATATGACAATATTAGCAGCTTTTAGTTGCTCTCTTTTCCTATAGAGAAGATAAGCTATGCGGTGAAGAGCAATCGATGTTTTACCACTACCTCCTGCTCCCCAAACTAGAACTAACCTATGGTTTTCATCACGGATAGCTTTGTTTTGTTCTTTTTGAATGGTCATAACAATTTCGCGCATATGACCATCGCTATTTTGGCTTAATATCTCTTGAAGGATTTCGTCTTCAATATTGATACTGCTATCAAACATATAAAGCATTTGCCCTTTTTCGATGCGAAACTGTCTTTTTAAAGTAATTTCACCACTAACAGTACCAGCGTCACAATCATAGCTAGCTAATCCCAAAGGGTAATCATAAAAGAGACTGGCAATCGGCGTCCGCCAATCATAAATTAAATTTTTACCTGTCTCGGGATGATTAAAACCATTAATACCAATATATATTGGCTCAGGCGAATTATTTACCTTAAAATCAATGCGGGCGAAATAAGGAGAGCGCTTGAGTCTTTCAAGTCTCTCCTTCTCTATGCTATAAAACGCCAAACTATCTTCTTGACGCTTCAAATCTAAAAGTCCTTGAGCCAACTCATTAGCTTCGGTTGTATCTGTAATTGCCCGAGGCAAATCATCCCACATATACTTTCTAGCATGTAAAACTCTTTCTCTATGTTTCTTGATTACTGATTCAATTTTCTCTAGTGCATTATTAACCTGTTGTAGCACTTTACTAAGGTGTGTCTTTTCATAGTTAAAAGCATCCATCTTGCCCATCAACTCCTCGGTGAGCTGCTTTAATTAGTCTACATTTAATATATTATATCAGTTTTACTGTAATCTGTGTTACCAAGTATTCATTATTTTTCGTTCTTTCCTAACTTGTAAAACTTATTGCTACCCTCAAGTAGTTTTCTTGTTCAATTAGTATCTTTTAAGCTTTTGAGTAGTGAACTTAAAATAAAACAACCTGGCACCAAGACTACCAAGGCTCCAGCTACCACACCCGAATCATTAAAAACTACAGCTGCTAGAGCTGTTATAAGGGTAAGAAGTAACAACTTTCTGAGACCGACTGCTTGGCCTAAGTAGAGCTTTAAAGACTCTACTGGCCGGTAGACTAGCCACATTAAACCACCAATAAAAGCTAATAGGCCTCTAGTCCACAATGAATATTGCCATAGTTTCCAATTGGTGGCGAGTTTTCTCGCAATTACTTGAAAAAAAACAGCTGATCCTCCACCTTTAATCTCAAGCAAAGTGCGAATTAGATGGCTGTTACCTTTATAGTAGTCGAATAAAACCCAGACTAGAACCAAAAGCGGTAAAAGTAAAAGGTATGGAGTGAATAGTTTTTTCTTAGCGCCAATCTTTAACCAAGCCAAAAATGCGGTGATCATAGTCAAGCCACCACCAACATTAGCACCTAATAATGGATAGGCAACTAAAACTACTAATAAAGCTAACAAGATAACCCCTGCTTTTACTTGGCGAAACACAAAGCCTAGGAAATATACCCCTAAAAGAGCTAAGCCAGCTAGATAGCCCATATATTCGTTACCAATGCCATAAAAACGGGCCCCTGATTGGAAATCATAACCAAAGATACTTCTGGGGATTAGTTGCGCCCCTACCATTAAGTCTATAGTCAGAAGTAGTATCCCTAAAATAATCAAAATAGGCCACAGAAAACCTTGGTATTTGTTATTTTGCCTACCTAACACTACTGAAATAAGCATGGCTATGAATAGCAATACTACATAATATTTTACTGGTGCTGCACCAGGAAAAAGCAATAAAAAAGGTATAGCTGCTTCTGTGAACAATAAGCTTGGCAATATATTTGCTAATTGTTTATTAGGAAAGGCTACAATTGAGAGAAAGCTTAAGCCTATAGTTATAATGAGTAACAAAATATAGCTTTTAATAAACTGAGGTCGCAATTTCTTTAATATTGCCGACCTTTTTTCTTCTTCTATTAAACTAGTTATCTTGTTACTATTTCTAGGTACACTCTCTAAAACACTACCTCCTTGATGAAAGACAGTGTCGATCCCTGACCACTTTTCTAAGGTTGGTGCAATATCGGTCAAAGCAACTAGGCCCGCTTTGCGGGTCGTATTTGACCTGAGTAACGAACCTTCTTCCTTAGAATTCGCAATCGTGATAAAGCCTAACCCATAACCTTTTTCTTTCCACTCTTTGCTTGGTAAAGGGGCGAACAAAACAATATTATCGCTGGGGTTTAAATCTTGTTTTAATCGATGTAAGAGTTCTGCCATCTTTTGCCAAGCCCACCTACGGTTTCTTTCATAGGTCTCCTGGCTTTGATAAAACATTTCGGCTTCGATTCTGTCTAAATCGCCAACCTCTAACAAAACTACATCTGCAGAAGACAAAATTGCTAGGGCTAGAATTTTATCTAAATTAGCTTCGACGCCAAAGGGCCTATCTGGAGCAGATTGCAAAATAGCAGCATTTTCCCCCTCATAAATTAATCCTTGTCTATCGATTACGGCTAAGGCACCAGGGTTTAGATGTTCTAATTCGTTGCCTGCATTACCAATATAGGCCATAGTTTTCCCTTTTAGTTTAAGAATAGTAGCTAAAAATCCTGGATTAATTTCGTAATTTCTTTCACTGTTAATAGTTTTGAGAGCTTCAATATCAAGGTAGATTAACTCATCTGTGGGAGCCATTTGGCCTGTCCTTTGTCTGTAAGCGTCTACTACTTTCTCTTCGTTAATTAATTCCTCTCTTTTATATATCCCCATAGTTTCTGGTAAACCATACCCTCTAGCTCCAGCTCCCAAAGTAACATAAGCAGCGCCTAGATTTCCAGAAGATCCAGTTTGGACATTTAATAAAGCCACAGCTGAACTAGAGATAAAATCAGCGAGGCTTGGCTGTCTAAGGGCTTCATTAAAAGTGGTATAAGGAAGAGCAACCAAATAGGTTTTTGCACCTACTACACCTGTTAAGAGCAGTATTATTATTAGCAGGTATAGTCTTTTCAAGGTCCCACCTCCGCAGATTGGATAAGTTCCGTCCAGAGCCGCATAATATTAGACCAATCATAGGTAAGTGCCATCTCTCTTGCTTTTTGACCTAACTCCGCTCTTAGCGAATTCTCTTTAATTAACTTACCTATAGCTTCTTTTAATCGGTAGCCATCGCCCACAGGAATGAGCAAACCCGCTTCCCCTAAAACTCTTTTAATATCGCCTGTATCGGTAGCAACGATCGCTAACCCTGCACTCATCCCTTCGAGTAAAGCTAAAGGTAGCGCCTCAGTGTAACTTGGTAGTAACATAATACTCCACCTAGATAAAAGCTTTTCTGGTTGGGAAACTGCACCTAATAACTTAACGTTGGAGGGAAGTTGTCTTGTACCGTAACCATCTAGATCAGGACCTGCTAGTTCAAAAGTCCAATCAGTAAAATCTTTCGCTATGGCTAGGATTAGTTCGATCCCTTTTTCTTTTCTTAAACGCCCGAGAAAACCAATTACTTTTTCTCGGGCACCACTTGGGATAAATTTGGCTGTATCTACACCACTAGGAATTATATGTACTTTAGAAAAAAGCTCCTTGGCTTCTTTCGCTTGGCTCTCAGAAGCGACCACTACTCCTTGCAGATTCTTCTGGCGCTGTTTTTTAATTTTCAGAGTTAAATAACGTAAACTCTTCTTCCCATGTAGTGGGAAAAGGGCATTATAAAAGCAGACAAAAACTGGATTATCACCTGGATTAGCCACTAAAAAACTTTTTAATCCATGGTAACATATTAATCCCTCACCAAGTTCTCTTTGCTGCCAATAAGCTAAGAGGTCCGTTAGAGCGAGCTTATCATAAAGGGGCCAATGCTTATGAGGGACTGATAATGTCTCTAATTCTAGCCCCAATTGACACTCAGCCGACCAGACTTCCTGTTTAGACCCCTTCTTATTAAGTTCCAAGATTAAACGAGTTAAAACTCGCAGCATACCACCTTCAGCTGGCCTAGTAAGATGATAAATCATTGTTTGGCAAGTTCAAGAGAGCGTTTTCTTTTCTCGCCATCTGGATAATCTACAACATTTAACTTTTGAGGTAAGAGTTCTAGCAAAGTCATTTTATCTTGATGAGTGTAAGGACACCACTCTTCTACTCTCCCGTACAAATCACTGTCTGACTTTATCTCTTTAACTTCGCCAAAAACTTGCACACCTTCATAAAAACCAGGATCAAGACTCCACTTATCCTCAATTACTAATAAACAAGCCTCTGGGTTCTCACTAAGATTAATTAGTTTCTCGCCACCAAAACAATGCAGAAAAATACCCATCTCATTATTTAAAAATATTGATACAGGGCTCACTCTAAGTCCCGCTCTACCATGAGTAGCTAAAAAACCTGTGTTTTGATGTTTGAGGTATTCTAGAGCATCCTGAAGGACCTCTTCTCTATCTGTGTCCATAGTAACCATTTATATCGCCTCCTTCTTTGTAGTATGTAAAAAAAGCCTCGGTTTTAACCGAGGCTAACTTTCTTAGCCATTTATAATCTTATCCATAGCCAGTACCGTCTCTCCTAATAAAACTTCGGGATAGTGTCTGTAATTAGACAGTTCAGCTGTAAACCATCCCTTATAACCGATTTTGTGGAATGATTCCCTTACTTTAGGCCAATTCACATCGCCTTCCAATAAATTGCAGAAGCCATTAATATTACCTACACTACCTTTCCAGTCTTTAAGGTGAACCCTATATATTCGATCTCCTAAAATCTCGATCCAGTCATCTGGCCAACCATAAGCTAAGATATTGCCTACATCAAAATAACATTTAACACTAGGACTAGCAATTTCATCAACAAATCTGGACATATCTAGAGGACTTACTAAAAACTTATTCCAGACATTTTCTACCGCTAAAACTACTTCTTTTTCCTCTGCTACCCTAGCCATCTCTTTTAACACTTTGCTGGCGTTATAATAGGCATGATCATATCTTACTTCGTTTTCATGAATACCACCTGGAACCATTAAAATAGCATCAGTGCCAAAGATCTCGGTCAAGTCTAATAACTTTTCTAAGCGCTCTACAGCTGTATCAATAGTAGCAGCAGAAGAATCAGCGGCAATGTTAGGGAAGACACCCACAGGCAAAATACTAGCAATCTCTAATCCAGTATTCTTAATTTTATTAGCTAATTCTTCCATTGCTGTTAGTGGTTTATCTAATGAAATTGGTCCCTCTTGTAAAGAAACATTGATCTCAATACCTTGGAAACCTGCTTTTCGTGCTTCTTTACAGCCAGCTATAAAATCCCAACTATTAGGTAAAATCCATTGGTTGAAAGCTTTTTTCAAAGTAATCCCCCCTAGAATACAATTTTTCCAGTTACCAAACTATTCTGCTTGCCGTATAACATTCCTTCCCTTTAGCAACGGATTTGATGAGCATATTAGAACTTGTAGTTATGTATCCATGATCACTAATTCAGGAAATTGTTTTAAAAATAGAAGCCAAGATCTTAGCTTAAGCTTTCGATCTTGGCTTCTATTTTATATTCTTACATCTGCTACACTATTTACACCAGGAACTAAGGTAAGTTTCTTAACAACCTCCACAGGTAGAGGCTGATCTATAGCAAGAAGCATAACTGCATCTTGACCCTGTGCTTTCCTGCCTACATCCATAGCACCAATATTAATATTATAATCGCCTAAAAGCATACCTACCTTACCAATTATACCTGGTTGATCTTTATGTGGTACCACTAGCATGTTACCACCAAGTTCAATATCAACACGGAAACCATCAAGATTTAAGAGGCGTGGTCCTAATTCTGGCACAAAGGTAGCTCCTAAAATTCTCTCTTTCTTACCTTTACCACGGATAGCAATTAGATCGGCTGTACCATTTTGTACTTCCTTAACTTCTTTAATCTTGATCCCACGGGCTTTAGCTTCCATCATCGCATTAACTAAAGTAACTGGTTGATCTAACCCCCAAGATAAGAGACCTTTAACTAATGACGAGGTTAGTATGGAGGTATCATATTGAGAAAGTTTGCCCCGATAAATGATCTCGAGTTCTGTAGTATCCTTAGGGAAGAGTTGACTAAAGATACTTCCTAAAGCTTCCGCTGTACCTAGATAAGGAGCGACATTATTAAAGACCTCAGGTGGAACTGCTGGCATATTAACTGCATGAGCTACTGGTCCACCGTTTAAGAAGGTAACCACATCTTCAGCTACATCAATAGCTACATTGATCTGAGCTTCTACTGTAGAAGCACCTAAATGAGGTGTAGCAATAACTTGATCAAGTCCTAGAAGTGGTGAATCTGTGCAAGGCTCTTTCTCGAAAACGTCGAGCGCTGCTCCAGCTGCCTTACCTTCTTTAATAGCATCATATAAGGCTGCTTCGTCGATAATGCCACCTCTGGCAACGTTGATGAGATGAACACCTTTTTTCATCAAACCAAACTCTCTTGCTGAGATCATGTTTTTGGTTTGAGCATTAAGTGGTAGATGGAAAGTGATGAAATCACTTTCTGCGTATAATTCATCTAAATCAACTATTCTAATACCAAGAGCTTCACCTTGTTCTTTGGTAATAAAAGGATCGAAACCGACCACTTTCATGGATAAGCCTTGGGCCATAGCAGCAACTGTTCTACCGATTTTACCTAACCCTATTACACCGAGTACTTTTTTGCGTACCTCAACACCAGTATATTTCTTCCGATCCCATCTACCAGCTTTCAAAGAAGCATTAGCTTGAGGTAGATGGCGAGCTAATGCTAGAAGATGAGCTACGGTTAGTTCCGCTGCAGCAAAGGTGTTGCCAGCTGGTGAGTTGACCACAACGATCCCTCGGTTAGTAGCAACTGCTGTATCTACATTATCAACACCTACACCAGCACGACCAATGATCTTTAACCTAGTACCACTTTCAATTACTTTAGCTGTTACTTGAGTACCACTGCGAACAATTAAAGCATCAAAGTTTTTTATCTCTTCGCAGAGTTTATCTTCGGGTAAACCTACATTAACGACTACTTCTAAGCCGCCATCTTGGAGTATCTTTATACCTTCTTCAGCAACTGGGTCGGAGATGAGGACACGTTTTTTTTCTGTCATTATGCTCTCACTCCTTCATAGATAACTGCCATAGCAGCAGCGACTCCTTTACCCAGTTCAACAGGATAACCAACTTCTTTTAAGGAAAGTTCTAAAGCTGAGATGCAGCCGATTAAATCGCCTACATCCATATATCCCATATGGCCAATACGGATAATTTTGCCTTTTAGCTGGTCTTGACCGCCAGCTACTGCATAGCCATATTTCTTCTTCATAATCTGTCGTACTTTTTCTGTATCAACATTAGCGCTAAAGGAAGTTACAGTCTTAGAAGCATGTTCTTCGTCTGCTAAGAGGGTAAGTCCTAAAGCTTCTACAGCCCTACGGCAAGCGTTAGCTAGTAATGCATGTCTTGCAAAGACATTCTCCAAGCCTTCTTCTAGGATCATATCGCAAGCAGCATCTAAGGCATAGAATAGTGTAACGTTAGGTGTGTAAGGAGTACTCCATTTGCCTTGAGCTTTCTTGGCTTTTTTGAGGCTTAGATAGTAGTTAGTCGCTTCGTTTTTATCTATAACTGCCAGTGCTTTGGGACTTAAAGCAACAAAAGATAATCCTGGTGGTAGCATTAATGCTTTTTGGGAGCCTGTTACCATCATATCAACCTGCCAGGCATCTGTTTTAATATCCATACCACCCATACTAGATACAGCGTCCACTAGTAAGAGTGAATCATACTTTTGGCATAATGCGCCTAAAGAAGCGATATCGTTGGTAACACCTGTTGAAGTTTCATTATGAGTAGCACAGACTAGTTTAAACTTTTTCTCTGACATAACTTTTGTTACTTCAGCCAAGTCATAGGGTTTGCCCCACTCATACTCTAGTACTGTAACATCAGCGCCAAAGACTTGACTTAATTCAACAAATCTCTCACCAAATTTTCCTGTAACTATACAAAGAACAGGATCGCCTTTTTGTACAACACTGCCCACACTAGCTTCCATGGCAGCTGTACCAGAACCAGTGAGAATCAAAACTTCATTCTCGGTCTGGAATATTTTTTTCAATTTTTGAGCTACCTGCTCATAAAATTTAGCAAAATCACCACTTCTATGTCCGATAATAGGACGAAGCATAGCTGCATTTACCTGAGGAGGAACTTGACTAGGACCTGGAATCAACAATCTGTCTTTTACCAACATTGCTAATCTCTCCTTTTCTCTTCTCAGCTCCACTAGTCTTTGCGCGCTAAAGACAGAAGCTTGAAACTTTATATAAAAAACCCCTCGCCCTGACATAATTGTCAGGGACGAGAGGTTAATAATCTCGCGGTACCACCCTGTTTGGCTTAGAAAAGCCCACTTGGTTTGCTATAACGGGCTTACCCGGATGGTTTTGCCATCAGCTCACAGGTGGATTCCCCATTGCCGTCATCGGTTTTCACCAACCACCGACTCTCTAATCAGGGTCTTGGGTACTGCTCCTGCTTCATTGCCATTTTCTTGTTAAGAAAGAGTCTACCTTAAAATCCAGGTAAATAGCAAAAGCCATAATCAGCCATATTTAGTTATAATTGCATTTTTATGCCGTTTATGTCTCTAATGCTTTTTATATATCTGCCAAACTATTTATTTAGTCTTTCTAGCTTTTTTTGACGTCTTTCAAAGCTAACAAACTCACTAAAACCTGCTTTATGGAGTAGGGGAATCATTTTATTAAAGTCCTTACCTACATCTTCTGCAAAATGAGCATCTGAGGCTAAAGTAAGGGGAATATTGTGCTTTTTAATTAGACCTAAAATAAATTCCGAAGGATACATTTCTCCAATAGGTTTACGCCAACCTGCAGTGCTAGCTTCTAAAGCAACACCTGTTTTAGCAATTTCTTCAAAAATTTGATTAAGAAAATCACTGAGATCATTTTGAGGGTAAAAACCATAAATTTTAATTAGATCTGGATGAGGTAGGCTATCAAAAATACCACTGCGAGCAGCTTGCAAAAGTGTGTTAAAATATTGTTTCCAGAGCTCCTCTATATTACTCTTTTCCCAAATAGCTAGGTTTTCTTTGAGATCGAAACCAAATGAGCCTAACCAGTGAACTGAACCCAAGACATAGTCCCACTCATATTTAGCTACAAAATCTCTAATCAGCTCTTCGTTTTCAGGTATATAGTCGATCTCTATACCAATTTTTATCGGCCAACCTCTGCTTTTAGCTTCGTTTAGTAGATCCAGATATTCTTTAAGACTATCCACGTTGCGTTTGGCGGTCCATTCGTTATCTAAAAGATGTTTGGCTTCATGAAAGCGGTAACAGTGCTCGGAAATCCCGATCTCACTAATACCCCGCTCTTTGGCTGTTTTTAAAAACTTTTCCACATAACTTAGCTCTTTAGGTCCATTCTCTAAATGCATGTGGTAATCTACTAACATTAGAACCCACCTCTCAAAACATCACCGATTGTATCCCACCAATCATACATGTCTATATAGACCAGATCAAACAACATTAAACCATCACTAAGTTCTAAACAGGTTCTCATTGCTTCTTGTAAAACTTGAGGTTTTTGGTAATACTGCAATAAATAGAGACCTCCGTAAACATTAGTGGCTCCCATAACAGCTTCATTAACCATTTTAGCTGCGCCTTCGACTGAATACCAAGGTTTATATTCTAGAGATTGCCCAGCTTCTGTTCGCATGGAAAGATTAGCTTTAACTTTGTTTTCTAAATCCTTGATATAAACATCCTCGTAGTAGTTACCAGAGGTAAAATAATCGAGTATCTCTGCATATCCAGTTTCCGAATAACTTTCTATGGCCAAAGGAAAATCATATTTATAATTTTTGCTCGCCCAGTTTACACCTAAAGCATAGTATTCAGGGTACCAGGAACCGGCATAATCACCGAAAACTATCTCTGGACGTACATCTTTAATCCGATCACGGGCTTTAAGGAAAAACTCTTTAATTCCTAAGGCTCTAAAAAAGAACCAGTCTTTGGCCATTTCCCCATACTCTATATGTTTTTTGCCATCAACTAAACTAAGTTTGAGAATATCTTCGGGCCAGTTTTCAATCTCTTTACCTACAAAATCTTCAAAAGCCGCTTTTGTTTGGGGACTAAAATCGCTGTGAACATTATGATATCTAACGCGGTCTAAGACAATACCATCAACTTGGTAATGGGAAGCAATCTCTTCCATCAATGCCAATTCGTAGGCTTGTACCTGTGGTAATATGGGATTAACAAACGCATGTGGTGCATCTGCCCACTGGGTTATTGGTCTAATTTCAGGTTTGGTAACTAATTTAGCTCCGAGACTTCCTCGAAGAAACTCTTCTACATCACCTTGCCCGTAAATAACAGCGATGTCTTTTAAATCCAGTTCACCTTCTGTGATAATATCAACAACTTGATTGTCCTTAATTATTGCAGCTGTCCCTGCAATCTTCAGTTTATCAGCTAATTCATTTGTAATATAAGCTAGTTCATGAACGCGTGGATATTTATTATAACGACGAACTGGAACACTCTGACCATCTTTTTGCAAATAAAAAGCAAGATCATAAAGATGAGTTGCCCAGTGTTTTTTAGTATCAAATGCTAACCCTTTTTCTCCCTTACCTTCGACGAAAACATTTAGTGAAGCATGTACTTCTAAACCCATACTATGGGCTTCTGCTATCAGTACAGCTAAGGGATCGTGACCTGGATCTACATCACTACCTTTTTTCTGAAAAAAAGGAGCAATTCGGCTACGATAAAGTACTGACCCTTCTACAGGTTTTGTATCAAAGACTAAGGTTGTAATACCTGCTTGTTTGGCCTTACTAACTATTCTTTTAATCTCAGCTCTGCTGCCAATTCTATCGTAGTTGGCATCAGCATCAATCCATAAAAGGACTCTTCTCATATCGACAACCTCCAGTCAATCCAAACACCAAAGGTTAAGACTCCAATCTACCCAGAGTCCTATTTGGTGAGTATTCTATTAACAAAGAAGACTATCCTGCCCGATTCTTTTCTCTGTCATTTTCACTTAGTTGCAGGGATAGATTAGTAAGTGTGGAAAATCTTAGAAAAGTCTATGGAAGGAGAGAAGGCGCCTTAAACGCCGACTTATATGGAACCTCTTGTTAAGTTAATCAACTACACGCCCAATCCTGAAAGGATAATAGCCGCAGCCGCTAGACTCTGCTATTCAGATAAAAATGGCGAAGATCTTTTTGAAAACCTCACAGATAGTGAAGTAGAAAAACTTGTCCGGAAAATTATTAGTCTTGGGCATTATTCAGTTTTAGAACATGTAAGTTTTACTTTTGCTATCAGTGGTATATCTAGAGTTACCACCCATCAATTGGTAAGACATCGCGTTGGTTGTTCTTATTCGCAGAGAAGCCAACGCTATATAGAAGAAGACAACTTTAACTATATAATACCACCTAGTATCCAGGAAAGACCTGAACTCCTAAAAAAGTATGAAGAGACCATGAATCAATTAAACAGCCTTTATGAAGAGTTTGCTAAAGTTGTTCCCAAAGAAGATGCTCGTTTTTTGTTACCCCAGGCTATTGAAAGCAAAATAATGGTAACCTATAGTTTGCGAGCTCTTTTACACTTCCTGGAACTGCGTACCTGCAGACGTGCTCAATGGGAGATTCAAACTTTAGCTTGGAAAATGTTAAAAGAAGCTAAAAAAGTAGCCCCTCTACTCTTTGAAGATGCTGGTCCAGGTTGTTTAAGAGGTCCTTGCCCTGAAGGAAAACTAAGTTGTGGTGATCCCTACTTTTCTAATGGTATAGAGCTCTGATAAACTAAATAAATGAGCCAATAATAAGCAGTAGAGCTCCTAGTAAAAGGCAGATAATCCGTATTGGTTCTACCTCTTGTAGCTCTCTAAGTCCTAATGCTAAACCAATTAAGAGAGCTAAAGGCCCTAAAACACCCATCAAAGCACTAAGTTTCACAACGGTTTTAGCTTTACCACTTTGCCAGATAATAATGGCAAATATTATTTCTAATGTCCCTGTTATGAGTCTTAATAGAGCTGTTATCATGGCTGCCCAACTAAATAATAGCATTAAAAACACCTCAAAGACAATTTATGATTGTTTTAGGTGTATAATGTACCTAGGTAAAGTCAAAGATTAACAGATTGTCTATGTATTATTTATTAGGGACAATACAACTAATAAAGGCTCAAACAATTTCTAGTAAGCCCACTTTAGTGGCTAAAATTTGCTAAAAAAGGGAATTTAGATCCCTTTATTAAAAAAAGATAGGGCTTCCCACCCCAAAAGGTAGTGGACTTAGGCCCTAGCTATAAGGAGGAATTTAATAATGAGCGTCTTAGTACCAATGGTAGTAGAACAATCGTCTAGGGGCGAACGTGCTTATGATATCTATTCACGCTTGTTAGAAGACCGCATTATCTTCTTAGGTGGTCCTATCAACGATAGCGTAGCCAACCTTGTTGTGGCTCAGCTATTATTTCTCGAGAGTAAAGACCCTAAAGCTGATATCAGCCTTTACATTAATAGCCCTGGTGGCGAAATGTACTCAGGTTTAGCTATCTATGACACTATGCAATATATCCGTTGCGATGTTTCAACAATTTGTGTTGGTCTAGCTGCTAGTATGGCTGCTTTGCTTTTAACAGCAGGAGCCAAAGGCAAACGTTACGCTCTCCCTTATTCGAGAATTATGATTCACCAACCTTTAGGGGGAGCACAAGGTCAAGCTAGGGACATTGAAATTCAAGCTAAAGAGATTCTACGGTTAAAGAGTGCGGCTAACGATATCTTTGTCAAACATACTGGCCAAACTTATGAAACTATTGAGCGCGACACAGATCGTGATAACTTCATGAGTGCTGAAGAAGCCAAAAACTACGGCATCTTAGACGGTGTTTTAGTAGAAAGACCTAATGTCAAATAAATGTAAATTATTTTAAGCGCCTATTAACAGGCGCTTATTTTCTATCTATAATAGGTTTATTACTTGTGTGAGGTGTAGATATGACAGGAACCATAATAAACGCAGCGGTAGTTTTAGGCGGAGGTCTTTTAGGAGTATTAATTGGTAGTCGGTTCCAAGAAAAAACCAGTGAAACAGTTATGCAAGCTGTGTCCCTAGTTGTTATCTTTATTGGCATTGAAACTGCTAGCAAAGGTAATCATCTTGTGGCCATCCTTATAGGTTTAGTTATAGGCGGGATCATTGGAGAATTGTTAGGCCTCGAAACCCATCTAGGACACTTAGGGCAAGCTGTAGAGAAGAAACTTAATCTAGGTCGAGGTCGCTTTGCTCTAGGCTTTGTCACAACTACTATTCTTTTTTGTGTGGGACCTATGGCTATATTAGGGTCTATTCAAGATGGCTTAGGACAAGGCTATGAAATTTTACTTACAAAATCAACTCTTGATGGACTTTCTGCTATTGCCCTCAGTGCTTCTTTAGGTTTTGGGGTACCTTTTTCTGCTTTCTCTGTCTTTTTATATCAAGGAACACTCACGTTACTAGCTAGATTTGTTGGTCATCTAGCCACTCCTGAGATCTTAGCTACCATTTCTGGGGCTGGTGGCATATTAATAATAGGCATAGGGCTAAATATGTTAGGAATTACCAAAATAAGGGTAACTAATCTTTTACCAGGTTTAGTGATTGCACCAATTATTGTCTCTCTTATTTAGGCTAACAAAGGTCAGGGGGAAACACTGATGGAAGAGCGGCTAAAGCGTAGCCTTTACTCTTTTTCGGAGACTCTTATTCTTACCTTTTTATGCATGTTTTTTCTCGCTCAATCCTTTCGCATAGATGGTTATTCAATGGAACCAACACTTTATGGTGGGCAGCGTATTTTAGTAGAAAAAGTATCTTGCCACTTAGGTGGCCCCAGAAGGGGCGACATTATTGTCTTCCAGAATCCTGCTAATCCAAAGCAAAGTTTTGTTAAACGTGTTATTGGTATAGGTGGCGATGAGATAGTTATCCTTGATAGCAAAATATACTTAAATGGAGAATTACTGCAAGAACAGTATATTAATGAGCCAACTGAATTCCCCAAAGGAACCAGATATTTAGTCCCTCCTAACCACTACTTTGTCCTTGGTGATAATCGTAATCACTCTGCTGATAGTCGTTTCTTTGGTTCAATTTCCAAGAACTTCATCATAGGGCGTAGTTTGATCATCTACTGGCCATTTGACAATTTTCGTTGGCTGTTTTAGTTAGATTATATTTGTAAGTAAGATTAAGCTTTTCTTTCATCGATTTATGGTGATAGAATTTTTCTTCTTAAACTAAATGTCTTCAATACTTATATAAGTTTCGTCCCAGGTCTTATTGTTCTATCTCCGGCATAAATGGTTATTTCTAAATACGGTAATTATTTCTTTCTATACTAAAATAAATACAGATGTTAGAGTTACCTCTACTTTAGTTTGTTATAAAATTAGGGAAGCTAAATGGCTTCCCTAATTTATTTGGGTTCTGTAAAACCTAGAACCAGTGAACCCGCGTATTTTTTATTTACATAGTCAGCTACTTCTTTCGAATGATATGCTTGCACTAGTTCTTTTAACAATGGACTTCCAACATCCTTGGCTCGAACGGCAATAATATTTACATATAGGGAATCTTTATCTTCAGAGTAAATAGCATCTTTGAGTGGATCTAGCCCCGCTTGCATTGCGAAGGTAGTATTGATGGCAGCTATATCAACATCCTGAAGTACTCGTGGTATTTGTGCTGCCTCTAACTCCTTAAATTGCAAGTTCTTAGGATTAGAAACAATATCATAGACTGTGGCTTCTAAACCAACCCCTACTTTAAGTTTAATTAAGCCAGCTTTTTCAAATAGCATTAATACTCTACCTGCATTCGTTGGATCATTGGGTATAGCCACTATAGCTTTATTCTTTAGATCGTAAATCGATTTTACCTTCTTCGAATAGATACCGATTGGAAAAACAATCGTAGGAGCTAATTTGACTAAATCAAGATTCCGATCAGCAGCAAACTTTTTCAGATATGGTTCATGTTGAAAGCTGTTAGCATCGATAGAGCCATCAGCTAAAGCTAGGTTAGGCGTGACAAAATCTGAGAAAGTAACTATTTCTAGTTTGATCTCCTTCTTAGCTAACACATCTCTTACTACCTCCATAATCTCTTCATGAGGGCCTGGATTAACACCAATTTTAATAACTTTTTGTGTTGCAGTGGTTGCTAAGGAAAATAACAGGATTAAGAAAACCAGAGCGAAAATCTTCTTTTTCTTCATTATTACACTCTCCTTTAGCTCCTACCCTAATAAAAAAACTTCCCCTTAGAGGAAGTTAGCTTACTTCCTCTTATCTCTCGGATTATTTCCGCAGGAATTGGCACCTTGCATTTTAGCAGGTTGCCGGGCTTCATCGGGCCAGTCCCTCCACCTCTC
>DHDH01000039.1:2239-2808 GCA_002399235.1 Firmicutes bacterium UBA4881 | reverse complement strand
CCTCCACCTCTCTGGATAAGAGCATTATTTTATTGATAGTTATATTAGCAAGAAACCTAGCAAGCTGTCAAGTAAATTTTTTATAATAAGCAAATTAGCAAGGGATAGGCCAACTAGTTGTAGAAGGTTTTTTTTGTTAACAGATTTGTGAGGTGATTTTTGTGGCCTTCGCGAAAGAATATGATGTAGTCATCATCGGTGGTGGTGTAGTTGGTACTGCTATTGCTCGTAGCATAGCAAAGCTCAACCTAAGGTCAGCTTTACTAGAGAAAAATATGGAAATTGCTTTTGGTACAACCAAAGCCAACAGTGGTATTGTACACGCTGGTTTTCATAGCCAACCGGACACATTAAAAGCCAAACTCTGTGTAGAAGGCAATAAAATGTATCCTACTCTCTGCCAAGATCTTGATGTTCCCTTTTTACAAAACGGTCTTTTAATGGTCTCTTACCAAAAAAGTGATGAGGCTAACTTAAAAGAGTACCTGAGCCAAGGAGAAAAAAATGGTGTCCCTGACTTAAAAATTCTTGACCGCGATGAACTCTTAGCACTCGAACCAAATCTAGCT
>DHDH01000039.1:870-2102 GCA_002399235.1 Firmicutes bacterium UBA4881 | reverse complement strand
ATAATGTCTCAGCTGGACTTCTAGCTCCCAGTGGTGGTATTGTTTCACCTTTTGAGCTAGCCATTGCTCAAAGCGAAAATGCGCAAACGAACGGAGTCGACATAGTTTGCGATTGTTCTGTAAACGATCTTACTTCCACCAAAGATTCAGTAACCATCTCAACAACTAAAGGTCAGTTTCAAACCAAAATAATAATTAACGCTGCTGGTCTATTTGCTGACAACATTGCTCGTTTATTAGGTGATGATAGTTTTCGCATCAAACCACGTAAGGGTGAGGAATATCTCTTAGATAAGAGAGTGGGTAATCTGGTCAGTCGTACCATTTTCCCCTTACCTACCCCTAACTCTAAAGGAATCTTAGTCATTCCTACTGCTCATGGTAATCTCATGCTTGGCCCAACTGCTAACGAAATTACAGCTCGTGACGAATTCTCTACAACCGCTTTAGGTTGGGAGAAGATCTATAATTTCTGCCAAAAAATGGTTACAGGTATCGAAAAGAGAGATCTTATTGCTTCTTTTGCTGGAATTAGAGCTGCTAGCGATCGTGGTGATTTTATCATCGAGTTCTCGCCTAGTTGCGAAAGACTCATAAATGTAGCTGGCATTGAATCACCAGGACTTACTGCTGCTCCAGCTATAGGAGAAATGGTACTTAAAATGGTTAGAGAAAAACTAACTGCAGAAGGTATTACTGTTTTAGATAACCCCAACTTCAATCCAGTTTTACCGAAAAGATTACGGTTAAGTCAAATGAGTGGCACTGAATTAGATGCTGCTATTTCTAAAGATAAACGTTTTGCTCATGTAATCTGTCGCTGCGAATTGGTCTCTGAAGCAGAAATAGTAGAAGCAATTAAAAGAGGGGCTCGTACTTTAGATGGTGTGAAACTAAGGACTAGAGCTGGCATGGGTCGTTGCCAAGGTGGTTTTTGCACACCAAAAATATTAAAAATAATGTCTCGCGAATTAAATATTCCTGTCTCCGAGATCACTAAACGGGGTAACGGCTCTAAATTAATTCCCTACACCGCCAAGGAATTGCTCTAGCTATTCGAGGAAGGAGGTAACTACAATGTTAAAATGGCAAAAAGATCTAGTTATTATAGGTGGTGGACCTGCTGGATTAGCAGCGGCTGTTGCTGCTAGGGATGCCGGTGTAGAGAATCTTCTTATCCTCGAAAGGCATCATGAACTAGGTGGCATCCTTAATCAGTGTATTCATAATGG
>DHDH01000039.1:383-751 GCA_002399235.1 Firmicutes bacterium UBA4881 | reverse complement strand
CAGTGTATTCATAATGGCTTTGGCCTTCACTATTTTAAAGAAGAATTGACTGGCCCTGAATATGCTGAACGTTTTATTAATGAGGTGCATCAAAAACAGATTCCCTACCTTACAGATGCTATGGTTATTGCCCTCTCTCCAGAAAAGAACGTGCAAGTAGCTTGTCCAGATTATGGTTTAATAGAAATCCAAGCTAAAGCTATTATTCTGGCTATGGGCTGCCGCGAAAGAACCCGAGGCGCTATTAATATTCCTGGTACTAGACCAGCCGGTGTATATACTGCTGGTATGGTGCAGAATTTAATTAATATCGAAGGCTATTTACCAGGAAAAGAAATCGTCATCGTTGGGTCTGGAGATATCGGCCT
>DHDH01000039.1:0-284 GCA_002399235.1 Firmicutes bacterium UBA4881 | reverse complement strand
ATAATGGCTAGGCGTTTGACTTTAGAAGGTGCCAAAGTCAAAGCTGTGGTTGAGATTATGCCCTACCCTGGAGGGTTAACTCGTAATATTGTGCAATGCTTAGATGATTTTGGTGTTCCTCTTTATCTCAGTCATTCAATTGTGGAGATTAAAGGCAAAGATCGAGTGGAAGGAGTTTTAGTCGCCCCTCTCGATCAAAAAATGCAACCTAACTTAGAAAAAGCCTTCCCCTTAGACTGTGATACCTTAGTACTCTCGGTAGGTTTGATTCCTGAAAATGAGCT
>DHDH01000038.1 GCA_002399235.1 Firmicutes bacterium UBA4881 | reverse complement strand
GCCCCCAGGCTCTCTTTTCATGATTATTTTTTCATTTTTTTAATATAGCGATCGAACTCAACAACTTTCCGTTTCATCTCAGCATCAACCTGTTTGTAGGCTCCTAAAAGCGCTTCTTCTGGTTTTGTTCCTTTTAATAATACTGTCATAGCTGCATCTCTAACGAAGCGATAGCCAACAACTGAGCCCAAGCCATATCTTGGAGCCATCGAATGATAAGACTGTTCGTACATTACTTGAATGTGTTCTTTAGGAAAATAATCGATCTTTTTAGCTACCTCAGAGTTAGCAGAAAAGAAGAATGCTCCGGGCATCTGTTTTATAACCCTTCTGCCAAACTCTGCTTGAATTTCGTCATGGAAAAACCATTTAATAAATTCCCAGGACTCTTTTTTGTATTTAGAGTTTTTAAATATACCAAAAGGAAGTGGACCATTATAAACAGCATGATTGATCTTACCATCACTCTGTTTCGTCCCAGGATAAAGGCCAACCGTCCATTTGTTACGGATAGCTGGAAAACTTAGATCGACTGAGGAATAGTTCCAATTGCCCCCTATGACAAAAGGGTACTCACCATTAGCAAAAGCATTTATTGGCGTAACTTCTTGGGGTAATTTGTAAACAGTGAACAGCTCCATCATTTCTTTAAAGCCTTTTTGTGCTTGTGGTGAGTTGAGTCCACAACTTATCCCATCATCGTTAATGTAGACGCCTCCGTTTTGCCAGATAAAACCTAATGCGGTTTGCCATTCAGGTAGCAAGTACTGGGAAATGCAACCTATATTCATTTTTTTCGCTTGCATCTTGGGTAACATATTTTTTACTTCTTCCCAAGTTTTAGGATAACTCCATCCATTATCGGCAAAGATATCTTTTCGGTAGAAACAAAGGCCAAAGCCAAACTCTATAGGTAAACCGAATGCAGTACCCATAAATTCTAACGATCTCATCTGACCTGGGTATAGCTTCTTTTCCATAGTTTTAAATTCGTCCTTAAACTCAGTTCGAAGATCAACAAGCCCCCCACGAAGTCCAAACTCTACAGGCCACTCAGATCCAAAACTAGCTAAATCAGGGGTATCACCAGATGCTAGAGCTAGCATCGCTTTGCTCCATAGATCATCATAAGTCATTACCGAGATATTTACCTCAATACCAGTTTTAGGAGTAAATAACTCTTTGGTCATGTTTTTGATAATCTGCCCAACTTCATTATCTCTAGTGAACCACATATTGAGTTCTACTGCTTGCATCGATACTGTAAGCAGTAACAACAAACCAAGCACCCACCATCTTTTCATTCTACACCCTCCTCTTTTTAGAATATTTCGGTTTAACTAATCGCTTACCTTTACTTTTGGCAAACGAATTAGCAGATTTTTCTTTTTCAGGAGGTACTAAAAATTCTGGGCCGTTACCAATTAAATCCTGACGGTTAGCTTTGATTAGAGCTTTCCTAACTAAAGGCCAGTTACGTCGATCTTGAAATTGTAGTAAAGCTCTTTGCATCATTTTTTCTTCTTCATCTGGGATGTAAACAGGTTCTCCCGTAAAAGGATTCTCGCCTGTATACCACATCGTACAAGAAACAGTAAGTGGAAGCGGTATATAGTCTTGCACTTGTTCAAAGAAACGACCTTGCTTTTTTAGAAAAACAGCTAATTTAATAGCATCTGTTAAGGTGCTACCAGGGTGAGAAGAAATCAAGTAAGGAATAATATAAGGCTTTTTACCAGCAGCTCGGCATAAATCGGTATAAGTTGTGCAAAACTCTTCATATACATGGTGCATTGGTTTATTCATCAGTTTTAAAACATTGTTAGAAACATGCTCAGGAGCTACCTTTAGCTGTCCTCCAACATACTTATCGCAAAGTTCTTTAAGAAATACCTGATCTTTTAAGGCAACATCAAAACGGATACCCGAATGGACATAGACTCTTTTAATTCCTTCGATACTACGAATATTCTCGAGTAACTGCAGATATATATCTTGACTTAGCTTTAGATTCGGACAAATCTTTGGTGTTAAACAATGCCTTTCTTTGCAGACACCTCGCTTCTCTTGCAAAGGACAAGAAGCTGCATACAGGTTAGCTGATGGTCCACCTGCATCATCTATAGTACCGCCAAATAGTGGATCACTTGCTATCTTCTTAGCTTCTTCCAGTATAGATTCGGGGCTTCTAGATTGTACAGTACGACCTTGATGGAGAGCTAACGAACAAAAATGGCATTCACCAGGGCAACCCCTATGGGTGGTTATACTAGACTGAACAGTTTGCAAGCCCGGTACGCCACCAACTAAATCATATTGAGGATGAGCTCTTCTTAAAAATGGTAACGCATATATATCGTCCAACTCATAACTAGTAAGTGGCTTAGCTGGTGGATTAACAACAGCATACCAACCATCCTGTTGTTCTTGAATAACTGTACGACCTCTATAGGGGTCTAGTTCACGATAAAAAAGTTTATAAGCTGAACTAAACTGCTTTTTATCTTTAATAGCATCAAAAGATGGTATTAAAACAGTATCGTCACCAATAAAAGGTTCTTTTTCTTTGTGAACTGTGCCAGCAAGGTTATAAAGACTTTCTATTCCTAAGCCCATAGAAAGATTTTCTGCTATAGCCCCTAGCTGTTTTTCGCCCATACCGTACACTAATAGATCAGCCTTAGCATCAAAAATAAGTGAACGCCTTAAATCGTTATTCCAATAATCGTAATGAGCTAAACGACGCATACTAGCCTCAATACCACCAAGAACTATAGGAACATCGGGATAACACTCTTTGAGGCGATTGCTATAAACTATAGTAGATCGATCAGGTCTTAACCCTGCTTGTTTATTAGGGGAATAAGCATCTTCTTTTCTCCGGCGTTTCGCAGCGGAGTAATTTGCTACCATGGAATCAAGATTACCTGCTGTAACTCCAAAAAAGAGTCTTGGTCGACCTAACTTTAGAAAGTCTTCGGTATTGCGCCAATCTGGTTGAGCAATTATTCCTGTTTTATAACCTAATTTAACTAAGTATCTACCTAACAAAGCTGCTCCAAAGGCAGGGTGATCCACATAAGCATCACCAGTAACTATTATTACATCTAGATAGTTCCAACCCCAAGCGGCCATTTCTTCTTTATTCATTGGTAAAAACAAGTTGTTCATAGTCTCCCCGCCTTACAGTTATTCTTTTTTTCATTTGTAAATGTTACCTTATCCTGTTATCAAGCATATTCTATCCTGATTAGCAAATCTCATGAAATTTTTTACTTCTGTGCGGCCCACCAATCTTTCGGCTCTATTACCCTAAGGCAATAAGTTTGCTCTTTAATCATTGTTTTTCCGGATGTACCAAAATACTCTACTGCTTCACTCGGCCCTTTACCATAATTACTTGACCAATAACGCATACCTGATATTTCATTAGAGGTATTCTTGATCCATTCCAGAAAGATTACAGTGTGACCACTACCACTATGACGCCATATTTGCACGAAATCACCAGGACGCACATCAGCCCGATCTTTTAATTCAAAACCAAGTTTCCAAGCTTCTAAAGCAGTTTTTATAGTCTTACGATCACCACTTGTTCCATACCATGCTCGTCTAAAAAACTCCATTTGGGCAAAGTTTAGATTACCAATACTTTCAGCTAACTTATAATCTCTCGCATACTTCTGATACGCTAAAAAAAATACCTCGAAAGTAATGCCTGAACAATAACTGCGATGTCTAGGATCACCTTGGACTAAGATCTGACCTTGATAAATTAGATCTTGTGTAACACCAGGATAACTAGACCATTCATATGTGTAAGATCCATCAGTAGGGTATTTTTGAATCTGTTCTAATACATAGTCATTAAAGTCCTTCGCTGCTGCACTTGTTAACATAGCTAAAGCAAAGACAAGGCAACCTACAACTAATACCTTCTCTAACACTAGCATCCCCTCCCTTTTTAAGTAACTTTCGCTAAGAAAATAATTTTACCTTGCTTTGCCTTTTTGCTCTAACAGAAGTTGGTAATAATAATTAATTTTGTTGTATATGCTATACAAGGGCCAGAATACCCTAGCTTGACACTGGCATCCTTTTATTCTAAAATAGGCAAAGTACTCTTGGTTTTCTAACCCTTGCGAGTACGTGAAAGGGGGAAGCCGTATGTTTGATTTTCTACACAACCGTAGGATTCCAGACGGATTTCGTTTGCCCAAGTGGCTGCTTAAGGAGTATTTTGGTCTTGACGATGAGCAGTTACGTACTGAAACTAACTTGGTCTTAGAAAAATTATCTAAACAAGTCGAAGATTTATCTGATGATGAATACTCCCCCATCTCAATTTGGCTTGCCTTTCAACTATTGTCCGATCAGCTCTCAGAAACACTTAATGATTCTGTAGAGATTTATCATCGTTTAGCCCAAGGAGAACTTACTCCTAGAGAAGCTATTGCTTTAACTCGCCTTAGACAAATTGAAAGAAGTTTATCTGATTATGACGATGATGATGATGATGAATAATTAATTTTGCCCCGTTTTACGGGGCTTTTTTCTATCTTCTCAAATTATTTATCTACCTCTGATACATTTTTATTACTTGACTAAAATCAGCTGGTAGTTCTGCTTGACCTTGGCAGATTTGCCCAGTACGAGGATGCCAAAAAGAAATAAAATGAGCATGAAGCATAGGCCTTTGGACAAAAGGATTTCCTTCTCCGTAGAGATCATCGCCAATTATAGGATGGCCAATTGCACTTAAATGAACTCTAATTTGATGGGTGCGTCCAGTTTTGAGGCTAATCTTTAGCAAAGCTGCCTCTTTATATTGCTGAAGCAAATAATAGTCTGTCCTAGCTGGCTTTCCCACTGAACTAATCAGCCTTTTCATCCCATTTTCTGGATCTTTTATAGGCAAATCAATAGAACCAGATTCTCTTTCTAGTACACCAGCAACTAGAGCTAAATATTCCTTTTCCATGTAATTAATCTCGTTTGATAATATCCAGGCAGCAAGTGGATTTTTTGCTGCTAATAAGAGACCGGAGGTTCCTCTATCTAGGCGGTTGATGAGATAGCTAGCTGGTTGTTCTCCTTTTTTTTCTAAATAACCAGCAATAGCGTTAGCTAAAGTTCCTGAGATATACTGGTGCCTTGGATGAACAATTTGCCCTGCCTCTTTATTAACTATTAACAAGTCATCATCTTCATAAATAACAGTTAGTGGTAACAATTCTGGGTTAGTTTTACATTCATAAGACAAAAAGATAGCTATATGATCCCAAGGTTTTACTTTGGCTACCATAGATGAAGCATTATTATTTATAAGTAACACTCCATGATTCTTAATCTGTCGAATTAAGCCAGTAGAGAAATTGTAATGTTTACTTAAGAGTGTCCTAATTTGCCAACCATCTTCACTAGGCAAAACGAGAGCCTTAAAAAAAGGAAGCCTATTTAGAGCTAATTCATGTTCCAAAATATCACACCCATATAATCACCTAATCTAGAAAGATTAACCAAAATCTACTTTACATAAAAATAGCCCCTGGAGAGGGCTATCTTGCTTTTTCCAATGCTCTTTTGGCTGCAACCCGAAATTTATCACTAGTTCCGGTTGCTCCGGCAATATCGTCTACTTTATCTGGGTCTTGTTTATCCACAAGCTGTTTTTCCAATTCTGGCATAGCATCGAGAGCTGGTTTATAAGGATAATCGGCTCCTTTGGGTTGATCGTTGTCTGTATACTCTTTGTAATTAACAGCAGATATCTTTGTATTTTTGACTTCAATTTCAATAGACCCATAGTTATTATGATCGTCTTTGTCGCTCTGACCACTATAAGTTCCATCATTTAGTGGCTTGATACCAGGAAGTTCTTCCATCTCTTCTTTTTGTTCTTCCATCTTGTCTTCAATCTCGTCTTTTTGCTCAGTCATATTTGGGGGTCGTATAAGCAGAAAAAGGCCAATAACTACTACTGCTATGATTAGTAGCCAAATAACACCACGGTTCACTGTGAGGATCATCTCCTTAGATAACAGTTTCCGTGTATAGCCTACCCCTTAGCGGCAGGTTTATTCAACAACTAGATTACCATCCCAGCTTAACATGCCACCTTGATAGTTATAAACTTGTTTAAACCCATTTTTAATAAGTAATTGGGAAGCAATATTACTTCGAATACCAGAGCGACAAATAACTAGAATCGGCTGCTGAGGATTAAGTTCAGCTAATCTCGATTCTAATTCTCCTAATGAAATAAGAGTCGTCCCTAGTATATGGCCTTCTTTGTATTCATTTAATTCGCGAACATCGAGAAGATATAACCTATCTCCCATTTCACCAATTAGCTGCTTTACCTCAGCGGTCCCTAGTTGAATAATAGATGACTTATTGCTCTCGGAATTAGTCTTAGTTACTTTATTGTGCTTCGCTAAAGCTATAGCAGCTATTAGCAAAAAAATAAGTACTGCCAACAATTGCAAACTACTGTTTTTCATCCCTCGCATACAATAATCTCCTTTACCCATATCCCAAACTAACTTTTTGTTAGGTTAGGGATTATTTTCTAAGTTCAATCTCTAATAATAAAATCGGGCAGTTTAAACATCTAGTTGGCAGGAGTTAAATTATGCTTTGTTGAATGAAAAAAGATACGGGTTATATAACACAAGCTACTTTTTAAGTATTTCGGCAGTCGAACTTCTAATGATTAATTCGACAGGAATAATCTCACTCTTTCTATCTTTAGCTTTAGACATTAGCAGAGAGATTGCTCTCTTGGCAATTTCTTGAAAAGGTTGTTTGATTGTGGTTAGAGGTGGTTGGATGTAAATTCCGGCAGGCGAATCATCAAAACCTACTAAGGAAACGTCCTTAGGGATAGCTAAGTTGAAGTGCCTTAGGCCTGAGTTAACAGCTAAAGCTAATTCAAAACCTGCCGCAAAGACAGCTGTTGGCTGTTTCCCTTTTTCGATCATACTACCTATAGCCTCTGTACACATCCTAATACAATCAGTATCAATACCCCTAATATCAAAAAACATTTCTGTGTCAATTTCTAAATGTAGATTTTTCATGGTGTCGTAAACGCCTTTTAAACGTTCTTGTGTGTTAGCCGTCTCCGGCCAAGCATAAAAAACGGCGATTTTTCGATGACCAAGATTATATAGATGCTCTATAGCCATCTTGGCACCCTGATAGTTATTTGTATCAATATAATTTACTCCCATATCTGGCCAGTGTGCACTAATTGCCACTATAGGAAATCCAGTTTCTCCAATAGCTTTAATGCAATCTTTCCAGTTTTCTAATGGGTTTATTAGAACGAAACTCTCGCGGTTTCTATCTGCTTTTTCAAAATAGTTCTCTAACTCATACGGATAACGAACCGTTAAAAAGGAGAATTCGCAGCCATAGGCATAACCTGCCTCCATAAGACTCCTTAAGGTTGTACCCATGAAGATATCCTTAGATAAATACTCCATTGTTAAATAAGTAACTTGGTAATCATGACTATATCCTGCTGCTTTGAGACTTTTAGCCTTCACACTCATAGAATCTTCTTCTTCGTCTTCACCAATACTACCAAAAAGAACAATATTAACCCGGGGCGATATTTTGTGGATTGGTTCTTTAGATACCACAAAAGTACCTACACCCATCTCACGTTCCAAATATCCTTCTTTAACCAGCTCTTGAATTGCTCTATTTGCAGTCATTTGACTCACCGAAAGTTCCTCGGCAACTTTTCTCTCGCCAGGCATTTTATCGCCAACTTGCAAGTGCCCGTTGTTTATTTTTTCAAGAATTGCTTCTTTAACTTTAATATAACGGGGTTTGCCTTCTCTCCTTGCCATCTTAGCACTCCTTTCAATTGCAAACTGTGCTAATACATAACACACAACTATAATTATTAACCCAACCCTTTTATTATAAGTATATTTGATTTATAACAAAGTGCAAGTATCAGAATTATTCTCGATCCGAAAGTATTGGTTTATTAATCATATCTTCGTGACAAATATGTAGACTAAGTAATACTACAAATTAATAATGGTGTTGATATTTTCCTTATCTTTTATCTAAACCTAGTAACAATTAACAGTTACTAGAAGACGATTTAAGAGTCTACACAAATCTACAGGAGGGGTCTATTGTGAACAAGAAAATGTTGGTTGTTGCTCTTTGTCTTATCTTAACGTTGGGTGTTGCGGCAAAAGAAAAAACTCTGCAAATTTGGGCTGCTTGGGCTGGTGAATGGTGTAACATTTACCAGGAGATCTCAAACAGAGAATTTACTTCTAAAACAGGGATCCCCGTTAAAATCAGTGTTCTACCTTGGGATAGTTTTGAGCAGAAGTTCCTGTTAGCGGCTGCTACTGGTGATGTCCCCGACATCGGTCTTACTGGAGGTCTTGGACCTTCTGACCTTGGGGTTCGCGGTGCTGTGGTCGATCTTAAAGCCAGGTTTGGTAAGGAAGTCGATAATGTAACCAAAGAATTATTCCCAGGACTTATGCGTTCACTTTCTTTCTATAACGCAGTTTTCGGAATGCCTATGATCTACGGTAGTTTTAATCTTTTTTATCGTAGCGATATCATGAAAGATTTAGGACTTGCTGTACCAAATACTTGGGACGAAGTTAGAAATATAATTCCTAAACTGCAATCAAAAAAGAAAAATTTCTCCATAGCTTACGGCCACAATAGTACTGCTGACTATTCTATGTTTCTTTTCCAAAGAAACGGTGATTGGTATACACCAGATCTAAAAAAATCTGCGATCGATACACCTGATGGTATCAAAGCTTTTAAAGACTATGTCGAGTTATTTACCAAATATGGAATCCCTAAAGATCTCCAACCAGCTTTTACAACTTTTAAAACAGGCGATATACCTATCCAAATTGGTGCTACCTTTGACTATGCTACATTACAGGTAGCCGCACCTGATCTTAAAGGTAAATGGGAAATGGCTATGGTCCCTGGTACTCCCCAAGCAGATGGTTCGTTAAACCGTTCTGCTTACATTGGCACCATGGGTATAATGGTTTTCGAAAAAAGTCAAGATGTTAAAGCTTCTTGGGAATGGGTTAAATGGTTTTTAAGTGAAGAAACTCAGTCTCTTGTTGCAAATGAAATCATGACTCGTATCCCAGGGGGAATATTTCTCCCTGCCAACCACAAAGCTTTGCTGAATCTGAATATTCCCAGTTCCCATAAACAAGTTTTGGTAGATCAGGGCATGGTAGGTAAAGCACCTGCATATGCGTTATCGCCCGAAAGTGTTACTAAACGTTTTCTAGAAAATGCCTTAAGTGCAGCTGTTTTAATGAATGCTGACCCCGAAAAAACAATTAAAGATGCTGCCAAGGAAATGTCGAACGAACTCGGTAGAAAACAAACTGAGTTTAAAAGATTTATTAACAAATACACCAAGTAACTTTTCGGTAACATTAGCTTATGAAGCTATTTTACAATATCTATTTTAAAGGAGGGTGTAGCCGCATGAAGCAGCTTAAATTTTTCCTATTAGCCGTTTTTATCTGCTTCCTTGGCACAACGATGAAAGCAGAAGAATTGGATCTCTTAAGAGCACAAAAAAGACTCCTACCATTACCCACAAAAACAGAAACACTATATGATGAGTATTTCTTCTTTGATAGTGTAAATGTAATTGAACTTCCTAATGCAGACCACAAAGGATTACAGATGTTCATTGATGAAAATGGCCCTTTTAAAATTGATAATAACGCCAATAAAAAACTAATTGTTGGTACTGTGGCCGATCTATATTATTGTCCAGAACTATTAGAGATAGCAGAGGAAGTTCCTGAAAACGAAGAAGGCTATATATTAGAAGTAACTAACAATCGTATCGTTGTTCTAGGTAGAACTACTGTTGGTAGCTATTGGGGTCTTAAAACTCTTACCCAGTTACTCGATGATGTTGAAGGTGTTAAAGTAGCTGTTGGTACGAAAGTTATCGATTATCCGTTAATTAAATATCGCGGCTTCCAAGATGATATATCTCGTGGCCCTATCACCAATCTAGCCTATATGAAACAGATTATAAAGATAATGAGTGATTTGAAACTCAACGTCTTTTCTCCTTACATGGAGTTACATGTACTAGAGGGTGTTGGTAAGCCAGGCGAAACTTTTACTGTTGCAGAGTTTAAAGAGTTAGTTGAGTTTGCTAAAGATTATCATGTAGAGATTGTCCCCTCTATCCAAACCTTTGGTCATAATACCATTTTCCTCGAGATACCAGAATTCGCTAAGTTCTCTAATAGCCCTGGTAGTCGTAGTGTCCAGCTAGACCCTACCAATCCCGAGGTTTATACGTTCTTAGATGAGGTAATTGGTAAATATGTTGCAGTTTCTACCTCTGAATATATCCACATTAATTGTGACGAAGTTTGGGAATTACCTTATGGCAAGAGTGGTGCTTTAGCTAAAGAAATTGGTGGTACTAGTGAAGTTTATCTCAATCACCTACTTAAGGTTATTGAGATAGTTAAAAAACATGAGAAAACAGCAATGTTTTGGGGCGATATGGCCTTAAATCATCCTGAGATTATTGAGCGCATCCCTAAGGACGCTATAGTTGTGAACTGGCACTATATGGAAAGTGCTAGTATACCAAATCGTTTAAAACCTTTTCAGGATGCTGGCCTAAGACAATGGGGTGCTCCTGGACTTTCAAACTGGATGAACTTATTCCCTGCCTATAGCCATTCTTTCTACAATGTGAAAGATTACGCGTTACAAGGTGTTCGTTTCGGTACTGAAGGTATTCTGGTAACTTCCTGGGATGATGATGGCGAAACACTCTTTGGGCCTAACTGGTTTGGCGTTGCTATTGCTAGTGAATCTGCCTGGAAGGGTGGCAAAACAGATATTTCTAGCCTCAAGAAACGCTTTAGTAAAGCTCTTCTTGGTATAGACCAAAGTAAGATTGGAGATGCCATTCAACTTCTTGCTGATACAAATGTCCATTCCTATATCCGTTACGAAAAGGCTGGTAACACACTCTTTAACCTCGATCCCTTTACAGATCTCGACCATTATAATAAACGTGCTGGTGGCCCAGCTCTAGTTAAAGTCGAAGAGCGTGTCATGGCTATTTTAGAGGACCTTAAACCAACCAAAAATGCCTTTTTATTAGAAACCCTACCTTTTAGCGCAAATAAATCAGGTGTCCTTGGTCAGAAACTTATAATGAATGAAAAAGTCATTAAACTTGTTAACGAAGCAGCAGAAACTAATAATCCAGAGCTTCTCTTGCAAGCTAAAGCTGAAATTGATGCTTATATCCCTCTAATTGATGGAGTCGAAAAGGAATTTGTCAGACTTTGGAACGTAGAAAATAAGCCCTACTTCTTAGACATTATCCAGAAAAGATACCAAAATCAACGCACATTATTGCAAAAAAGAAGTGCAGATCTAGCTAAGTTTGCTGCAATGTCAAAAGTACCTGATGTTCAAACCATGGGCTTCCCTAAAATTGCTCGCTAATAAGTTTTAATATCTTAAGACTTTCAAGAAGGGCTTACCTTTTTTAGGTGTAGTCCTTCTTTTACTAAGTTTCGAATAATTTGCCAAGCTGCTTCATGTTACTGTTTAGTGAAACTTCTTCTGTTACAGTTTTAAATTTGTTGTAACATAAGAAGAGAATTAGTCTCCAAGCCAAACCACTAATCTATAATAATGTGTATCTTTCTTTCTAGATCTCTCATAATACCTAGTCAATTAAATATTGGTAACCA
>DHDH01000027.1:7794-8894 GCA_002399235.1 Firmicutes bacterium UBA4881 | reverse complement strand
ACATTTGCACTGCCTCCCACATTGTCATCTACTGTATTATTCTGTGAAAGCAGTGCATAATCCTTTAAATCTAATTCATAAATAGACTTTCCGCAGTGGAATCAAGCTATACAAAAAATGCAATTACCTAAAAATAGTTTGATCTGCATACTTTTCAATAGTAATCATCAATGATTATTTTTGTTATACAAGGTAGAATAATAATATAAATGAGGATAAACGTCAGTAGAATGTAGGTTTTACTTAATTAACTGTTCAATAAACCCACTTACATAAATTGATTACTGTACTGTCTTAATATTCCTGTGAAAGATTATATAAGCAAAAAACTGCGTTTGTTTTTAAATATAAGAAGCTTAGTTAAAAAAAGATAAAATGACCCTAATACCAGTCTAAAACTGGCTTATTTGATTAATCTATCGTTGAAGTGGCCTAAATGGGCAAACTTTTTCTAACATAGAGTAGATTAAAATGGGGGTAATTCAGCATGAAAACAAAACGTAGTTTGGTTATCGGTTTAGTACTGTTATTATTGTTTAGTAATATTGCTAGTGCAAAGCCTAAAATTACTGTCTGGTTGACCTATGGAGGAACGATGGGCAAAGTTATCAGTGATTTAATTCATGATGACTTTACACCCAAAACCAGTATTGAAGTTGAATATGTACCGATAAAAGCGTCTCCTTTCGAATTAATGACTAAGTTGATTCTGGAAATATTAGGCGGTTCAGCACCAGATATCTGTTTTTTAGAAGGATATCAGGTTATTGAACTTGGTATGCGTGGAGTTTTAGAGACAATGAATCAGTTCAGCGATTATAAAGATATTGTTAACCGTTTTTATCCGGGTTTTAGTGGTCAGTTTATCTACAATAATAAAGTATATGCTATTCCTGGTGAATCAGGCTGGACACAAAGTTATGTTCGTATAGATATCTTTAAAGATTTAGGACTTGAACCTGCTGTGTTATGGGATGATTTAGAGAAAATTATTCCTAAACTTAAAGCTCGGAACATGGATTTTTATTATGAAAATTCCATGGGTTATCCCAGAGCTTATATGGCTTTTCTCTTTCAAAGAGGAGAAGATATTTTTACAA
>DHDH01000027.1:0-7616 GCA_002399235.1 Firmicutes bacterium UBA4881 | reverse complement strand
TATACATCGCTTTATACTAAGAACAAAATACCTGTTACAATGCCCGACATTCAATGCTTTGTTTCTGGAACTGTACCTTATATGGTTCATCTACACTATATTTACGGTCTAATTGATAATATAGCTCCACAAATTAAGGGGAAATGGGCTCCTGTGCATACCCCTGGAACTAAAAGATCCGATGGTAAAATCAGCAACGCTATTCCTACCTCATCTTTTGCTTATGTAATGCCTAAAATAGAAGGCCGTTCAAAAGAAAATAAAGAAGCAGCTTGGGAATTCTTAAAATGGTATACATCACCAGAAATAGTAAGGAAAATTCAAACAAGCTTTTTTGAAGGTCCAGATAAGTTTATATTAATGTTTGGAACAAAAGAAAGTTTTAATAGTGCTAAATTTTTACCGGAACATCGCAATATAATAAGCGAGATTTTAGAACAAGGTGTGAAAATGACATCTATACCGGGTGGATATTCTACCTATCGTTATATTGATTTTGCCTTTAACAAAGTAGTACTGCAAAATGAATATCCCGAAACGGCATTAAAAGAAGCAGCTAAAGATTCGACTTCGGAACTGGAAAGAAAACGCAAAGAATTTGCTCGTTTTCTAAAAAATATGTGAACAATTCTATTGTTAGTGTTAATCCTTCTAACTTAAACGATTATCAATTTAAACTACGTAAACTAAGAAGAATTAACTACTGGTAAAACGTTTTTCTTTGGAAGCGATAAATTTAACAAAACTTTATTGCAGAGCCTTCAAAGTAGAGTAAGTATCAAGTAGCCTCTTGCTTAACTTCAAAACGGAGACTATTTGACGCTTATTGAAATATAGTTTGAAGGGAAAAGAATCTCTTATAGTTTAGGTACTAAAAGCCATATAACAAATAGAGGAATTGTTCAGGCCAAGAATTTTCTGCGCTCTTTTATTATAAGAAAAAGGAGACCGTAAACGTGAAAAAGAAAGCCTTTATTGTTCTTTTATTGTGTTTAGGAGTCCTTTCGACAACAGTATCAAGTAATCTTATTTGGAAAAATGAATATGTTTGGCAACAAAAGCCAAATGGTTTTAGTACAAGAAAATTAGAATTTGGCAATCTTTCCACGGGAGACTTAAGTTGGGTTGACTATCAATTAGAGATGAATGTCAAATTTAACCAATTTACCCAATGGGGTAACCTTCGTGTTATGGTTAGGCAAAACGGTCTGTTTGATTGTTATTGCTTGAATATCGTTCAAGATGGCTTTTCGTTATGGCGTTATGATGGGGATGGAAATACAGGAGTTCAACTTGGCAGTTATAATGAAAAAGTAAATATAGGTGATAAGAACAAATTAGTTATTACCGTTAAAAGCAATCAAATTGAAGTTGTTTGGAATGGGAAAGTTATTTTTAAGGCTCAGGATAGAAAAAATAGGTACCCTTATGGTGGAGTTATGTTTCGTACGGAATTAGCTTTAACAGAGATTGAAAACATAAATATTAATCTGCTAAAAACCATTGATATTGAACAAGCTACCCATGAAATGTGGGAAAAAGCACAAGAATTCGCTCCAGTACCTGAAAATGCTAAACCATTGAAAACCGCTGAAGAACTTGGTTTTAACAATATGATGTTAATCTCTAATGGCCATTATGATGATAGTTCCGGGGAATGGTCCTTTTTCGATGCTTTACCTTATGTTGCTTATCTTGATCAAAGTTTTGATATAGTAGATTCCTTTTTCGATGCCTTTTTATTTTCTGGCGGTTATTCACCCACAGGTCGTAATTTTGGATCTTTAATTGGAGGTAAGAAAGAGAGTGCTACTAAGAAAGAAGATTGGGTTTGGTATATAGATAAGCTATTTGATCCTCAAATGCAATTAGCTGGGTTTGATAAAGCCAAAGCACGGGTTAATGAAAAATTAAATCGAGAAGAGAAAGCCAAAGTGGTAATTATGATTCCCAATCCCTTAACTGCACAGGATGATTTTGGCGAAATCAATGGCGAAAAAATCTCTTTTAGTTCTGAGGGACGAAACCCTGGAGATGCTCAAAAACATCGATTAAAGGCCATTGACTGGTATGTGAAAGAGATCGAAGAGCTTTGGTCCAAGGCAAGTTTTGAGAATCTGGAGCTGCTTGGTTTTTATTGGATGAGTGAGGATATTGGTAGTAATCAGGATAAAGAGCTGGTTTGCCTAACTGCTGATTATCTGCATGAAAAAAACTATAAGTTTTTTTGGATTCCTTATAACAAAGCACCAGGTTATAATAGCAGCTATAAATTCGATGCTGTTTTTCGCCAGGTCAACTACATGTTTAACGATCAGATTAATATTTCCAGATTTTGGTACACTTATATCGATGCACTCACCTATGGGTCCAATTTTGAAATTGAAGGAGAAGTTACCGTATTTAACGATTCTCTTGCTCGCGAAAGATATCTAGATTATTTGAAAGCCGGAGTCACTTTAGGCTATATTAACTCAGCCAAAGCTTATTATTTTGGTGCCAAAGCTTTAGCTAACTGCGCTTTAGATGGCTGTCAAGAGATCAGAGACCTTTATGACAAAACATATTTATTCGCTAAAGGTAAATTCGAACAGGGTTTGTGGGATTAATCCCGAAATCAATTAATTTGTGGAAACACCACCATTTTATATCCAGAATAAAAATTTTAATAAAAGCGTTTTGTCTAAAAAAGGTTATTTGCCAAGTAAATGCAATGCGATCGCCCTTACTGTAGCATTGGAACTTAACTTACGCATGATGAAACCGACGATCTACTGGAACGTTGTTTATGCATTATATCGCAGTCAGAAGGACCTTCCTGTAAACCCAATGTAAGATTCGTCTTCGTATGTTTCCGTTATTGCGACATTCTCCAGATTTAGAGATAACTTACAATCTGTTGTTGGATGATTGATTAATTTCGTTTCAAAGTACTGCTTAACTGTGTTACAATTCTTCATGGAGTCCCATCCTTGTTGATTATTTTAGTTTGTTTTGGACACTAACTATTGTAAATCAATTTCGGATGTGACTCCACTTTTATTTCCCTAGGACCCACCTAAATATTATAGAACCTAAATATGAGGTGATTGAGCTTGGGTAACAGATAAGTCTGTTTGAAGTGATTATTTAGGAAAAGTTGGGTATGAAACAACTCTTACCTTTCTATTTGTTGTTCCAAATGGTTAAATAGATAAGGAGGGTAATTTTCTAGATCTGGTGAGAAAACAAGTAACTTGCCTTAACATAAATAAATGTCAAAGTGTGGAAGGTAGTACTTAAAGGAAAGCGAACATGAGTGATAGATGAAATCATTTTCGCTAAAGCTACCCTAATACTTTGTAGAAACAAAGGAAGCAGTTTTTTGTAGGGTCTTTTTTAATTCAAATATGGCGACATCCGGAAACCTCTAGTTTTATGGCCGGATGTTTATAAATCACTGTCCGAGTGTTCCGGTATCGATTGGGGGAGGAAATTTGAATGGAAACATACATCCCGGATTATATGCTCTCAGCTTTTTCTGCACAAGGTATTGATACCTCCAAACTAATTTACGCAATTCATACAGATTCTGCTGATAAAGATGGGTATTCTGATGTCTATATTGCTGTTAGTAGAGAAAATATGTACGTTCTCTACGGAGAGGAAAAGGTGGTCAAAACTACCGGTGCTCGCAGGATAGTTGCTGTATACGATGCAAAAGAACTGGAGATTTATCCTCTTTCAGAGCTTGGAGAACTGACATGTGAACGTTTGCTCTCCACAGGGCGTCTCTGCAGTGAAAAAGATGACAAAACAAGTATATTACTGGTTTTTTCAATCGGATTTTTAGCCGATATTGAGCGGCTCATAAAAGTAGTCCAAAATATTCGTAAAGGTGCTGAGCCCCTTAGCGACGTTCGTATTGATGAGGAACTCTTCTGCCCCAAATGCGGCACAAGATACCCAGAACCCGAACGCAGGCTCTGCTTGAAATGTATGGATAAAGTCTCAATTACTAGACGATTAATGAGTTTCTTTGTCCATTATCGAAAAAAAGTGGCTGTTATATTCATTGCTATGCTTCTAGGCTCGATCTTTTCGATGATATCGCCCTTAGTCGGAACAAAGTTTTTCTTCGATGAAGTACTTAGAGAGGACGGGAGCTACTACGGCGCAATTCTTGGAGCTGTATGTCTGATTTTTCTCGTCAGAGTTATCGGTGTAGCTCTAAATATCTTCTACTCTTATGTTCTAGCAAGAACAGTGCCCTGGATTGTTCAGGATCTAAAGCTTAAAATCTTTGAAGCCATGCAACGTTTATCGGTAGGGTTTTATACATCGAAACGTACAGGGAATCTCATGAACCGGATCAATCAGGATGCCAACAATATCTATTGGTTTTTTGTTGATGGCCTACCATATGTAATTGTCAATGTCTTTACCTTTATAGGCGTGTTAATCTTGATGTGTATGCTTAATATAAAACTTGCCTTAGTAAGTCTTTTAATAATACCAATAACAATCATCTTTTTTAGGATACTATGGAGTGTTTTTCGGCACTTTCACCATAAGAATTGGGTCTACAGTTCCCAACTTAATTCCATGCTTAGCGACTCCGTGAACGGTCAGCGTGTTATCAAAGCTTTTGCCAGAGAGGATGCAGAAACAAAGCGCTTTGCTGATGTAAGTTACAAACAAGCTGTTGTGGATATAAATGCGACGAATACAGGCTATACAGCTTTTCCACTTATCTATCTATTTATGTTTTTAGGTCAGGTAATTGTAACAGCCCTAGGGGGAACGATGGTTTTAGAAGGTGAAATCACCATAGGAACACTGCTCACCTTTATCGCGTACCTCTCTATGCTTTATGGACCTCTTGAATTCATGTCCTGGGTTTCAAACTGGTGGGCACGCTGCGTAGATTCAGCACAGAGGGTTTTTGAAATCATTGATGCTAAACCTGATGTTACAGAACCCGATGAGCCCATTATTTTAGATCGCATCAAAGGTAATATTGAGCTAAAGGGCGTGACATTTGAATATGATCCTGCAACGCCTGTTCTAAAGGGACTTGATTTATCTGTAAAGGCTGGGCAAATGTTAGGTATTGTCGGTAAGACTGGTGCAGGTAAATCTACCATGGCAAACTTAATTGCCCGACTTTATGATGTAAACGAAGGTTCTATCACAATAGATGGCGTCAATGTAAAGCAGTTATCTTTGAAACAATTAAGACAAAGCATAGGTATTGTATCCCAAGATATTTATCTTTTTATCGGCACAATAGCTGATAATATTCGCTATGCTAGGCCAGATGCAAGTATAGAAGATGTTATTAGAGCTGCCAAGGCAGCTTCTGCCCATGACTTTATCATGGCTCTACCTGATGCCTATGAGACCAAAGTAGGGGCAGGAGGGCAGGATCTCTCAGGCGGAGAGAAACAGCGTTTGTCTATCGCCCGGACGATTTTGCAAGACCCTGATATTTTGATCTTAGATGAAGCCACTGCAGCTATGGATACTGAGACTGAAGCTAGCATCCAAAAAGCTCTTTCTGAGCTACAAAGAGACCGAACAACCTTAGCTATAGCTCATCGACTTTCTACACTACGCGATGCAGACACCCTTGCTGTTATCAGCGATGGCAAAGTGGTAGAAAGCGGCACCCATAAAGAACTAATGCAGAAAAAGGGTGAATATCACAAGCTATATAAAATACAGCTAGAAGGTCTTAAGGTCATAAACATGGATGCCTGATCTATTACAGAAATTTAACTATATAGGGACAATTTAGGGGGGATTTTTATGGAAACAGCTATACAGAAAGATACGCATTCATTGGCTAATGCTATAGATATCGGCATGCTTGATCTTAAAAATGCTGAATTCTATGTGACACTGGGCGGCTTTACTGGATTAAAGTACGTAGGTCAAGACTATAACCGAATAACACTAAGGCGAGCCTTCCCTATTGGGAATCCCATGGAATATATTTCGGTTGCGGATAAGGATAACAAAGAAATCGGCATGATCCGTTCCCTTGCCGATCTTAGTGACAAACAGTATAGCATTGTCTTAGCTGAACTGGAAAAGCGCTATTACAGTCCTACTGTTTACGAAATAAGATCTGTGAAAGACAAACTAGGTTATGTATATATGGAGCTTATAATTGGCCGAGAAGATTCCAGATATAAGAAAAACTGTGCCTTAAAGGATGTTAATAAAAACATCAGGATGTTGGATGATGACAGGCTGGTAATAACTGATGTTGACGGTAACCGTTATATCGTCGAGTCTCTGAGTGGGTTAGACAAAAAGAGTCTCAAGAGACTCGAACCATATCTATTTTAGTATTTAGGCACATTATTCAGAAGGAAGCTGATTTCCATGCCGCTAAAACATGAATTTCACTATGATCTAGATCTTTCTATGCAGCCAACTAAGGGCACTGTTAGCTTTGATAAAACGGGACAGATCATATCCAGTATCGATGAGAAAACACTTCTCACACTATCTGCTAGTGATATTGCCGAGATATCGGTAATAGGAGGGGTGGGTTGTGGCTTTCTTTTTGCCAAAATGAACGATGACAGCGAAATCCTGATCTGTCGTTTTACACTCTCTTCAATGAAGGCAGCAGGGGAATTTTGCAAAGTGATCAACTTCTATAATCAAACAAAGCAATATGTTCCCCCCGAAGAAAAAGTAAAACCTGTGTGCGAAAAATGCGGTCGTCCTCTTGTTGAGGGAATGTCGGTCTGTTTGTTCTGCTATAACAAGATAAGTGTTTTAAAACGAGCTTTGGATTTACTCAGACCCTTTGCTGGCAAGATATTGCCTGCAGAGTTGTTTTTAGCTACATCGTCAATAATATACCTTCTCGTACCGCTTTTTAGCCGGCTTCTTATAGATGAATATCTGCGCCCAATGAAAGGTACTTCCACGCAGGTTTTCCTGCTAGCAGGGGCGATGTTTCTGGCAAGAGCTCTTGGCGAGTTGATTTATATCTTCAGTTCAAGAGTATTCAATGAGGCCAGTATTCAGTATGCCAACCATTTGAGAAATCTGGCTTACGAGAAGATTCAAAAGCTGTCTATGAGTTCGCTATCCAAACGTACACCAGGGGATTTAATCCGGCGTGTGATGGAGGATACCGGCAATGTACGGAACTTTATTTCCGATGGCGGCCGCTGGGCTGTCGAACAGATGATTATATTTGTGGTTGTCTTGATTATCCTGCTTTTTACCAACTTTGAGCTTACTCTCCTGGTATTTATTCCCGTACCGGTGGTATCCATCGCCTTGTCCCGTTTCTGGAGATTCATTCATATCCGTTATGAAAGGCAATGGAGAAAAAACTCCAAATGTCAGTCCATTCTCCATGATATAATCAAGGGAATCCGCACTGTCAAGGCCTTCGGAAAAGAAGATATGGAAATTCAGAAGTTCTCAAAAGCCACCCGTGAGTTGGCTCAAGTATCATCGGACAATGAAGCTATTTGGGCTCGTCTTTTCCCATTGATGCTATTTTTTACGGGGATTGGCGAATTCTTGGTACTGTATTATGGCGGGGAAAAAAATTTGAATAAAACCTTAAACCTTGGGGTTTTTGTCCAGTTTTTCCTTTACAT
>DHDH01000034.1 GCA_002399235.1 Firmicutes bacterium UBA4881 | reverse complement strand
GGATCTAATTTAGCCCCTCAGGTATAACTTGAGGGGCTATAATAATTTAAATCGGTTATTGCTAGATAAAAGTAAGTGTTCTTTTACTAGGTGAGCATTTTTCCCTTAGTGTAGTGTAAGTATGGTCCCTATTGCTAAAAATTATGCCGATTTACTAGGATGTACATAAGTTTTAAGTACAGAGGGGTAGGATATCGTTCGATCAGGGTGACCAGAGGAGTCTCAGGAAAGAAAGATTCCATTCCAACACCTACTCGAGAAAGATTAGCTACATATTAATTAAATAGATCTACAATAGCTGCGGCTAAGGAACTATGAAATTTTGATCTAATAACATTAACGGTTGTATTATCTCTATTAGGATGAATACGATTAGTAAGTACTATAGAAAAAGAATCTGAAACAGGATCAATCCAGATCGATGTTCCCGTAAATCCAGTATGGCCAAAGGAACCTAAGGGGAATATATCGCCCCGAAGTGTTGATGATATATACCAACCATAACCTCTTTTTACATCAATTCGATAGGGAACTTGGTTTTGAGTCATTAAAAGAACCGTTAAGGGACTCAAGATTCTCACTCCGTCCAATTCTCCGTAGTTGAGAATCATTTGGCAAAAGCGAGCGACATCACTTGCTGTTGAAAAAAGACCAGCATGACCACTTGCACCACCTATAGCAGCAGCATTTTCATCATGGGCTTCACCCCAGATCAAGCGTTTTCGATATACATTATCAATTTCAGTTGCAGCGCATCGTTCTTTCAATTCAGGCGGTGGATTAAACATGGAGTCATTCATTTTAAGAGGGATGAGTATTTCTTGGGTAATAAATTCGTCATACGTAAGTTTAGTAACTTTTTCAATGATAAAACCTAACATCATATAACCAAGATCGGAATAAATATAGGTTTCGCCAGGTTTAGCGTCTAGTTTAAGATTAAATAATTCTTCTAGAGCAGCTTCTTTACTTTCTACAGTTTTATAGAGAGCTTGCCAAGCAGGTAGGCCACTGGTATGAGTAAGGAGTTGAGCTATTGTTATCTTACTTTTACCATTTTTAGCAAAACGTGGGTAGTAGGTTGTCACAGTATCATTGAGGAGTATTTTACCTCTTTCGACTAAGATCATTATTCCTGTTGCAGTAAAGAGTTTAGTGAGAGAAGCAATATCGTAGATTGTTTCTATCTCGGTAGGAATCTTTTCTGGAGTAACTACTTTATGGCCATAAGCTTTGGCGAAAAATATATGACCGTGCCTACCAGCCATAACGACAGCACCAGGATAACTATTCTTTTTTAACCCTTCTTCGATAACTTGGTCAGCATAACTTAATCTTTCAGAAGATACACCTACTTTCTCGGGAACTACCACTGATAAAGCACCCAAAGAACATGGTGTTAAGAGAAACAAGATTAATAGAGCTGATAATAATCTCATTTTAAAGGCAGGGAAGCTGCCATACACCTCCGTTCTTGTTTTAGCTAATTGTACTTAGACACCATATAGTTATCCTTTTTAAAAAGATATCCTTTTTAGGCCAAAGTAAAGATCGATTCTACTTCTAGTTGATCTTTTATTAAAACCAACTAATGATGGATTCGAGGAGTTACAACGAATGCTTATTATGAACCTCGGATTAGGGATCTGTTAATAAAATCATTGCCCCCAAACATCTCTAGTAGAGATAATGATTAGAGGCTTTGATGTGTTTATTGTATAAAAAAAGCCCACAAGGCAAGATAGTGCCATGTGGGCTTTTTGCTTTATTTATCATCTAAGAGACGTTTTTCGCCAGTTAAGTTTTTAATCTCGCTAATATCTTGGGTCACTTCTAATACACCTAAAAATTCACCATTTGCACCCTGAACGGGTAAATAGCGAATATAGATTTGTCTATTTCCTCTGTTAAGCCAAAAATCTGCTGAATTCCTTTGACCGGTTTTTAGCTCGTTAATTATTCTGTCTACAATATGAACACTTTCTGGGGGATGACATTTTTCCACTTGTCTACCCAAAACAGTTCGTGGACGAGGGAAAATACGTTCTTTACCTTCGGTAAAGTAGCGAACTTCTCTATTAGCATCGACATAGGTGATATCTAGGGGTAAGGAATTAAGTATTGCAGTTAATTCATCAACAGTAACTGTACCACTACCTAAATCGATTTGACCAGGAGTTAGGGTATCTTGTTTAGTTGGATTGACAACATCAGCGGTAGCTTTTTTAACTTCTTGGTGACCAAAATCAGATAAACTATTTTTAATTGCTTCCCAATCGTCGGGCTGAAATTTTTCCTGACAAAGGGGAAAGAGAACTTTTTCTTCTTTGTTAATCATATCTTCGATTTGCTGATAGACAGAAAGAGCTCTTTCTTTCAAGCTTTCGAACTCGGAATTATTTAAATTAGTATTTGTAAAAGATTGGCTAATGGATTTAAATTTGTCGCGAATTTCATCATGGGTTGACCACATCACGGATGGAGGAGCATAGACTCCTTTTTTTTCTAGAAAAGGAAATAGTAGATGTTCTTTCTTTTGATAATGGATGTCGATTTGCCAAAGCTTTTGGTGTAAACTCTGCCATTCGGTTATGAGTTCTTGATTTAGCTCGTTATTACCTAGGAGTAAACGGACATTTTCCAGTAAGCTGTGGATCTTTTGGTTTTCTTTTTGAAATAGCTCTAAGGGATGATCTCGGATAAAGTCTTCTTTCTTTGGTTGAAGAGCATCTTCAAAGATACTAAGGTGCACATCACAAAGTTTTTGAATTTCTTCTTCTTTAATGCCTTGTTTTATCAGTTCCTCTTCTAAATGTGCAATTTCGCTTGCTCCAACTTCGTTGATTAGCTTTTTGAATTTTTCTTTTACTGCGTTAGCACTTTTCCCTTGGTGTAGTTCAAGTATGATCTCTTTTAGCAATTTTTGTTGCTTTAGGCGATTATTGTTTATGAGTTCGCTCAAACTACATTTCTCCTTTCAAGAGGTTATTGCTGTTCGTTAACCCTATACCCTTATTTTTGCTCTTTAACCTATAGAGAATACAATTTCTTTTAACCCTTTTGGAATAGATTCTTTTTCATGCTCGGATAACAATGAAGCAATATTAGCTGCATATAAATTTTTAATTTACTAAATTGCTTTCAATATTTAGTTTGGCAACGAAGGTGGTTTTAATTTTAGACACGCTACTCTGGTCAATGACTTTTAATCATGTTTTAAAAAAGTAAGCGGACCTCAAGCTCGCGAAATAAGCGTCCTAAATCGTTTTTAATAATTTAGTTAACGATCTTCAAAACAATGAAATTGACAACAAAGAAGCTGCTGTACGCATTATAACAGCAGCTCTACTAATTATCTGGGTTATTAGACCACATTGAAGGTAATCTTTCAATTGATAAATAACCACCATCTAATATACCACTCTCTTAATGCTTTTTTAGATTGTTTTGCTCTTTTTTCTCCAATATCCCAGCATAATATAAACCAGCATCAGTCAAAAACCTGCTAAAATTACCTTCGTAATATTTGTCTGCAGGCTCCTTTAACAAAGCATGCAAAGCTTCAGGTATTGATATATTTACTCTTTTGTTGGCCATACTGGTTCAACATCTCCTTCCCAATCTTTACTAAAGTGGCCCTGTTTAACTCCAAGTCTAAACTGAAGATCGGTAACTGTTTCGTACAAAGGAGTTTTAGTTGGCTCTGGCCCATTAGAGCTGACCTTTAGAACTGGACTAGTTACTCCAAAAATCATGCTTACAAAATCTGTATACGTAATATCTCTTAGATACCAGATATAAACTTTTCTAAGAAAAGTTCTATGTCCTTTTGGCCAAGTACTTATGTCAAGTTCTTTACCAAAACGTGTTCTATAAATCACATTATCCCCTCCCGCTTTCTTGGATTAAAGAGGTCTAAGAAGAGAGAGAGTTTGTTTTTTTCTAGACCTCGTGTTAACTTAACTTAAATAAACAGTATAATAGCTTCGGTAATTTCTAATTAAATTGCTTCTTGTCCTAGAACTACCTTAGCCTGTTCCAATCAATTGACCAGGGTGCAACCTGGTCTTTTTTCATACTTACTTCAAAGACCTAATTATTATCGTAATAAATCATTCCATCTTCATCTTGCCAAGCTTCTGTAGCTTTTCTAAGTGTATAACCACCGAGAACATATCTATTATTTGCATTTATAGTTTAGCTACAATACCTGTTGGGAAAAGAATACCATTATTATCTGCTTGGGGAATTATGAATGTTGTTTTTATCATTTATTGCCTCCGTTCTTGCTCGTTCTAATTATATTATACAAAATATAGTGCGTAACTTCAAAAAGCAATACATATTAGCATTTTATAAAAAAAGTTGAGCGAAATAAGGTCTAAATTCCATAATTTGTTAAATCTATGGATAAGGGACTTAAGCAGGAATTTGTGGGATAGCTAATTCGAAACAATAAAAAGATTAAAGCAATGATGTTTTAGCAGGTAAATTGGGAATAAAAGACTAATAATTGAAGTACCTAGTCGAATATTAATTTTAGTCATATTGATTTTGTTTAGGGATACTTAGTAATAAATAAATTTCCTAAGCATAAAAGTGGGTTCTAAGAATATAAATATCTTATTGTGTGCCATACGGCTCGTTATTTTAGTGATTATTTAATTCTTAGGGGGCATCAAAATGATTAAAAAAGAATGCATTGCTATGCTGTTGGCAGGTGGGCAAGGAACGAGATTAGGTGTACTTACGAAAAAATTAGCTAAACCAGCGGTTCCTTTTGGAGGCAAATATAGAATTATTGATTTTACCCTAAGTAACTGTGCCAATTCAGGAATAGATACAGTTGGTGTTCTAACTCAATATCAACCTTTGGCGTTACACTCCTACATCGGTATTGGTAGTCCTTGGGATCTTGATAGGGAACGCGGTGGTGTAATGGTCTTGCCTCCCTTTGTTAGAGCTGACGGTGGAGAATGGTATAAAGGAACTGCTAACGCTGTTTACCAGAATCTTGATTATATAGACAACTACCAACCTGAATATGTTCTTATTTTATCAGGCGATCATGTTTATAAAATGGATTATTCCCAAATGCTAGATTTCCATAAACAAAAAAAAGCTACTGCGACTATAGCTGTTATCGAGGTGCCCTGGGAAGATGCAAGTAGATTTGGCATTATGAATACTGATAACGAAAGTAAAATTATCGAGTTTGAGGAAAAACCTTTAAAACCTAAAAATAATTTAGCTTCAATGGGTGTTTACATCTTTAATTATCAAGAGTTAAAAAAACATTTAGAAGAAGATGCTTTAGATCAAGACTCTCATAATGATTTTGGTAAAAACATTATCCCTCGCATGTTACAAGAAGGTGAAAAGCTCTTTGCCTACCCTTTTACCGGTTATTGGAAAGATGTTGGTACTTTGGAAAGCTTATGGGAAGCTAATATGGATCTTTTAGGTTTAAAACCTAAGTTTAATTTATTTGATCGCAGTTGGAGGGTTTATTCGGTAAATCCTACCCAACCTCCTCATTATATAGGTGAATCGAGTAAGGTTATTAATAGTCTGGTTAATGAAGGCTGCATCATTTATGGCGAAACTTATCACTCGGTTCTTTTTCCTGGTGTTTATATTGGTGAACAAGCTATGGTCGAAGACTCGGTGTTGATGCCAGGAGCAAGAATTGAAGCTAAGGCTAGAGTACGGAAAGCAATTATTGGCAGTAATGCAGTTATAGGTGAGGGTTGCCTAATTGGTGAATGGGGGAATAGTTTAGAAGAGACCCCATTAACTGTTATTGGCGAAGGAGATAAGGTATTAGCTAGAGCCAAAGTTAGTAGCCAAAACGGTCATGGGAGGTTTAAATAATGTGCCCAAATATGAAAGATGTCATGGGAGTATTAGTCTTAATCGAACCTAAAGACAAATTAAAAGAACTCACTGTTCACCGGAGTTTGGCTGCTGTTCCCTTCGGAGCCCGTTACCGCTTAATTGATTTTGCTTTATCGAACTTGGTTAACGCTGGCATACGTAATGTTGGGGTTTTCGTCCAAGATAAGTACCGCTCTTTAATGGACCACTTAGGTATTGGTCAAGAATGGGATTTAAACCGAAAAAGAGATGGCTTATTTATTTTACCTCCAGAAAAGTTTGCTGATGGCACTACATCCTGGCTGATGAATGGCGACATTTTAATGTTAAGACTGCATTTAGATTATTTAGCACGTAGTAAACAAGAGTATGTTATCTTAATGACTAGCCCAGTTATTTGGAATGTTGATTTAATGAAGGTTATGGAGTTCCATCTTCGTAAGAATGCTGATGTTACAATGGTATACCATCTAGATGGTAAAGATGAGTGTGTAGGGACCTCCACTGAAATTAACACAGATGATGAAGGAAAAGTAACTCAAATTATGGTTAACCCTCTCTTAAGCCAGAGTAGTCAAGTGTTATTAGATACATTTATTATCAAAAGGCAACTCTTAATGGAACTTATAGATATAGCCATAGCTTTAGGTGGTAATGATTTTGTCCGAGATATTCTTATTCGTAATTTAGAGAAGCTTAAAATTTATGGCTGGGAATTTAATGGTTATGCGGAAAAAATCACTTCGCTTGAGTGTTATTATCGTACAAGTATGGAACTACTCGATTCTAACGTTTATCAGGAAGTATTTTTTAAAAACGGTCCTATATTTACCAAAATTAAAAATGAACCACCAACAATATATGCAGATACCGCTGTTGTAAATAATTCTTTAATAGCTAATGGTTGTAAAATTGAAGGTACTGTGGAAAATAGTATTCTCTTTCGTGGGGTCAAGATTGGTAAAAATGCAGTTGTAAAAAATAGTATCGTAATGCAAAAAGCTGAAGTTAAAGAAAAAGCTATTTTGGAATATGTAATTATTGACAAAGATAGCACAATTAGTGAAGAGAAAAGACTAATAGGTGCAGCGGTTTACCCATTAGTTATTGGTAAAGGTACGACGCTTTAGGGTGCTTTAAGGCCTGCTTCATAATAAACAGGCCTCATTATGCTGAAATAATATATTATATCTTTTAAATAGGTTAATTTCTCCAAAGTTAACTTCTTAAAAAAAGGTAGGTGAGAAGCGACAATTCTCTTTTGTCGCTTACGGATGAAGATATTATTTGTTGCGAGTGAGTGTGTACCATTTGCCAAAAGCGGTGGCTTAGCTGATGTTATTGGTTCTTTACCCAAAGCTCTGCAGGAATTAGGAATTGAAGTTAGGGTTATCATACCTAAATACAAGCATATATCGGAAAAGTATAAAGAAATGATGAAACCTAAAGCTAAACTCAATGTTAAACTAGGTTGGCGTAATCAGTATTGTGGCTTAGAAGAACTAGTTTATCAAGGCATTCATTATTATTTTATAGATAACGAATACTATTTTAAGCGAGATTCTTTATATGGTTATTATGATGAGGGAGAAAGATATATTTATTTTTCACGAGCAGTACTAGCTGCTTTACCTTACCTAGACTATAGGCCAGACATAATTCATGTCCATGATTGGCAAGGTGCGATTATCCCTCTACTTCTAAAAGCTTATTATGGAAGCGAGTTCTTTTATCAAGGTATTAAAACAATCCTTACCATCCATAACCTACGCTATCAAGGAATTTTTCCTAATACTATCTTAGGCGATCTCTTGGATCTGAGTGATGATTATCTGACTGTTGATAAATTGGAGTTTAATCATTCGGTTAATCTGTTAAAAGGTGGCATTGTCTACGCCGATGCTATCACTACTGTTAGTCCTACTTATGCCCAAGAAATTAAGGAATCTTTTTATGGTGAGAAATTAGACGGATTACTTAGAACTCATGCTAAGAAAATTAGTGGGATTATAAATGGTATTGACTACGAGGAATATAATCCAGAAAACGATCCCTTGATCTATGCGAATTATAATGCTTCTAAGCTGGAGGAGAAAACGGCTAATAAAATAGCTCTTCAAAAACAATTAGGTTTAAGAGAAGAAGCCAACCTCCCAATGATTGGCATTGTTTCACGGTTAGTAGGACAAAAGGGTTTGGATTTAGTGGAGTGTGTAATAGACGATATCTTATCTAGAAAACTCCAACTGGTGGTTTTAGGAACTGGTGAAGCTAAGTACGAAAAGATGTTTCTGGAAATAGCTAAAGATAACAGAGATATGGTTTCTACGAATATTCGCTTCGATAATACTCTTGCTCATCGTATTTATGCTGGAGCAGATTATCTTCTCATGCCTTCACTTTTTGAACCTTGTGGTCTAGCCCAATTGATTGCCTTACGTTATGGAACCCTGCCTATAGTGCGCGAGACTGGCGGTCTAAGAGATACAGTGCTCTCTTTTAACGAGTATACTGGCGAAGGTAATGGGTTTACCTTTTTCAATTACAACGCTCATGATATGTTATACACCATAGATAGAGCTCTTAGCTATTATGAAAAGGAACCTTATTGGGATAACTTAAGGCAAAAAGCACTTAATAGTGATAATAGCTGGAGTAAATCTGCTAAAGAATATAGTCGGCTATATAGTAGCCTCATGAGCTAGAGAGTAGGAAAGATGCCAGATGGATAAAGCAAAACTTAATTTTGACAGCTTAGAATTCAACCAAGCATATAATTTTGCTGGCGAGTTAGGAGCTTTTTGGCAACCCCAAATGACTACTTTTCGGGTTTGGGCTCCTACAGCCAGTTCGCTTAAATTAAAATTAGCTAATAAAGATAACATGAATATTTTACCACTAGAAAAAAGTGACAATGGCACCTGGTTTCTTGAGGTTCAAGGTGACCTCTCAGGTGTAGGTTACAATTATTTGGTAACACATGATAAAAATGAATATGAAGTTGTCGATCCTTACGCTAAAGCTTTAACCGTCAATGGCGAGATGGGTGTCGTTATAGATTTAGCTAAAACTAATCCTTCAAACTGGTTCGAGATACCTATACCATATCTAAATAGCTTTAATGATGCTATTATCTATGAACTTCATGTCAGGGATTTCTCCATAGCCAAAGATTCAGGTATTAGAAACAAGGGACTTTATTTAGGCTTCAAAGAGGCCAATACTAGAGGGCCTGGTGGTGTTACCACAGGGTTAGCCCATCTTCTGGAATTAGGGATTACCCATGTTCAACTTTTACCGATCTTTGACTATGGTACAGTCGACGAGAGAAAACCCTTTGCTTCTTATAATTGGGGCTATGATCCATTAAATTATAACGCTCCAGAAGGATCATATGCCACCAGACCCCAAAATCCCCTCAGTCGTATCAACGAATTAAAACAGCTTATTTTAGCTTTAAGGGAAAATAGGATTAGAGTAGTTATGGATGTAGTTTATAACCATACTTGGCAAACGGAAGCCTCAAATTTGAATCAATTAGTTCCTAACTATTACTACCGCCAAGATAGCAGAGGTAATTTTACTAATGGTTCTGGTTGTGGTAACGAGTTAGCTACCGAACGGTTCATGGTAAGAAAGCTAATTATCGATTCGCTTTGTTATTGGGCCAAAGAGTATACCATTAAAGGATTTAGAATGGATCTCATGGGTCTATATGATCTAGAAACAGTACAAATAATTAGAAGCGAATTAGATAAGATTGATTCCAGCATTATTCTCTATGGCGAAGGTTGGGTTGGCGGCCCTTCAATGCTTTCAGACCAGAAGAAAGCCCTCAAAGGACAAGCTACAAAATTTCCCGGTGTCGGTGTTTTTAACGATGATTTTCGCGATGCTATCAAAGGCCATGTCTTTCGCGAAGATAACAAGGGCTTTATAAGTAGTGCTTATGGGATGCAAGAGAGTATAAAATGCGGTATTGTTGCAGCTACTAACCATCCTGATGTTGACTACAGGCAGGTCTTATACGCTCATAATCCTTATACTAAACACCCAAGTCAGTCGATAAATTACGCAGAAGCCCATGATAACTTAACCTTATGGGATAAGCTCCTAAAGAGTAATCCTCGTGACGATGAATTAGTACAGAAAGCTCGCCAAAAGTTAGCTGGAGCGCTACTTCTTTTAGCCCAAGGCATACCTTTTATTCATGGGGGTATGGAATTTTGTCGGACTAAATATGGTGACTTTAATAGTTATAAGTCTGGTGACGAAATTAATCAGATAGTTTGGGGCAGGAAACTACGTTATTATGATGTCTTTAAATATTATCAAGGCTTAATAAGCATCAGAAAAAATCATCCCGCTTTTAGGCTAAAGACTGAAGAAGAGATTGCGACACATCTTTACTTTTTGCCGGTAACGGGGCCATTGTTGTTGGGTTTTGTATTAAAAGATTACGCTGGTGGTGACTGTTGGCGGCAGATAGTTGTTTTGTTTAGTGGTGCGAGAATTAGCAGAGAGGTTCATCTGCCTGGTAATAACTGGGTTGTGGTAGTCGATGCTAGTTCGGCTGGCACTAAGCGTTTAGGTGTTATTAAAGAGGATAGAGTTTTGTTACCAAGACTATCTACTTTAGTTTTAGTAGATAGAGAGAGTTACGATCAGTCAGTGATAACTAGTAGAGATAATTAGCTAGGGGTGAATATATGACTATCAGTAACAGTTCACTAAGCGAATACGATAGATATTTATTCTGCGAAGGTAACCATTTTCAAAGCTATTCTTTCTTAGGTGCCCATCAAGATACAGCAGATAATGTTCTTGGCGTACGCTTTAGAGTCTGGGCTCCACGAGCTAAAGCAGTTAGTGTCATTGGCGATTTTAATAATTGGGATGAAAAAGCTACACCAATGGAACTCATTGAAGAAGCAGGTATTTGGGTTGCTTTTGCACCTGAATTAAAAGAGGGAGCTTTGTATAAATATCTAATTCAAACCCATGATGGAAAGTCTCTAGTGAAAGCGGATCCCTATGCTTTCTTTTCTGAATTGCGTCCTAAAACTGCTTCAGTTTACTGGAACTTACACAAATATAAGTGGAACGATAAAGAGTGGCAAGAGAAAAAAAGAAAAGAAAAAGTTTATAATAGGCCACTCTTAATATATGAAGTACACCTAGGGTCGTGGAAGCAAAAGGAAAATGGCGAACTTCTTTCCTACAAAGAACTAGCCGACGAACTTATTCCCTATGTAAAAGAAATGGGTTATACCCATATTGAGTTATTACCTATTGCTGAACATCCTTTTGATGGCTCTTGGGGCTATCAAGCTACAGGTTATTATTCAGTGACTAGTCGTTATGGTACTCCTGAAGAGTTTATGTATTTTGTTGACCAGGCACATCAAAAAGGTATTGGTGTAATCCTCGATTGGGTGCCTGGCCATTTTTGTAAAGATGATCATGGGCTAAGGATTTTTGATGGTACACCAACCTTTGAATATAACGAACCCTGGCGTAGTGAAAACTTAGGTTGGGGTACAGCGAACTTTGATTTAGGTCGAGGAGAGGTAAAAAGCTTTCTTATCTCAAATGCTTGCTTTTGGTTTGATGCGTATCATCTAGATGGTTTACGAGTGGATGCTGTTGCTAACATGCTTTATTTAGATTATGGCAAAGCAGCAAATGAATGGCGGCCGAATATTTATGGTGGGAGAGAAAATTTAGAAGCTATAGCTTTTTTAAGGCGTTTAAATGAAGCTGTATTCCAAAACCATCCAGGTGCTCTAATGATCGCTGAAGAATCAAGTGCTTGGCCTTTAGTTTCGCGACCAACTTATTTAGGGGGACTAGGTTTTAATTATAAATGGAACATGGGTTGGATGAATGATATGCTCGAGTATATGGAATTAGATTCAGTTTTTAAAAAATATCACCATAACCTACTAACATTTTCTTTGATGTATGCTTTCTCGGAAAACTTCATTCTGCCTTTGTCCCATGATGAAGTAGTGCATGGAAAAAAATCCCTTTTAGATAAGATGCCTGGTGATTATTGGCAAAAATTTGCTAATTTACGTGCTTTCTATGGTTACATGCTGGCTCATCCAGGTAAAAAACTACTCTTTATGGGTGGCGAATTTGGTCAATTCATTGAATGGCGTTATGCAGAAGCTCTAGATTGGCATCTGCTAAACTACCCTTCGCATAATGCTTTGCAGCGTTATGTAAAAGATCTCAACCATTTTTATCTTCAGGAAAGTGCCTTGTGGCAAGATGATCACAATTGGCAAGGTTTTAAATGGATCGATTGCCATGATAATACTCAAAGCACTGTCAGTTTTATCCGGTATGACACCAACAAGCAGGACTTTGTCATAGTTATGAGTAATTTTACTCCGGTAGTACGATATGATTATCGCATTGGTGTGCCTGAATTGGGAGAATATATAGAAGTTTTTAATAGTGATAACCAAAATTATGGTGGCTCAGGGCAATTAAATAATAATCTTTTGGCTAGTCAAGTGCCTTGGCACGGACAGCCTTACAGTATAATGCTCAAAGTACCACCTTTAGCAACCATCTATCTTAAATTAAAAAATAAACCAATAACTAAGATCGCATCTACCAAGGAAAAGCTTTAGGGGGTTGACACTACTATGCCAACTATCACCAAAGAAGAGTTTCGTATAGCTCTTGAGGATAAAATGGAGCGTATGTTTGGTCGCACCTTGAAAGAGGCCTCAAGAAACAAACTATACAAAGCTATCTCCATGGTAATAAGAGATCTGATCATGGAAAAATGGGTTATTTCGAGAGAAACATTTCATAATAACCCCGAGCGCGAGCTTTATTATCTTTCTATGGAGTTTTTAATGGGGCGCGCTCTAGGAAATAATCTCCTTAACCTTGACCTAGAAGAGGTCGTACGTGAGACCTGTAAAGATTTGGGTTTTGAATTAGAAGAAATTAGAGAAGCAGAGCCTGATGCAGGCCTTGGTAACGGCGGCTTAGGACGCTTAGCAGCCTGCTTTTTAGACTCATTATCTACCCTCACTCTACCTGCTCATGGTTGTGGGATTAGGTATGAATATGGTCTTTTCAAGCAAAAAATTATCGATGGTTATCAGGTTGAACTTCCTGATCCTTGGCTAGAGGACGGAAATATGTGGGAAGTTCCTATCCCCGAAGAATCTGAGATAGTTCGGTTTGGTGGCTGGGTTGAAAGCAGGGTAGATAATGGTAAGGTGATCTTTGAACACAAGGGTTATCAGTCGGTAAAAGCTGTTCCTTACGAAATGCCTGTCTTAGGTTATAACTCTAAAGTTGTTAATTCTTTGCGACTTTGGACAGCAAGATC
>DHDH01000043.1 GCA_002399235.1 Firmicutes bacterium UBA4881 | reverse complement strand
TTATTTATTTCAAAGTGATTGACTGTAACTCTAAATGGTCAACCCGAAAAATGAAGGGCTTTGCTCAAGCTCATGAAGAACTTCAAAATATGTTCCTAGAAAAATACGGGAATGAGTTTACACAAGATTCTTGACACTACCAACAATTCATGAATGTATTGATATGTTTAATGAATTAGTATTTATAGTGATTTACTATGTTTATTGAACAGGTTCGATGCTTCTACTCTATTACAAACACCTAACTTCTCGTAGAGTTTTGTTGAAACTGCTTTTATAGTTCCCTCAGCTAGGAAAAGGGATGCTGCAATTTCCTTATTCGTAAAACCTTTGCTTAGCAATGTTAATACTTGGTATTCTTGTTTAGAGAGACTGTCGAATACTGTTCTTTCGTGTATCCACTTTTTTGTGGTTGGGTGCTCCACATAGTAGCCGTTAAAGATAGATTCGCTTATAATTAGGATCTCATCGCAGGAAATGTTGTCGGGAACAACGCCGTCTACGTCAATAAATTCATTTAATTTAAATGATTCATCGACTAAAACGAGAATACAATTTGTGTACTTACGGGGGTTTTCTTTTAATGAGCTATATAACCCCACGTCTATTATCAGTATGTCTGTTTTTTTATTGAAATCGTTGATGTTATCATGAATTTGAGTTAACTCTAAAGACAGATGGTTTTCAAGAGTTTTCTTGAATACTTCGAGAAACATTTGCCTTTTTAGGAAAATCGAGATTGATACCATCGATTACACCTCCATTATAGCCTTTGTAAAAAAGTCAAAAGGAGAGTAGTTGATTAGCATCAACTAACTAGCTTTTTTATTGAATCACCACCCAAAGCTTGATTTTGCGAATCAATAGTCAATAGTCTGCATATAAAAACTTCGTTTAAGGGGACATAGTTCCTCCCTCAAAAGGTAATTCAGGACTTTAATCCCTAAAATCATGTCCACCACTCTAAAGACAGTTTTGTACATTGTGACGGACAGTTTCTCTCAAGCCCTCTAAGTAGTTCGGAAAAATTAAACTTTAGTTTAGATGTTCATATACGATAGTTTATTTCTTAGGGACATTTTCTGGTATATTATTTAGTTACATACACAACACGGATTAACTACATAACTTACAAAAAATGTCGTTGATTGCGACTAACTAATTACTTCATTCTCACAACCATTGGAAAAAAACTTGGGGAGGAGGTTCAGGCAAAAGTACCATCTGGTAGCTTGAGTTCGGTTAGGTCTAAGTCGCATTAGATTGGATTGTTGACGAGAAATCAGGATCTTCATTCAGGTCAGAATGGAAATATTTTAATCTTGATCCAGCTCCATATCATCGTACAGTCGTCCGTGGTCACACTATTTCTTATAGAGAAACACTGAATGAGATAGAGTTGTGGGCAGAGTATGATGATGGAACCGAAGAAATCCTATCTGTTGATAGTTGGCGAACAATTGTCGAACAAACTCATAGCGTTTATTGGAATGTAATCAATTGGTATTGATATATTAGACTGGGCCAAGTACTTATACTTGGCCCGTCCGTCTTTTCTAATTATTTAACTCAAATTCGGATCTAAAGTAATAAATTCTCAAGAAGATATCTCTCTTTTGCTTAAGTGGAACAGGGAATATGTGCTCAACAATCGAAAGATGATGTCGTTATCAAATAAGGAGTGAGTTATTTATGAAAAAGAGATATGCTATTATTCTTTTTATAGTGAGTATTACTTTAATCTGTTTTTGGTATTTTGCATCTGATCAAGATTCTCAATATGTCGCATCCGATGCAGTTTCAAAGCCTAAAGTGCGGATGATGGCGTATGGTTCATATAAAGTAAAAGAGTTTTTAGAAGAGGCAATTAAAGACTTCGAGGAGCAGGATCAGCCATTTTATGTGTCACTTGAAGTAGTTCCTAGTTCTTTTAATCAAAACTACTTTAACATGACAGGCTTTATACCAGATTATGAGCAGAAACTTTTGTTAGAATTTGCCGCTGGGGATCCACCGGACTTGTTCTTTCTTCCACCGTCTCGCGGAGAAATATATAGAGAATCTGGTGCTCTTGTAGATATATCGCCTTATATAGGTTCTGATAAACCACAATACGGATTACAAGTCGGTCAACAATTAGCATGTATTGCACAAGAGACGGATAAAGTTAGTGAATCGATGACGCTACTAAAATTTTTATATAATTACACATTTGAATATAAAGATAAGTTCGAAGCGACCTTTATCGAAGAGAGTTTGAGAATGCCAGGTGATTATGAAAATGTACTAGAAGCACCTCTTGAGGATTTTATGAAAATGTGGAACCAACTAGTTTTGAACAAGAAACTAGATAAGTTAATTGTGTTTCCTAGATTGTTTACAGAAAACGATATGGGTTGGGCTCATAATTTTTACCAACACGAATCAGGACCAGCTCTATGGGTCTCGGTAATGCCGTCGCCAGATAAAAAAACTATTGCTAATGCTTCAGTAGGCATGAATTATAGATTTGAGGAAGATCCTGAAATGGTAAGCTTATTTAAACAATGTATTATAAATCTAATAGAAGTTGTTGAACCAGAAGCTAGAATCCAAGGTTCAAGCACGATTTTGAAAGGTTTAGGGGCTGACGAAAACTTTAGTAGCCTTGATTTCCTAAACATGATTGGTTCTTATAAGTATAATGGCATTGCTTATTCGACATATGGACCAGATGGCTTTGGAGGCGATAGTTATGGACTCCTTGCGAAGCCTGATGATACGCCAAGTACTATTTATAATCAAAGACTCTACTTATTAAAACCAAGTGAGTAAGAACAGTGCCTATTACCAATTTGCTCTATAGGATTTACAGGGGATTACCTGATGAATTTCGAATAACATGACAAAGGATCTACTCATCGAGACTAACAACATAAGAACGATCTAATCCAATTACTAAAGGAGCAATACATGAATATTTGGATGCATATTTTGAAAGATGGGTTAGATTATTATTTTAAGGGAAGTCTAAAACGTTGTTTTCGTTCCAGCGTAAAGCTGAAGGTTTACCTGAGTTTGATGCTGTAAATATTAGTTATTGGAACGAACTACCACAGAATGCCATCAGAGTTGATGAAGATTCAATTGATGTTGAAATGATTCAAAACCTTTTGGTCTTCGCAGTAGAGGCTATTCCTAATTCATAAAATAAATAAGCGTGTATTGATTTTGTAACTGATTTGGAGAATGTAATTAAAAACTGAAAACAGGTAAAGCAAAGAAGCTAAGCCGGTAGAGACAATAATGTCTTGCCGGTTTTTCTTATGTCTGAAAGGAGCGATATGTAATGAATCAAGCAACAATACATAAAGACTTAAAACGGGCTAATTTCAGGCTGATAGAGCAAGAGTTATATCATTACCTTGAGAGAAAAGAAATGTTAGAAGAAATGCGATTAGACATTATCCCTATGTGTTAGGATAATTGTCGTTTAGAACAAAAATGTGTAGTACAA
>DHDH01000015.1:52225-113342 GCA_002399235.1 Firmicutes bacterium UBA4881 | reverse complement strand
GTCAATCACTTTGAAATAAATAACTTTGCTAAGAGAATCTTCGGTAGGAAACGAATTTTTAATTTTAGTAAGCCTACGAGCTTCTTTGTTTGAACCTTTCAATCCAATTAGTTGTATAAATAGCTTTTCTAATAGCAAGAGGATAACTGTAATAAGTGAATAAACTGCTATTATTGTTCCAAGAATCAACAACTTTTGGGTAGAGCTTCACCCATTTTATAGAGAATTCATCAAGCATGATCATAGCTTGGTCTTTAGTTGTAGACTCGTAAACAGATTTGAGATCTTGAAGTATCTCAGATAAATCTTTCTTACGTACTTTGCGAATGGTATTTCTAACTTTGTGAACAACACAACTTTGTACATCTGCTTTCGGATAGACTTTGTTAAAAGCCTCTTCTAGCCCAGGTAATCCATCCATAACGCCTAGAAGAACATCAGTAGCACCCCTTTCTTTAAGAGAGGAAAGAATCTCTTCCCAAACATAAGAACTTTCGGTTGTCCCAATGTAGAAATCTAATACTTCACGATATCCTTCTTCGTCGATTCCCAAAATAAAATACACAGAGTCATTGGCAACTGTATCCCGGCGTAGTTTAACACTCATAGCATCTATAAAAAGTACACTGTAACGCTTATTAAGTTTTCGCTGCCGCCATTTCATTATTTCCTCAATAGCCACATCGGTGATATTGCTTACAGTTGTTGGACTATAGCTATTACCATAAAGCTTCTCAATAATAGAGCCAACATCACGTGTTGAAACTCCGTTAGCATATAGCTGCATAATCATATCTTCAAGCCAACCATCATGACGTTGATAAGGTGGAATGAGTTGTTGCCGGAACTCATCATTACGATCTCGTGGTATATTAAGATTCTCTATTTTGCCATATTTGGTTTCTTATGATCTCTTATAAAAACCGTTACGCGAATTGCCTGAGTTATGGCCTTCCGGTGAGTATTTCTCATACTTTAATAACTCAGTAAGCTCAGCTTTCATCAGAGTTTCCATCATATCTTTGATCATTGATAACAAAAATTCTTCTAAACTTATATTTACGTATAGGATTTCTTTAAGTTTTTGGGTATCATTAAACATAGAGAGGTCCTCCTTCGGGGTTTGGTTTTGCTCAAAAAACTTATACCCGAATTTAAAGGACTTCTCTCTTATTTACACAAGATATTTTACACTATCTGATGGGATAATAAATCCAAGCTATATAGCATTTGTAGATAATACTTGATTGCATGCGTCAATTGCCGATAAATATACACAACAGTCACAAATAGAAAAAGAGCGCCTTATAGAAGAAAATCAGGAAAAGGAATTTTATGACTGCCAGTGGAAGTTAAGATTGAACAAAATATTCATCTCAAGTTGCTTCTATGTGAAGATGATTGTTATATAGACTACTGTATGGAAACAGCAATAACAAGACATAAAGTAAGGTAATTGCATACAACATAAATGAATAAGCAGGAAGAAAAGCTTTTAGATGGTATAAATATGATCAGGATCATAAAACTGCTAAAAAAGAACAAGTTATTATTATAGTTGCAATAAAGGATAATATTAGGAAAGGTGCCTTTTAATGTTTATATAAGCTTAATTCTTAGCTTATACAAAAAAGTTGCAGGTAATACCAATTAATGGGATCAGAATCAGCCTTATTTCCCAAAGGTTAAGAGTAAAATATATGGAATCTAATACATAAAGACCAAGGAGGATATGACTATGGGACAGCTAGTACGAGAGCAGGTACTAAAAGGTACTTTCCTGACCCTGTTTTTTATCTGTATGTCGTATGTATCTGTAGCTGCACCATTAAGTCAATTGATTCTGCACGAAAAGAAGTCTCATTTTGTGGGTGCAGAGCTAACTGGTGTTAAATGGCAAGGTGAGGAACTAATTCTAGATGAGAATGGACTAAATAAGGGAGAAGGAAGCATAGTTTCTGCTGTTTTAAAAACAACTTTTCCTTTTAATAATGTTGTTCCATCCTGGAATTGTATTGCTCCCCCCAAAACGGGGATTCGGGTAGAACTAAGAGCTGGCCGGGGAGATGATAACTGGACAGACTGGTATGAAATTTCCCAATGGGGCAGAAATATATCTGCAAGAGGGCCAGGACTAAAAAAATCTTGGCATGGTTATGTCGATGCTGATACGCTTGAACTATATCAAGAGTATGACTACATACAATATAGGGTAATTCTTCTTTCTGGAGATCGTGTACAAACCCCTAGAGTCAGGCGTCTTGGAATTGTAGTAGTTGATAAGTTTAAGCCGGGACTTCAAAACGACCAGAAATCATGTAAGGCTTGGGGAAAGAGCCTTGTTGTTCCGTATTTTTCTCAAATGGTAGAAGAACCAAGTATCGCTGGTCGTATCTGTGCTCCAACATCGATGACAATGGTACTTAACTTTTTTGCAAATAACTTGCAAACAAAAGAAGTCGCTGATCTAGCGTATGATGCATTTAACGGAATCTATGGTAATTGGCCTTATGTAGCTGCAGTGGCAGGAGAGTTAGGATTAAAATCGTATGTAACTAGGTTTCCTGACTGGCGAGGGGTAGAAGAACAAATAATTAAAGGATATCCAGTTATAATAAGCATCCGCTTTGGTACTAATGAGCTTAAAAATTCTCCAATTCGCTCTAGTAATGGTCACATAATAGTAGTTAGAGGATTTACAGAAGATGGCCAGGTAATTTGTAATGACCCAGCTGCGTACGGGAAAGCTCAGGGTCAAGTGGTTTATGATAGAGAAGAGCTAAGAAAAGCATGGAGCAACGGTGTAGCCATTATCACCGAACCAGAAACTAAAGCGGGTATCAATCCTTGGTATGTTTTAGGCGGGGTAGCTGTTGGAGTAATTACCTCTATTCTCCTTTGGTTACTCTTAAATAAATAAGTTGATTTGATTGCTAAGGAACTAATATAATGATGATCTGAGCAATCAGTTATTGCATCAAAAAGCAGGAAATGATTTTATTATGGAGTGATAATGCCAGAGGAAAGGGGGGGAGGTTGTGTATTGGCTTATATTTCGCTTGCATGAGTTTTGGCAGTCGAACAAAGGCCGACGGTTAACAATTATGACCGTACCTGACGGACATGGCGAAGTTCGAACAATATCGGTACCTGTATTAGGTATATATATTGTCTCTATTATAACTTTTGTAGCTTTATTTGCTACAACTATTATTGTTTGGAACTACTACTCAGTGCGGAGTAACTATACAACTACCTTTGAATTGCTTCAGAAAAAGAACAATCAGTATGAAGCTGTTATGGAAGGTTCGAAAGAACAACGAGAAGTAGTTGAGTCCCTATTGAACGAGACTGAGCAACTTAAAGATAGGCTAAAGCAATTAGAGGGAGTTTTTCATGATGTAAATCGATTATTAGAGCAGACGGGAAAAAAGCCAGTAAAGCTTCCCCCGATGCCTGAAAAACCCAAAAACCAAACTACAGCATACAAACCAAATTCTAAGTATGTTGTTAACAGGTTAAGTAATAACAAAAGCAATTCAGTGGCAATTGCAGGTGTAGCTTTGGCAGCAGCAACTGAGAATTATGTTCCCGAAAGATCAGAACAAGAATTAGCGGTAGCTCTACAAAACGAATTAACTTTTTTAAGAGGAGCTCTTCCCGAAACCGAAAATACTGCTAATAAAATTAAGAACACTTTAACGAAGAAAAAAGACCAGCTAGATAGGACACCAAGTATTTGGCCGGTTAGAGGATATATTTCGTCTTCATATGGTTGGCGAAATCACCCTGTTACCAAAATACCGAAAAGACATGCAGGTATGGATATTTCCGTACCAAGAGGAACTCCAGTAAAAGCTACTGCTCTGGGGAAGGTTACAAGAACAGGTTATGTTGCTGGGTATGGGATATTGGTTGAGGTTGATCATGGTAATGGCTTAAAAACACTTTATGCGCATAATTCACGTGTTTTAGTTAAAAAAGGTGAAATGGTAAAGAAAGGCCAAGTAATTGCTTATTCTGGCAATACTGGCGTATCTACCGGTGATCATCTTCATTATGAAATTAGAAAAAATGGCAAGGACATAAATCCCGCCAACTATCTGCCTTAGGAGCTGATTAAATGTTTGGGAGAAAAACTCCAGTAAAAAATCTTGTGTCAGCTGATGAGACTGACGGGAGGAAATTAAAAACTATGAGTACGCAAAAAACTGTAGACACTGTAATTGGAAAGAATACTGAGCTTACCGGAACCATTAAATCATCGGGCACTGTTCGTGTCGATGGAAAATTTGATGGTGATATTGATACTACTTCTGATTTGGTTATAGGTGAAGGCGGTTTTGTTAAAGCCAAAGTTAAAGCCCAAAATGTGATTATTGCAGGTCATATGGAAGGCGATCTCGAAGCCAAAAGTCGCTTAGAAATTGTTCCTACAGGTTCATTGCAAGGTAATGCTAAAACTGGAGTTTTAGTAATTGAAGAAGGAGCCATTTTTAAGGGACAAGTTGAGATGGCTACAGGGAACAACCCAGTAACCCAGACATTGACACCGAAAAAAGAAGTAGTACAAGTATCCGCTAAGGGTACTACTACTACTGTAAAGTAAATAAACAAAGAAACTGAGGTTATAGCCTCAGTTTCTTTGTTTATATTTAGGTAACGGGAGATGAATTAGGCAAGATTTATTCTAACCATTTAGATGCGGCGGAATCATCTAGGGGTATTGTAATTGGCAGACTATTAACAGTAGTATTTATTGCTGCACACATTAACTCTGCTATATCCATAACTAAACTTAAACGGGTGTTTTGCAATACAAAGTATTCCATAAAACCACCAACATTAACTATACCGACTAGATTCATATCGCCTACTTCTGGTAGATCTTTATTAACACCTGTTCCAGGTTTAAGGGATCCTTCTTTTAAACTAAGATAACCAACACTTTCTGTTTGGCCTAGACAAGCATCAATGGCAATAATAAAGGGGTCATTTAATTCTCGATTAATGAGGTGTATCTTTTCTTCGAGGTTGGCTGCATGAACAGGATCATCAAGTGTACCATAAACAGGGAGGGTGGGATTAGCTCTACTAAGAAGTGTTCCTGTTAGTGGACCTAACGAATCTCCAGTTGAGCGGTCGGTACCAATACACACAATGGCAAGCCGTTTACCTGTGGGTAAGAAGCGTGTTTTTAGCCTACGAGTTAATTCTTCAGCTAAACGAGTAATGGCAAAAGTATCTTTGTAATAAAGTCTAAACTGCTGTACTTGTCCCCCAAATGGCCACATGAGCATCTTCCTCTCTGTTGGGCTGGTAAAACACTCACAGACAGTATATGTAGATAATGACTAAATATGCCTAAGAAATAAAAAAAACTGTGCAAAGCATTTTCTGATTGCACAGTTAATAACTATATGGCGCGGCTACCAGGAATCGAACCTGGGCAACCGGCTCCGGAGGCCGGTGCTCTATCCCCTGAGCTATAGCCGCGTATTGACTGGTTAACATTATAACATAAGCGTAGTTAAGCTACAATACTAGGACAATTTCTTATTATTGTATACCTGGGATAATACTCTTCTTATGGTATAATATTTTTCATAGTCGAGGTTTATTTTGCCTTAAGCAAAAAAGAGATACTCTTAGTAATAGATTAGGAAGGGAGCAGAGTCTGTGCTAACAAGTGGAATTATTGGGTTACCTATGGTTGGAAAAACCACGGTATTTAATCTACTGACTCTGTCGCAGACAGAAGTGTCTAGTTTTTATTCAGGTAAAGTTGCATCTAATGTCGGGATGGCTAAAGTACCAGATCCACGTATGGACAAGCTAAAGGAAATGTATCAGCCAACAAAGTTTACACCAGCTGTCATTAAAGTTACAGATGTGCCGGGTTTAGTGTCTGGTTCAAGCGAAGGCAAAGGTACAGGTAACAAATTCTTAGCCGATGTTAGACAGGTTGACGCATTAATTCAGGTTATTAGAGCTTTTCAAGGAACAGTTCCCCATGTAGAAGGCTCAATTGACCCAGTCAGAGACTACAACATTCTAACTACAGAACTCATTTTAGCAGATCTACAGATTATGGAAGGACGCTTAGAGCGTCTTACTACTGGTAAAAAGAAAAAGGTAGAAAATTACGAAAAAGAATTAGCGTTAGTAGAAAAATGTATTGCTGCTTTGGAAGAGGGCATACCAATCAGTGCTCTAGAGCTTACAGAAGAAGAACTTCTCTTTATGAGAGACTTTGGGTTACTAACCCCAAAGCCAATGCTTCTCGTGGTTAATGTTGACGAAAATCAATACAAAGAAGGGAATTACCCGGGTAAAGATGAATTAGAAGCAATTGCTTTAGACCACAAATATCCTCTAGTCGTGATTTGTGGTCAGCTAGAGATGGAGATAGGACAACTTTCCGCGGAAGAAAAAGAACTTTTTATGGATGATTTGGGCATCGCTGAACCTGGTATAGCTAAGATTGCTAGATCGGCGTACAGTTTACTAGGTTTGATCTCTTTCTTTACTGTCGGGACAGATGAAGTTAGAGCATGGACTATTAAAGCGGGTGAAAATGCTAAAGAAGCCGCTAGTGCAATCCATTCAGATATATCTAGAGGATTTATTAGAGCTGAAGTAATAGCTTATAAAGACTTTATTGAGGTTGGTTCAGAAGCGAAAGCGAAGGAAAAAGGCGTTTTCAGATTAGAAGGCAAAGATTATTTGGTTCAAGATGGTGATGTTATTAGTTTCCGTTTCAATGTTTAACATTAGTATTGCTTGAGGAGGTTATCTTTATGTTTTTTGACAACCTAGCCCAGTTTGACCCTGAAGTAGCTGCTGCTATTTCCAAAGAAGCTGAACGTGAAAACGACAAGCTCGAGTTGATTGCTTCGGAAAATTTTGTTTCTAGAAGTGTTTTAGCTGCTCAAGGTTCGGTTCTTACCAATAAATATGCTGAAGGCTATCCTGGAAAGAGATATTATGGTGGTTGCGAATATGTCGATATAGTAGAGAATTTAGCTATTCAAAGAGCTAAAGAACTATTTGGAGCTGAGCATGTTAATGTCCAACCTCACTCTGGTGCTCAAGCAAATACTGCTGTTTATTTTGCTATGCTAAAACCAGGTGATACTGTTATGGGCATGAATCTGGCCCATGGAGGTCATCTAACACATGGCCATCCTATAAATTTCTCTGGTACTTATTTTAATTTTATTCCGTATGGTGTAGATAAAGAAGCCGAAAGAATCGATTATGATGAACTTGAAAGACTAGCGTTGGAACATAAACCAAAGTTAATTGTAGCTGGAGCTAGTGCTTATCCTCGGATCATTGATTTTCCTCGCTTAAAATCAATTGCTGATAAAATAGAAGCTAAGTTAATGGTAGATATGGCCCATATTGCTGGATTGGTGGCAGCAGGTTTGCATCCTTCGCCTGTGCCCTATGCTGATTTTGTTACCACAACAACCCATAAAACGCTTAGAGGACCACGTGGTGGATTAATTATGTGCAAAGAGGAATATGCTAAAGCTATCGACAGAGCAATTTTCCCGGGTACGCAAGGTGGTCCCTTAATGCATGTTATCGCCGGTAAAGCTGTAGCTTTTAAAGAAGCATTAGATCCAAGTTTTAAACAATACCAGTTACACATTATCGAAAATGCTAAAGCATTAGCAGAGGGCTTAATAGCACGTGATTGGCGTCTGGTTTCTGGTGGGACGGATAATCATCTAATGCTAGTTGATGTAAAAGCCAAAGGAATGACAGGCAAGGATGCCGAACATTTATTAGATAGTGTGGGAATTACTGTTAATAAAAACGCAATTCCTTTTGACACGGAAACGCCATTTGTTACTAGCGGTATTCGATTGGGAACACCAGCACTTACATCTAGAGGTATGGGTAAGAAAGAGATGGCTAAGATTGCCGAAATAATTAATCTTACTTTAATAGAAAAAGATGAAGCAAAGGCTAAATCTATGATCCGTGAACTAACAGAAGCGTTCCCACTTTATAAAGATATTCGTACAATGTACAGGGAGGCTTTGGGAAATGCATGATCTAAGAGAGATACGTGAAAATCCAGACAAGTTTAGAACTGGTCTGATTCGTAGAGGAGAAGATCCAACAGTTATCGATCTTATCCTAAATCTCGACGAACAAAGAAGAGGCACTATCTTAGAAGTTGAAAACAAAAAAAGTAGAAGAAATAGTGTTAGCCAACAAGTTGGTGAACTCAAGAAAAAAGGCGAAGATACGACTTCTATCATAGAAGAAATGAAAGCTCTTGGTGAAGAGATTAAGGCTTTAGATGAAAAGCAAAATGAAACCGAGAATAAGATCGATGAGTTGTTATTAGGAATACCTAATGTTCCCCATCCATCTATCCCTGATGGTAAAGATGACAAGGAAAACGTAACAGTTAACTTGTGGGGTGAACCAACTAAATTCGCTTTTGACCCTAAAGCCCACTGGGATTTAGGGACTGCATTGGACATTCTCGATTTTGAACGTGCAGGAAAGATTACAGGTTCTCGTTTTACCATATTGAAGACTCATGCTGCTAAGATGGCTAGAGCTTTAATAAGTTTTATGATTGATGTTCATACAGAAAAGCATGGCTATTCAGAAGTTTACCCCCCTTATATGGTCAATACAGCTAGCATGACTGGTACTGGACAGTTACCAAAGTTTGCTGAGGATGCCTTTAAGGTTAGTAACACAGATTATTGGTTGGTCCCTACAGCAGAAGTTCCAGTCACCAATATGTACCGAGATGAGGTACTAGATATAGCAGAATTACCAAAATACCATGTAGCATATACAGCTTGCTTTAGAGCTGAAGCTGGTTCTGCTGGTAGAGATACAAGAGGTTTAATCAGACAACACCAGTTTGATAAGGTTGAACTAGTTAAATTTGTTTTGCCCGAAGATTCCTATGCTGAATTAGATAAGCTAGTTGCTGATGCTGCTGAGATATTACAACTATTGAAATTACCTTATAGAAAGATAATGATGTGTACTGGCGATGTAGGCTTTAGTGCTGCTAAAAAGTTCGACTTGGAAGTGTGGATGCCTAGCTACAACAATTATGTTGAAATTTCATCCTGTTCAAATTTCGAAGCCTTCCAAGCTCGTAGAGCAAATATCCGTTTTAGAAGAAGTCAAGGTGCTAAACCTGAATTTGTACACACTCTTAACGGCTCAGGATTAGCAGTAGGTAGAACACTAGCAGCAATCCTAGAGAATTATCAAGCTGAAGATGGTTCCATTATTGTTCCAGAAGTATTGCGTCCCTACATGGGAATCGATAAAATAAGCAAATAATAATAATTTGACCCACTTTGTAGTGGGTCAAATTTTACCTAGTAAAACTAACTAAGAAGAGGTGATTTATATGGATGCAATTAAAGTGGAAGATCTTTCGTTTGGCTTTAATAAGCAGATTTTGATAAATCATCTCTCCTTATCAGTAAAGAAGGGCGAATCCATAGCTATTTTAGGGGCAAATGGTGCAGGGAAGACAACGTTTTTTAAAATATTATTGGGGCTCTACCCACCCTTAACTGGTAAAGTTATTATTTTAGGACGAGAAATAAAAAGGACAGAGGATAGGGTCTTTGCGCGAGAGAATATAGCTTATGTTCCTCAAGAACGAGTTCTGGGGAAGTTACCCATTACAGTTTTTGAGGCAGTACTTTTAGGACGGTATGGTAAAGGGTTTAAAGGGTTGAAGAAACCACATAAGAGTGATCGAGACGCTGTTTTGGTAGCGTTAGAGATGGTTGGCATGGAGAAACTGCAAAAAAGAGATGTTGCAGATCTTTCAGGGGGCGAGTTGCAACGTATGGCTCTAGCAAGGGCATTAGTACGAGATGCCAGCATTATTCTTTTAGACGAACCGATTGCTCATTTAGATAAAAGTGGTAAAGAGGAATTACCTTTACTAATACAAAGTTTGCAAAAGGAAAAGAAGTTTACTATGGTTACTATTACTCACGAAAGTATCAACATGGCTTTTGATCGAACATTTATACTTTCAGGGGGACAACTAAAGGAGACAACCAATGAGTATCCTAGCATATTTTAATTACCCTATATTTGTTCGGGCGCTACTAGCATCAATACTTGCTGGTGGAATCTTGTCTTTAGTAGGAGTGGCCATAGTAGTCTTAAACTTAACAACGATTAGATTTGCCTTAATGCATATCGCCTTATTAGGTGCTTCCATTGCCATAATTCTTTCTTTTTCTCCTGTTGGAGGTGCTATGATAGCGATAGCTTGTGGTGCTTGGCTTTTAGGGCCAATTGCTGATCGTCTTAAAATAGACACTGCTCTAGGAGGAGCATTGTTTATGACGGGCTCCTTAGCGTTAGCATTTTTCCTTTTTTATCAAGCAGGGATACCTGCTATGGATGCTTTTGATGTCTTTACGGGAAATATATTGGCTCTAACTAAAGCGGATATCTACTCTTTGGCAATAGTAGCGGTAGTAGTTTTGATGTTAATAATAGTTTTTTATAGAGAAATACAATTGATGCTTTATAACAGTGAACTAGCTGAGACACTGGGAATTAAAAGCAAATTTGTAAGGAATACTATTTTGTTAGTCTGTGGCTTATCCTTAGGTGTGGCCATGAGGTTAGTTGGTGCTTTATTAGTTGATGCTATAATTCTTTTACCAGCATTAGGAGCCTTACAGATAGGAACAGGATTAACTTCTGTTTTAGTTGCTACTTCAGTTTTAGGGTTGTTTTCTACTGTGGGAGGTTTATTGCTCGCTCTTAAGTTTAACTGGCCTTTAGGAGTTACAATAACTCTTACAGGAGTTTTGGTATTGGGAATAGTAACTATAGTTAAAAGCATTATAAACAAGGTTCAAATACATAATAGGAGGGATGCCAAATGAATAGCTACAGAAAAATAACTATCTATTTATTGTTACTAGTAAGTCTAAGTATTTTAGCAGGAGCCAAAGGGATAGTAGCTTCAACTAGTTGGGTAGGAGCAATAGCCAAAGCAGCAGGAGCCAATGATGTGACAATTCTAGCGCCAATTGAATTGAGACATCCTCCCGAGTATGATTATAAGCCACAGGATGTAGTTAAAGCTTTAGAAGCGGATTATATTGTTTGGGCTGGGTATGAACCCTTTGTAAAAAAGCTAACCGCTGCCTATCCCGAAATTGAGAGTAAGCTAATTGCGGTACGTACTACCAACATTCCTGATAATCTGGTTAACATGACAAGAATGTTAGCTACTAAATTTGGTACAGAGAAAAACCAACAAGTTTGGGAAGCTATTTTTTTAAGCGAGATGACATCGTATAAGGAAAGGGCTACTAAGGCGCAAGTTAATACCCAGAAGGTAGCTGTTAGTGTACACCAAGCAGAATTAATTACCTGGTTGGGTTACGATGTTGTTAAAACCTTTGGAAGTAATCAGCTTACACCAGCTGATATTGCCCAAATAAACCAAATACAACCTGATTTAATTATCGATAACTATAACTCCCTAGATGGCAAGTTATTAGCAGAGCACTCGCAATATGTAATCTTGTTTAACTTCCCAACCAAAGATTATCCAGAGTTATTAGATGTTTTATCTGAGAATATTAAAAGGCTAGGGCTTTAACCAAAAGTCGAGAGTGTTTTGCAAGACTGTTTTTGGGGAAAGAGAAACAGAATCTAAGATAATGGTATCAAGCTGACTCAAAGAAGCTAGTTCCAAGTAACGATCTTGACTACGCATATAGTGGTCGAGGATTGTGTCTAGATCTTGACCATAGCGGCGAATGTAGTAGATAAAGCCAGTGTTTTTGCGTTCTTTTAGTCGTTCGCGAAATTCATCTCGCTCGATGGTAAGAACAACTAATTTAGTGTTTAAGTTAGCTAATAGATGATCAATATAAGCAACATCAAACCAAGACATATAAGAATAATAAGCTGTGTGAGTAAGATGAAAACGCTCCAGGACAAATAGAAACTGAGGTAACTCTTTATTAGTAAAACTACGTCTTTTCAATAGACTTGATTGCTTTACAAGGTGTAGGGTTATCTCTTCTAACAGTTTAATGTTAGCTGTTTTATCTATAAAGCCCCGGTTATAGTCCTTTTCTAATACTCTTTGCGTTAGTTCTTCATGATAAAAGAGTTTAGTTGTACTACTATCTGCAACAAGTGGGTTTCTTTCTAAAGCATTAATTAATGTAGTTTTGCCAGTTAAAGGAATACCTTCGATTATTAGGCCTAAAGACATCCTAGTTACCTCCCCTAGAGTGTTAGAATAAATGCATTTGCTTCCCTTTTTACTTGCCATTACGAAGTTATTTATGGTATACTATCCGTGTTGGAGGGGTGACCGAGCGGTTGATGGTAGCGGTCTTGAAAACCGTCGTCCTGCAAGGGACCGTGGGTTCGAATCCCACCCTCTCCGCCATTTATAAGAATAATAGAAGCAGGGCTAAGCCCTGCTTTTTATTTTGAAGACCATGATTCGGGGAGAGGGAGTTCAACCCCAAATGTGCTACCTTCACCAGGGTTACTTCGTACAAAAGGTTTACCGTTATGTTCTTCGGCGATATGCTTAACAATAGATAAGCCTAATCCAGTACCTCCTTGAGCTCTGGAGCGTGCTTTGTCAACACGGTAGAAACGTTCGAAGAGTCGCGATTGTTCCTCAGGTGGTATACCGGAGCCTTTATCTGTAACAGAAAGGATAATATTCCTTTGATTTTGTTTGGCAGTAATTTTAATAGAACCTTTATCTGAGTACTTTATAGCATTATCGATAAGATTGATTAGGATTTGCTTGATTTGATCTCTATCACCATAAATGTCTAACTTACCTTGGAAATCAAGTATAAGGCCTTTTTGATCAGCTTTAGCTAAGAAAAGCATTTCTAGTTCTCGCCACAGTGGTTCTATGGGGAAGACTGTCTTTTTCAAAGTAGTGTGGCCTGATTCCAATCTAGATATAGTTAGTAAATCACTAATTAGATTAATCATTCTTTGGGTTTCAGTGTACATAATCTCTAAGAAATGTAATTCTGTTTCACGATCTAATTCATTATCTCGCAAAGTTTCAATGAATCCATTAACTGAGGTAAGAGGCGTTCTTAACTCGTGTGAAACGTTACTAACAAAGTCACGTCGTACTCGTTCAAGACGCTTGATTTCCGTAAGATCATGGATTACCCCTACAGCGCCAATGATCTGATTGTTTTCGTCCTTTAAGGGAATACTCCGGATTTCCATTTGGCGCTCTCCCTTTTCCCACAGGGAAAATTGCTGGGCCACCAGTTGACCATTTTCCAAGGCATTAGTAAAAGCAGTAATAACTTCGGGAGTTCTTATCATCTGCCAAAGAGGAGAACCTACTGGATTAGAAGTGAAATTGAAAAGGTTGCAGGCTTGGGGATTAATTACGGTGATATTTTTGTTGCGATCAATAGTAATTAAACCATCCGCCATAGAAGTGATGACTGCATTAAGTTTATTACGTTCACTAGTCAAATCGCTAATAGTAAGCGACAAACGGTCAGCCATCAAGTTAAAAGAAGTAGCTAAAGTAGCAATTTCATCTGTACCTGTAGTGGAGATTCTCGAAGAAAGATTGCCTCTAGCAATAGCTTCAGCAACATCAGTGATCTCTGTTAAGGGATTAAGAATTTTTTTGTTCCAAGCGAAAGCGAAGATAGAGCCAAAAAAGATAGCAAAGGTAGTTGCGAGAAAGCTAATTGTGCGTAGTTGTATCAAAGAATTATTGACCATAGTTAAGGGGATCGCCACGCGAAAGATAATTCCATCTTTATATAAAGCAGCATAACGCAAACTAGTTCCTAGTGTACTGCTAAATCTACTGGAATAACCCTGTCCTTTAATTAGAGCAGTTTTAACTTCAGGTCTATCGAGATGTTTTTCCATAGCTTGGGGATTTTCTTCGGATTCAACTAGCACAGTTCCAAACGAATCAATGATGGTGACACGCAGACCAAGACTATGGGCTATATGAGTAACTGGTTCAGGATAACTGTCAGCAATTAACTTGGCTTGTCTTAAAAGGCTTTCATCTACGGTGCTGACAAATCTAGCGCCAATTAACTTTTCAGAGACAATTGATGTAGAACCAAAAACAATTAACAATAAAGAAACATAGCCTATTAAGAGTTTAGTGGTTAAACTGCGGTAACGTTTCAATTAAACCACATCCTCAGGAAAGATCTTCTTTCATCTTATAGCCAATCCCATGGACTGTTTCGATATAAAGTGGGTTATTTGAGTCATCCCCTAATTTTTGTCGTAGATGTCTAACATGGACATCGACAGTTCTGGTCTCACCTTCGTAATCATAGCCCCAGACAGTAGAGAGTAGATATTCTCTAGTTAGGGTATGGCCTCTGTTAACAAGAAAGACACGTAACAATTCAAACTCTTTAGGGGTGAGGTCTAGTTCTAGTTCATTGATAGATGCTATATGTTTGCTTTGATCTAGATGAATGGGTCCATGACTTAGTATAGTAGGAGAGTCGATAGGTATATTTTCAACAACGCTTCGTCTTAAAACAGCTTTAACTCTAGCTACTAACTCTCTTGGGCTAAACGGTTTAGTGATATAATCATCTGCACCTACTTCCAGCCCGACAATTTTGTCAATTTCACTATCTTTGGCAGTGAGCATAATAATAGGTACATTAGATTTTTTCCTTATCTGTCGACATACTTCAACACCGTCTAACTCGGGAAGCATTAGGTCTAAAACTATTAAATCTGGTTTTTGGTTTTGAAATGCTTCCAATGCTTGGGAGCCTGTACCTGCAGTGTGTACCTCAAAACCGTTTACTCTCAAATTGTAACTCACTAACTCGCGAATAGAAGGTTCATCGTCCACCACTAGAATAATTTGTGGCATGGCAAGACCCACCTTTAGTTATTAAGTTTGTCTCATTAAGAGAGACTTGTTGTTAAGAGTATGATACCATATTAAGGGACATGTTTCTTTGAGAATACGTAAAATTTCAGTTAAAGCATTGGTAGTGTCTTAGACAACTAGATGTTTAAACAATGCTATATTGGTTAGCTGGGTTTTCTGTCCAAATTAGGGAATGAACCAAGGGAAAACCAGAGCACATATCGTTAAAAAGCTATTGCCAAGTAGGGGCCTCTATGTTATTATAAGTCTGTCAGCTTTTTGCGGAGGAATACCCAAGTTGGCTGAAGGGGCGGGTTTGCTAAACCTGTAGTAGGGCGTTAGCTCTAGCGAGGGTTCGAATCCCTCTTCCTCCGCCATTTTTATAGAATTTTAGTCACTCAAGAGGGTGGCTTTTTTTATTTTCCAGTGGAAGGGTTTTAAGGTAAATAAGAAGAAATTTTTCATTAAGAGAACTTTAGGGGGTATATTTATGAAACAGGGCAGAATTCTTGTGTTGATCTTGTTGGTAGCTTTAATTGTTACAACAGGTGCTATGGCAAAAGAACTCTCAGCTGTCAAAGCTCCTAAGGGAATGAAAATTGATGGAAAATTAACCGAATGGGAAAAAGCCAAAAAGTATGCACTTAAAATCGATAGTCTCGAATATCTCGTTGCGGGGTCAGCATCAGAGTATGAAGGTAACAAAGATATTGCTGGTACTTTCTATGTTATGTGGGATTCCCAATACCTTTATGTAGCAGCAGAGATAACTGATGATAAAATTTTTGTAGATCACACCGGAGCCTATCTTTTTCAGTCTGATGGCATTCAAGTTTTTGTTTCTTTTGATGGTGTTGGCTATGATAGAACTAGTTATGGACCAACAGATTTTCAATTTGGCTTTGCTCCACAAGTTAAAGGTGGCTTTGCAGAAAGTCATGTTTGGAATAACAATCACAAGTTCACTGACCTACAGTTTGAATCATCTACCTCAAACGGTGGTTATATTCTTGAGATTGCCATACCCGCATATGAATTTGATGCCGAACTAGAAAAGGGGATGCTTTTAGGCTTTGATCTAGGTATAACTGACACTGATTATGAAAAAACACCTCAACAAAATTATTTAATTCTCAGCAAGCATGGTGATGGGTGGGGCAATGTAAGTCGTTTTTTAGAGTTGTTACTTATTGATTAAGTAAGTATGGGCCTGGTACTTCGCCAGGCCCTTTTCTAGATTTTAGTGAGATCTATGTATTAATTGACTACGCCAGTTATCTTTATCGTAAAATTTGCATATTCTTCTGTTGATAGTTTATAACTAAAGCTAGTTAATCATATGGGAGCAGAAAGGGTGACTTACCTAGTGCTCTACATTTTTTTGGCGATTTTAATAATACTTGTCGATGTTTTGTTAAACAAACTTTGGTTAACTCATAGTTGTTACCGATATAAAACAGAGATAGCCAATCTGATTAGAGTCGGGTTTACCATTGTTATGTCTTTAGTTTTTAACCTACCACTTGGCTTTTCTGGAATCAATAGTGGTTGGCAAACTTGGTTACCTTTTTTTCTCGGCATAGGCTTGTTTGCCATTAGCTATTTTTCCTTGCAAATTGCTTATAAAGAAGGAGTTACCCACGAATATATACCACTTAATAACTTACTTGATGGTTCGTTGGGAGAAAAGGTTTTACTTTTAGGTTTATTTGTGCCTTTAGGTGAAGAGTTGTTCTATCGAGGGTTAATACAAAATTTGTTTGTTAAAGCCATTGGTGCTCTTGGCGCTATTTTGCTCACTATCCTAGTATTTGTAGGTATCCATTATGGTAATGTTATAAGTGGATTCGAGACTAAGGAGCAGTTTTTTAGTATGCTGCTTGGTCGTTTGCTCCTTACTTCAGTATTAGGCTGGCTTTATCTAGAGTCTCAAAGTATTTGGTTACCAATCTTTATCCATGCTCTTCAAGATCTGGGGACCTACCTGATTGTGTATGGAAAAGAAAAGAAGTTAGGCAGCTCTAAGCCACCTAACCTCTTAGGAGAGAAGGACTCGAGGACTGACATTTAACCCTCGGGCAATAATATTTATCGTGGGTTCATCTGGTTGTGCACCTTGTAGGTACCGAGAAATTTCTTGGAGAGACAACCCCGTTATATCCGCAAGTTCATGTGGGCTCATACCCTTTAATTCCAACACTTCATATAGAGCTATTGAAAATGAAGACGGTGCTTCTTTGGTAGCTGCTACTTGTATTTTGGGTTCTTCGACATTATTGAGGAAGTCCATTCGCGCAGTTTTAACTAGCTCCGCAATATCGTCAACACCATCTGAAGTATCGAAATCATCTAACCCTGTGGATGTCTCCTTAGTCGCAGTGGATGTAAAGGACCAGATCCAATTAGCAAGCATCAGAAACAGAACTCCGAAAAACAAACCCATGTTGAGAGGGTTTTCCAACCAAATTAAAAGGCGGCTAGCAAAGGTTCCCCCGTTTTCGGATGAAATAAGTGGGAAGGCTAGGGTAACGCCAATTATTGCTAATGCCACTTGTAAAAAGAAGTGAAAGATTCCCCATCCCATTTGTCCATTGTAGATTTGGCCTAGTCCTGGTATGAGAAAAGAAAATACAGAGGCTAGACCTGGGTCACGGTTCTTCATATAAAATACGCTGCTCTTGGCGTGAGCCAGGCAGCTCCCCCCTTCCTAATCATTAGGTTATATCATTATTTCTATTGCTAGAAAGCATATCCTGCTTTGTTAAGGGTTATGTCTTCCTGAGACGTTTTAATTAATAACCAGTTACTTATAACGAAAGGTATTTTAAAAATAAAGACTTTGCTAACAAGATTCTAAAAAGCCAGCTGAATTAGAAAAGACGGTTTTAGTTGAGCCCCTTTCGCTCTCATGATATATTATTGAGAAAGAGCTTAACGTTTTTTGTAATATCACCTCGCTAAAGCGAGCAGTATAGAGGGGAGGAAACAAGCAGAAGTATTTGTTTCTGCTTGTGCAAAGAATGGGCATAGCCAAAGAAAGTGTAGTGGAAGCTATAGAAAACGCTTTAGCGTTACTTCCTGCCAAAGAAATTGAGAATCTCTTAGAAGTACCACCTAGTGCAGACTTAGGTGATTATTCATTTCCTTGTTTTACCTTAGCAAAGAAAATGCGGAAAGCACCAGCTATAATAGCAAAAGAACTTGCTGAGAAGATACCCCAAGATGATCTGTTCAACAGGATCGAAGTTGTAAATGGGTATGTAAACTTTTATCTAGATAAAGGCCATTTAGCAAACAAGCTTTTGCCAAAAATCAAAAAAGAAGCTATGAAGTATGGACAGAGTGATGAAGGTAAAAGTAAATCAGTGGTAATCGATTTCTCTTCACCTAACATTGCCAAACCATTTAGCGTAGCTCACCTCCGTTCCACTGTTATTGGTCATTCTTTATCAAGAATCTGGGAACATATGGGTTATAAAGTAGAACGCATTAATCACCTTGGCGATTGGGGTACCCAATTTGGTAAAGTAATTTATGCATATAAAAATTGGGGCGATGAACCCAGCTCGTATTCTAAGGGCTCAATTAGACATCTATTAGAACTCTATGTACGTTTTCATAAAGAGGCTGACCAAAATCCTAGCCTAGATGATGAAGCTAGACTATGGTTTAAACGGTTAGAAGATGGGGATAAAGAAGCTTATGTGCTCTGGGAACAGTTCCGGAAAACTAGCTTAGATTCATTGGTCGAAGTCTATGAATTAATGGGAATTACCTTTGATCACTACACAGGAGAGAGCTTCTATAACGATAAAATTCCTGGTGCCATTGAAAAACTGCAACCTTTTATGAAAGAAAGTGAAGGGGCAGAAATAGTAGAACTTAGTGACGATATGCCTCCGTTTTTGGTGAGAAAAAGCGATGGAGCAACTCTATATGGCACAAGAGATTTAGCTGCTGCAATTTATCGTCAAGAGACCTACAAATTTGCTAAAGCGCTTTATGTAGTTGGGGGCGAACAAGCTCTACATTTTAAACAGGTATTTGCTGTCTTAAAAAAGCTTGGTTATGATTGGGCAGATAATTGCGAGCATGTACCTTTTGGCTTGATGCGTTTTGGTGACATGAAGCTTTCTACTAGACAAGGTAATGTAATCTTTTTGGAAGATGTTTTAGCTAAAGCGATAGAGCTAACTAAATCGATCATCGAAGAGAAGAATCCTAATTTAGACAATAAAGAAGAAGTAGCTAGGGCAGTTGGCGTAGGCGCGGTAATGTTTAACGATCTACGCAACAACCGTATCAAAGATATAAACTTTGAGTGGGATGAACTGCTTAATTTCCAAGGAGACACTGGTCCTTATGTACAGTACACTCATGCTAGAGCCTGCAGTTTGCTCCAAAAAGGTGGAGTACCTGAAGCCGCTAATCTAAGTTTACTGCAGGAAGAAGAAGAAAAGGTTTTAGTTGCTTCTTTGGAAAGATTCCCAGAAGTAGTTGCCCAAGCAGCGAAAGGGAATGAGCCATCAACAGTTGCTAGGTATAGCTTAGGTTTAGCAAGAGACTTTAATAAGTTCTATCAAGCTCATCGCATAGCAGATGCAGAAGAAGAAGTTGCTAAAGCTCGCTTAATGCTAGTAGATGGTGTAAGACAAGTTATCGCGTTAAGTCTTTATCTTTTAGGTATAGAAGCACCAGAAAAGATGTAAGTTTAGCCTTGCCTTTTAGTATAAGTTAGAATGTAAAAATAAAAGCGATAATAAAATAAATTGGAGAGGACTTTAATAGTCCTCTCCAATTTATTTCAAAGAGTGTGTTGGCTTAAAATTTAAGGTTCAATATCCAGGCGTAATTGTTTACCAGCTGCCTTATTTAAAGAGACTTTATCATTAGGTGATTTAGTTGTTTGGAAAGTGGATGTATTTCTTTCCCAAAAAACACCATCGGTGTAGCCTTGAATGTCTCTATCGGTTTCAGCCATTTCCAGCCTTTTTTCTGCCCAAACACAATATAATTCGTTTTGCTCAATACCTACATATCTTCTGTTTAACTTTTTAGCCGTTACACTTGTGGTACCAGAACCTAAAAAAGGATCGAAGACGATATCACCTTCGTTAGAACTAGCGAGAATTAGTTTAGCAAGTAGTTTTTCTGGTTTCTGGGTAGGATGGGCAGTGTTTTCTGGCATTGACCAAAAAGGAATAGTTATATCCTCCCAAAAATTTGAGGGACAGGTATCGCGGAAATTGCCTTCCTCAGTTTCTTGCCAGTCTTTAGGCGTACCATCTACTCGGTAGGGTGCTATTACTTGTTTGCGTATCTTAACATTATCTAAATTAAATGTATAGGAATTAGATTTAGTCGCAAACCAAATATCTTCCATTCCATTTTTCCAATTAGCTTTAGCACCGCGCCCTTTTTCTCTTTGCCAGGTAATCCTATTTCTTACTTGAAAATAGTCCATTAATACGTTGCCAATAATTAAACTTGAGCGCCAGTCACAACAAACATAAATGGAAGCATTTTCTTTTAATAGAGGTATAACTGCTTCCAACCATTGCTTGGTGTAATTAAGATATTCTGAATCGCTAACTTTAGAAAAGACATTACCATGAAAGCTTTTATTTAAGTTATAGGGAGGGTCAACAATCAGCAAGTCGACAAAGTTTTGGGGTAATAATTTACAAACATCAGTAGTATTACCGATAATCGTCTTGTTTACTATAGCATTGATGTCGACATTTTTGTCTAAAGTAAGGCATCTATCTAAATAAGGTTTGCCTTCCTCAATACTAATGTCTAAAGTTTTGTTCCTAGCAGATTTTTTCTGTTTAGCCATAATTTATCTACTCCTATTTGGCACTTTATGTGTGTTACTGGTAGGTTTTAAGCCGTTTAATTATCCGGAATTTTTTCTCCCTTGGTAATGGGTTAGACACTCTTAAGGAGACATAGTTTAATGCATGTTTCTATAATTAACTGCCAAATCCCTTGCCTAAGAGGAAAGAAGCTAATCTAGTGGCTTTATGAACTTGCTGAAAATGGGTTTTTGGGGAATCACTTGTAGAAGTATCAGATTAACAAAAATTTAACAATGCTGACTCAACATGTGTCAAAGGGAAAAAGCTTTCCTAACTCAATTTTTTCACTAGCGATAAAACAAGTAAGTTATAAAGGTAAATGCGTAAACAAAGAGAAGAAATATTCAATGGTAATTACACATACATAAAAATATTCATTCGTATCTTAAAAGTCACAAATGTCAAATCTATGTTAAAGCTTAGTTTATTTAAGAGAAAGGAAATCCCGCAGAAATTTGAAGGCCTACATATTTTGTTCATAGATAACAAGTTATAGCATTTTACGATCAACATATTTCTGAAGTTTCCTAGGCTCTAAAAGAAGTCTTTCAGCAACTATCTGGCTTTTCGTTTCACTAATAGATCCTCTAAATTACGACCTGTCTAGTATGTCATGTCTCTCAATATTGGGGTTGATATAAACTAACAGATCATAAGGGGGGTTAGGAATGGGTAAAGTTTGTTGTTGTAACAAGGATTCTTTGGCCAAGCAAGATGAAGCGATTCAGAAATTGTTCCGTTCGTATGCACCAGGTGAAAAAGAAGCCCTGATACCAATCTTACAAGAAACGCAGGGGCTTTACGGCTATCTGCCCAAATCGATTCTTTATTTAGCTAGTGAGTACTTAAATGTTCCTGTCGGTAAAATTTACGGTGTAGCAACATTCTATAATCAGTTTCGCTTTGACCCAGTTGGTAAGTATTTAATCCAAGTATGTGCAGGGACAGCATGTCATGTTCGTGGTGGGGGACTTATATTACAAGCTTTAGAGTCAGAACTAGGTATAAAAGCTGGCGAAACAACCAAGAACAGCCTTTTTACCCTTAGTACAGTAGCTTGTTTAGGGGCTTGTAGCATGGCACCAGTCGTTACAATCGGTGGGGAGTTTCATGGACGCCTACAACCAAAAGACGTTGTTAAACTTCTCAGAGATTATGAGATGAAGGAGTGAAGAAACATTGAACAGTCTATTTACTCCTTGCTGTGAGAAGTGTACTCACACAAAGGAAACGCCATGTGCCGATTTAATTAAATGTGCTGTTGAAGGTCCAATTTGTCATGAAGATAAAAACTGTCACAAGGTAAAGCAAAATAGGCTTAAGTATTTGCAAGGGGCCGATTCAGACTTAACTTATGTATATATAGGTATGGGAACTTGCGGTTTAGCTGCGGGTGCTGATAAGATTTATAACTTTATGGCTAAACAGTTGGAAAAGAAAAAGATTCCTACTGTTATGAAAAAGGTTGGCTGTTTTGGTCTATGTACAGAAGAAATAATGGTTGATGTGAAGAAGCCTGGTTTCCCTCGAGTTTCTTTCGCTCAAGTTAATTTAGAAAGAGCAGCAGAGATTATCGATGTTTTTATTGAGCATGATACGATTCCCGAGGGTTATCTCTTGGGTACTGTACCGATGGGTTTGAGCTCAGATGATTCCTTACAAGACCAAGTTCACTATATTAATGACTTTCCAATGATGAAGAAACAGCAACGTTTAGTACTCCGTAATTGTGGCATTATTAATCCAGAATCATTAGAAGAGTATGTGATGAGAAGAGGTTATAAAGCTCTTACCAAAGTTCTTTTTAGTATGAAACCAGACGAAGTTATTACAGAGGTAATAGATTCTGGGTTAAGAGGCAGAGGCGGGGGTGGCTTTCCTACAGGTAAAAAGTGGCTATTTACAAGGAAAGCTGAAGGGAAAAGAAAGTTTTTAATCTGTAACGCTGACGAAGGTGACCCAGGAGCTTTTATGGACCGTAGTGTTTTAGAAGGAGATCCTCATAGTGTGATTGAGGGTATGATTATAGCTGCTTATGCTATTGGGGCAGAAGAAGGTTATATCTATGTAAGAGCTGAGTACCCATTAGCTATTGCTCGCTTGAAGAAAGCCATTGCTAATCTAGAAGCTAACGGTATTTTAGGTGATAACATTCTAGGTAGTGGTTTTAACTTTCATCTTAAAGTAAAAATGGGTGCGGGCGCGTTTGTATGTGGTGAAGAGACAGCCTTAATAGGTTCAATTGAAGGTAAACGCGGTATCCCTCGTCCACGACCACCATATCCTGCTAATTCTGGACTGTGGGGCTATCCAACCAATATTAATAACGTAGAGACATTTGCTAATGTCGCTTTAATTATTGATAAAGGAGCTAACTGGTTTAAGAGCATAGGTACACCTAAAAGTTCAGGAACAAAAGTTTTTGCCTTAACAGGTAAGACTAAAAACTCTGGCTTAATTGAAGTACCAATGGGGATCAGTTTAAGAGAGATAATCTTTGAACTAGGTGGAGGTTTACAGAACGATAAACAGTTTAAAGCAGCGCAAATTGGTGGACCTTCTGGAGGTTGTTTGCCTGTAGAGTTATTAGATACAGCTATTGATTATGATTCTTTGCAAAGAGCTGGAGCTATGATGGGTTCAGGCGGGCTTGTTGTAATGGATGAAGACACTTGTATGGTTGATGTAGCACGATTCTTCCTTAACTTTACCAAGAAAGAGTCTTGTGGTAAGTGCATTCCTTGTCGCGAAGGAACAGCAAGGCTATTAGAGGTTTTAGAAAACATTGTTAAAAGCAATCCTAATAGTTCAGAAGAGGAGTTACAGAAAAGATATCAATCTATAAATCAATTAGAACGTTTAGCCCATGTGATCAAAGATACAGCTGCTTGTGGTTTAGGACAAACAGCACCAAATCCAGTTCTTTCGACATTAAAATACTTTAAAAATGAGTATGAGGCCCATGTTTATGATAAACGCTGTCCAGCTAAACAATGTAGGGGGTTACTTGTTTACAGGATTAATCCTAAGGTTTGCCGTGGTTGTGGCATTTGTGCGAAAAAATGCCCACAAGGAGCCATTGTGGGCGAACGTGCCCATAGTCACTTTATTGTGCCAGATAAGTGTGCTCGCTGTGGAGCTTGTGTTGAATTTTGTCCGTTTGATGCCATTACAGTTAGCTAAGGAGGGTTAGGTGTGACAAAAATTACAGTTATATTTAATGGGCTTCCTGTAGAAGCTGAATTAGGCCAAACCATTCTAGAAGCTGCTAGATCACATGGCATCAAAATCCCGACACTATGCCATATGGAAAATCTTGTGCCTTCAGGATCTTGCCGGATTTGTGTTGTGGAAGTTGAAGGAGAAAGAAACCTAGTCCCTTCTTGTGCATTTCCGGTTAGAGATGGTATGGCTGTTTATACCCATTCTGAAAGAGTTAGAAGAGCAAGGAAGTCGATTGTTGAACTTTTGTTAGCAAATCATCCCGATGAATGTCTATATTGTTTACGGAATGGCGATTGCGAACTACAAAAGTTAGCAATGGATTTTGGCATTCGTGAAAGACGTTTTACAGGAAATAAAAACCGCTATCATATTGATTCTTCTAGTGTGGCCATTGAGAGAGATCCTAATAAGTGTGTTTTGTGTGGTCGCTGTGTAAGAGTCTGTGACGAGATTCAAGGTGTAGGTGCTATTGACTTTGTTGGGCGAGGACTTGATAGTGTAGTTCTCCCACCATTTAATGCAGATCTAGCTGATTCTGATTGTGTGTTTTGTGGTCAGTGTGTTTTGGCTTGTCCCACAGGGGCCCTAAGAGAAAAAAGTGCTTTGCGCACTGTTTGGTCGGCAATTCTTAATAACAAAAAGAAGGTAATAGCTCAAATTGCACCTGCAGTTCGAGTTAGTATGGCTGAAGAATTAGGCTTAGAACCAGGTACTGATATTACGGGCAAGATAGTTGCTGGACTAAGACTCTTGGGCTTTGATAAGATCTTTGATACTAACTTTGCAGCTGATGTTACTGTTATGGAAGAAGCCAATGAGCTTGTTGAGCGCATAAAAAACGGGGGAACACTACCACTAATGAGTTCTTGTTCGCCAGCCTGGATTAAGTTTGTAGAAAGAAACTACCCTGAGATGTTATCGCATTTATCTTCTTGCAAATCACCACAACAGATGTTTGGTGCGATAGCTAAGACCTATTATGCTGAGCAACAAGGTTGGCAACCAGAAGATGTGTTTGTTGTTTCTATAATGCCTTGTACAGCTAAAAAGTTCGAGGCGACGAGACCAGAGATGGGTAGGGATGGTTATCAAGATGTAGATGCTGTTCTTACTACCAGAGAACTTCTGCGTATGCTTTCGACAGCTAGTGTTGAGGTGATGAGACTAGCTGATGGTGAGTTTGATCACCCGTTAGGAGAATCAAGTGGAGCTGCAGTTATCTTTGGTACCACAGGTGGTGTTGCCGAAGCTGCCTTACGTACAGCAGTCTATTTAATTACTGGTAAAGATTCAGAAAAGGTTGATTTTAACGTGGTTAGAGGGTTCAAGGGGATCAAAGAAGCTGAGGTAAATATTGGCGATCTAACTCTAAAATGCGCAGTAGTCAATGGCTTGAGTAATGCAAGAATTGTTCTAGATGGTCTTAGAGACGGTTCTTTGAGTTATGATTTCATTGAGGTTATGTCTTGCCCAGGTGGTTGTGTAGGTGGTGGCGGACAACCAGCTAAAGATCGGAGTAACATTCAAGCAAGAGCACAATCTCTCTATGTTATTGACGCAGTTAAGAGTGTGCGAACAGCACATCACAACCCTGAAGTCAAAAAGTTATACAAGAATTTTCTTGGTAAACCTTTAGGAGAATTATCTCATAAGCTTTTACACACGAAGTATGTACCACGTTATCCTAAGGAATTAAATGTAGCATCAACCAAAGACTAAAAGAAATTAGGTCAAGGTTCTTGCCTTGACCTAATATTTTATTTTTAATATAAAGGCTTGAATCAAAGGACTTGCCTTTTAAAAAAGGTATATAAAGAAATAGGGGTTTACATTGTATTATCAAGGGAGTGGTGGAATGAAGATCAAGAAGGGGTATGTTATCTTATTAATTGTTTTAGTACTTAGTTGTCTGGTTAGTGCAGCTGATAAAATAACCGTCTGGCTAACAGGCCACAGTAATGAAGAGATAGCGATTATTAGAAGCTTAACTGAAACTACCTTTACTGCCCAAACAGGGATTGCGGTTGATTTTAGTAACCTATCCTGGAGCGATTTTGAAAATCGCTTTTTAATGGCTGCTGCATCTGGGGACGCACCTGATGTTGGTGGTGCAGGGACACTGTTTTTACCTGAGTTAGGGGTTAGGGGTGCTCTGATTGATTTAACTAAAATGCCAGGATTTCAAGAAGTGTTTAATCGTGCAGCACCGAACTTTTATCGCGCTCTGCAATATAAAGGTCTTACTTTTGGAATCCCTTATACTGCCTCAGCTACAGTAGCCTTCCAAAGAGATGATATTCTAAAAGAAGTTGGTATAAAATCTATTAACACCTGGGATGAGTTAAAGCAGGTGTTACCCAAATTACAAGCCAAAAACTCTAATTTTACTTTACAATGGTTTCTTTCAGATACTGTTTATAGCGATGTAAATATGTTTATGTGGCAACATGGTGCAGATGATTATGATCCTACCTTAACCAAATCAGGCTATGATTCACCCGAGTGTATTGCTGGGTTTAAGGAATATGCCGAGTTATATACTAAATACAAAATTCCCAAAGAAGCTCCTGTTTTTCAGTCTTTTGTCAAGGGCGAATTAGCTATAGTTTTGCAGTCTCCTGGCTTTTACCAAAATCTAATTCAAGCAGCGCCACAGCTTACAGGTAAATGGAGCATGGTTGAGGTACCTGGTACTTATAACACAGGAAAGATTAATAATACTACTGTTGCAGGAGCACCTTCAGCGATTGGTATTTTCGAAGCATCTAAAAAGAAGAACCAAAGCTGGGAATTTATTAAGTGGCTCACTGATGAAAGAACTCAAATCGAAATTGCTTCTCAAATAATGACTAAAATAAAAGGTGCCCTTTTTCTACCTACAAATCGTGATGCTGTGACGAAAATTAACTTAAACAAAGAAGCTACTGTAGTATTTGCAAAAGCCTTAAACAATGGTAATTGTTCTATATATGGTTTAGTAGCTCCCAGAAATAGACGCCGTTACCTGCAGATGGCTGCTCAAAAGGCTATTCTCAATGGTGTAGATCCGGAAAAAGCTATCCGCGAAGCTGCTGATGAGCATAATGCGGAAATAAAGAAAAAACAAGTCGAATATGATCGTTATATCAAAAGATTGTTGGAGCAACAAAAGAAATAACTTCATTTAGCATTACAGATCCTATTTTGTATTTTTTAGTCCCCTAAGTTTCTACTTGGGGGACTGCTTATAAAACTTGGTTTTGCATGGTAAGAAAGAGGAGGCAGATAGCCTCCATTTTTTGTCTAATTTTAAATTGCAAATTTAGTCGGTTCAGAGAGAGGTTAACTAACCTGTACCCTCTCAAACGCCAATGTAAGTTCGAGTACACTGTTATGCAAGGGGTTTGCTATTTGATTTCTTTACATCCGCGAATTAACTATAACTAAAAACAAAAAATAACCACACATAGTGTGGTTAAAATTAAGTACATAATCGATAATGGCGGCCCCGAGACGACTCGAACGTCCGGCACGCGGTTTAGGAAACCGCTGCTCTATCCAACTGAGCTACGGGGCCACTTGTGCAAATATTATATCATAATTTATTTGTAACTGTAAAGGTTTGCGCTCATCTAGTGTTCTTTGACCGAACTTGTAAAACTTATTTTCCTAAAGCATATAAAGGTAGAAATATCATTACAAATTAACAATTGTCTTTTCAATTTACCTATGCCTGCTACCTAGTTAGACCAACTAGATTTTTATTATGTTGGGTATTAAAAATGTCTTAGACCTTTACACTTATCTAGTTTCTAATAGTTATAAAGAGTTTACTTAAGCTTAAAAGTAATTTTCCTACACTAAGGAGCAGGATTGTAACTGTTATGCCAGGCTCTACAGTATAAGCTAGAGACCAATACAACCCCCTATTTTCTAGTAGACCAACTGCTTGGGGACCTTTAAATATAATCAACAAACAGATGATTATTAAAGCAACTTGTTTAATCTGTTCTTGTCGGAGCTTTGGTTTTGTAATTTTCTCTTTATACTTTTCAAGCAAGGCAAATGAATTAGCTAGATGAACAATAATTAAGCCAAGTAGACTCCAAAATATTAGATAGATAAAGCGTTCTCTCGGTTTTATAGTTGTTTGGCTGTTGAAAGCCAGTTCTTCAGCTCCTTTGATAATATCGCGTCTACCCCATAAACTTTGTAAAATGTTGCCTGAATTGGTTAGTAAAACAAAAGCTGTTTTTTCATCTGGCCATAAAACTAATTGACTTTGATAACCTGGGAGAGAACCCCCGTGATAAACTACAGATTTGCCGTTTATTTGTTCGGTAATCCAACCAAACCCATATGGCCAATTGGGAAAGGCTGGCTTTTGCATTACTTCTAGATCTTCAGCTGTTATTCCGCATTGCTTAGGCAGCGATAGAGGGTTAAGGTAGTAATTTACATATATAAACAAATCATTAGCTGTGGAAAGTAAATATCCAGCAGGTAAAGCATAATTACTTCTAGGCTTAGACGTTTTTAAGGGCAAGCCAAAAAAAGATAGATAGCCAGTAGCAATTGTTTCTCCTCCTGGAGCTTCTACATAGGTGTTCTTTAATTTTAAAGGCGTTAATATTTCTTTTTGTAGATACTCTTGGTAAGGTAAACCCGAGATTCTTTCTATTATTAATCCTAAAACTGTATAACCCATATTAAAATAATTAAGCTTTGTTTCTGGTGGTTCTAAAAGCTTAGCAACTTGTAGAGCAAGAACTCCATCTAAAAGCGAAGCATCAGGTAATAATTTTTCTCGAAAAGTACGGTCGGATAAACCACTAGCATGAGCTAGTAAATGCCTAACGGTTATGGAGTGATATTCTTTTGAAGCTAATTTAAACTCTGGCAAGAGTTCTGCGACTGGGGTATCCAAACTGAAACTATATTCCCTGCTTAATTTGACAATAGCTAATGCAGTAAAAGATTTAGTTAACGATCCTATGTAAATTGGAGTATCTAAGGTAAAAGGTGTTTGGTTGTCTACCATTCCTAAAACAGATTGTTGCATACACTCGCCATTTTTAATAATAATACCTGCTATTGCTGGGATAACATAGTTTTTTTGTTGTATTTCTAATAACTGGTTTAGATTATCTACCTTAACTTGTGGTTGGATCAGAAAAAGTATTAAAGCAACAGCCAAAATTATTAGGAAAAACCATCTAATAGCCTTCAGGCCTTTCAAGTTAGTCACACCCTCTATTCACTAACATTTTCACCACTTCTATTATTAACTAGGCATATTAATACTCCTTTATAACTTAAGTGCTTACTAAAGCAATGATTTAATAGAGCAATCTCTTTTTCTAAAAATGGTCTAAATTGGTTGCCATATATAAGGAGAGAGGCTAAGGATTTTCCTTAACCTCTCTTTAAAGCTCTGATCGAAGTTAGATTAAATTCTTTGGGATCAATGGTTATATTTTCTAAGACGTGATTGGAGATGGTAAAACTAAACTGAGCTTTATCTAAGACATATGTGCAGATATTTATTTTTGACAACATTCGATTTATTAAAATGATCAAATACCAGTTCTCGATTATCTACCGAAGTTTGGGGGAAGTGATGAGCTAAATTATTAACTTGAAAATGATTCGAGGATCCTTGGGTTGGGCAATTAACGCTTTTTGATTTTTGTTTAATAAACTCACAGTTTATTCTTGTGCGCTAATCTTTCGCTTACACTATATCATTACTTTTCTGAAAGAATTATGGGAAACTGGGCTATGCGAAGCTTTGCTGCTCCATAGGGGATAAGCTCCAGTTCTTGGGGTTCTTTTTTGGTTAGCTGAGGTTTGGGAATCGTTCCAGCAGAAAGGTTTTCCTCTGGCCAATTATCTACCTTAACTCCACCTGCTTTTACGATTATTGGAGGACTGTCGCTATTAAAAGGCTGCAAGGTTAGTTTTTGATGTTCTACCTTAAAATCAGTATCTTCTAAGATCCCCCACTGCCAGCTCTTTTGGGGATGGAGTTCATAATCGGCACTAGGGGCAACACCTCTTACCTTAACCCACTTTTCGCTAAGTGGTAAAGCAAAGACTAAAGATCCTCTTTCTACACTCAAGGAGTCATTAGCCCAGCGTCTAAGACAGGGCTTAATCATCCAATCGATTACCAGTTCATCTTGTGGTCTCCAAGTTCTCAAAAGACTTAGAAAGCCATTTTCATTTAAAACTGTGGTAACTTCTTCGCCGTTTAGCTTTAGCACATAAGAGGCTCTAGCAAGCTGGCGAAAATATATCTTAAACCGCGCTGGCTGATTAAGCTTAAACTTAAGCTGTACCTTATCATTAAAAGGGTATTCGGTATCCATAGCAATTTCTACCTTCTCACCAGAAGGTGCTATAAAGCTTACTATAGATGGTGCATACAAAGAGAGTACTATTCCGTCTTCAGCCTTAAGCCAGAGACTTAAAGCAAACTTTGGCCAGCCCTGATGAAAGTTTGCTGTACAGCAACCATAATTTGGCTCCAGGCCAAAGAGATTTGCATCAATTCCATTATTGGTCCAGTCTCTGTGGCCAATAGTACAAGAGATTTGATTGGTTTGCTGATCATATTGGTGTGACCAAAAATCGGGCGAAATTGCAGCAGGTAGTGCATTATAAGCTATCTTCTCCAGAAAATCGCCATATTTAGAGACCCCAGTTTGGCTAAGAAGATTTTCTAAGGAGTACATTAATTCGACTACCGCGCAAAGCTCTGTACCTTGACTAGGATTTAGCCCTGCTAGGTGTTCATCTCCTGTGAAGAGGTAGTTGGCAGTACCATGGTATTCCATAATAGCTTCGTAACCATTTAAAACAGCCTTTAGATCTTTTGGTGATTGAGTAAGCCTGTAAAAATACCAGGGTGCCTTTAGCGCCATAGCCACATTTACAACATGAGTATACATAAAGGTCTTAAATACTGTTTTAGTTTCAGGATCATCCCTATCCATATATTCCCAATTAGCTTTTTGAAAATCCAAGTAGTTTTTGGTGTTTGCTGTATAAGGAAGGTTGAGAAAATATTCGCTCCAGTCCAAAGTCTGTTCTCTAATCTTCTCTGCAAGTTCTAACAACCATGGTGTATTTGTTTTGTCGTACAACCAGAAAAGGGAAACAAGGTTTTCAAAACCCCTAGCCCTAGCCCAGCGGTAGAGAGGCTGACCATCAAGATTATTTAACTGGTATCTAAAATAATTTGTCATAAACTCTTCTATCTTGCCGCTTTGATCTATATCACCATAAAGCATTAGGGGCTTTAACATTACCATACGCGGCCACCAGTCAGGGTTTTCTCGGGGGCCAAAAAAGCCACTCTTTTCTTGACTGTTTAAACTCCACTGAATAAATTTATTTGCGTACTCGTAGAGTCTTGAGTTTGCTGTTAAAACAGCCAGGGGAAGGAGTCCGTCAAGATAATAGGGGCCTCTTTCCCAGTTTTCTCCGTCCCCTCCCAGCCAGCCACTTACCTGTCCTACATCTTTGAATACCTCAGGCAAAAAACCGCTTAAGCCAGATGCTTGTAGATCCAGCTGATTTTTTAACCAGCCCGAAGGCTTTATAGCATCAAGTGGTAATGGAGAAAAGCGAGCTTTTGCCTCTAACCGACTTTCCATTGATCTCGCTCCCAATCTCTTACTTATATTTAAGAAACGCCAATAACTTTGGCTGTCATTGCAAAGAAGTATTGAAAAAATATAGCTGTCTCCTAAAACAAATCTGGAGAATGCCAGCAAACTAAAGACTTAAAGGTATTTCCCCTGATACAGACAAAGACCTATGTATGTACTTCTCTAAAGAAAAATAAGGGTTACTTTTGTCTTTCGATGGAAGGTATGGCTCGGTTTGGGAAATTTGTTTGTTATAGCCTCGTAGTTTTTTTAGATTCCTTGAAGTAGGGGATTAAAGATTATGGAGTTAAATAAGAGCCGGCAAGGCCAAAGAAATTCTTCAGCCTTGCTATTAGCCTTTTGTAGGAGTTACATTCAATTATCTAAGGTAACTTGGCTAGTTTTGGCTATATGCTTAGAGATGGAAAAACTAAACTGAACACCATCTGAGACATTTCTTACAGATATTTGTCCTTCATGCGCTTCTACATAAGCTTTGGCAATCGCTAAGCCTAATCCAGAACCACTCTTACCTCTAGTTCTGGCAGCATCAGCTTTGTAAAAACGATCAAATAAATGTTCTAGATCATCTTCTTGAATTTGGGGACCCGTATTGGTGATGGTAAATAAAAGATTTTCTGGTGACTCTTCGACATTTAGTTCAATAAAGCCGTTTTCGGTATAGCGTAACGCGTTAGCGATAATATTAATTAACACCTGTCTTAGTCTATTTTTATCAACAGTTACCTGCAAGTTTGGATAGCTAAAAATTAATTGTATACCTTTAGCTTCTGCTTCGGGCTCGAAGATTAATTTTAAGTCATTAAGAAGATCGGTAAGGTTTTCTGTGGCTAAATTTAATTGTAATTCACCTGCTTCAGCTAAACCAATCTCCTGAAGTTCACGGACCAAAGAGGTTAGTCGAATTAACTCATCGTTAAGAGAAGCTATTCTAGCAGTGGTCGGCTCCACTACACCTAATTGCATAGCTTCTAGATTGCCTCTTAATATGGATAAGGGAGTTCGTAGTTCATGAGCTACATCGTTAAAAAGGTTTTGCCTAGCTCTATTGTTAGCAGCAAGTTTTAAAACCATTTTATTAAAAGCTTCAGCTAATTGAGCCAATTCGTCGTCGCCAATTACAGGAACTAATGTTTCTAGATCACCACTTATTAAGCGTGTAGTAGCGTTATTTAGTAGATTAATTCTTTTTATTAGGTCATAGGAGAGGATAAAACCGAATAACAAAGCCAATAAGGCAGCAAAAGCACTACTAATCCAAGAAACTGTTTTAAGAGAAGAAGTAAAAGATTCCCTTAAAGCAGCTATTTTACTTGTAGCAGGGGTTTCAATAGTTACATAACCAATTGTTTTAGCTGCAACAACAATGGGGGTAGCCTGGAGTAGTTCTTCTGGAGATAAAAGTTCTTTAAGACCTTCTGAGTCGTAGAGAACAGTACCTGTTTGGTCAGCAATTATAATTCTTTCCTGGTTGAGAGGTGTCCCGTGCATCATCATTCCCCGGCCACCTCTACCTCCTGTAGGCCTAAGATAATAAATCAGATCCCAACCGAGGCTAGGATAGGAGCTAGCTGCCCATTCAGCTAGAGACTCTTCTCGGGCTCCCTTTTCTTTCTCTAAATAAGTGCTAAAGCTTTTTGCTGTAAGGTAGGAGGTAATTGAGCCATAAAGAATTGTTGTAGTTAGAGCAATTCCCAAAACAACTAGCATTATTTTAACTACTAATTTCTTTTTCATCAGTTCTCACCTGTAAACTTATAGCCTACACCATGTACAGTTTCTATATATTGGTATTCATCTTGGCTTAACTTTTTTCTAAGGTTACTAATATGTGTGTCTATAGAACGTTCATAGCCATCGTAAGAATCACCTAAGATAGCTTCCACTAGTTGAAGTCTAGTAAAGACACGACCAGGTTGAGAGGCTAAAAGGCGTAGGATCTTAAATTCTGAAGGAGTGAGGGATATTTCAACATTACCTCGCAGAACGCGAAAATTATCTGGTTCGATAGTAAGATCAAATATTTGTTTTTGGTTCTGGACCTGATTTTTTTCTAGTCTTCTCAGGATAACTTTGATTCTAGCGGCGAGTTCTCTTAAGCTAAAGGGCTTGGTTATATAGTCATCAGCACCTAGTTCTAAACCTAAGAGTTTATCAATCTCACTTGTTTTGGCGGTTAAGAAAATAACCGGTATATCATTTTGTTTACGAAGTTCTTTAATGACCTCTAAACCGGAGATATCAGGTAGCATCCAGTCTAGAACAATAAGATCAAATATATTCTTTTTTGCCAAAGTGAGACCGTCATTGCCTGTTTGTGCAGTTTCTACAGTAAAGCCTTCAGCGGCTAGAAATTCTACAATTAAAGAAAGTAGCTTTTCTTCATCATCAACAACTAATATGCGGGTCATTCTAGCTCACCCCTTTGATTGTTCTTTCGATTTCACTTAAGTAGTTCCTTGAAAAGGTTCTAACGAATTTTAGCCTTTATTCGAGATAAAATGATAGATAATAGTACCTAGCTTGAAAAGGGAAATTATGTATCTAAAATTAGTTACCTAATAGCTTGTATGTTATTGATAAATGGAGGCGGTTATACCGCCTCCATTATTTTAATGATTAGAATCTGTTACCTCTACCTCTACCCATACCTCCGCCCATTCTACCGGAACCATTTCCCTGACGTCCTTGGCCACAGCCTAGGCCTTGAAACTCAGTACTATTCCAGTTTTCGCCGATGTTTTCTTTCCAAATGACTATTCTTGCGTCTCGTTCTTCTTTAGAAATTTCTCCTGCTTTCACGAGTTCGTCTAAAGCAGCAGTTCTGTCTTTGAGTATTTGATCTTTAAGATCTGCTTCGTTAATCTTTTTGCTTTGAAGAAACTCAGACATAGTTTTTCCGGATTGTCTCCACTGATAATACTCTTCAAAAGTTACACCTTTTTCTAGAAGATAATCAATAGGGTGCTTAAAGGTAGTGTTATTTGCTTGCAAATTCATAGGAGAACCATAACGAGCGAAGGCTGTTCCTGCTAAAACTAAAACCACTAGAATACCGAATATCCATGTTTTTCTCATCATAAAAACCTCCTTGAAATTAGAGAGTTTACTCTCTCTTGATGATTTCATTTTACTAAGTGATTATTGAGGAGGTTTCAAGCTAATCTTAAGAAATTGTCAAGATTTATGGATTGGGTTGCAATGAAGAAAAGGAACAAAGATGCATGATAACGAAAACAATGCATAATAAAAGGTTATTATTCCAGTAAGAAGAAAATATTTATGGAAGAAATTATTTTTCAAAGGGTTATATTTAGGAGGGGTTGCTTTGAGCCTAAATCTGTTATCATTATTTCCTTTGCTTCTAATATTACTATTGGTTTTTTCACCGGTTACGTATGCAGAGGCAGAAACATTGAGGACCAAACGGCCTAGTGTGGATATGCTTGGTTATTACCCAGAAGACCAAGAAATAGTTAGAGTAAATCCCCCATACTTTCTGTGGATGCCAGAGCGCCGAGCGGTTAAGTATGAGCTAGAACTTAGTGAGAGCAGAGACTTTACTAGCAAAGAAGTATTTATTGATATTCCATATTCAGTCATGCTCTACCACAAGCCACTTAAGAAAGATACCAATTATTACTGGCGTTATCGTTATATAGATGATGAAGGTATCCCTTCTTTGCATAGTGAGATTCGTGAATTTAGGGTTTCTAAAACTGCAGACGAGTTCTATATACCACCGATTAAAGAGATTAAAGCTAAGATAGGTGCTCATCCCAGACTTTTTGTTACACCAAATAATCTACAAGAAGCACGCGATAAAAGAGACGACCTTGTAGGTGATATTCTTTGGCAGAGTATTTATTGGGATGGCAAAGCAGTAGTTGCTACTAGATCACCCAAAGAACCAGAGGGCTTCCCTGGTGGAGTTTGGGAGGTCAAACACTGGACCCTGATGCTAGATATTACTTTAAAAGCTGTAGGTCCGATGGAAAAAGGCGCTTTTGTTTATCTGATTACAGGCGAAAAAGAGATCGGTAATGCTGCCAAAGAATGGCTTTTAGAGGTTGCTAGCTGGGATCCTAATGGACCTACAAGTGCAACTGTTAATGATGAATGTTCGATGAATATACTCTTTACGATGAGTCGTGCTTATACTTGGCTTTATGACCTCTTAACAGTAGAAGATAAATTAACTATACAGAATTCACTAAGACAAAGAGGAGAAGAAGTATATAGACTTTTAACAGCTAAAGGTAAAGAGTATCATATTAGTCCTTATAACTCTCATCTTGGTAGGCAAATTGCTTTTTTAGGTGAAGCAGCAATCGCTTTATTAGGTGAAATCGAAGAAGCAGATAAATGGTTTGACTATGTAACAAACGTCTTCTTTTCCATCTATCCTGCTTGGGGGAAAGAAGATGGTGGTTGGGCAGAAGGCCCAATCTATTGGCGTTGGTACATGGAAAGGATTCTGTGGTTTGCTGACGCTTACTACCAAGCAACTGGGGTAAACCTTGTTGATAAACCTTTCTTCCAAAAGACAGGATTCTTTAAGTTGTATGTGCACCCGCCATATGCGAAGCATTCGCCTTTTGGAGATAACCTTGATGAAGTTCCTAACAAAGAAGATTATATGGTAATGAGCTATTTGGCTAAATACTCAGATAACCCTTATTTCAAGTGGTATGCAAAACAATTAAAAGGCATGATACCAGACGGAATCATAGGCTATCTATGGTATGGCGATGATATTGTGGCTGAAGGACCTACGGATATCCCTCAGAGCCGTTTCTTTAGAGATGTAGGCTGGGTTTCGATGCATACCAACCTCGCTGATGAATACGAAGATATTCATGTGCTTTTTAAGTCCAGTCCCTATGGCTCTTATTCTCATAGCCATGCAGATCAGAATGCTTTTACCATTGAAGCCTTTGGTGTACCTTTGATTATCTCTTCAGGATACTACCCGTATTACGGTAGTCCACATCATACGCTATGGACTAATCAAACTATATCCAAATCAACAATCTTGGTAGATGGAGAAGGTCAACCAATAAATACTTTGACAGCTAAAGGTGAAATTAAGGACTTTATTTCCACAGAAGGTCTTGATTATACACTAGGTGACGCTCAAAAAGCTTATGCAGGAAGAATTAAGCAATATGATCGACAGATATTATTTATTAAACCTCACTTTGTTTTGATATATGATGAGGTAGCTTCCGCAAAAGAAAGAAGCTATGATTGGCTATTACATGCCAGAAAAGAATTTCAAAGTGAAGGTAATAAAATCAAAGTAGAAGATGGTTTGGTTAAGTTAACAGGTGAGATACACAGTAGTCTTCCACTTCAGGTTTCGGTTACTGATAAATTTACAGTTGATCCAGAAGAAAGGCATGCCAACAGACCTAAGCAATGGCATTTCAAGGCTACCACCACAGAAAAAGCTAAAGAAGCCAGTTTCTTTGCCATCCTTGTCCCTCAGAAAGGTACAGATTCTGAGACCTACAAAGCGTTGTGGGAAGATAAAGCAGCTTTGATAATTTATAAAAACACAGAGACGATAGCACTGTTTGCAGAGAGGGCCTTTGGCTACAAAACCGATGGATGCTCGGCTTCTATTACTAAAGAAAATGAAAGTATTGCTAGTTTGCATATTGCCAATGGAACAAATTTATCTACGGACGATATGCCCCTTCTAGAACTATCGAGAAAGGGTAGCGTATCAATAACTATTGATAAAGGTACGGTATCAGTTTCTAGAGATGTGCTAGAAGAAGGACTGACACTTTCGCTTAAGCTTAGTGTGGCTCCCAAAGAAGTTACTAGAGATAATAAGCCTATAGAGAATTGGCAATATCTCGAAGAGGAAGGACTGTTAAAAGTAACCTTGGAGTAATATAATACTGCGGGGTGGGCTAAACCTACCCCGCTTTACTTAGGGTATTTTGGTATCTTCGACTGTAAAATATCCTTTTACCTAGTTTGTACCAATAAAGATATTGCTAAAAAGAATAAATTTATTCGAGGATTACTTGTTCCATTGAAGAAAATAGGCCTTACTAAGGAGAAGGTTTGCTAACTTTGGTAAATCATCGAGGGGGAATATTTATGAAAAAAACTATGGGAATTTTACTCTTGATGTTCGCCTTAGCAGTTTTTTCTTTAGCGGCAGATGTGTTAATTTACGAAGCAAACTTCGACAAGACAGATTCTAAAAAGGTTGATTGGATGCCGGTTTCAGGTGAATGGGATATTATTAACAGTAAGATGGTAAATTTCGATTCGAATCACAACAATACTAATATCTATCAGGAACTAGAGCAATTTGGTACAGGTGTGTATATCTACGAGTACAAGTTTATTCCTGAGAATAGAAGCAAAGAGTATGCTCCTGCAGCAGGGCTCCATTTTATGGCTAGTGATGGCGAAAATGCTTCTAGAGGAGATTCTTATTTGATATTTCAGGATGCTAATGAAACACAGATCTACAGATCACGAAATGGTATTTTGGGTTCTGCAATAGTTCAAAAACCTGGGTTTGGTTGTGCTCTTGGTAAAGAAACTGTTATTCGGATTGAATATGATAATACAACAGGTTTAATTGTTGTTTATGTGAACGGTAAAAAAGCTGCTGAGTGGACGGACAATGAACCAATAGAAGAGGGTTTATTTATTTCACTACGTTCTAACTGTACAGCTGTATCCTATGACTATGTAAAAGTATGGTTTGGAAAAAAATAAATAAAAACGGTTAGGCGACCTAAGTAAATAAAAAGTAGGCAGAGCGTTTGAAGCGACTGCCTACTTTTTTATTTAAGTAGTTTTTAATCAAGGACAGGTTTATTTATAAGATGCACTGGTATCAGGATGTTTGCTAACTCTGTTTCACTATTATCGATTGTGATAGTGAGTATTGGTGGTAAAACAGTTTGCGGGGGAAGACTTTTTGGGTCTATTGCTAAGGTTATAGTACCTAATTTTACCCGATCGAAAGTAAAGTTACCTAAAGTATTGGTTAATGTTTTTTCCTGGTTATTGAGAATGACAGTGGCCAAAGAAATAGGTGTATCGGTTGCATCTAGACGGCCATTTTCATTAATGTCGATAAAGATGGTTCCACTTATACTGCCTTTGATAACTAAGGGTAGGTCAATGTGCACTGATTCGTATTCTTTGATGATAACTAGCTTTGGTTGAAAAACTTGAGTGTAATCAGCTGGCAAAGAGTATTCATCAAAACCTAGTAAGTACTCTCCAGGTTCTATATCTTCGAAGCGATAAATCCCATTTTCCTCGGTGCTAACAATATTGTTATCAAGTCTTATAGGCACGTCGCTCACCACAGGTTCGCCTTTATCGAGCTGGCCATTTTCGTTCCAATCTATATAAGCACGTCCTGTGAGAAAAGCTTTAGGCGGTTCTTCAGAATATGAAAAATAGGTAACTCGGTTTGCTGAAAGACCTAAGGCTTGGCTGATATCAATGTTAAGAAAGTACGAGACTAGATGAGAAGGGTTGGATAGACTAACTTTGAACTTAGAACTTAAAGAAAGAGAATTAGCAAAGGTCTTTTTGTATTCTATGCTACCTGTATATATGGTGCTTTTAACTCCGGAAAGGCTTATAAGAGTTTCTAGTTCGCCTTTAATTACGTTTAAAGGTTTGCAGATGTAATTAATAGATACTTGAGTTTCAAAGGTATCGTGTAGGTTCTTTTTCCAGGTACGAATAGTATTACTAGAAATGCGGAGCTTTTTATTTATAACTTGGTCGAAAAGGAACCGAAGCTGAAATTCTTCCTGCTCAAACAGAGTTCTTTCTTTAGATGAGCCACTAAGAGAAGAGAGACTAATAAATCCAGTGATGTTTTCTAGAGTACCTTTTGCTGTAGTTGTGACATTTAGACTTTGTTTGGTTAGCTGGCTATGTTCTAAGCTACTTTGATAGTTAAATGAATGAGATAGTAAACCATTTTTACTAACTAACTCCGAACCAGATGCGTTAACTTCTAATTCTTGGTATTGTCTTTGGGGGGTATTATTTTCAGCTGAGTTATTTTGTTTAAAGATAAAAGAACGGTCAAGGTGAGTGTTTGGAGTTCTTTCCCTATAATGCCACTGTAGCCCATTAGTAGTTAAAGCAGATAGATTATTATAAGTTAGATTTTCGTTAAAGTAAGAAAAGTTTACTTGAGAATGCGATGGTGTTTCTAGTGTTTTGCCAAGAGATATATTGAACCTTTTATGATTCAAATTATTAATTTCTATATATCGACTACCTTTAGCTATCTCTAACTGCCACTTAGGAGCTGGACTTATTGTGAGTGTAAATTCATTGCCTAGACCTGCTTTTTGAGGGAAAACATTAACAATAGCGGTGGGAATATTATAGAATTTAGCTGTGGTTATAAAAGAGGGGGAAAATAGTTTTAACCCTACTGATTGACCTAGAGAATAGACTTCGGTATCTGGCGAAAGAAAAGCATTTGCATCTAATATCACATTACCAAAAGGTTGACCGTAAAAGGATAATCTAAAGCCATTATTGGCTTTAGAGGAACCCGCTTTTTTATAACTAATTCCATCCGTCCAAATACTATACCCATTACCACCTAATTTTAGGGTGTAAGCTGACATTACTCCCTCAAACTCGGGGCGACTAGGAGAGCGATAGAGGCCGTGAGCTGCTTGAAAGGAATATGTTTTTGGTAGAAAGATTCTTGGTTCACCAGTTATTTGGTAATTTAATTCCTTATATTTCCCAGAGGGTTCTCTAATTACGATCTTAATTATATTTAATTTCATTTTGCTTAAGGGAATGGCTGAAAAAGAGAAAGCGCCATCTTTTGTAGCTTCTTCATTAAGTGTTTGGATAAGCTTGTCGTTAACATATATTGAAACAGTAGAATATGGTTGAACTTCACCAGCGAAGTTTTTATAAGCAAATGAGTTAGAAAAGAGGCCCTGCGAATAAGTAAAGGTAGCTCCTCTAATGTACTTTTTATCCAAGGAGTCTTCCCAAGTAGACTCGTGGTCGCCAATAACAAGTAGCGTACCACTCTTCTCATATTTTGCTCTTAACATTTTAACATCGGCATCAAACTGATTAAGATTAGATAAGTTGGTATCTAAGAACGCTGATAGACTAAAATTACCGACTCTTCCGTAAAGCTGCCAATTTGTTTCGTTAGAAGAACTTTTCTGTGGTAAAAGTAAGCTAGATTTTAACCGATAACCAATAAAGTTCAAACCATTATTGTTAAAAGATAGTTTATCAACTTTTTCACCCGAATTGTTGCTATCTTTAGTACTAGAATTTTGATCTTTTTGTTCTAGCCAGCGAGGCCTATGCTTTATTTGTACAGCTATTTCTTGATAGTTAGGTCTCCATTCGATTTGAGCTTGAGTTAAATACTCAAAAAGTTGTGGTGATACATATAAAATGCCATCTAAAAACAAAGGAGGGTTCAAACTCCATTCAGGATGATCAATATACAAATTGTCTCTTGTTGATATTTGTACGCTTCTCTCCTGATAAAGAACCGAAATAATATGATCTAGGTTGTCAGATTCCAGATCAATTCCGAGGTAATCAGCAAAAGAGATCAGAGGAAGCAAAATATGCTCACCCTGATCTATAATTTCGAAGAACTGATCAACTATTAGGAGATCATCTGAATAAGTGATAAAAAGGCTGACAACGCTACTCTCTGTTGCTTCTGCTCGAGCAGAAAGAGCAATAACTATAGTTACACAGAAGGCCAGCATTACCGGTAATAGCCCTTTTTTCATTGTAGACCTCCTTTGTTAGCAATATCTATAGTGAAAGGAATGACAAAAGGCAAGATGTTTTGTGTACCATCAAAACTAAACTTGCCTATTAATTTGTAAAACCCTGGACTAAGTTGTTTAGTTATTGGTAGATGTAAAACTTGGTTTTGGCCCGGTAGAATAACATTTCCAACAGTTTGCTCGCTAAATAGTTCTTGACCATTAAGATCCATAACAGCATAAGTTAAATTCAAGCGAATATGAACTTCACCCATATTTAAACAGAGTAAATCAAAAGCGAGATTAATGTCATCGCTGATTTTTTTTATGTCTAATACCTGGAAAGAAGCAACTGCTTTAGCAAGTCCAGCATAGATTACTGTGCCAATTTGGGTTTGTAAAATAGTCTGTATACCACCTGTTGAGGCAATCTGTTCTGTCTCGAAGAAAACCATGGTTCGCCTTTCTTTTGGCTCCTCTGCGGGCATGGTCAATGTGAAGCGAACAATCTGGGTTTGTCCAGGAGACAAGTTAAACTGTTTAGGATTAAATTTCATACTCCCAGATAAAGTTGTAGGATGGCTGCCAAAGGCCAAGTTTTCTAAATTACCATCAGTGTCTAAAATCCAATCGTAGGCTTTAACACTAATAAGCAGTGGCGTATCAGTTATATTAGATACTTTGATGGCTCCTGTGGTTTTATCTGCTGGGTTAAGGATAAATTCAAATCTGCTTGGTTCGACAAGGAGAGAAGAAGAAACCCTTAGGCTTAAAATTAAACAAATACAAACGAAGAGCCATTTCTTCATTAGCTATACCTCCGATACAAATTAGAGGGTGTAGACCTTAAAATGTATTTTGCCAGTGTATTTACCAGCAGCAACTTCATTGTTATAAGGTACACGGAAACGATGCATAACAGTGAGTGTCTGTAAGGCAGACTTCTGAGCAATCATTTCACTAGAGTTAATACCTGTGAAGGTAAATGATTGCCAATCGCCATAACTATCATTAGCGTTTAATGTGCTGTAAGCCATTTCTAGAGATAACGAGGCATTAGGAATAGCAGATTCTGATGTAGCTAAAAGTGGAGATGCGGTAACCTCATATTTATAGTTATCGTTTGAGAAAATTACAGCTTTTAGATAGTCACTAGCTTGAATATAACGGTTTTTATCCGGAGCAATGCTAAGTTGCTCGCCGTGACCTAATGAATTCCAATTTTCATCGATAAATCCACCAATTTCGTTGTCAAAAATTAATGCATTTTCAAACAAGCTATTACCAACAGTAAAGGGACCAAAAGCATGCACTGTACTTTTACCACTGTTCCCACTTAGTTCTAGTTTTACATAGGTTGGTATGAAAGCAACAGTATCTACAACAATAGAGGAACGTTCTGTTGCTGTTTTGGATACAATGTCTTCGGTATAAGTTTGCGCTTCATTGCCGTAAATAGCTGGTATTTTAGCTATGTTTTTATAGTCGGTGGTACTGACTTCCCAACCTATATCCAAGCCACTAAGAAGTTTTTCATTTTCTGGATCGTAATTAGTAAAGAGGTTGTCCCAATTGCTTTGAGCAAAGGATAAAGCGCTGAAGATAAAAATCGATAAGAAAACCAAGGTTAAAGGTAACTGTTTTTTCATAAAATTTCCTCCCAAAGTTAGGTTATTTTGTTATAGCGACAAAGGCGAAGCCTTCGTTGTTATTCTTGCTTCAAGGTATAAACTGATATTTATTTCTCCTGCTGGGATGGCTGTCCAATCATCAAAATACAAAACAATAGTTATTATTTTTTCCTCTGTTTTGGTACCAGTGGTCTTTGGACCTTTTAAAACTTCTATAAGGTCTTGACTTACAAGAACATCAGTTGGCAATCTAACGAATTCAGGGTCTTTTTCGATGAAGACAGCATGTAAGCCCTGGTAGTCTTGCATGCATTTTACATAGAGAGACCAATCATCATTAGCCGTGATTTTTATTGTATGTAAAGAGAGAGAGTTTGCAGCCCAGGTTTCGTTAAGGGGGAAGTTGTACCAAGGAGTAATTTCTTCAATTGTAATCCACTTACCAATTTCAAAGGAATAAAGTTCAGTTTTTTGACTTTCGGTAATCAATTTACCATTTTTTATTGTATAGGTATAGAGAATAAACCAGTAAGTATTAGCAGCTATGCTAGGTTCAATCTGTAGGGTTAAATTATAACTAGTGTCTTTTTTGTTAACGAATACTTCAATAGGTTCAGAGGTTATTAAGCGACCATCACTTGTAGTAAGGAAAACATTATTGCCATTAACAAAATTAGCGTCTAATATTTGTGCATAATGGTTTTCTGGTTTTAGGTGTTTGGAGATATCAATGGTAATGGTTTGAGCATTTTTTTCTCCGGGGACAAGGCTACCTAAGTCACTTGCTAACACAGGGTGAACGTTGCATAAAATCGTTATTACTATTAATAGAACATAGCACATCCGTTTCACCCACCAAATATTTACTTTGGGAAGTAATGATAACTTTTATTATCTTCGTTTAGAATAGCACAACGTTAAGTTAATTGCAATAAATTAAGGCAAGTAGGTTAAATTGCAAAAGAACGACGATTTGGTTGTGTGGGGAATAGGTACTATAGGGTAAAGAGAATGAGTAAAAACTTAATGTTGACAGACTAGTTAATTATTAACTATCTAGTAACTAAAATCAAAGGTGATACTAGGACATTAGGCTTAAATTACTTCTTTTAGGTCAGTTATAACGGGTTAAGCCTTTATTTTTGCATGGTACAAATAACTTATTCCAACAAAAGCAAACAGAAGGAATGCAAAAGTTAGAGCCAAGATATTTTGGCTAGGAAGTAGATCGTATTTAATTTACAAAAGGCAGATAGTAAAGCACGATCTGCCTTTCTTCCTTTTATATAAGATAAATAACTCTCTTCTAAGGAACTTCGAGAAGAATTATTGTAATAACACCGCTTGAAGGGAGTAGTGCTTACCTGAGAAGGTTATTAACGATTGCATTCCCCTCTACCATTGCTTCTAATTATATTTCTTTTCTATCTAGTTCGAGAAATGACTATTAACAGGCAAGCAAGGGATCAACAGATGAGATCCAAAGAAAGTTGAAGGAGTTTTCTAGGTATATAAATGACTTATAAGTTATAGTGCTCCGGATATCTAATTAAAAGAGGAAAGGATTTAAGAGTCTCTTGTTCTCTTTCTTAGTGGGAGTAGGATATGTTATTATAGTTATATAACGCAAAGACAGTGAGAACGCTATTTTATCTTACATATGTTGACGATAGAAATTTTATTTAGACTATCTCAACAGATTGTTTGATCTAAAACCATTACAAATGATATCACACACTAGATAACAGATTGATTTAAAGTTAACAATAACAATCAAATGGAGGGTAAATTGATGAAACGCTTTATATTTGCAATGCTTGCTGTAGTAATTTTTTCTAGCTTAGTGCTAGCAGATGAGTTTACAAATGTAGCTTTTAAAAAACCATATACTGTTAATATTGGTGCCTGGGCTCCACATCAAGATCCAGGAGATAAACTAACTGATGGAATTATAGCAACTGCTAAAAGTTCAGATAAGGCCTGGCAAAGCCATTCTAGAAAGAGTCATCGTACATTCGTGATTGATTTAGGTCAATATTATGAAGTTAATAAAGTGACTTTAGGTGTGCTTCAAGAAACATATTCTAACGTTTGGATACCAGTAGTTATTTCTGCTGCGTTTTCGTTAGATGGGGATACCTGGGATGTAGTTGGCGATACTTATTATGGTTCGGCAGATACTCCTAAAGATGCTAGAACTAGATTTGTTTTGGAAGTTGAAACAAAAAGTAAGCCAGCTAGATACGTTGCTGTAAGAGTACCTGTAGATATTTGGGTTTATGTAGATGAACTAGAGGTTTTTGGTAAGTCAACTTCAATTGATCAGCCTCTAGTAACAAGCAAATTAGATTCTATTGATTTTGATGTTATCGAAAAAGCTATAGCTAACTTTACCAATCAAGAGCTCTATTTCAATACTCCTGGGGAGATCATGAAGGTATCAGATGACAGGGCAGGCGGTGCTAGGAATGTGTTGCTTGTCTATGAACAAAGTAATAACCACTGGAAACGTTCAGATGCTCTACCTTATATAAGCTACATGAGCGAGAGTTTTACTCCAATTGACTGGTTCTTTGATACTTTTTTGTTCTTGGGTTTAACTAGTGGTAGTGGCCGTTCATTTGCTGTATCTCCCTATGCTGATCGTTCTGATTGGCTTTGGTGGCTAGACCGTGCCTTTGAAGAAAATCATGCTTTTGACGCTTGTGAAAAGACTGTAGACATGGTTGGTAATATCTTCGCAGAGCATGATCACAAAATAAAAGTCATTGCCATGATCCCCTATCCTAATGAGGATGGCAACCATCCCTTTGATCCAACTAATCCCGGAATGCTAAACCCATATGTTGCTGGAGAGGTAGCTGCCGTTAATAATAGGATAGAAACAGTAAAGTGGTATGTAGAAGAATTCGAACGACGTTGGCAAGCGGCAGATTTTAAAAACTTAGAATTAATTGGCTTTTACTGGCTATCAGAAAATCTAGATAGTAGGCAGTTTGATACCAAGTATGTACCGCAGATAGGTGAATATCTACGCGGCCAAAACTACCGTTTTTATTGGATTCCTTGGTTTTTAGCTCCGGGATATGATAAGAGTTTCGAATTAGGTTTTGATGCTACTTTCTTACAACCAAACTATATGTTTGTCAATAACTCCTCTAAATCAAGACTAACCAAAGCAGCCGCAGAAGCTAAAAGGTTTGGCATAGGTCTAGAGATTGAAGCTGATCCATCTATTCTGCGAAACGAAATGGCTAGAGAAAGATATTATGATTATTTAAGAGCGGCTGTAACTTATGGATATGATAAAGATGGCTTAATTGCTTTTTATCAGGATGCATCAGTATTTAGTTTTGCTGCCATTTCGGAATATCCAGAGATAAGGGAGATCTACGATAAAACCTATGATTTTGTGACAGGGAATTTCCAAGAAACTTTTGCTGATGAATGATAAACGAAAAACGAGATAAACAAAAATACTGCCAGGTAAGAAGGTTTTTCGTACCTGGCAAATATTTGTTAAAAAAGTATTGACGTAGGTACTAAAGTACAGTAATATGTAGTTGCAGTAAAATAATGGAGGTGCTCAACGATGAACGAAGAGATTCGTTTGTTACAAGAAGAGGTAGCTCTATTAAAAGAAGGACTAGATAATCTAAAAACTACTGTATTAAGTCTTATTAGAATGCAACAGCAAATGAATGTACCAGAAAATACAAAAAATAATATAGCTTCTGAAGCAAAAATAAATTGGACAGCAGAAAGAGAATATACCGAAGCTGATATCACTAAATGGCGAGAGTTTATGACTGACCTGTTGAAAGAACAAGGAAATTCCGAGGAAGAGATCGCTAGTATACTAGAAAGGATCATCGCTGGGGTGAGAAATAACAAATTCCCAGAAGATTCCTCAGAAGAAGCAGAACTGAAAACTTTGGTATCAGAAGCACTAAGAAAGAACTTAGAGAAAAAGGGTACTAATATTGGTGTCTTGGTTTCAACTCTAGGAATTAGAGGCGAAAGTAACTACTCTGTTTGGGGTGTTTTGGACAATCAGAAACGGTTCTTAAATTTCGACCCCTTAAAAATGGCTCAGTTTTATAATGTTTTTGCCAACGAACAACGTCTGATTTTACTACGGACATTAATCGAAAATGCTGAGCTAACAGCCTCTGAGTTGCAAGAAAAGACTGGTATAGCTGCAGGTGGACAGTTTTATCATCACCTAAAGGAAATAGCTACAGCTGATTTACTAGCGAAAACAAAACGCGGAAGTTATGCACTTAGTTCAGCAGGGAAGTTGTTAGTGGCCACTGTATTTGCAATAGGGATAAGTAATACAACTGAGGCTGCTGAAATTACAAAGCTTGTTAATATGCTAGAAGGTCTAACTAATGTAGCTAAAGAGGAAATATCAGAGTAGGTATTTGATTGAAATTTACTCCTACACCTAAAAAGGCCAGCTTATGTAAAGTAAGCTGGCCTCTAATTATATTAAAGTTTTAGAAACAGGTATATCAAGCTAGAGTTGTTATCTTTGGGATCCGAGGAAAAACAAAGCAACAGTTCCAGGTCCACTATGAGCACCAATAACAGGTTCGACAAAGTCGATTAATATGTCACTTGTACCAAATTTATTTTTGATTAACTCTGCCACATACTGAGCATCTTTTTCGCAATCACCATGTGAAATGTAGACAGTTTGATTTTTAGGATCAATGGCTGTTTCTTCCATGTGCGATACTAGCTCGTTAAGAGATGTTTTTCTACCACGAACTTTAGTAACAGGGACAAGATGTCCAGAGTTATCCACGTGTAACACAGGTTTTATATTTAGCAAGCTTCCTACGATTGCTGCACTAGAGGATATCCGACCTCCACGCTTTAAATAAAAGAGATCGTCTACTGTAAACCAATGACATAGATGTAGCCGATTATCTAATAACCAGGTATATATATCCTCGATACTTTTTCCTTGTTCTTTCATTTTAGCAGCGTAGGTCACTAATAACCCTTGGCCTAATGAAGCGCTTAAGGAATCTATTGCGAGTATCTTGCGGTCAGGGAATTGAGGTTTAAGTTGTTCAATGGCTATTGTTGCAGATTGATAGGTACCACTTAAGCCTGAAGAAAAGCCTATATAGAGGACATCTTCGTTACTAGCGAGCAATTCTTCAAAAACCGTTAAGAAAGAGTTAACATTAACACAGGAGGTTGTAATTTTCGCTTTGTTTCTTAGTTCATTATAGAAAGACGCCATATCAATTTGTTTGTTAGGAATATAGCTCAAATGCTCTACATCATTTAAATGATAAGTAAGAGGTAAAACACGGATATCATATTTATCAATTAGCGAGTTAGGTAGATTAGCAGAAGAATCAGTTACTAGTGTAAAACCCATATCTGCAACTCCTCTCTAGTATACATAGTTTTTAAAACCATGTTACATAGATTATATTTATATATAAGGGGATTGTCAAGTATAGTTGACGTAGTTAGCTTTTTTGAAATATACTAAACTTAATGCTTTTAAGAAAGGAAGGTTTCAATGAAAAACTTAGCAGAAGAGATCTGTTCGTTTCATTGTCCTAGATGGCATGAGCTACCAGAGATATCATTGTATATGGATCAGGTATTAAGTATCTTAGAAAAAGCTCTGTCTATTTTTGTTAATGAAAACGAAGAAAAGATTGCAACTGCAGCTATGATTAACAATTATGTTAAACAAAAAATATGTATTCCTCCTATTAAAAAAAGGTATCACAGAGAACATTTGGCATATTTAATTATTGTTTGTATTACCAAGCGTGTGCTTAGTATTTCCGAGATATATGCTCTTTTAGAGAGATTATTAGCTAAGTATTCGATTGCTGAGGCTTATGACTTGTTTTGCGATGAATTAGAATATGCACTGCAAATAACTTTCAATGGGTGTACTTCTAGAGAAGGTCTAGACATGGAGAAAGATGCTGTCGTTGGTATATTAAGAGCTACTCTACTTGCCTTTGCCAATAGAATGCTAGCCAAAGCTCTACTATCTTCGGAAAAGTAAGGGTTATTTATAGTGTGGACTAAAGCAATAATTAAATACGTTTAATGGAATCTCACTGGTTAACCTAAGAACGTTAAAGGTAAACTCTGGTTGTATCTTGGAGGAGAATAAAGTGGAGGCCACTTTGTTTGTAGTACACTCCATTGAGGTTTTTCTTGGAGAGAATATAAAGTTTCCCACTTGATAGGTACAGCGACATTTGCACCATCTACAAGGCGAGGACTATATGGAGCAATAACTGTTTTTTCTAAGCCATTTTGTCCTAGATCTAGATATATGGGCGCTTGTCGCTTCTCCTTATATAATTCACCAGTAAAGAGATCAGGCCACCGATTGATAACCAATTCTCTAATGGCTTTAAAAAAGGGTGCTAATTCTTCATAGCTATAATTTGGAATAAGCGGGATCATAATATGTAGACCTTTGCGGCCAGTGACTTTCGGATAGCTTTTTAGCCTTAATTTATCTAATAAATCTTTTATTTTAAAAGCACTTTGTTGCCAAATACGAAAGTTAACATCAGGATTAGGGTCTAGATCAATAACAATTTCTTGTGGTTTATTCCAGCATTGATAAGTACTAAGCCACGAGTGTAGTTCAATACAGGCTAAGTTACCAAGATAAACTAAATCACTTGGTGAATTTAGTAGTAGATAACGTGTTTTGCGTTCGTGACGTGTAAAAACCCAGGTTTTTAGAGTTTCAGGACTCGATTCTGGCATATTTTTTTGGAAGAATGCCGTGCCCGCTAAACCATTCGGTGCTCTAAGCAAGGATAAAGGGAGATTTTGTAGATAGGTAGTTAAGATAGGTCCTACATAGAGTAGATAAGTTATTAAATCCTGTTTGGTAATACCAGGCCACAACTCTTTAGACAGATTAGATAATTTATAAGAGTTGATCATACATGCACTCCTTAGGTAATTTGTCAGTACGGAGGCGAACATGACTGGGATGACGTAAGGCCTGGCCAGTAAACTCTCGGAAGCGAACAGTTACAACTTTGTTTAAGGGATTAGCTACTTTCGCAAATTCACTTGAGGGGACATGACCAATTGGAAGGAGTAGATCGTCTTTATATAAACCTAGAAGCAGAGTATTCTTTACCGGCGACCAATCCATTACAACGGCATCAACTTCTTTATAAGCGACTATCTTTAACCAATCAGAGCTTCTTTTTCCGGGTTTGTAGGGCGAGCCTTTTCTTTTTGCTATTACCCCTTCCCAATTAGCCTTGCTTAAGGCATTGAAAAGTTTAATTCCATCTTGGTAATCTGGAGAAAAACCAATTATATTTTGGCCTTGAATAAGTTCTTGCAAATTATTTCGGCGTGTTTCTAAAGGCAAGGCACAATAATCTTGGCCAGCAAAAGATAGTAGATCAAAGGCCATAAAGACAGCTTTATGTGGGTTATGTCGTAAGAAGGTAAAGTTAGGACGGCCTTCTTGTAGAGCAACTAGCTCTCCATCAAGTACAGCTTCTTTTAGATCGATCTTTGCAAAATGAGGAAATTGAGCAAGAAGACTTTTACCATTACGACTTAAAAGACGATGATCTTTTGTATAGAAAAGTGCTCGGTAACCATCCCATTTTGGTTCATAAATATAGTCATTAGAAGAAAAAGGGGAGGATGCTTTTTCAGCGAGCATAGGTCGGTACTCCATCTTTTTCTACCCTTTCTAAACTTGCTTGTAGAGCTTCAAGAATGTTAGCAACTTGGGGCTCGGGTGTTCTTTTGGCAATGTGAACTTCTTGTCCAGAAAGCTTTTTCTCGATGATTTCACTTAAAGCAAGCTTGTAGGTATTAGGTAACTCTTCTGGATGGAAAGGTCTGGTTAGTTTATTAATTAGTAGCTCGGTTAATTCTAATTCTGCTTGGCTCCCTTCTATATGTGGGAACTGACCTAAAGACTGTGGAGATCGAACTTCGCTTCCATAATGAATTGTGCTTAGACGGAGATTATTATCTCCTATGGCAACAAGACATAATTTAGGCCGGCTACGTAATGACATACGGCAGAGGGCTTCTTTTTTTTGTCTTGCTAAGGCTGTCCCTAAAAGACTAAAAGCTTTTTCTCCTCCTGTACTGGGTTGGAGATAATAAGCTTCATCATAATATACTGCGGGGACTTCGCCTACTTGGACAAAAGAGATAATTTCAATAGTTTTCGTCCGCGGTGAGGCCACAACATCGAGTTCTTCTTCGCTTAAGAGAATAAAACGACCAGCTTCATACTGATAGCCTCGTACGGTCTCTTCAGGGGAGACAACTTGATCGCAAACAGGGCAATAACGCTGATATTTCAAAGGATTGTGGCAGATACTATGTAGAAGACTAAAATGAAAGTCTTCGTCTTCAGTAGCTTTAAACATTTTAATAGGTATATTAATAAGACCAAAAGATAATAACCCTTGCCAGATGGCTCGCATGTACACACTTCCCTTCTATTCGAAGGATGTGTTAGTTACTAGGTCTTTATACGGTATGAATTATATAGGTTATAAACTGAGAATGAGTTACCGCTTTTCCTTTATGAAAACTGTAGGTGAAAATTACTGATTCTTTTGACTCAATTTAGGGTATAGGGAAAAAACAAAGGCATCTTTAGCAGGTAATTAACCAAAGTAATTAGAAACAAGAGCATGTACAAGAATTTACGACTATATATGAGAAGTTCCATAATAGGACTGGAAAATCAAGGCATATTCAGTTTGCTTAGGTTTTCCAAAAAATATATTTTCTAGTTAGGAGGCGAGATTATGTCAAAATATACACGAATATTGCTTGTTTGTTTAGTTGGTGTACTGCTACTATCATTGCTTGCTTCTGCAAAGAATTTACAAGTTGGTACAAGAAATGCTGAATTTAGTAACTTAGAAAACGAATCAGATATAGATGAAGTAGATTTAGATGATGATGAAGAAGTAGATGAAGATCTAGAGGATGTAGAAGATGACCTCGATGATGACGATATAGACGAAGACGATTTAGAAGATGATGAAGAAGCAGATGAAGATAATTTAGAGGACAACGAAGATGACGAAGATGAGGACAACCTTTCTCCAGAACAGCAAGAATTAGTTGAGGAATGGTTAGTTGATATTAAAAATAAAAACGAAGCTTTAAGCGAAGAAGAATTAGAAGAAATTAAAGACGAACTGTCTATGGCCTTAAGTCAATGCAACAATTTAGATGCAGAACAATGCGAACAGGTACTTGCCAAGATTAAAGAAATGATTCAAAATGGTGAAACAGAAGATATTAATGCTAATAGCTTTGAGAATCTTTCTCGCACAATGCTACGCTTAAGGATTTTAGCTAAGCAAGAAAATCTTAACTTCGCTGATGAATTGGCTAAAGAATTAGACTCAGGAAATGTGTTTAATGGTGAGAAGCAAAATCCAGGCTTAGCACTAGGCCATTACAAAAACGATAAAGAGAAAGAAAAACCTAACCAAGGTAAGAAACCAGAAAAAGTAGATAAACAAAATGGGAAGAAATAAAAAGTGGGGGAATTAAATTCCCCCCTTTTTTATTCCCCTGAGATCATTATAGGCCTTTCATGTTTTAAGCGAGAGAGACCCATTTTTTGTAGTAAAGCTTACGAACAGTCGATTCTTAGAGGAAAGCATCAATCTTTCGCTTGGTGCTTTCCATCGATAATTAATTATTTCTGCTGTCTACTACTGGACAGCAGAATAGAGCATTTTATCAACAGCTTGTTGTAAGAACTTAGCAATTATTTTTCTAATCTACTCTACAAATGTCACTTTTACATATTCAATAATCGATGCGGAAGTATCTGCTGTACATACAAACCTTGAGGATGAAGCGGCAGCGATCATCAAGGTGAACCAAAACCGCTGGGAAATCGAAGAATGCTTTAGGATTATAAAGAGCGAATTCAAGGCCCGCCCTGTGTACTTAAGTCGCGATGACCGGATAGAAGCACACTTCACCACATGCTTCATAGCCTTGATTCTTTACCGATTCTTCGAAAAAAAGCTGGAAGTAAATATGCTTGTAGCGAGATTATTAATGGGTTAAGGAACGAGAATTTCAATGAAATCAAAGGAGAAGGCTATGTACCGACTTATACAAGGACGGATTTTACAGATGATTTACATGAAGCTTTTGGTTTCCGCACTGACTATTAGATCGTCGGTACTAGCCAGAAGAAAAAATTGTGAAAAGCACAAAATCACAATAATATTACTCACTCTCTTAATAAAAAATAAAAGGCTTGCAATCCCTATTTGCAAGCCTTTTTCTTTCTGTAACTGTCAAAATGGAACTATATCAATTTGAATATAGCATAACACCATACTAACGTTAAAGATAACTCGGAAAATTCGTGCACTTGAACAAGGTGATGAATTTATAGAACTTATATAAAACCAAGACTGCAAAATCTAACTATTATAATGATATGATTTCGATTCACAAATATAGTACTCCTTATATACCCAAATAAATTATGATAATTATTAAGTGCCCTGCTATTAAAACTTACTGTTAAAAACAAGGTGATCTACTTAGTTAGTTGACGTTCAGTTTGTTTTTGTATAACATATATATGTAAGATACATATAGGGAGGGAAACATATGCCTAGAGGTCGTCGTTGTTCACATAAAGGGCCTTGCTCTTGTGAGATGGGAAATTTATATCGTTTTGTCGAACCAATTGTTTTAGTTTGTTTAGCGATTTTAAAAACAGCTCATGGATACCAAATTGCGCAAGAAGCTGAGAAGTTAGCTGTAACCAAAGCACCTTTAGATGTAGCAGCGATTTATAGAACCTTAAGAAGATTTGAAGAGATGGGTTTTGTTAACTCGAATTGGGATACATCGACTCCAGGACCAGCACGCCGAGAATATACGTTAACCAATGAAGGTTGGCAACATCTCAAAGATTGGGACATCGTTCTTGTTGATGTTATTGATTCCTTAAAGACTCTACAAGAAACGTGTACCAATGTTCTAAATGAAAAAGCTTGAACTTTTTAAGTATAAACATTTTTAGTAAGAGGAGGTGAAACAAATGCCAGGTTTTGACAGAACAGGGCCGCAGGGTAGTGGAACTATGACTGGTAGAGGTAGAGGTTGTTGTCTATTACCACTGTCTAATAAAACTTCCATTAAAGAGTTTAGTCGAGATAGTCAAACTTCCGAGCAGCAGATTACTAGAGATAGAGGCAGAGGTTGGTGTCTAAGAGCTTGCTGGGTGCAATCTAGTGACAATTAATGAAAGACAACAATAGTTAGTCGAAAAAAACCAAGCGAGAAACCTTAAACTCGCTTGGTTAACCATTGGGAACGGAGGAATTAGTTTGAAAATAGCAATTACATCGGTGGGAACGACATTAGAAGACCAAATAGATGAACGTTTTGGTCGGGCTAAGTATTTCTTAGTTTTGGACAGCCTTACTGGTGATGTAGAAGTTGTTGATAATTCAGGGAACTGTGCTGCAGCTCAAGGCGCGGGCATTAATTCAGTACAAATAATAGCCGACAGAGGTGCGGAGTACTTAATTACAGGCTTTGTGGGGCCTAAAGCCCTTGAAGCTCTAAAAAAAGCTAAAATACCTTCTTTTGAAGGTGTAGAGAGCTCCCTAACTTGTTGGGAAGCACTTAAGAAATTCAAGTCAGACACCAAAGCAGAAGTACCTTGTTTAAAATTGAAAGGAAGTAAGAACATGTCCGAAAAAAGCACTATCAAACTAGCTATTCCCTCAGAACAACCAGGTGGGTTAGAAGCAAACAGATCTGGTCATTTTGGCAGATGCGCTCTCTTTACCTTAGTAGAACTCAAAGAAAATGAAATTGTTAATGTTAGTATAATTGAGAATCCTCCTCATGCTGAGAATGGCTGTCTTAGACCAGTGAGCCTATTAGCAGAGCAGAATGTGAACGCTATTTTGGTAAATGGTATTGGTGGACGTCCATTAAGTGGTTTTAATAGTGTAGGCATTAAGGTATATCTAGGCAATGGTTTAACAGTAAAAGACTGTGTTGAAGCTTATTTAAAAGGAAACTTAACTACAATGTCTATGGATGATACCTGCCGAGGTCACTAAAATGCCTAAGTATACTATTGCCATAGCCTCAGGTAAAGGTGGAACAGGTAAAACGACTTTTGCAGTCAACCTAGCTTATGTTACCAATTCCGCTGTTACTTTGATGGATTGTGATGTAGAGGCTCCTAATGCTCACCTTTTTTTGAATCCAGAATGGGTAAACTCAGAGGAAGTAGCAGTTTTAAATCCTTTAGTTGATGAAAATAAATGTAATGGCTGTAAAGAGTGTAAAAATCATTGCCGTTTCAATGCTATTGCAGTGTTAAAAGGAGAGCCATTAATCTCTTTGGAGCTATGTCATTCCTGTGGTGCGTGTCTATTAGCTTGTCCGGAGCAAGCAATTACAGAGTTTAAAAGGCCAATAGGAACTATTAAAGAAGGTAGTCTGGGGCAGATCAAACTCTTGCAAGGTCAACTTAATATAGGTGAAGTAAGAAGTTCGGCACTTATAGATCAGTTGCGAACTAAGCAAGTGGATACAGATCTGCTCTTAATCGATGCACCACCTGGTGCATCATGTGCCACAATTGCCGCTATTAAGGATGTAGACTTTTTAGTCTTAGTTACAGAACCAACTCCACTTGGTTTAAATGATTTGAAAATCTCAATTCAAATGGCAAAATTTTTGAACATAAAAATCGGTGTAGTTATTAACAAATCGGATGTAAGCTCAGCACCAGTTAGGGAGTATTGTGCCAAACAACAAATTCCTATTATAAGCGAGTTTAAGTTTGATCCAAACTTAGCTAAGGTCTACTCTTATGGCCAGATTATTGCAGCAAAATTACCTGAGTACTATGATCAATTTTCTCGTACTCTAAAAAGAGTCAAGGAGATGATCAGATGAAAGAGATAGCAGTTGTATCTGGCAAAGGTGGTACAGGGAAAACTTCACTTGTCGGAGCTTTTGCATACCTAACGAAACCTTGTGTAATAGCTGATTGCGATGTAGATGCAGCTAATCTTCATCTCCTGTTATCACCAACTACAGATAGTTTGGAACGTGAATCATTTCAAGCTGGTTATCTAGCTTATCTTGATCAAAATCTTTGTAATAGTTGTGGTTTATGTTTTGATAATTGTCGCTTTGGAGCCATAACGAAGGAAGATAAGCTCTATATTAATCCACTCTTTTGTGAAGGCTGTGGAGTTTGCACCGATGTATGCCCTGATAAGGTAATTAGCCTACAAGAAAAAACAGTAGGAGAAGTATTAGCTTGGGAGACTCGTTTGGGTCATATCGTTCAAGGAAGATTGGGTATAGCAATGTCCACTAGTGGCAAGTTAGTAACAAGTGTTAGGAAAAAAGCTAAAGAAACTGCCATAGCTACTGGTGCTAATTATCTTTTAATTGACGGTTCACCTGGAATTGGGTGTCCAGTAATTGCTTCTTTAACTGGTGTTGATACAGCAGTTATTGTTACCGAACCAACTATTGCAGGAGAGCATGATTTAAAAAGGATCCTCAATTTATGTCAGCAATTTAACTTACCTACATTTGTTATTGTCAATAAGTTTGATTTAAACAAAGAACAAACACAGCTACTTGTAGAACAAAGCAAACAAGTGGGGGCAAAGATTGCGGGTCTGGTTAAATATGATCCGTCTTTTTATCAAGCAATAGAAAATGGGCAGACCATTTTAGAGATAGATAATACAGGTAGTGGCGAGCAAGTAAGAAATGCTTGGAGTTATGTTTTAGCTAATTTATAAAGCTACCAACTGTTTATAAAAGATTTTTAAAATAAGTAGGGAGGGGTTTTATACCCTCCCTAATCTTATTCGCTTATATAGTTATCGAAGTAGCCTTGGATGAGCACAATCGGTGTACCTTTGTCGCCGCTACCACTAGTTAAGTCACATAAACTCCCTACTAAATCAGTAATCTGTCTAGGAGTAGTACCTAAGGATTCGTGTTTATCAGCTTGATGGCTGCTTTTCTCTTTAATTTTCTTTGCCATAGCTTCAGTCATTTCGTTACGGTTTAGATTATTAAGTTCGTTATCAGCTAGATACTTTAGTTTAATTTCATTAGGCGTCCCAGCTAAGCCAGCTGTAAACCCAGGAGAAACAACAGGGTCTGCTAGTTCCCAGATCTTGCCGACTGGGTCTTTGAAAGCACCATCACCATATACTAAAACTTCGATATTTTTGCCTGTCTTTAGTTTAAGCAAGCGTTGGATCTCTAAAACTGTTTCTTGGCAATTTCTGGGGAAGAGTTTTATTTCTGTATCATTAGCTAGATTAGAACCTAAGAGACCATATTCTGGGTTATACCCCGAACCATCGATTGACTCAGTTAAGAGATCATCTAAGCTAAGCACTTTTTTAGCACCATGTTTTAACAAGATCTTTTTGGTTCTCTTTCGTTCATGAACATTGCCTACCAAACATTCTTGACTGTAGCGTAAGGCCACTTTAGGGTCATTGGTAAAATAGATCTCTACTTTACCTGGGGTGAAGAGATTTTTATATAAATGTACATAATCAATACCCGTAAATGGATGAGATACATATTCACCGAAGAGTTTACGATATTCAGCTTCAGTAAGCGTATCCGTATAAGGATTGATACCTTTTTCATCCATAACATCAATATCCATTAAATGATTACCTAGCTCATCGGAGGGATAGTTAAGGAACAAGAAGACCTTTTTCCCGCTTAAAGCGATACCTTTTAAAATAGAAAGAAATCTATTCCTACTTAAGATAGGGAAAATAAGGGCGATATCGCCTTGAAATTTATTATTGATATCTGTAGCAATGTTATGAACTGAGGCATAGTTCCCTTGAGCTCTTGCTACTAGAGATTCAGTAATACCAATAATATCTTTATCATGAAGTTGGTATTTTTCTGCATCCATCGATTTTAGGACAGAGTCAACTACGATATTAACTATATCGTCTCCTTTTTTAACAATAGGAGCTCTGAGCCCTCTAGCTGTAGTACCTACGGTTCTTACCATTAAGATTCCTCCCTAGTACAATTGAGCTATCCCCAAAGATAGGCTGCAAAAATCAAGAAATCAATACCAGAAATTTTTAGGGATAGTACATCATATTAATATCAAGCGAACAAGCTCTTAAGCCTTATTCACAAAGCGTTAAGAGCTGTTTGTTTGTGTTTTCCTTTTTCTGCAGCACACCCCAAAATACCAATCTACATTAATTTTACTTCTAGCAACAAGCAAGTGCAATATAGCATGTATGGGAGATTTTATCAAGATTTAGTAATTATAAGTTGGTCTTTTCCATATGTGATTGGCTAGTAAGAAGTAATAAAGGACTAATAGTAGAAAGGGCTGTTGTAATAAATATTGGTGTGGAAAAAAGATACAAACCCAAATATTATTATAAGCAGAAAAATAACATCTTTAATTATTCCTAATGTAAGGAGTAAAATACCTTGCGAACGGCGAGCGGGATATTGCATGCTTATAAAACCCATAACTTCGCCAAATAGGGGTATAAATAGTGTCCCTATAATTAATAAAAACATAGCTAAACCAGGCCAGGGGTTGTATTGGGTAGAAGGTTGAAATTCAGGAAATGTATAACCACATTTTACGCAGATTACCGCTTTGGCTAAGGTCTGGTTACCACATCTTGGGCAGTATTTATAATTATTGTTTTCTCCCCAATTGGGATCGGTGTTTTGGTTAGACAAAGCAATCCCTCGCTTTAGATAGCTATATTTTATAAAGAGTAGCTATCTTTAATTTTGAGTGTTCTCCTCTTACATAATTTAGGTAAAAGACCATGTTAAACCTGCTATAAATTAAATCTAAGTACCAGTACTTCTTGGTAAGAGAAAAACTACGGAAGATAAATTTAAGCAAGATAATAATATCACTCTTTTACTAAAATAAAAACAAATAACTAGGCTAGGTAGAAGTGAATCAAGAAGTTATAAAATAAGTAACCTTTCTGATTTAGTTAATGTTATCTTTAAAGGTCATTTCGAAAGAAATTAGAATAATAAACGATTTGTAGGCAACCTTTAAGAAACCTAAAGACTCTAAAGGTTAGAAGAAGAATAGATCGTGATATTACCAATATATCAAGATTTTAGATGTAACTAAAGGTGCTTAATTTTATCAACTAGAGATCAAAGCTTATAACTAAGAAGGGAAAATCTTAGCTACTAATGGTGGGCTATTCAATAAAAATAAAACTAAGCTAGCTATTGAAAAAGAAAAATTAACTAAAAGCGAACAGCTACTATTAAATCGTCAATATGATGAGGCTGTAGCGTTTGTGGTTCCTTTGGCTAATTGGCTTTATAATAAAGCTTTGCTACAGATAGGGGAAACCTTTGATTTAGATACTGCTTCTTTATATATGAAGCAAAAAGATAGCTCAATTGCTCGTTTTAATAAGGGCGAGCTTCTGTACAGAATTAATTGGGATGCAATCGATTTTCGTTGTGATCTTCTTTCGATTTCGACAACGCTAGTTATTTTTACCGTCACAATCAGTTACACATTATATAAAATGGTATCTTTACATTTTCAATATGGAACTATTTGTTTTTTGCTTAGTGCATTATCAATAGGTATACCTTTTTGCTTTAAAAAATTGCAAACGAAGCTTAAAGACCAGTTAAAGGAAGCAGAAGGCCAGGTTTTTGCATTAGAGAACAGTGAGAACTGCCAAGCGTGTATATGAAAGATTACTTAGTGTTTTCAAGAAGGTTACAAGTAGGTATATATTGGTTATTAATACAGCAGAATTTACTGCAGAAGTTTTTAAATATGCCAGTCAAGCTGCAGTGTTTTTATATGGTAGTTATTTAGTTTACCAAAAAGAAATTACTCCTGGAACTATTGTTTTTAGTTTAGGAGTAGCGAATATAACTCAGGAAAAGTTCCGCCAAGTTTTTTCTATGATTCAAGAGATTTGGGATCTTAAAATAGTTCATAAAAGGTTAGATGAACTATTAGGTAATCCAGAAGCTATACTTGGTAAAGAGACTAAACCAATTAAGAGTCTTCCTGTAAAAAAATTTATCTTTTAGTTATGGCGAAAAAGTAGTATTAAAGGATATATCTTTAGAGGTTAGTCAAGGTGAGACAGTTGTTATTAGGGGAGAGAATGGTTGCGGTAAGTCAACACTAGGGTTCTATCTTGATAAATGGAGTGGAATTAAAGACTCTTAAAGTCCGAGAGTGGCGAGATTGTCTTATTGTTGTCCCTCAAGATGCTCCTTTATTTGATCAATCTGTGTCTGAAAATATAAATTTACCAAGTAAGGAATATGATAAGCAAAAGATAGATGAAATAATTAAAGCGATGGAACTTACTGAAATAGCTAACGAAGAAGTTACTATTGGAGAACTTGGCGAGAGGATCTCAGGAGGCCAAAGACAAAGGATCTGTTTAGGTTGGCTCTATGTAAAGGATGCACCCTTGATTATTTTGGATGAACCTACTGCTAATCTAGATCGAGAAGCAAAATGTAAATTGCTAAAATACTTAACAAAGAACACTACTACGAAAATAATAATAACCCATGATGAGGAAGTTCTGAGTTTAGCAGATAAAGTGTATAATTTTTAAACGTGTAATCTCTTAAGAAAGACAGTGCAAACAAGCACCGTCTTTTTTTATTGTCAGTGATTTTAGTGAGGAAGATTATAAATTTAACCAGATAGGGAGATGCTTTATTAACTATTTAATACAAAGGTAAAAACGTAGACGCTATGAGAAAATTGCAAAAGATAAGCATATAAATACATGCTAAAAGTGCTAAAGGCCTGAGAGAGTACATAATATCAAATATCCACATTGTTAAATACACAGCAAAAAACGTTAATGGCTATTGTATACATTATTATTTAAATAAAACGCAGGAATATTAGCAGGAGAATACGAATAGTAGCAGAATAATAAAACAAATTCTAACGGAGTTCTTG
>DHDH01000015.1:0-52081 GCA_002399235.1 Firmicutes bacterium UBA4881 | reverse complement strand
CTAGCGAATATTCTCTTCTATCCTTTTAGATAGAAGATATTAAAGGAGGTAGGCTTATGCAGGAAGTTTCTGTGTAAGCTGGTTTGAGTGACACATGTAATTCAAGTAGATGATTTAAGAACTTATATCAAGACTGAAAGAGGTGTAGTTAAAGCTGTTGATGGTGTATCTTTTTCAGTCGATGAGAAAGAAGTTTTAGGGGTAGTAGGTGAGAGTGGCTGTGGGAAAAGTATCACCGCTTTATCTATTATGCAACTGCTACCAGATAGATTTGCCAGTATTGAAAGTGGTTCTATAAACTACATACCACGCGATGGTAATGCTAGCATTGATATTGCTAGGCTCAATCCTAAAAGCCGCGAAATGCGTTCAATTAGGGGTAAAGAGATTTCAATGATATTTCAAGAGCCAATGACCTCTTTAAACCCTGTTTACACAGTAGGAGAACAGATTATAGAATCCTTACTATTGCACGAAAAGATGAATAAGAAAGAAGCCATGATGAGGGCCGTTGAACTTCTAAAGCATGTTGGTATTCCTGACCCTGAATTGCGAGTGAGAGAGTATCCGCACCAAATGAGTGGTGGTATGAGACAAAGAGTCATGATTGCGATAGCGCTATCGTGCAACCCTCGATTTTTAATAGCAGATGAGCCTACTACAGCTTTAGATGTTACCATTCAAGCGCAGATATTAGATTTAATGAAACGCTTACAACAAGAGCATGACATGTCGATTATGATGATTACTCATAACATGGGCGTAGTTGGTTTGATGTGTGATCGTGTTTTAGTTATGTATTTAGGTCGGGTTGTAGAAGAAGCTAAGGTGAGAGAGATTTTTAAGAGTCCTCTTCATCCTTACACTTTAGGATTACTTAACTCTATTCCTAAACTTAATCCTAAAGAAAGAAAAAAGGATCGCTTGATTCCTATAGCTGGGAATGTACCAGATCCTAGCGAAATTGTTACAGGTTGTAGATTTGCTCCTCGCTGCCCACGTGCTTTCGATAAATGTCAGGAGGAGCCACCTTTGATTGAGGTAGAAACCGGACATAAGGTTAGGTGTTGGCTCCATGAATGAACAAAAAATTATAACTTCCCTAGATGATAACAATGTATTGTTATCAGTTTCAGGACTAAAGAAGTATTATCCCATAACTGGGGGCTTATTTAAGACCCATGTTAATGATGTAAAGGCCGTTGATGGTATCAGTTTTGCTATCAAGAAAGGCGAAACTTTAGGTTTGGTTGGTGAAAGTGGTTGTGGAAAATCAACTGCTGGCCGTACAATATTGCATCTAAATAAACCAACTGCTGGTGATATAAAGTTTAATCTAGATGGACAAATGGTTGATGTAAACCAGAGATCGATTAAAAGATTACGACGTCATATGCAAATCGTTTTTCAAGATCCCTATTCTTCTTTGGATCCACGTATGCGAGTGGATGAGATTATTGAAGAACCATTGAAGGCTTATGGAATGAAAAAGGATGAGCGAAAAAAGAGAGTTGCTGAACTCTTAGAAGCAGTAGGGTTAGGTAAATCTCATATGAAGCGTTTTCCCCATGAATTCTCTGGAGGTCAAAGGCAACGTATCGGTATTGCTAGAGCTTTAGCGCTAAAACCTAGTTTAGTGATTTGCGACGAACCAGTTTCAGCTCTAGATGTTTCGGTGCAAGCTCAGGTTATTAACCTTCTTAAGGATCTTCAAGATCAGTTTGGTTTAACTTATCTATTTATTGCTCATGATCTAAGTGTTGTTCAATATGTCAGTGATAGGATTGCTGTTATGTATTTAGGTAAGATTGTAGAAATTGCTTCTTCAGCGGAATTATTTTTGGAACCTAAACATCCTTACACTGAAGCTTTATTATCAGCAATTCCTCTACCAGCAGTAGATTATGATAGAGAACAGATTATTTTAGAAGGTGATGTTCCCTCCCCTGCCAATCCACCTTCTGGATGTCACTTCCACACTCGTTGTCCATATAGACAAGAGATCTGTAGTCAAAAAGAACCATCATTACAAAATATTAATGATGGACATCAAGTTGCTTGCCATTTTGCTAGGGAGTTATCTTTGGCAGCAGCCCCAGTAATATCTGCTATTTAATTTGATGTAGTCACGACAAAACGTGAATGCATATAAAAGGAGGTTATCATGTTGAAAGTCAACAAGACTATTGTTACTGTTTTAGTGGCTGTTTTGTGTTTGTCTTTGGTAGCTTTTGCAGCTACTGACAAAGAGACTTTTGTATTTGTTTCTATTGGGTCTGGTCCTGATACCCTCGACCCAGCATTGATTTACGACAATGCTAGTGGTGAAATTGCTTTCGAAGTGTATGACAACCTTTTGGAATACGATGGTGAAAGCACGTCGAAGTTGATGCCAATGTTAGCAACAGAAGTACCCTCTGTTGAAAATGGTCTTATTTCCAAAGATGGTAAGACTATCAAGTTTAACATCAGAAAAGGTGTCAAGTTCCACGACGGTGCTACTTTGACTGCTAACGATGTTAAATACAGCTTAATGCGCAATATGTTAATGGATCCTGATGGTGGTCCTAACTGGATGCTTCTTGAGCCAATCCTTGGTGTAAATACTATTGCTGAGCTTGTGGCTGACTTTGGTGGTGGCGATGATGTAGCCAAAGCCGATCCTAAGGTATTGCGTAAAGTCTACGACGCACTAGACAAAGCTATTGAAGTCAAAGGCGATCAAGTAATCTTTAACCTTAAGAGCGCTTATGCACCTTTTCTTAACATTATGGCCCGTTCTTCTAGCTGGTCAGCTATCTACAACAAAGGTTGGGCAATTAAAAATGGTGCTTGGGATGGTAAGCCTGATACATGGGTAAAGTGGTATAACCAAGCCAAAGAGCAGATGGCTTTATTTGACAAAGCTAACGGTACTGGTCCATTCAAACTTAAGGTCTGGGATAAAAATGCTAAGAAAGTTGTTCTCGAAAGAAACGATAACTATTGGCGTAAAGCAGCTGCCTTCAAAACTGTTGAGATTCAATATATTGATGAGGTTAGCACCCGTAAGGTTCTGCTTCAAAACGGTGATGCTGATGCTATCTATGTACCTCTGGATAAACTTGATCTAGTACAAAAGATGCCTAACGTTACCATCGTTGACCATGTAGCTACCATGACTAATACCGCTGGTTTCTTTAACTTCAATATAGACACCAAAGGTAACCCTGATGTTGGTAGTGGTATGTTAGATGGTAAGGGTATTCCAAGCAATTTCTTTGCAGATGTGCATGTACGTCGTGGTTTCCTCTATAGCTTTGACTGGGATGCATTCCTAGGAGAGGTTATGAAGGGTAGAGCTACTAAACCTTTTGGTCCTATCCCAGCTGCGTTAACCTTCAGTAATCATAAGCAACAAACTTACGCCTTCAATCCAACTAAAGCTACAGAAGAGTTTAAGAAGGCTTTTGGTGGCGAGTTGTGGGAAAAAGGCTTTACAATGACCATTACCTATAACTCTGGTAACACCATGAGAGCTGCCGCAGCAGATATCCTCAAATATAATATTGAAAGCCTTAACCGCAAGTTTAAGGTCCAAGTTAGAGACCTTCAATGGCCATCACTTCTTGATAATCTACGTTCCGGTCGCACCACCTTCTTCTTTATGGGTTGGATTCCTGATTTCCCAGATGCTCATAACTTCCTAACCCCATATATGCATAGCGCAGGTACTTTCGCTGGTTATTGCGGAGTTGATATGCAGAAGTTAGCAGCAGAGAAATATGATCCACTCATTGCTCAAGGTATTGCCGAAACTAGTGCTGCAAAACGTCAAGAGATCTATAATAAGCTACAAAATTTAGCTTTTGAAGATGCAATTCAACTTTATATGAGTGATAACGAAGTAGTTCGTGTTTTCCGGTCTGAAGTTAAAGGGTACTATCCAAGTCCTGTTCGCCCTGGCGAATATGATATTTATAGACTCTATAAGTAAGCGTAGTAAGGAGCAGAGTGTTCTTGCTCTGCTCCTTAATTCCAATTCGCTAAAGAGTTGGTTTATCAACGCTGAAAAAGGAGAAATGGTTTGTGTTTAATTATATTCTTAGGCGTATTTTATCTTTGCCTGTAGTAATACTAGGGGTAACTTTGCTGATTTTTTTAATGATGCAATTATTATCCCCGTATCAGTTGTTAGCTTCTTATATTCGTAGCCCTGAAGAACTTAAAAATAAAGACCCAGATGTATTAATTCATACTTATGGCTTAGATCGCCCTGCGGGTGAGCGCTACGTTAAGTGGATTCAAAATGTTATCCGTGGTGACTTAGGGTGGTCTAACTCTGCCAACATGCCGGTAAAAGAAGCTATTTTAGCTAGATTTCCTGCTACCTTAGAATTAGCTCTCTTTGCTGTTATTCCAGTTATTTTTGGCGGAATTCTGCTAGGTTCTTTTGCGGCAATGCACCACAATCGCTGGGGAGATCACCTGACGAGAATCTTTGCTATTGTAGGTTGGTCCTTACCAAGCTTTGTGGGAGGGCTCTTGGTACTAATGATCTTTTATGGGGTCTTGGGCTGGTTTCCTCCTGGTAGGCTTAGCACTTGGGCTTACCAAATTGTTACCTCTGATCAGTTTGTTAACTACACAGGTATGTACACATTAGATGCTATACTTAATGGCAACTGGGCCATTTTCTGGGATGCCCTTAGGCATTTGATTGGACCTACACTGACACTTGCCTATTTATGGTGGGCTTTTATCATGCGTATAACTCGTTCGAGTATGCTTGATACCATGAACAAAGATTATGTCAGAACAGGTAGATCCAAAGGTTTACCAGAACGTGTAGTGGTTAAAAAATACATTAGAAGTAATGCTTTAATACCAGTTGTAACTGTAGCAGGCTTAATGGTGTTAGGTTTGTTAGGTGGTGTAGTTATCGTCGAAACTGTTTTCGACTTTAAAGGTTTAGGATTGTTAACGGCAACTGCAGCACAACAACTTGATTATGCAGCAGTTTTAGGGACTACGATGTTCTACTGTTTCCTACTAGTAATTGTTAACTTGATTGTGGATATTCTGTATGCTTTCGTTGACCCGAGAGTAAGACTGGAGTGATGCTCTGTGGTACTAAAAAAATTAATGCGTAACCCCATTTCTCTCTTGGGGCTAATTATATTGATTGGATTCGTATTAGTAGCGATATTTGCTCCTAAGCTAGCACCACCAAGGGATCCAGAACAACCCTACATGATTCCTCGTTATGGATATAGTTCAACACCAAAACCTCCTGTTCCCGAGCACCCCTTTGGAACTACCGAAGGACAGTATGATATTTTCTATGGTATTGTTTGGGGAACACGCACAGCTTTTTGGGTAGGATTGTTTGTTGTAGGGGTTAGTTGTGCTATAGGTATTATTGTTGGTTCTATTGCTGGCTATTATGGTGGTAAATTCGATGAGATTCTTATGCGTATTGTCGATGTTTTTATGAGTTTTCCCTTCTTAATCGCAGCTGTAGTAATTACCACAATTCTAGGACGTGGTCTAGATAAGGTTATGCTAGCAATGGTCTGCTTTTACTGGATGGGTTACGCGAGACTTGTAAGAGGTAGTATTTTAGCTATTAAAGAAGAAGAATATATTCTAGCGGCCAAAGCCTGTGGTGTAAAGGATTGGCAAATTATTATGAAGCATGTATTACCTAATTCAATCTTCCCTGTTTTAGTCCAGGCTAGTATGAACATTGGTTCTGTAGTTATCACCGCTTCTGGCCTTAGTTTCTTGGGTGTTGGTGCACCGCAAGGTTATGCTGATTGGGGTCAGATGATTAGTTTTGGCCGTAACTGGCTCTTAGGTACACCAGAAAATGCTTTTGCTTACTGGTACACAATTGTTTATCCTGGCTTAGCTATAGTTTTATTTGTGCTCGCTTGGAACCTTGTAGGCGATGCTTTCCGTGATGTCTTAGATCCGAAGATGCAGTCTTAATTATAGTGGTAATTAATTTACACAGAAGAGTTAATAGATTAAAAACTAATTAAGTGCTGGGTTATAAACCCAGCACTTTTAAGTTGAATTTACTTATCTTTGCTCGAAGTAGTTAATCCGGAGAGGGAAAAAAGTCTCTCTAAAGAATTTATTAAAGGTAAAATCAATAGGGGGGCTATTAATATGACTAGAAGAGTTACTTTTACCTTAGCGTTGATTCTTCTTCTGTCAGTGGCTGTCTGGGCAGGACCAAAGATTGAAGTTTGGGAAGTTGGTCTAGCTAATGAAACAATTAGCATAATTAAAGATCTCATTGCACAAGACTTTACTCCCAAGACTGGCATTGAAGTTTCTATAAGCGTTTTTCCTTGGGAAGGTATGTTTAATAAAGTACTTTTAGCAATGGCTTCTAACTCTACTCCTGATATTATTGCTGGTGCACCTGATCATTTAGTAGAATATGGGGTTAGAAGTGGTGTTTTGGATCTTAAGGAAAACTTTGGTGCCGCACGAGTGCAAGCTGTGGAAAAGAAACTTTATCCTGGGACAACCAGAGCTCTAAACTTTAGAGGGAACACTTTTGATTTTGTGGAAAATGCTGGAGTTATTGTTGGTTATTACCGTACAGATATTCTTCGTGATTTAGGTATGGCTATACCTAAGACTTGGAACGATTTGCATGCCATTCAACCGAAGCTAAAAGCTAGGAATATGTCTGCTGGCTGGGGATATGGTGGTATCAATGGTGGCCCTGAATGGGGTTCATACCTAATGATGAAACAGAACAATGGTAGCTGGGTTGATGGCGAAACTTATAAAAGTAAGCTCTTAGAAGATAACTCAGTCCAAGGCTTTAAAAACTATGTTGAGCTTTATACTAAACATGGTTTGCCTCAAGAGGGAATCTCTTTCCAAATGTTTAAAACAGGCGAATGGCCAGTATTAATGGATATCAGTGCTTTTTACGCAAATGTTTATCTAGCAGCCCCCGAATTAAGTGGTAAGTGGCAAGTTGGCTTAATTCCAGGTACTGTTAGACAAGATGGCTCAATTAGCCATGAGAGCTTTATGGGTGGTTCTACTTTAGGTATTGCTAAGAATGCTAAAAATAAAGAAGCCGCCTTCAAGTATTTAGAATGGTATCTTTCTGACGAGGTACAAAGTCAGTTAGTTAAACTAGTTCCAGAAAAAATTAAAGGTGCTATGATTTTCTCTGGTAATATGGCTGCTACCAAATCACTACCTATTCCTGATAATGATAAGCAGATGTTTTACGAGCAACTCAATGTATCTAATGCTTTTAGTTATTTCCCTGGTGGTAGTGCAGTACAAAGAGAATTAAACTTTGCCGTACACAATGTACTACAAAAGAAGATTGCACCGGAAGAGGCACTAAAGATTGCTGCTAAAAATACTGAACAAGAGCTAAGCCGTAAACAAAAAGAATACCAAATATATAGATAAACTTGCTAAGAAATAAGATTCCAGGCCTTCGGGTTAACCGGGGGCCTTTTTCCTATCTAGGAGCTTTGGCAGGGATAGGAAAGAGAATCAAGAATCATTAACTAGACATCCATGACAAGGAGAGAGAAGGCCAATGTTACGATTTATTCATGCATCTGACTTACATTTAGGGAACAGTGGCCCAGGCACGTTGGGTCTTTCTAAAGAGTGGAGAGAGAGAATTGCCAATGCTGCCTACCAAGCCATGGAAACCTTGATCGAAAAAGCTATAGCTTTAGAAGTGGATTTCGTTCTGTTCTCTGGTGATGTTTTAGATACGAAAACCCCAACCTTAAGATCTCAGTTGGAACTATACCGTGGTCTAACAAGATTAAGTGAAGCTGGGATTAAGGTCTTTATGGTAGGGGGGAATCATGATCCCTTAAATATTAGTAGAGCACAGAGCAAACTACCAGCTGGGGTTCATTTTTTTGGCGCTGAACTAGAGACAATTCCTTTTATCAAAGATGGCGTGACTTTAGCAGAGATAACAGGTATCAGCTATCCTGTGGCTAAAGTGACTGACGATCTGAGCTTAAAATTTAAAAAAGGCTCTAAAGGCTTTCAAATTGCTTTATTGCATACCAATGTAGCTGGTTATGGTAAAAAAGATAATTATGCCCCTTCTAGTTTGGCTAATTTAAGCAAAAGTGGTTTTGATTACTGGGCTCTAGGCCATGTTCATACCGGTACTATACTTAATACAAAGCCATATGTAGTCTATGCTGGTACAACCCAGGGAAATCAGATTAACGAAACAGGACCAAAAGGCGTTTATCTAGTCGAGGTAGATCGAGAGGTAAAAATAGAGTTTATCGAGACCTCAGCTTATTATTGGCAGATAAAAAAAGTGCCTGCTCCTGAAACCTTAAATGAATTATACAAAGCACTAGATGAGCTAGATGAAGAAGCCAGGGAAAAGCCCCTGGTGATTAGACTTATAATAACTGGTAGAACACCATTATATAAAGAACTTATAAATGGACAAGCCGAGTTAGAAGAACGATTTAGAGAAGGAAAAAATTACGCTCTAGAGTCTTTAGAACTGGAGATATTGCCAGATATTGATTATGAAGCTGTGAAAAATGAAGAGAGTCTTCCTGGTGAGTTTTTAAGAGAAGCAGAAAAGCTATTAAATAGTGAAGACCAAAAAGAATTGGAAGAAGTGTTGGCACCTCTATATAACCGTTTGGGTGACCTAATTGAACCTGTTGATGCAAAAGCTTTAGAGTCTATTGTCTCGGGGAGCGTGGCTTTGGGACTAGATCTCTTTTGGCGGGGTGAAAAACCATGAGAATTAAGCAAATAGGGATTAAAAATTTCGGTATTTTTACCAACTTTACACTAGATCTTACTCAAGGTATGAATTTTATTTTAGGCGAGAATGAAGCTGGTAAAAGTACCCTTTTAGCTTTTATCCGCTGGGTTCTTTTTGGCTTTCCTAAGGGTAAAACGGAGAAATATACCCCTATAAATGGTGGTGTGCAGTGTGGACATCTGCTTTTAATGCTACCAGATGGAAGAGAATGCTTAGTCAGAAGGCAAGGGCGTACAGGTAAAGGAGATTTAACAATATTAATTGATGGTGAAACTGAGCCAGGAGATACTCTGACAAAGCTACTTGGGCCAATTTCCGAAAATGTTTACCGTAATGTTTTTGCTTTTGGTTTAGATGAGTTGCAAACCTTAAACACTTTAACTGACAATGAAGTTAGTAGTTTTCTTTATTCAAGCGGTCTTTATCCAGGGAATCTATCTCTATCTAAGATCGATATTGAATTAGAAAAGAGAGCTAAAGAATACTATTCTCCTAATAAGATCGCTACTAGGCCCCTACTTAATCAAAAACTAACTGAGTTAGAAGAGTTAGAGACAGGCTTAGCCCGTTTACAAAAAGAACCAGAAGAATACAACCAATGTTTAAAAGACGAAGAGAAGACTCAAAACGAATTAGCAGAGATAAAAAAAGAATTGGCTAATTTAGAAGAGAAAAGACATTGGTTAAATACCCTCTCCCAGGGCTGGAAACTGTGGAAGGAAAAATGTTCCTTGCAAGATAATATCGCTGCTTTAGGTATTCCTGAGGAATTCCCTGAAGCACGAGTACTAGAGGCGGAAGCACTCCTTAAAGAGATAGCTAGTTGTGAAGAAGAGTTAGCACAGGTTAGAATTAGACAATCTAAGCAACAAGAAGACCTGAAGGAGTGTCAGGTAGACTATAACATTATTGCTCATGAAGCAGAGATTGGTGCATTATACAGTGACCTTTCTAAGGTCACCGACTGGAAAGCTAAGTGTCAAGAGTTAACAGCGAAAATCGATGAATTAAATAAACAACTGCAAAGCAGAATTCCTACTGAGCTAGGTAGTGAGTATGATCATGAGACTTTACTTTCTTTGCATTTAGCTCCTGAAGTGAACGAGCAGATTCGTTCTTGGCAAGACAAGCTAACAGATAATAAAGAGAGTTTACGCCAATCTAAGGAGAAGTTAGTTTCATTAGAGACGGAAAAACAAGGACTGATAAAAGAAGAAGAAACAGTATTAAAAGAGCTAGAAACACTACAAGTAAGACAAAACTTTTACCAAGTAAAAGAAGCACTAGAGACTTATAAACAGCTAGCCCCTAGTCGCGATTATCTTAAACAGCGAGTTGAAGACCTCCAGACTCCATCAAATAAACCTATTGTTTCAAGTGGTTGGGCGACAATTATCGGAACTGTTTTAATCGCACTACTTTCTAGTTATTTTTTAATCATAAAAAAGTGGTATTTAGGTGTGCCTGGATTAATCTTTGCTTTGTACAACTTATTAAGTTATTTAAGTGTGAAAAAGCAAGAAAAGATAGATCTACTAGCTTGGCAAAGCGAAGAAGAAGAACGGATGGAAAAACTAGCTCGTATCAAGCAAGAGCTCGAACAGATTCAAAGGCAATTTGCCGAAGCTGAGGGTATTTTAGGGTTTGTAGGGAATGTAGAGCCAGAGCTAATTAAGACTCTTACAGAAGAGTTAATTAAAGAAAACGAAGTTCTAATGAAAAGACATCGTCAAGAAGAGCGATTAGTAGAGATTAGACAAAAGCTTCAAAGCTTGGGAAAACAAATAACTCTTACCAAAGAAGTTATCCAGGAACAGGATCAAGAGAGAAACACCAACGATACTAATTGGCAACTTTTCTTACAAAGCAAAAATCTACCTAATAAAGAACCACTAGCTATATTAGAGTGGCTTAGTGCAGCGAGAGAGTTATTAGCAAGAACTGATGAATTAACAGAGAGAGAACAGGATAAAAAGGCTCTCACAAAAAATATTGAAGAGTACAGGCAAAAGGTGCATAATCTAGCTAGTGTTTTAGAAAGAGATAAGCTAAGCGATCCCGAGGTAGCTGTTTTAGATTGGCAAAATCGGTTAAAGAAAAATATGGATTCAAACCAAAAGAAAAACGATATAAATAAGGTTTTAGAAGAGCTAAAGATTAAAGAAGAAGATCTACTCCATAAACATCAAGTTAAGTCAGAGATAGTTAAAGAGATCTTCTGCAAAGCTGAAGTTGAAACACCTGATGAATTCCGGGCTTTAGCTAAAAAGGCAGAAGAGAAAAAACAATTAGAAACAAGTATTATAGTGATTGAGTCCAATCTGAAAAACTTAGTGAGAGATAAGCAGGAAGAATTATTACAAGAGCTAAGTGAACTTAGCGATATATCGTTAGAGAAACAATTAAAAGAAAATAACGATGCTCTTACTAAGTCGAAAGATTTAGAAACAGATGCTAATGAGAGATTAGGCCGCTTAGCGGAGAAACTAAACCAGTTAGAACAGAGTGAAGAAGCAGAAAAATTGTTAGCTAGACAAGCTAATATTACAAGCGAAATGAATTCGCTGGCTAAAAAATGGGCTGAAGCCGAGATTTGTAGGTATTTAATTAATAAAGCACGTATGGTTTATGAAAGAGAAAAACAACCAGGTGTGCTGAAAACAGCCTCTCGCTTTTTTAATGAGATCACAGGTGGACGCTATACCAAAGTTATTTCTCCTCTAGGTGAGCAGCGATTTGAAGTAGTAAGCAGTAATCAAGAGCTGAAAAAGCCTGAGGAGCTAAGTCGCGGGACCGTAGAGCAACTCTATCTCTGCTTGCGCTTAGGGCTCATAGAAGAGTTTGCAAGACAACAAAACTCACTACCTTTGGTAATTGACGATATTTTAGTAAACTTTGATCCTAAGAGATCACGAAATACACTCGAGATTCTAGCTAGTATACAGAGTACGCATCAGGTACTTTTCTTTACTTGTCAACCACATTTGGTTAACATAGCTAAAGAAAACAAACTGGATCATAACCTAATAGTATTAAAAGATGGAGCTGTTGTCGTTTAAGAGGCTAATAGTTTACGAGGTGAAAAGGATGCAAGAGAAGTTAAAAAAAGAAATCGAAAAACTAATGCCGGAACTAGTTGAAAGCATTAGTAACTTAGTTAAGATTCCTAGTGTAGAAGATCCGGATACATTTTCTGGAGAGAAACCCCAAGGAGAAGGCTGTTACCAAGCACTTTTAGCTACTGAAAAGCTAGCTAAGGATATGGGTTTTAAATTTAAAAATGTCCAAAATGTGGCAGGTCACGCTGAGTGGGGGGAAGGCGAGGAGATTCTCGCTATCTTAGGGCACTTAGATGTGGTACCACCAGGAACAGGTTGGGATGATGATCCTTTTAGTGGTAAAGTGGCTGATGGTTATATTTGGGGCAGAGGCTCTACTGACGACAAAGGCCCAACTATAGCCTGCCTCTATGCCCAAAAGGCCTTAATGAATTTAGGGTTCCAACCGAAGAAAAGGATTAGAACTATAATTGGCACAGCTGAAGAGACCAACTGGAAATGTATGAAAGCATACTTTGCCAGTGAAAAAAAGCCCACCTATGGTTTTACTCCCGATGGTGAATTTCCAATAATTCAAAGTGAAAAAGGTATTTTACACTTAGAACTTACTGGCCCAGCAACCGATGGTCTTTGGGCATATGGTGGGGAGAGGACTAATGTTGTTCCCAATAAAGCCTTTGCTAAAGTCGCGGAAAGCTTTAAGATGGTGTCTTCTCTTAAAGAGATTAGCCACAAGGAAGTATTAAAATATGTTAAAGAGGCACCTGTAGGTCGCTATGTAGTGGCCGAAGGAAAAGAAGCGCATGGCTCTACTCCCCAGATCGGTCACAATGCCATTGTTGATCTTTTACTAGGCCTAGCTCAAGCTGGTGTAAAGAATCCCTTGTGCCAGTTCTTTAACCAAATTGGCCAGACACCAGATGGAGCACCGCTCGGTATAAACTTCCATCACGAAATTGCTGGTACCTTATCCTGGAATCCAGGTCTTTTGCGTATAAATGCTAAAGGTAGTAGATTGGTTATCGATATTAGATATCCATATGGGGTTACAATTGAGCAGATTTTAAAACAAGTAAAGCTACACCTACCCCAAGGCTTAGAAGCAAAAGCCTTATCTGTAGGTGGTGACAATACTAAAGCACCATTATTAGTGCCTGCTGATCACCCGTTGATTATTAATCTCCAAAAAGCTTATAAAGAGGTAACAGGAGAAGAACCTGAATTATTAGCTATCGGTGGTGGCACCTATGCTAAGGCTATTCCTAATACTGTAGCTTTTGGTGCTCAGTTCCCAGGTGAGCCAATGATAGCCCATCAAGCTAACGAAAGGCTAAGTCTAGACTCCCTCCGGAAAATGACACTTATCTATGCTTATGCTATTTATTTATTAGCACAGTAAAAGGTAAAGGGGGGGATTTCTGTGCTACACAAGTTTCTTTTAAGCTTACCTATGGGTATTGCCAATACTTTACCTGGTATTAGTGGTGGCACGATTGCTTTAATTCTTGGTGTCTATGACGAACTACTGGAAGCTTTAAAAAAGTTAGACTGGAAACACCTGTTGCCGATAGGGGCAGGTATTGCTACAGGAATCCTCTCTACCTCTTTTATAACTACCTATCTATTAGAACACTATCCCAATGAGGTCTATGGTTTTTTGTTTGGTCTTATCGTCGTTTCAACAATAATATTAATAAAAAGAGAAAAGACTTATACTACGCATAGTATCTTATGGTTAATCTTGGGTGTTTTAATTTCAAACTTTATGACGAACATTGAGATGGGTGTTCAGTGGAAAACCTTACAATTTCCTCTCTTTTTCTTAGGAGGGTTTATTGCTACAGGTGCTATGATACTACCTGGAATTAGCGGGGCTACAACTCTGGTTCTTTTAGGAATTTACGAAGAAGTATTACATGCTGTAACTGTATTTGATCTAAAGATCCTCCTGCCTTTTGGTGGGGGGGTGTTACTGGGATTTAGTGTATTTGCTGGTATTATTAGTTTTCTACTAACGAGGCAAAGGCATAGAACGATGAGTTTTATTGTAGGTCTTGTATTAGGGTCCTTACCAGTGTTATGGCCAGAGTGGAGCTTTCTAGGTTTTATTATGGCTTTAATAGGCGGTGTAGCTGCTTACTTTCTACGAGAAAGAATAAATTAAGAATGATACTTGCATAAGCGTCAACTAAAAGGCTAAGAGCATATTTTGTCTTAGTCGGAGGTGAACTTATGCAAGTTTTGCTTTTAAATCGTTTCTTTCGCAGTGGCCAAACCGTTCATGTAGAGCAATTAGCTCGAGGATTAGTGCAAAGAGGGCACAAGGTAAAAGTGTATCTTGATAATAATCCCGAGTCTCTTAAGAGGAGTCCTCAAACCTTAAAAGCTTATAATAACCACAAAAAAAACTTGGTTTTACAAGGTGTTAACGTTTTGGAGACTTTCCCTGAGAAAGTAAGCTTCAAAACGATAATCCATGCGCATTCATCAATTACTTGGCCTCAGGCTACAACTTTAGCTAAAGATTTTCATTGTCCTTTGGTTCTTACCATTCACGGTTATGGCTTGAATAATTATATTAGCTATATGCAGCAAGCAGATTTAGTTATTTCGGTAGGAAAGTGCTTTGCTGAGCCTTATCAAAACGAAGTTAAAGATATTATAGTTCTAGGTAATGCAGTTGATCTTTTAGAATATCAACCTGCAAAAAAACACCAAGATAAAAAAGTAATTACCTATTTAGGCCGCTATGCCGAAAGTAAACGTTTAGGACTAATTATTCTTGGCGAGGCTTTAAATGAAGCAGCTAAAAAAGTTCCTCTAGAAATTAGAGTGATAGGCAATATCCCCTTTGGGATCTTTACAGGAGTTAATGTAAATAATTATGGTTGGCAAGAGGATAGAGCTCATTTTTTAGCTGATTCTGATATAGTCATTGGAACGGGTATGGCTATTAGAGAAGGTATGGCTACTGGTAATGTAGGTTATGTATTAGGTAGAGATGCCGATGGATTTGTTGATCCAAGCAAGTTAGAGCCAATACCGGAATTTACCGGGGGAAAGTCAGGTTTAAATCCCGACCTATCTCTTATTTATAATAGTTTTTTAGAATTACTTCAGGATGAAGCGGCTTTAAGGGAATTACAACAAGAGAGCCGGTTATTTGCCCAGAAATATCTAGATTATAATAATTTTCTGGACCAAATTGAAGATTTATATAGTTCGTTGCTTTAATAGTTTTGCCTAAACCGAACTAAGATGCAAAGTTCTTCTTTTAGGTGACCTAGTTTATAAGAAGAAAGAAAAGGCCCTTTGGTTTATAACCAAAGGGCTAAATCACATGCTGTTTTTAGTTATAGATGATTGTAAGTTGAATTATCAAGAGTTAGCAACCGGTTTATATTCAAACTCTACGCGCTGCAAAAATTCTTGTTTTTTGCCTTTGTTCCAGTTTTGTACTGGTCGATAGAAACCAACAACCCTACTCCAAACCTCAGCTTCTTTACCGCATTTAGGGCAAACAAAATGTTCGCCGGCGATATAGCCGTCTTGAGGGCAGATAGAGAAGGTAGGAGTAATCGAAAAGTAAGGTAATCTAAAGTTATTAAAGATGCTCTTAATGAGGTCCTCAGCAGCTTCTGGTGTAGGAGATTCGCCTAAGAAACCATGAAGTACAGTTCCTCCTGTGTATTTAGTTTGAAGATCGTCTTGCAATTTAATAGCTTCGATGAGGTTTTTGGTGTGATCAACAGGTAGTTGGGTAGAGTTGGTATAGTAAGGAGCATCAGCTGTTCCTTGTACGAAAATATCGGGATAACGTTTTTTGTCCTTAAGTGCTAAGGTCAGAGTAGTTCCCTCGCCAGGAGTTGCTTCTAGGTTAAACATTTGATTAGTTTCAGTTTGGTATTCAGTTAGTTTATCTCTCATAAAGTCCATGATTTTAAGGGCAAAAGCATGACCAGCTGCTGTAGTAATATCTTGACCTAGAAAATTAACGAGAGATTCATTCATGCCAATTATCCCGATTGTGTTGAAGTGGTTTGCCCAATACTGTCCAAACCTAGCTTTAACATCTCTTAAGTAGAACTTAGAGTAGGGGTAGAGGCCGTTTTCAGTAAAGGATTCTACAGCTTTCCTCTTAATTAAAAGACTGTTTTTGGCCATATCCATGACCTTGGTCAACCGGTAAAAGTATTCAGCTTCGGTTTTAGCCAAATAACCGATACGGGGTAAGTTGATTGTTACATTACCCATAGAACCAGTTAACGGGTTGGCACCAAAGAGGCCACCACCACGTTTTTTGAGTTCTCTATTATCAATGCGTAAGCGGCAGCACATACTTCTAACATCATCAGGAGAAAGATCGGAGTTAATAAAATTGGTAAAGTAGGGGGTCCCATATTTCGCAGTCATTTTCATAATATTATGCACAAGTGGTGAACCCCAGGGAAAATCTTTAGTAACATTATAGGTAGGTATGGGGAAGCTGAACATCCTTCCCTTTTTATCGCCTTCCATCATGACCTCACAAAATGCCATATTAATAAGATCCATCTCTTTTTGGAAGTCTTTGTAGGTCTTGTCCAAATGTTGACCGCCTATTACTACCGGTTGATTAGCTAAGATAGAAGGGCATTTAATATCTAAAGTGATATTAGAGAAAGGGGTTTGAAAACCAACTCTTGTAGGCACATTTAAGTTATAGACAAAACTTTGGATTTCTTGCAAAACCTCTTCATAGCCGAGGTTATCGTAAAAAACAAAAGGAGCTAGAAGAGTATCAAAGTTGCTAACAGCTTGGGCGCCTGCTGCTTCACCTTGCATGGTATATAGAAAATTAACCAACTGTCCTAGGGCTGTACCAAAATGTTTGGGAGCAGCACTTTCCACCTTATAGTCGACACCACCAAAGCCATTTAAGAGCAGATCTTCTAAGTTCCAACCACAGCAATAAGGGGCCAATAAACCTAGGTCATGAATGTGTAGGTCGCCACTTTCATGAGCATCAGCGATATTGCCAGGGTAAATCTTATTTAACCAGTAGGTCTCAGTGAAGCGTGAGACTATGTGGTTGTTTAACCCTTGCAAAGAATAGTTCATGTTACTGTTTTCTTTGACTTTCCAATCTTCGTTACGAATATAAGAGTCAAAGATACCCATGGTTTCTTTGACCGAACTAGTCATCTTTCTTTTTTCGGCTTGCTTCTCGCGATAGACGATATACGCTTTAGCCGCAACATACTCTCCTGCTTCCATTAGCACAACTTCAACAATATCTTGGATCTCTTCGATGTAAATAATGTCTTTATTTATTTTAGCTGTAACTAGTGGAGCTAATTCTTTTGATCTATCTGGTTTGCCAACAGCTTCGAAAGCTTTTTTAATGGCATTTTCAATTTTTTGGTTATCAAAATCAACTAATGAACCATTACGCTTAATAACTTTAATCATAATTATTTGCCTCCCCGAACCATAACTTCAGTAAAATAAGGTTTGACTAACGAGGCTATTTGTTGTAGCCATTCTTTGGTAGGCTCTTCTGCTTCAAAGTCAGAACGGGCTTTTTTATAACCTTGTAAAACATACTTTTTAGAACCCTGTATCAAGTTAGCTATAGCTAAAACATCAGATTCTAAGAGGTATGTTGGTGAAATAGTCGTTCTAAATTCATAGTCTTTGAGAGTCCTAACTAAAGAGATAGAACGCAATATCTTGTTGATCTCATCATATTTAGCAATAGCGCTATACCTACTCAGAGGACCTTTGATATCCATGGCAACATAATCTAGGTAAGGTAGAACGGTTTCTAAGAGATAAGGATTACTACCGTTAGTGTCTAGTTTGAGGAGAAAGCCTTGCTTTTTTAGTTCCTTAGCGATAGTTGCTAATTCGGGGTTTAAAGTGGGTTCTCCACCTGAGATACACACGGAAGAAATAATTTTTTGATCTTGGGCTAGTTCTTTTAGAACATCATCTAATTTTCTATCAACATTACCGTCTACAACATCTTGATTGTGACAGTAGCCACATCTAAAATTGCAATGAGGCATAAAAATAACAGAACAAATTTTACCTGGGTAATCAATTGTACTAAGCTTAGTAAAGCCAACTTTCATTTTCTACCTACCACCTCGAATTTACATTTTAACATAAAAACGTCAGCTGTAGGTGTTTTTTTCTTCCAAGGGAGGTTGTTGTTTTTAACTAAATGGAGGAAAGATTTCCCAGGTAGGGATTGCTAAGAGAATATCTAAACATAGCTTAGAATTTGTAACGGCTATACTGGATTGTTTGCGTCGCCCAGTGGGGATCGTCAATTTGCGAGATTTGTACTACAGGTTTGGTATTGGTTGTGGCATGGATAAAATCGAAGTGGGAGATGGCCATACCTACATGACTAAAGCCTGTAAAAAATATTAAGTCGCCAGGTAAGATGTCCCCTCTTTGGATGTTAACAAGATGCTTACCTGTACCTTGTTCGGAGGCATCTCTTTCTAAGGGTAGATTGTGTAATCTATAGAGGTGTTGGACAAACCCTGAACAGTCTGTACCAAAAGAGGAAGTACCACCCCATACATAAGGAACAGCTTTGTTAAATTTTAAAGCCCAAGCTACTAAACTTGCGCGAAGTTTGGGTAAAGAGGTGAATTGGAAAGCTTCCTCTAAAACGGTATCACCCTTTTGGATATAACCAATAGTGCCCTCGGGGAGCTGGACTTTAAACCAGCAATCACTTGATTCAAGTAATGTGAGTTTAATGCCAATAGGTAGTCTCTGCAGAATAGGTGACTGCACTTTAGCTTCTAAGTAGACAAGACTAGTAAGTGAAGCTGTAATTAAGGGGTTTTCTACTTGCCACTCAAGATTGGCAACTGTTTCTTTAGGAACAAATCCTGGGTAGTTATCCCAATCAGTTTGGATCTCTAACCAATCGCCAAGCTCTTCGAGAACTGTTACAGATTCACCCATTTTACCTTCAGTGACCGTGGAAGCTAAAGCATTAGGGGTGTCTAACAATTTAACAACAGGGTATTTTAAAATGCTCATTTTGTTCCCTCACTTATCGGAAAATTTCCTTAAGAGTTCTTCATCGATACATACACCAAGACCGGGAGCTAAAGAAACAAACTCTTTACCATCGTGTAAGTTGGCACCGTCCTTTTTTACGATGTCGAAATTGAGGTCCCAACAACCGTCTAGGTCGATGTAATAAACATTATTACTGGCCTGAGCTACATGGAGACCGGTTGTGATCCCTAGACGGGTTTCGATCATACAGCCGATCATGCATTTTATATTATATTCGTTAGCTTTTTGAATCATCTTTAAAGCCTTTGATGGGCCACCACACTTCATCAGTTTGATATTAATCATAGGTATAGTACCCAAAGCTAAGAGTTTATCTAAGCTCTCCATACCTTGAATAGCTTCGTCAGCGACAATAGCGAAAGGTGAATGCCTGGCTACAGTGATTAACCCTTTTAAATCTTCTTTCGCTACAGGTTGTTCCATAAATTCAATCTTATAATCAGCTAAGCTTTCGGTAACAAACATAGCTTCGTGTACAGAATAACCTTGGTTGGCATCTAGATAGATGGTTATATTAGGAAACTGGTCTCGGACTTGCTTAATACGCTTAAGATCAGCTTCCTTATCTAAACCGATCTTGTATTTTAGGTGGGTAATGCCTTGCTCTACATACTTTTTTGTCTCTGATAAGGTTTCTTCTAATGAGAGAATTCCTAGACTCTGACTAGCTAAGCAATATTCTTTGGCTCCTCCCCAGATCTGATAAAGAGGTTTATTCTGAGTCTGGCCGGTAAGGTCCCAAAAAGCTGAATCTAGGGCAGAACAAGCAGAAGGCATATCTTTGAGGAAGGACTCTGCTTTCATCATAATTGCAGGATGTTCCTTCAGATCGCAACCTTTAAGTAAGCTACAAAACTCTTTTAGTTTAATATAAACTTGATTTTTATCTTCACCAGTAACTTCCTTAACAGGGACGGCTTCACCAAAGCCTATAAGCCCTGTATCGGTTTCTAACTTCACAATAAGACTTTCTGCAGCGACACGTACTGCATAGGCAACAGCAAATGCCGATTTTTTGGGGACACTTATTGAAAAAACCGAAGCATTGGTAATTTTCATTGAGGGCACCTCTCATAGATTATCTGGCCAATTCGTCCAGCAAGGGTAATGCTTTCGCCAATATTGATATCTTTGCTAAAATAGGCGTAGTAGAGGAGATCGCCGTTAAGTTTCATTATCCCTACATCGTTAAAAACAGAATCAAGAGAACCGGTTTTATGTTCAGTTACACCTTCTGTAAGATAAAAGCCTAAGCCTTCTCTGAAAAGTTGCTTACTAAGGAAATACCGTAGAGTAGCAGTCTTTTCTGGTGTAAGGGTAGTAAGTAAATTCACCATCTCTAAAGGTGAAGAAGTATTTTCTAATCCCTTTTTGCTAGCTGAAAAATCCATCATCTTTCTTTTTAATTTAGTTTTCTTTAATCCCCATAAGGACCATTCTTGCTCAATGGGCTGGAAACCACCTAATAAATCAATAACTACATTAGTCGCAGCATTATCACTGGTGGCAATCATAGCTAATAGAAGATCGTGAAGGTTGTAATAAAGGTTACTATTAAAAAACTCCAGGATCCCAGAACCACCAGTTTTTAGTAGTGGTAGAGGAACAGGCTTTTGCAGATTAAGTTTAAGAGCTGAAAGTAAAAGAGGTACCTTGATTGTAGAAGCAGCTACAAATGATTCATCACCTTTGAATGAATAAGTTTCGCCTAATAAAGTAGCCGCAAAGCCTACCCGACCAGGATTACTCACCAGTAAAGGTTCAATATGCTCCTGAGCAAAGGACAAAAAGTTTTCCATAATTAACCACTCCCCATAGCTACAAAATTCTGTATCAAGAAGAGTGGTCCTTTTTATGATTATAAACTTAGTCCTTGCAGACGGTATTAGTTGCCACAGAGTAGTTTTAAGATGAATAGCTTAGGGTAAGTGGTTTCTGAAAAGTGAAATCTATTTTTTCAAGTAACTCCAATCGATTGGCTAGTTACTATTGAAAGTAGGGACTAGTTTGACAAAACAAGGTGCATTTGCTAAAGTGAAGTAAAATATAATAAGTCGAACGGGGGTGCCCCCACAAGGGGCTGAGATCACACTCCGACAACCTGATCTAGGTAATTCTAGCGTAGGGAGTTTCGAGGTATCGCTTATTTCAGCCTTCCCTTTTACTAAGGGGAAGGCTTTTTAAACCCCGTAGAACTAAGGAGGTTTTTTGGTGAAACGCTTTTATACCTTGTTACTGGTAGTTTTTGTGTTCTGTGCCGTTTTCGTACAAGGGAGTGAGCTAGTTATTTATAGCTACGACTCTTTTGGCCAAAATCTGATGGAAATGATGGAAAAGCATATGGTCAAAGAGTACAATGCTAAAGTTAAGTTTATTCTTTTTGAAGATACGGGTACTATGTATACGAGACTTCTCATGGAAAAGGGAAAGCCTGTAGCTGATATGGTAATTGGTCTCGATGAAATCTATCTTATCGATGCTAAAAAAGATGATGTTTTTGAAGCTTACAAACCAAAAGGTGCTGATAAAATTAGACCAGACCTTGTCTTTGCTAAAGATTTCTATATGGTACCCTTTGATTATGGTTTTATTACCTTTAACTATGACTCTAAAAATCTTCCTAAAGTGCCTAAAACCCACCAAGATCTGTTAAAAAGCGAATATGCTAAAAAGCTTGTTATTCCTAACCCAATGACTTCTTCCCCAGGCCAAGCTTTTTTACTCTCCACCATTGCCCTTTATGGTGAAGATAACTACTTGAATTATTGGCAAGAGTTAAAGAAAAATATCCTTGTTATGCCCTCTAGCTGGTCTATAGCCTATGGAATTTATACCAACGGAGAAGCACCTATTGTCTTAAGTTATGGTTCTAGTCCGGTTTACCATCTCGTATATGATAAGACAGATAGATACCAAGCACTTGTTTTAGACAATACTGCCTGGGCTCAAATTGAAGGAGCTGGTATTGTTAAGGGAACGAAAAATCGCACCTTGGCTAGAGCGGCTATGGATTACTTGTTAAGTATACCTTTACAAGAAGCATTAACCGAATCACAGTTTATGTATCCTGCTAGAAGCGATGCTAAACTACCTGAGTCTTTTGCTATTGCTGCGAAGGCTCCTGAGATTCTTAATAGTAAGCTAAGTCTAGATAAGATCTATAATAATTTGGATAAGTGGTTAAAAGACTGGGAAAAAGTGATGAGATAATTTTTTGTTAGTTTGATTAAAAGGAGGGTTAGAGAGTGTGGCGACTAGTATCCTTATTAATATTACTGCTAATTGTATACGTACCTTTAGGAGGCCTAGTCGTTAAACTTCTAGCCCTCCCTAATCTTATAGAAATTATCACAGAGCTACTAACTGACCCTTCTTTACATAGTGCTTTAAAATTCACCTACACCCAGGCTGGTTTAAGCGCACTTTTTAGCTTAATCATTGGGCTACCAGGAGCTTATTTTTTCTCACACTATGAGTTCAAGGGTAAAAGGTTAATCCGTAATTTGACTATGATCCCATTCATATTACCAAGCATCCTAGTAGTTTTAGCGATGATTGTGTTTTATGGGCAGCAAGGTTTGTTTGCTAGAACCTTTGGCACAGGAACCTTTATCTATAGTTTTATCGGCATCATCTTTGCCCATGTCTTTTATAATTTCTCTGTTAGTATTCGAATTGTGGGTACTACTTGGGAAAAGTTAGATAGAGATCTATTAGAATCTGCTTATGTTTTAGGTGATTCACCACTTAGAGCTTTTTTCCGTATTGAGTTACCCCTGCTTTGGCCTTCTTTAGCCTATGCGACCTTATTGTCTTTTCTTTATTCCTCACTTAGTTTTGCTATAGTACTGGTCTTCGGTGGGGTTTCCTTTCAGACGGTGGAAGTTTTTATTTATACCTTAGTTAGAAGGCTTAACTTAGAAAAAGCACACCTAGTAGCTTTTTTACAATTAATCATATCGTTCACTTTTATTTTGTTAGTAAACTATCTCTCAAAGAGAACAGACAGTGTCGATAAGGCGTTTACCCTTTCACAAGCCAAACCATTTAACAAAGAAAAAAAGACCTGGCTTAAGGTCTTAATGGTGATCTATTTTGTGGCATTACTTATCTTTTATGGTGGGCCTCTTTTAAGTCTTTCTTATCGTTCATTTCTAACCCGGGGGGGTACTTTTACCTTACAAAATCATATTAATTTATTTTCTGCTAAAACAACCAGACTACTAGGCACTCCGATGTGGCAAGTCTTTATCAACAGCCTACTTTTGGCAGGAACCAGTAGTGCTATAGCAGTAGCTTTAGCATTTGTTTTAGCCCGATACTATCCTAGGTTTAGACCATTTTTTCTCGTACCGCTGGGGGTATCGATGATGAGTTATGGTTTTGGTGTACTAGTAACCATGAAAAATTGGCTACCAGTGCCAATTGTGATGGTCTTTACCCAGGTTTTCATTGCTTTTCCAGTGGTTTATTCAATAGTGAGTTTAGGTTTAGAAGAGATTAATCCCGAGTATAGGCAAGCTGCAGCAGTCCTAGGAGCTAGTGAGAAAGAGATTGTTAGCACTATCTATCTACCCCTTTTACGACCCACCTTAAATTCAGCTTTTGCTTATGGTTTAGCGCTTTCTTTAGGTGATCTTTCGGGGATCATGTTAGTTGGTGAAGGAAGATTTGTGACCTTTACAGTGGCTTTATACCGCTTAATTGGTCATTATAGTTTTCCAGAAGGCACAGCACTCGGAACCTTAATGTCGGTTTTATTTATTATTCTATTTGTGCTTATTGAGGGAAAAGGGGAGGGGAGAGGCCATGCTTGAGGTAAAGGACCTACAGAAAAGCTATGACAATTTTAATATAGCTGTTGATTTTACAATCGCTAAAGGAGAGTTTTTTTCTCTACTTGGCCCTAGTGGTTGTGGTAAAACCACTACCCTGAGACTGATTGCTGGGCTAGAAGATTGTGACTCTGGATCTATTAAACTGTCTGGATTAGATATAACTAAACTACCACCACAGAAAAGAAATTTAGGCTTAGTCTTCCAAGACTATGCGCTCTTTCCCCATCTTTCAGTAACAGAAAATATTCTCTATGGCTTAAGAAAAGAAAAAAGAGAAATCAAAGAAAGACGGTTAAAGGATTTACTAGCTTTATTTAAGCTAGAAGATTTAAAAGATCGCTCGGTCAGGCGTTTATCTGGTGGTGAGAGCCAACGCGTAGCCTTAGCTAGAGCCTTAGCTGTAGAACCCAATCTGTTGCTTTTAGATGAGCCTTTTGCAGCTCTTGATCCTGCCTTAAGACAATCTTTAAGAGAGGAACTAAAAGAACTACAGAAAACCTTAGGGCTTACTATTGTCTTTGTCACACACAACCAGGAAGAAGCCCTTAGCCTTTCTGATCGCATTGCTCTACTAGAAAATGGACGCATTGTACAGATGGGTACCCCCTTCGAGATCTATACCCAACCTAATTCTCCCTATGTAGCTAGTTTCTTTGGCCAAGTAAACTTGGTGCAGCTTGAGGTTAAAAAAGGCCAAATTATTTTTGGCTCAACCACTCTTCCTCTGGAGGTAGCTGATGGTATCTACCAGTTTGCCATTAGGCCAGAGCATCTACAAATAGGAGGGGGGGTAAGGGGTAGGATTATTAAAAGAAGCTATCTAGGGTTTGCGGTAGAGTATTTAGTGGCTACCAACTTAGGCGAGTTACGCTATTTAGATTTTAATCCTAACTCATTGAGAGAAAATGGCAGTGAGATTGAATTATCTTTAAGAAAAGCGCTCCTTGTGTAAAAAGCCAATACCCAATTATGACAGTTGGGACTGGAATGCAAACGTGCATGATATTATGTCGGGGACAAAGGTGTAGTGTAATAAGTATTGTTTATGAACAATAGAGAATAAAATATATCCCACGCATAAAGTGAGTTGGCGTGGGATATTTTTCATATCTGAACTATTTGTTCCTGTCTAAACCATTGATTAAGAGTAATTTACGTTATACAGTCTATTAAGAGAGTTAATAGTACTAATGCTTTTGTTGTTAGGCTGGAAAGCTGTTGCTTTTATCGGGATAGGTTATCTGAGTATAATAAAAAACTCCGCTATCTCTTGGAGTTAATAGCTCTCTACATAACCAAGTTTACATAATCTCTTTTTCGATGATCCCCTGTATTCTAATACTGTTTAGATTACTCCTTGGTTTTTATCTAACATTTATTTCGAATACGACGCAGTATTATAAACTAACGAAAGGGCAAGGTTGAAAATAAAATAATGATTAGTTACCTACTTTTTAACAACAATAGAATTCGCTAAGTTACGCTACCTAGATGTTCTTATACCATAGTTAGTAGCTAAAACTATGGTATTAAGTCGTTGTTCGTCAACACTTGAGAAAGGTAGGTTTTTTTATGCCTCGAGATAATAATTCCAGGTATAAATCTGCTGCTAAATTTTTATGGCAAACGATAAAACCTCATAAAGAACTATATATTATTGCCTCGCTTATTGCACTTATGTTAGTTGGTACAGGACTCGTTCAAGCAAGAGTTACACAAAGCTTGATAGATAACACAAGCGATGGAAGCATTGAATCTATATACTTTTCTTTGCTACTGTTTGTAGCTTTGATTACAATAAATGGCACACTGACATATATAAGCGGTATCTGCGTGTCACGGCTGGCAGCAAAATCGGGTTGCGACTTAAAAAATAGGATAGCTCACTTGCTACTACACGCCAAATATGGAGAAATAGTTAAGCAACAAGCAGGCGATACGCTCCAGACAATAGGCGCAGACACTGGTGTTGTCTGCGATTTTATTGGTGGCGACCTTATTGGCTTGTTTTCACAGTTTTCCATGGCACTCGGTGTGTTAATTTATGTACTTTTTATAAATCCTTTGCTTGTTTTAATAACTTTTGTTTATACACCGATTGGTATGTTTTTTACTCTTTCACTCAATCGTGAGATGAATAAGCTATATCCTATGCGTGCAGAAGGTGAAGGGCGTGCGTTATCCACCCTAGAGCAAGTTTTAGCTACAATACCAGTCATTAAATCTTTTATAGCTGAAAAGCAAATCCGCGAAAAGCTTAGTCGTGAGTATAATGCTGTTTACAAAACGGATATTAAGATTTCGAAATGGAATGCTTTGATGCAGACAGCATGTTCATCTACTGCAATGGTGCCACGAGTTGTTTATTTAATTTTTGCGGGGCATATGGTTATTAACGGGAACCTGTCGGTAGGTACCTTATTGTCGGTTTTTGACTTGCTTACCTATGTCATAGGGCCTACAGTGTATCTGCTGTTTTTATTAAACGGACTTAACCGTAGCATTGCTTCCATTAACCGTATCGCAAAGTTGCAAGAACTACCTCAAACAGGAAACACTGAACAAAAAGAATACAGGGGTGTTCCCCATATTAAAATTGATAATATTTCTTTTTCATATAACCAAGGGACCCCAGTAATTAGTAATCTATCTTTCGAGCATACGGGTGCCGGTATAGTTGCAATATGTGGCAAATCGGGCAGTGGCAAAACTACTCTGTTAGATCTAATTGCGGGATTATATAAACCAGACAACGGAAATATTGAAATCCATGGAGCTGTTTCTGTGGTTACCCAGGATACCTATCTTTTTAACGATACAATAATAGAAAATGTTCGTATTGCCAAGCCGTCTGCAACTGATCTACAGGTTTTTCAGGCTTTGCATTATGCTGGAGCGGATAATTTCGCTGTAGAAAATAACGATTTTACTGAACTATCAGGTGGTCAAAAACAGCGGATCGCACTTGCACGTACAATACTCGCTGATGCTCCTATCTGGTTATTGGACGAGCCGACAAGTGCCCTAGACAGTGATACTGAAAAGATAGTAGCAGAGACTATAAAAAATGTAGCAAAAGGTAAGTTAATTATAATTTCCGCTCACAGACAATCACTGATTGACCTTGCTCAAAGGAGAATTGACTTATGAAGGAACAAGCTACGGAAAGCCGAATATCGCCTTCGCTTATTAAAATTAAAAAAGTCATAGCTAATTTTAACCTTCTTACAATAAAACGTGCACTATCGCTCATGAAAGATAAAAATAAAACCTTTGTTACGGTTATCCTTGGCTTTTGTTTTGTTGAACTATGTTGTACAGCATTATACACTATCGGGATTAAAGGTGTTATTAATGCGATCACAGCTAAGGATCTTACAGCATTTTGGCTACCAATGAGTTTTATTATGATAAACCATTTACTCTGGTGGACATATGCTCCGATTGCAACACTAATCACCGAAAAAATTTCTAAAAGCACGATACGCGATTTCAAAACTAATTTGTGTGAGCATATCATCAAGCTACCTATGTTATATCACGATAATAAGTCAACAGGAGAGATACTCTCAGTACTCTCAAATGATACACCATGTCTTGCGAATGTTTACGACTGGAGCTTTTTCCAAATACTGCACAGTGCTTTAGGTGGATTAGGTGGCATAGTAATCATGGGGATAATTGATTGGCGGTTTGCCATTGTAGTTTTTATATTAGGGACCATATCGGTATATATATCTTCGTATTTTGGAGCGAAACTTGAATTTGTAGGGAAAGAACAGCAAGAACGCCTTGCAAGAACAAGTACTGATGCTTACGAGCTTGTGCGTGCGGCGAAAACGATTCGGTTGTTTAATATAGAAAGAAATAAACAAGTAAAGTTTATAGAGACCACGAAAGATGAAGCAGATATTAAAACGCAGGGAGGGAAAATCAACGCTAAAATGAATGCGGCAATAGCTGTTGTTAACAGTTTTTCCTACCTTGCCATTCTTTTTGTTGGCGCATTATTCGTTCACTATAAGCTTTCTAATTGGGGAACAGTTATTGCTCTACTAAGTTTAAAGGGTTCAACAGATATGCTGTTTATCGAATGTGGACAGTTTATGGCGGGAATGCAGAAGAGTGTGGCTGGGATCAAGCGTTTGTTTGCAATTGTCGATATAGATGAGGAAACTGAGTCCCAATCAATCGTGCCTGTAAATAATACCAATGTAATGTTATCGATGGAGGATGTGACTTTTGCTTATGATTTGAATAAGCCTATTTTGTCCAACTTTAATTTATCGCTGGAGAAGAATTCTTTAACTGCAATAGTTGGTGAATCTGGTTCAGGGAAAAGTACGGTTATGAAATTAATCTTAGGTTTGTATCAACCAATGAGCGGCAAGATCTTTTTTAATAACTGCGGTAACACATACAAAAGTTTACGAGAGATTACTGCATATGTCCCACAACAACCAACCTTGTTTCGTGGCACAATTTACGAGAATATCTTATTTGGCAATCCTAGTGCAACCTATAAAGATGTTGTATCTGCTGCAGAAATGGCAGGAGCAAATGGATTTATCGAATCCTTCGAAAATGGTTATCAAACCATGCTGCTCGACAATGGAGCATCTCTTTCAGGTGGACAAAAGCAGCGCATTGCAATTGCTCGTGCGCTTATTAAAAATTCACCAATATTACTACTCGATGAAATCACAAGTGCGCTTGATAGCAGATCAGAAGCAGTTGTTATAGAAACAGTGAAAAATATAAGCAAGACAAAAACAGTGCTTTTTATCACTCATAAAGCTAATATCAGCGAGACCGCTGATAAACTTGTTAGACTAAATTATGAGATGTAATAACAATTGAGGTTAAGCAATCAAGAAATTGTTAGTTATCAAGTAAGAAAAAAACGAATGGTGTCCTTATAAGGAGGGATTAGGTAATGCCAGTACAAATAAGGGTTGCACAGATTGCTGATGTAGATGCCTTGTTTGAATTAAACGAGCTATTCAATGGCGTAGGAAGCAGCAAAGAATATATAAAATCCTCCTTATCCGAAAACGAGCAAGAAACCGTTTTTGTTGCTACCGTTGGGGATAGCATTGTTGGATTTTGCTGTGTACAACTATTTAAGTCCATGTGCTATAGCGTATATTACGCGGAAATAACCGAGCTTTTTGTAAAAGAAGAATATCGCAAACAAGGTGCTGGTGCTGCTTTGATGCATTTTGCAGAGGAATATTATAAAGAACAGAATGTAAGAGCCTTTCAATTATTTACAGGCAAATATAACACCAATGCACAGACCTTTTATGCCAAAATGGGTTATACACCAACTGATGAGATTATGTATAGAAAAAGAGTTCATATACCTATCATTTCTTCCCATAATGTAACCCTTTACGGCGGCAATGAACACAATATTATTCTAAAGCCACTGTCAGACGAGCATTTACCTCTTTTATACAAGTGGAATGCAGATCCTGAAGTTTTATATTGGACAGAAGGCGGTACAGATAACTTAAATCTTTCTTATACCCCTGATACTGTACAGCAGATATATGGTGGTGTATCTAAAAACGCTTTTTGCTTCTTGATTGAGGTAGATAATAAGCCTATTGGTGAATGCTGGTTACAAAAAATGAATCTGCCAAATGTTCTTGCTATGTATGACAGTACCACTGATGTACGTAGAATTGATATGTGTATCGGTGAAAAAGATTATTGGAACAAGGGCCTTGGCACAGAGGTTATCAGAATGCTGATTGATTTCGCTTTTTATGATGAACATGTCGATGTACTGCACTGCTTTTGCGAAGATTACAATAAACGCAGTCAACGCATGTGGCAGAAAAACGGCTTCACTTTAGCATTATCTGAAGATTTGCCACAACCACAAAAAGGAAAGTACCAATACCATTACACTCTTACAAGACAGCAATTTATAGAAAGCAAGCGCGGAAACATTAATTACCATCGGTTATAGAGTTCGTTTGGGCCTTGTTGAATTGGGCACCCATTGAGCAGCTTCTTTCAGGACGTTAAAATATCATGAACTCTGAATGTTATGTATAAGGCGAGATATGGTGACGCGCCCTTTAGGGCGCAAATGGTTCTTTATATTGAATTGATGATGACAATAACTTCCAAAAGTAAAAAGAAGGTGAATTAATAATAGGTGTAAGTATCGTACCGCTAGGGAATTTGAAATATTCCCATATAGCTCAACTTGTACATATCTTAAATGATGACATAATTTTACGAAGTGCCTTAGGTTGTAGAAAAGATAATTTAGAAGTAGATGAATATATTAATGGGAATAGAGAAGGGGCTATAAGTAGAAATGCAGACATTTGTTTTTTAGGGCAGTACATCACTACTTCAGACAGGAAAGAGTGTATAAATAGCAGGAGAGAATAATATGGAAACAGCACGTTTAATAATGAGAAAATTTTCGCCAGATGACTGGCAAGACTTATATGAGTACTTGTCCGGAGAAGAAGTGGTAAGATATGAGCCTTATGGTGTTTTCACCCAGGAACAAGCTAGACGAGAAGCTATTAATCGTTCAAACAATCCGAGTTTTTGGGCGGTCTGTTTAAAAAGTACAGGAAAACTAATCGGTAATATTTATTTAGCCAAACAAGACTTTGATACTTGGGAGTTGGGTTATGTTTTTAATAGTAATTACCAAGGAAAAGGATACGCAACAGAATCGGCAAAAGCTTTGTTAGATTACCTTTTTCTAAATTGCAATGCTCATCGAATAGTTGCTATGTGTAATCCCCTTAATATAGCGTCGAGGGAACTACTTGAACGACTTGGTATGCGAAAAGAAGGGTATCTAATAAAAAACATATGGTTTTTTAGGGATGAAAACAATAACCCTATATGGCAAGATACTTATGAGTATGCAATACTTAAAGAAGAGTGGAAATGAATGGATAGAATCCATTCCGAAGAAGAGAAAAATTATTTTACTTCTCTAATATTTAGGCGGTTTCTATACCCTTGACTTTGACGTCGTGTCGTCCGTTACAATGATTTCAGAAAGGAGGCAAACGAATGAAACTTATGACGATCGGAGAGGTTACAAAGGCCTTTAATGTTTCAACAAGAATGCTTCGATATTATGATGAAATCGGATTATTGCTCAGCACTCGCAAGGAAGATTATGCATATCGTGTGTACGATGAGTCTGCTGTAAGACGTCTGCAACAGATTATCACTCTGCGAAAATTGCGTATCCCACTGAAAAAGATTGCCTTAATTTTCAAAGATACCGAGCAGATGAATATTGTCGAAGTGTTTCAAGAAAGCATTAGCGAGCTAGACGATGAAATAACAGCGCTACAAACAATACGGGACATTTTAAATATGTTTGTCGTCCGATTAAATTCAGCAGCACATACTCATATCAAGCTAGATATGATCAATGATGCTGAAATCATGAGTGTTATTCAAACGCTTAGTCTTTCTAAGATCAATTTTAAGGAGGAATATTCTATGGACGACCTGAAAAAAGCAATTGACATCTTGTCAACTTTAAAAAATGTATGTATTATAAACCTCCCCCCTTGCACTGTTGCAGCAAGCCAATATTTTGGCGAAAATCCCGAAGACAATGCGGGAAAGCCGCTGGAAGAGTTTATCAGAAGAATTGAGCTTCAGAAAATCAAGCCCGATTTAAGAATGTTTGGATTTAATAATCCATCACCAGTTGGCAATGAAACCTACGGATATGAATTCTGGGTGACTATTCCTGATGATTTAGATATACCAGCTCCGCTACAAAGGAAACATTTTAAGGGCGGTTTGTATGCAGCCCATTGTATCAAGATGGGGGATTTTCATGAGTGGCAACTACTTGGTCAATGGGTAATGAGTAATGGCGAATATGAGTATGATGCACGGGAGCCACTCGGAATGAATGGTTGTTTAGAAGAGCATCTTAACGCATATTCATATTTTGCTGGTGATGAAATGGCGGCGAAGTTTGTTCAGCTTGACTTGTTGACACCGATAAAGGTAAAATAATCCATCGCGATTCACATTATGAACATTATCTTAGGAGAGGGACCCTGGTTAATGGTCTAGCGACGATGCCAACGGTTTTTCTGCCAAGGGACTGAACTAGAACAGCTCGGGCTAGTCCTCGGTATCGCACGAGGAACAACCTCTGCGACAGATCTCAATACGGGCTCGCCAGCTGGCGGGCCCGTTAGTTATCAATATGCCACCAAATTTGCCTTTCTTATCTAATTGAGCTTATAACTAAATCACAAATACTACTTGATGATAAATTTAGTGGCTGCGAATCGCTTGAAGAGGTAAAGAATGTTGAGCTTTATGTTACAAACGTCAAGGAATTATTAAGCAGTGTTAATGGCGATGTAAAACATCTTGTGTATAAAGAGATGTAGGGGTTAGAGGTAGAGAAAAGTTTATATAGGGTAGCAGTTTAGTAGAGTGGGTACTATTTGGACTTGATCTTAACGCACTAAGATTAAAAGGAATAGAGACCAAATTTAGTGTACAGAAGCACTGCTCGATTAACCTTAATATAGCTTTATTGGCAGGAATTAAGAGTATAATGTCCGAAACCATAGTTACAGAGATACATCTAGATAGGCACCAGAAAAACCAGAGGAGGATTTTAATGAAAAACTGGTTGTTTGTGGCGCTTATTTTTTTCTTATCTTTCTCAGCTTTAGCTGAGTGGCAATTTCTACTAACACCAAAGCAAGAGAAGATAACTCAGTTTTGTTCGCTTGGCTATGCTTGGGAAGTAGAACCTTTTGTTATTAGTTTACATGGCGGTTTAGGTATGATGGGTGATTGTATGGTCTTACAAAGAAATATTATTGTTGATGACGAAAATACTTCTTTTCAAAGCATTTCCTATGCTCTTTTACCAGCGGTTACTGTCCGTTTAGAGCAGTATACCGACCGTAAGGTAGCACCTTATGCTCAGTTTAGGTACAGCCAAGCTTTGACTTTTGGCGGTAGCCATTTGGATTTCTCCTGGGTCCCCGATAAAACCGAACCAGATCTAGAGGCAGCTGATGTAACTGAGATTTGGGAGTTTTTTCGCTTAGGTGGTGGGGTTAGGTATAAATGGACAGAACACCTATCTTTATTAGGTGATTATGGACTCGAAGCAACCTTCTTAAAGAATGATGTTTTCCAGTATGAAAAGCAACAGACAACCTACGAAGAGTTTACACGCCGACTTTGGTTTGGGACCTACGGTGGCCTTAGCTTAGTTTGGCATTGGTAAATTAAGCCCCCCTAGAACTACTTTCCTAGGGGGGCTTAATTATGTTGTTTACAAGGACTTTTTAGCGAACTAAATTTTGTAAAGAATCCTAACTAAACAAGTATCTCTTATTGGCTTCGCTAGTACGATAAAAGAGTGGTTATAGCTTAGAATCACTAATAATTTACTGCTTTTAGGAAGGTTATATAACCATTTTGCCCAAGTGGTAACTTCTTTTCCTCCGTTTAGAAGATAAATTATAACTAGTTATATTATTCGTCGCTTCTAATAGTAGAGTGCTTCTTGCTTCGTTGCCAGTAGTTCACAGCACCGATACCAAAAGCTACTAAAAGTAAGGCTATAACTACTGAAAAAGTTAATCGCTCGCCAGGTAGAAATAGAGCAGAGAGGATTGCTCCTGAAACAGGAATGATAAACCAGTAAAGAGTAATCTCACCTGCTTTATTATATTTGAGGAGTGTGTACCAGATAGAAAAAGCAGCAGCAGATAAGAAGGCAGAATAGACAAACAAAGCCCAAAACAAGGGTGTTGGAGTTAAATTAATCTTAAATAGTCCAGGTATACTTGCTAAAAGTAGCATTAAAGAACCAAAAAGGAACTGGTAAGTATTAATAACTATGGGGTTTACCTGACTGGCTAACTTCTTAGCCCTAAAAGTACCAATTGTGCTAGCTAAACCAGATAAGATTAAAAACCCTTCACCTTGAAAAGAAAGGTCCCAGCTAATGCCCTTAGTTCCTGGTTGCCAGTTGACTAAAATTATGCCAGCAAAGCCTGTAATAAGTCCAATAACTTTACCGAAATTCAAACGATCGTTTTTATAAAGAAAGTGAGCAAATAACACCACAAAGAAGTTGCCAAAGGAATTTATTATAGCCCCTTTAATACCGCTAGTATGAGCTAAGCCATTATAAAAGAAGAAGTACTGCAAGCCAGTTTGGAAAAGCCCCAAGATAAACAAGGGACCTAACCAACTCTTTTCAACAGTAATTCGCTGTTTAAAACCTAAACCAAGTAGGGCAAAGAGCATTAAGGAAGCTAAGAGGAAACGACCTCCAGCTAATAACAACCTACTAGAGATATCATCTGCTCCTAGTTGTAGCTCGGCATAGGTTACCTTCAATACAGGGAAGGCACTTCCCCATAAGACACAGGCAATTATAGCCATTAATACTACGAAGTATTTGTTAGTCCAGATATTTTTTGGTTGCATGTTGATCATCCTTATTTAATATCATAAAAGTATTATCGTTCTGTCTTGTTTTGGTTATGCGAAAGAATAAAACTGCTAAAAGGAATTAACTCAATTTAAACTATACTTACAATAAGCCAAAGAGTCCCTATTAAGAACTTGGTTAGCAAAACAAATAGCTAAGGCTAGGGAACATTATATCAAAGAGAAAAGTAAGATGCATCTTTCCTGTAACCTAGTATAGTAGCCTAACAATAAAGGACATAGAGCTTACTTCACTATCAAGTGCATATAAAACAGCCCATCTTTCTAAAAGATGGGCTGTAAAGTAGGGGGTGGAGATTTCTAATGAAGAAAAAGTATTTGAATCGCCTAAAAAGGCAGTGTCTATTTCACAAGATAAAGAGGTCGACAGGAAAATGTGATAACGATTTCATAGTGATTAAATAAATAGCTTCTAAGAGATATTTTTCTTGGAGCTTAAAAGGGGAGGTATTTATTTCCATTTATTGAGCCAATTTTAAAATTTATACTTCAGCAGCTAAGTTGGCAACTTAGGAAGATAAAAATGTTAAGCTGCGTAACAGTCTTTACTTGAGTTATTATAATAAATAGGATAAACGTTTGTACTAATGATATGAAATCTTTTTTTGGAGACTAAGGTTTGATTATTAATTGTATTAGACTTTAATTCGGATTGTCCTGCCAAGAAAACGAATTCAAGCAAATATATTTTTTTAGTAAGAGAATCATTAGCTTGATGGTGGCTGTAAAAGCTTGTTTAAAGGGGTTAGGACGAATGATCCAAAATTTGCGCGAATATCTATAGTTATTCGATTTAATAACAGTAACTAGAGAGGTAGTGTCCCCAAAAAGATATTAACAAAGAAAAAAGCACAGTAACTACAAGAAGTAGCACTGTGCTTTAGATCACTTAGAAAGAAATAACTGGTGAGAAAATTACCTTATTAACTCTAGGATAATACATTGCTCGTACTCCATAACTAATTGGCAAACGCCCATAGATAAGAGTTGTTGTGTTTCGTAATTCGGTGCCGAGGCCAGCATCCCAGTCCGAGTCACCTAATATTAAATTTATAACAGGAGCAATAGTCATTTTTTCAGACCACATTGTTCCGGATGCACCCAAGGACCAGAAGGGGCGAGCAAAAACATAACTAAGTTTAGTATTGAACACTAAGAGGTTTTGACCTAAATCTTTACTACCTGTTGACTGGTAACCAATACTGTTGTAGAGAGCAGACAATTCAAGATTCCAACGCAGATTACGATTAATAGCCATGGTAAGACCAGTCCCATAGTTTAGTTCCAGGTCTTCCTTAAAATAAGAGTAATTGGCACTACCAAAAACATAGTTTGTACCTTTGAGTTTTTTGTTAGCCCAAGGCATTCTCAATGCTATACTACTACTAATTTCATATTGGTTATTAAAAGAAGTGCTTAGCTCTAATTGATTCTTACTTATAGGTACGGTACCGTTATAGCTTAGGCTGAGATTATTAGAGTCAGCAACTAAGTTAGATGAAAAGGACGTAGTAATGCTATGGAGTGGATTAATATTATAACCTAACGAAGCATTAAGGTTGTGTCTAGGCATCTCCAATACATCGTAAGCATTATAACTATAACTTAAGGTGTAATAATAGTTCATGAGAGGGTCGGCACCCCCAAACATTACACCAATATAAGTTGGCGCCCATTCAATTGGTTTAACCCAGTTGAGTCCAGCATACCGCTTGAGCTTGTACCCCTTCTCTAAGAGATCTTCTAAGGTAGGATAGACTTTTGGTTCAGGGATCTCTTCTTCTTCCGCCCAGTCCCAATCGGCATTTAGATCCCAAGTATAGGTACCTACACGTAAGCCAGCATGAGTGTAGGAGACAAAAGCTAATTCGGTTTCGCTGGTATTATCACGATTGATAACAGGTTTAAATGCACCATAATGGTTGTTAACAACAGGGGCTACATTATTGGAGATAATGTCATAAACCCAGATACCATAACGGCCACCACGGTTAGATTGGAAGTAGATTGTCGTTTCATCGTTACTTAAGATAGGATAGGTGTCACTATAGCGATCAGAAGTGAAGTAGTAAACTTCACCGTCTCTAATGCGTGCTAGATCAGTGAAACCTCCTTCACGCCACATGGAGGCAAAGACAACACCAGTGCTACCAACTGTAAATTGGAGAATCTCTTCACCAGGTTTAGCTTGGTAGATTAGTTCAGGTTCATTATCAGCAACCTTTTTATATAGAGCATTACCTTGACCTTCCATATGTCTAAGGTAATAGATAGTATCTAAACTAACCGGGTAAGGTGAATAAGCTCTTTCGCCTGTTATAAATGGCTTAATCTGGCCTTTATTATAAATATAGATGTTGGAAAAACCATTACCACTAGCATCTGGATCAAGCTTACTAAAATAGATTTTACCTAATCTATCTTGACGAATACTACCTAAGATATTAGGAACAAAGGCTAACATCTCTTCTTCTTCAGTCTCGAGGTTTAGACGATAGAGACCGGGAGATACTGATTTACCGGATTGAGCATAGTAAAAATATTCACCACTAAAAAATCCTGGGTAGATATCATCTCCCGAGTTTTTATGGATTTTACCTTCTGGGGTGAGTTCTGGTTGATCATAATTTTCTTTTAACCAGGCATACCACTCTTTAGCTAAGGATACGTAGCGTTTACCAGTGAGTTTAACTAAAGCCGAGTCAAAGCGAGATAAAAAGATATTAAGTTTGTTATCTAGATAAAGTTTCTGCAGAGAAAGAGGAGCCTCTGGGCCGTATTTATTTGCTAAAAACTCCATGAAACTCCAGCCATAAAGATAATAAATACCAGCTAAATCAAATTGATTGGTATCATAACTACCAAGTATTAATCTTGGGTTAGGTAAGTCATCTGCATCAATAGCAGCATCTAAGATCATTGTATAGATAGCATCGGAACCACGACCAAAAGTTTGGTACTTGGTTTCGTTTAGAACAGCTAATCCTTCGAGATTGGCTATAGGCGAGAAAACTTGAGGATAGTTGGCCAGAGAACGGCCAAAGAGAAGAGTGAAGGCATATGAAAAGTTATCTTGCATCTCCATATGATATAGATGAGTGCCTTCATGCATTAAGAGCATTTCAAACCAATCACTAACGTTGGGTCCTAAACCCCCCATTAGTACATCGTCAGGGAAAACAGGGAAGAAAGAGATGTGTGGATAAGGGAAATTACGAGTATAACCATTAGATACATCTATGCGATCCTCAATAACTAAATGCGCTTTGCCATTTATTGAAGCAGACATCTCTTTACCTAGATAGGGTAGAATTTCTTCAGCTTGGGTAGCTAGCTTAGCAGCTAGATTCTCATAACCCTTAGGGAAATGAACATAAAAATTTGGCCCCTCAAGGGTAAAATATTCAGCCCAAACAGGCATTGCAAGTAAAAATACTAGTAAAAAAACAGGTGTGAGTTTTTTCATTATTAAGCGCCATCTTTCCAGGTAATAGGAAAGATAATGTGCGCTCACCTCCTCTGAATTCATTACCTAAAACACTCATTCGGTCACATTAAATATTCTCCTCCTAGGATAAAAAAGAAGGAGAGAAGAAAACAGTTTAAAAAAACTAGTTCATTATAGCTAGTCCTAGCAAATGAGAAGGAAAAGTAGACTTCAAAAAGGAAACTATTACTAGCTAAGTAAGATGCTTTATAGATGAACTATATCTTATTATACAGAAGTTATGACTTAGAGAAAACAGGAATTATCAATACGGGGGGATAAGAGTGGAAAATAGTATAGCCGCAGTAGTTTTAGCAGCAGGTAAAGGAACCAGGATGAAAAGTCATCTGCCAAAGGTTTTACATAAAATCGGTGGTAAAAGCATGCTAGAAGAAGTTCTCTCGACAGCTGACAAGCTTAATCCAGAGCGTGTAGTAGTTGTCGTTGGGTTTGGTGCTGATAAAGTGAGAGCAATATTAAAGGAAGATATTCGCTCTGTCGAACAGAAAGAACAGCTAGGGACAGGGCATGCCATGATGCAAGCGATGCCAGCCTTAGAAGGCTTTCAAGGTGATGTAGTAACTCTCTATGGTGATGTACCTCTTTTAACTGCAAGCACTTTAGATGAATTGCTAGTTAAACACCAAAGTACTCAAGCTTCTGTTACTGTACTCACAGCAGAGGTCGATAATCCTTCTGGTTATGGGCGAATTGTAAGAGAGAACGGTGCTTTCCATAAAATTGTTGAGGATAAGGATGCCTCAGAGGAAATAAAGAAGATTAAGGAAATTAACTCAGGTGTCTATTGTTTTAAAATAGATACCTTACGAAAATATCTACCTCAACTTACACCTCAAAACAAACAAGGAGAATACTACCTAACCGATGTCTTAGAGCTAGCCTTAAAAGATGGAGGCTTAGTAGAGACTGTAATAACCAAAGAAACTCATGAGATTTTGGGTGTAAATAACAGAGTACAATTAGCCGAGTTAACTAAACTAAGAAACCAAAGAAAACTTCGGGAGCTTATGATCTCAGGAGTTACAATTGTTGATCCAAGTAACACCTATATCGATAACGAAGTTGAGATTGCACCAGATACAATCATTGAACCTGGCACATTCATTTATGGCCAGTGTAAGATTGCTTCAGGCTGTATTGTAGGACCTTACTCAACCTTAAAAGATACTGAGGTAGAAAGTGATGTAATAGTAGAGAGGTCGGTAGTAGAAGAAGCTAAGATTTGCAAAGACGCTCACATTGGGCCATTTAGCCATATTAGACCAGGTAGCGTAGTAGGCGAAATGGCTAAAGTTGGCAACTTTGTCGAAATTAAAAACTCCACTCTAGGTAAAGACAGTAAAACTTCACATCTAACTTATTTAGGCGATACTACCTTGGGAGAAAATGTTAATATAGGTGGAGGAACTATTACTTGTAACTTTGATGGTGTTAATAAGCACCATACAGAGATAGGTGATAATGCTTTTATCGGTTCTAACTCTAGCCTAGTAGCTCCAGTTAAGATTGGTAGTGGTGCTATTACTGGGGCTGGCTCAACAATTACCAAAAATGTTCCTGATAACGCCTTAGGTATTGGTAGAGCTCCTCAAACAAATCATGAAGATTGGGCGAATAAGAAAAGAAGCGAGAGGAGTTTGGACTGTAAAAGCGAAAACTAATCAACGATCGTTTTTAGAGTCGACTGACTGGAGGTTTACACGATGTCATTAGTTCATAAAAAAATGAAGATCTTCACTGGCAATGCTAACCCAGATTTAGCCAGAGAGATCGCCCAAAACTTGGGTATGAGTTTAGGTCAATCTGTTGTTAGCCGCTTCAAAGATGAAGAGATCTCTGTTGATATCAACGAAACAGTTCGTGGGGCTGATGTTTTTTTAGTACAACCTACTTGCAGACCCACCAATGATCATCTCATGGAGCTTTTAATCATGATCGATGCTTGTAAGAGAGCATCAGCAAAATCAATCACTGCTGTGATGCCTTATTATGGCTATGCCAGACAGGATCGGAAAACGAAACCACGTGAACCAATCGCAGCTAAACTAGTTTCTAATTTGATCACTGCTGCTGGCGCTAGCCGTGTTCTCACTATGGATTTACATGCTGGACAAATCCAGGGCTTCTTTGATATCCCTGTAGACAACTTAAAAGGCCTGCCAATTCTAGCTAACTACTTCCAGAAAAAAGGTTTAAATGGTGAAGAGATTGTTGTTGTCTCCCCTGATGTAGGTGGAGTAACTAGAGCAAGAGAATTAGCTCAACACCTTAATACCAACCTAGCCATCATCGATAAACGTCGTCCTAAGGCTAATGTGGCCGAGGTTATGAACATTATAGGTGATGTAGAGGGTAAAACAGCCATCATGATCGATGATCTTATCGACACAGCTGGTACTATCACTCAAGGTGCTAAAGCCTTAAGAGAAGCAGGTGCTAAGGACGTTATGGCTTGCTGTTCTCACGCTGTATTTTCTGACCCTGCAGTAGAGAGATTGAGAGATTCAGTTCTCTCTGAGATCATTGTGACTAATACAATCCCTCTTACAGAAACAGCTGCTAGAGTAGAGAAAATTAAGGTTCTTTCAGTAGCATCTTTATTAGCAGAAGCAATTCGCCGTATCTATGAAGAGTTATCTGTAAGTGTCTTGTTTTAATAAATACCAGATAAATCTCTAAGAGATTATAGAAACTCTTTGTTAAAAAAGTAACTTCTGAAGAAGTCGGGCTCGTGAACATAGTGTTCACGAGCCTTTTTTAAGAGATATTTTCCCCACAACGAAAAGATGGTACAAACGTCACGAAATTACAAAAACTCCAATCGCAAGGAACCATATAGGATAACAAAAAGGCCCCGTTAATAGGCTTTTTAACTAGATTCTATAGGTGGGTTTTTAATGAAAGGGTGAAGGTTATATACATAAGGTTAGTATAATACTGCAGAAGGAAAGGAGTCCGTGTTGACGAAGTAAACCGCGAAGACTAATAGGTTCAGAAGACAGTCTTTAGGCTAAGATAAAAGATGACTTTCGTATCCTTATTATAAAAATGATAACTATTAAAAGCGTATTAAATATCGATTATTACTTTACTAACAAGATAGGAGATAAAAAGATGAGGGTTCTTGTAACAGGTGCAGATGGGTTTATTGGCAGTCATTTAACAGAAGAACTTGTTAAAAAAGGTTATGATACCAAAGCATTTGTTTGTTATAACTCTTTTAATAATTGGGGATGGGTTGATTATTTAGATAAGGAAGTACGTTCACAAATCGATATTTTCCCCGGGGATATTAGAGATCCTAATGGAGTAAAAGAAGCAATGAAGGGTGTAGATCAAGTGTTTCACCTTGCTGCTTTAATTGCAATTCCATTTAGTTATTACTCGCCTGATTCATATGTAGATACTAATATCAAGGGTACACTTAATGTACTGCAGGCGGCTAGAGAGTTAGGGATAAATAGAGTATTAGTTACATCAACTTCAGAAGTATATGGAACAGCAAAATATGTACCTATTGATGAAAAACATCCGTTTCAAGGTCAATCGCCTTATTCAGCTACAAAAATAGGTGCAGATAGGTTAGCCGAAAGTTTTTATAGATCTTTTAATTTACCTGTAACCATAGTTCGACCATTTAATACATATGGTCCGAGGCAATCTGCGAGAGCAGTAATTCCCACAATTATTACCCAATTATTATCAGGGTATAAAACAATTAAACTTGGTTCCCTTACACCAACACGTGACTTTACTTATGTAAAAGATACCGTGAATGGTTTTATTGAAATATCAAGGTCTTCTGATACTGTTGGCGAGGAAATCAATATAGCTTCTCAAACAGAAATTTCGATTGGAGAATTAGCAAGAGAGATAATTGACCAAATTAATCCTAAGGCTTCTATAGTTTGTGAAGAACAAAGATTAAGACCTGAAAAAAGCGAAGTAAATCGTTTATATGGATCAAATGAAAAAATTAAAACATTAACCGCCTGGAAACCAAGGTATTCCTTAAGAGAAGGACTTAACCAAACGATAGAGTTTTTTACGTCAAATTTAGATAAATACAAATGCGATATTTATAATATTTAAAAGAGGGATAATCAATGGAGTATAACATTCCACTATCTGTACCCAATTTAAAGGGTAACGAACTTAAATATATTACTGAAGCTGTGACCCAAGAATGGGTATCAACTGGTGGTGCCTTGATAAGCAAGTTTGAACGAAATATTGCTAATTATGTGGGTGTAGAATTAGCGACAGCATGCCAAAGCGGGACGGCTGGGCTGCATTTAGCGCTAATATTGGCAGGGATTACCAACGGAGATGAAGTAATTGTCCCAACTTTAACATTTATAGCTACTGTTAACCCTGTAAAGTATCTTGGTGCATCAGCAATTTTTATGGATTGCGATGAAACACTTTGCTTGGATATGGATAAATTGGAAGAATTTTGCGAGAACGAATGCCATTTAGATGGAAAGCGCCTAATAAATAACAAGACTGGTAAACATGTAAAAGCAATAATTGTAGTACACATATTTGGCAATATGGCTAATATGGAAAGACTTATGAAGATAAAAGACAAGTATAACCTTATTATTATTGAAGATGCAACAGAAGCACTTGGTACTTATTACGTATCAGGTATATATAAAGACAAGTTTGCAGGTACAATTGGAGACTTTGGTATCTATTCCTTTAATGGAAATAAGATTATAACCACCGGTGGTGGAGGTATGTTAGTTTCTAACAACCCAGACCTTACAAGAAAGGCTAAATATTTATCTACACAAGCTAAAGATGATGAGATTAACTTTATACATAACGAAATTGGATATAATTATCGAATGACAAATTTGCAAGCTGCTCTAGGTGTAGCACAATTAGAAAGGCTAGAGGAATTTATTGATATAAAGAAGAAAAACTTTGAACTCTATAAAGACGGAATTAGCGATTTGAGCGGACTAAGATTACTTGACTTTAACAATAATATTCGGCCTAACTATTGGTTTTACTCGTTGGTGTTAGATAACTTCAAATTTGACAGAGATGAAGTTATTACCTATTTTGTTAAAAATCATGTTCAAGTACGTCCAATTTGGGGATTAATTCATGAACAAAGACCATATAAGAAAGAACAGTGTTACAAGATCGACAAAGCGATTTATTATAGAAAAAAGATAATAAACATCCCATGTAGTTCTAATCTGACTGAGGACGATATAAAGACCGTCCTTAATCTACTTAAAAAGATTTAATAGAGAGATGTAATTTAGGGAATTTGTCTCGTTGTGTATTGGACAATGAACTATAAATTAACCAAATTTAAGCATTTATATCTAGGGTGAAGATACATCACAATTCATTCTAGGTTTGTTGTTTTTAACGATAATTAATCTATACAGTGTTGGCGGTGAGGATTTACTTTTTTCTGGAGGTAAAGTGTTTGATAGAAACATGTACCAGAAGGGTTGTAGGTCCTTAAGGTTCAGTAGTTAACTTTACAGACCGATTACTAGAAAAAGGTGAGCCTTTATGAATTATGAAAAACTACTTATATCACCAGATGCTTCTGTCAAAAAAGCTTTACAACAACTTGATGAGACAGCTGAAAAGATATTGTTAGTGAGTCATAACAAAACTCTTTTAGGTGTCTTGACAGATGGAGATATCAGAAGATGGATTCTAAAAAACGGTAATCTAAACGATCCAGTGCGTTTTGTTATGAATGCTAATCCAATAGTTATTACACCAGAGTATATTAAAGATGCTAAGAAGCTCATGAACGATAAAAAAGTGGAAGCACTACCAGTTGTTAATGCTGAGTTTGAAATTGTTGACATAGTATTTCGGTATGAAGATATCGACCAAAAAAGGGAATTCCAAAGTATAAATAATCCGGTCGTGATAATGGCTGGAGGTAAAGGGTCAAGATTGTACCCAATAACTAAAGTATTACCTAAGCCCTTAATACCTATAGGTGAAATACCTATTGTTGAAAGAATAATTAACAACTTTACTAAGTATGGTTGTAAAGATTTTTATCTTACAGTAAATTATAAGAAGAATATGATAAAAGCCTATTTTGGAGAGGTTAACAAGGACTACACACTAACATATGTCGAAGAAGAAATTCCTCTTGGTACAGCAGGGAGCTTAAGTTATTTAAGAGAGAAGATTAAAACGACGTTTTTTATGAGCAACTGTGACATTCTTGTTGAAGGCAATTATTATGATATGCTTAAATACCATAGGATAAATAAAAATAAAATAACTATTATTACATCAGTAAAAAATTATGTTATTCCATATGGCATAGTTGAAGTTGGAGCAACTAGTTCTGTAAATAATATATTGGAAAAACCTGAATACAATTTTTTAGTAAACACTGGTTTTTATATAATTGAGCCAGAGACATTGGATGCTATTCCTAATAATACTCCTTACAACATTACTGATTTAATAAGCTCTTGCTTAGCTAATGGATATAAAGTGGGGACATTTCCTGTAAGCGAAAAATCGTGGCTTGACATGGGGCAATTTGAAGAAATGCGCAAGATGATAGGTAGGTTAGAAAAGTAATGAAAGATCTTATTTTAATTGGTGGTGGAGGTCATTGTAAAAGTATAATTGATACAATTATAGGTAGGAAAGACTTTAATATAATCGGAATACTTGACAAACCAGATAAGGTCGGGACGAGTCTATACAATGTCATGGTTATAGGGACAGATTATCTTTTAAAAGATTTATTTGAAAAAGGGATAAGGTATGCTTTTGTAAGTTTAGGTAGTATTGGTAATCCACAAAATAGAATAAGATTATATAACTGGGCAAAGGAAATAGGATATAACTTTCCTGTGATAATAGATAAGACAGCTATAGTCTCTAAAAGTGCGTATATTGGGGAAGGGACCTTTGTAAGTAAAGGTGTTATTATAAATGCCGAAGCAGAAATAGGGAAACATTGTATTATTAATACAGGTTCTATTATTGAACACGATTGTAAGATAAACGATTTTGTTCATATAGCTCCAGGAAGTACTTTGAGCGGTGGTGTAACGGTAGATAATTGCTCACATGTTGGTACTAATACCACGGTAATACAAAATATTGTTATTGGAAGCAATACAATAGTAGGCGCAGGAAGTGTTGTTGTAAAAGATATTAAGAGTAACTCTATAGCATATGGTAACCCTTGTAGAGAGGTTGATTCGGTTGGATAAAGTATTTATTATAGCCGAGGCTGGAGTAAATCACAATGGAAATATAGATACAGCTAAAAAGATGATTGATGTAGCTTATGAAGCTGGTGTTGATGCCATTAAGTTTCAAAGCTTCAAAGCTAGTAAGCTTGTTTCCGAAAATGCAAAAAAGGCTGAATACCAATTAAAAACAACAAACTCACAAGAAAGCCAATACCAAATGTTAAAAGGTCTTGAAATTGACTATACTCAACATGTAGAACTAAAAAGATTTTGCGAACAAAGAGGGATAACGTTTTTATCATCGCCTTGTGATGTTGAAAGCGTAGACATGCTAAATACATTAGGAATGGAGATTTACAAGATACCATCTGGCGAAATCACCAATTTCCCTTTGCTAAAAAAGATCGGGAGTTTAAAGAAAAAAGTAATTTTATCTACAGGTATGTGTACTTTATCTGACATTGAAGGTGCATTAACAGTTTTAGCAAAGAGTGGCACAGAAAATATAACAGTATTACATTGCAATACTGAATATCCTACCCCTTTTAAGGATGTTAATCTCTCCGCAATGATAACAATTAAAAATGCTTTTAAGGTCGAAGTGGGGTATTCTGATCATACTAACGGAATTGAAATTCCTATTGCTGCAGTAGCGATGGGGGCTAGAGTTATTGAAAAACATTTTACTTTAGATAAAAGTATGGTTGGACCTGATCATAAAGCGAGTTTATCACCCGATGAATTAAGAAAAATGGTCATTTCTATAAGAAATGTAGAATTGGCTATTGGAAATGGCATTAAAAAGCCATCTGAATCTGAATATAAGAATTTAGATATCGTTAGAAAGAGTATAGTTGCAAATTGTAATATTAAAAAAGGAGAAATATTTACCGAGACAAATATTACTACCAAAAGACCAGGAACAGGCATTTCACCAATGCATTGGGAAAATGTTCTAGGGCAAAGAGCGATAAAAGACTTTAAAAAAGACGAGTTGATTATTATATGAAAAAGGTTTGTATTATTACTGGTAGTAGAGCAGAGTATGGGTTATTAAAACCTTTAATTAAAAAGTTAAAAGATAGCAAATCACTTGAGCTGCAAATAATAGCTACTTGTACACACCTCTCTCCAGAATTCGGATTAACATATCAAGAGATTGAAAATGACGGTTTTAAGATTAATGAAAAAATAGAGATTTTGTTAAGTTCGGATACATCAATAGGAATTTCGAAATCAATGGGACTTGCTATGATAAGCTTTTGTGAGGCTTTTGACAGATTAAAACCTAATATAATAATCATTCTAGGGGACAGATATGAAATATTTGCAGCTGCAAGTGCAGCTACTGTGGCAAGAATACCTATCGCTCACATACACGGTGGAGAAACAACCGAAGGTGCTTTTGACGAAAGTTTCAGACATTCTATTACTAAGATGAGTTATTTACATTTCACAAGCACAGAAGAGTATCGAAAGAGAGTTATTCAATTGGGAGAGGACCCTCAAAGAGTCTTTAATGTAGGAGCAATAGGTATTGAGAACATTAAGACTATTGATTTGCTTGAAAAAGATAAACTACAGGAAACTTTAGGTTATCAATTTGGAGAAAAAACAATTTTAGTTACCTTTCATCCTACTACGCTTGAAAACAACACAGCTGAAAACCAATTTAAGAATTTGCTTGATGCAATTGAGGAGTTTGAAACTATTAAGGTGATATTTACAAAATCAAATGCTGATATTGGCGGCAAGATTATTAACAATATGATTGATGAGTATGTAAAGAGAAACAATCAAAAATCTGTTGCTTATACATCATTGGGCTCTGTTAAATACCTTAGCGTAATGAAATATTGCGATGTGGTTGTAGGGAATTCGTCAAGTGGAATTATAGAAGCACCGGCATTTATGATACCGACTATAAATATAGGGGATAGACAAAAGGGAAGGGTTCAAGCAAAATCTGTTATTAACTGTGAACCAATAAAAAATGATATAATAACGAGCTTAAATAAAGCTTTTTCCGAGGAATTTAAAAAAGCTCTCAAAGACACAAAAAATCCTTATGGAGATGGAAACGTTACGGATAGAATTATTACTCAAATAGAGAGCTATTTATTGAACGATAAGATTCAGTTGAAAAAAGCTTTTTATAATATTGACATAGATAATTAGGGATGACTTTTTTCTTAATTACAAGACATTTTTAAGCGAGTGAATAGGTTTTATCAATGTTATAGAAGGACGAACATATTCAGGTCGATTTTTGGAAAGCTAATATGCTTCTGGTTAACTTGTACCATTAATGATAGATGTTGGAACATGAGTTTTCTTTTGACATTACGTAAAAGGATAATTTATCCTATCAGGTTGTTAAGAAAGGATGGGCTAAGTGTATAATGGTAAAACTTTCCTTGCCATTATTCCAGCAAGGAGTGGATCAAAAGGTATTAAAAATAAAAACATAAAAATGCTTAACGGCAAACCACTACTTTCGTATACAATCAAAGCAGCGTTAGATAGTGGTATTTTCGATGATATTTTTGTTTCAACAGATTCAAAAGAATACGCAGAAATTGCTATCCAATATGGTGCAAGTGTACCTTTTCTTCGACCAGTTAATATTGCAGGTGATAACTCTCTTGCAAAAGATTATATATTACATGCAATACAGAGTTATAAATTTATCGGGAAAAGCTTTGATTATATCGCTGTACTTCAACCTACATCGCCTCTTAGGACAGGAGTGGATATTAGAAATGCAGTAGCTCTCTTATCAGACAACTCTTGCGATTCTGTTGTTTCAATATGTCAAACAGACTATTCACCTTTACTCTGTAATGTGTTACCAGAAGACAATTCACTTTACAATTTTATTCCCGAAAAAAATAACAAGAATCGCCAAATGCTAAGTATCTATTACAGAATAAATGGAGCGATCTATTTAATAAATAGCGATGTATATTTAAATACTAAAAACTTTTATGGGAAGAAGAGTAAAGCATATATAATGGAAAAAGAAAGATCAATAGATATAGATGATGAATTGCAATTTAAGTTCGCGGAGTTTCTTTTAGAGGAGATCTCCAATTAAATAACGATTATGTATTAGGTTAAAAAACCTATTTGATTGCATAAAATAGCGAATCAATGAGTTATATAAGTTCTTAAGCGCATAAGGGATTTAAATATAACTACACAATAAGACAGTTTGGAAACAACTCTGTAATTACCTAAAAAACTACTTGTACTCGCATAGAGATAGTAAAAGTTACACAAACGGTATATTCTAAAAGGCTATAGAGGAGTCCTAGTACTTGCCTGTTGACTTAATAAACATATCATAATATTTGTTATCAAGTAGCCACAGTTTGAATTAGAGAATTATCGAAGGCCAAAAGTGGTTTTTTGATGTAACGAAGAGAAAAATCTTGCAAAGGGCGATATCACAACAAAATATGATGAATACTTTTTATTGTAACCCCCTTTACATTAATATTTGCGAGGAAAAGTTAACTGAATTATCGCGCATTTAATAACTAGGTATAACAATGATTAGCGTACGGTCTTAATAAACTACTTATTTATGCTTAAAAGATGATTTATTTTAGTGGTTTTGTTAATCTTAATTTCCCTTTATAAAGAAGGTTATAGATGAGATTTTTTCTTCTATCGATATCTAAAACTTATTATATGAGGCGGGATTATAATGTCCTTTTATGAAAAGAATAAGTCGTTCTTATCTGAATTTATTATCAAGGAATTATCTACTAAAAGCGAAGATAGTGGAACCGCTTATGAAGTAGTTGATAACATAACTGATAATGGTAAACCTAATTTACAAGTTATAATAGGGGATAAAGTAGTTTTTATCCATGATCAAAAAGATCCTTTTGAAGAAGCTAGTCAATGGGTTCAAAATATTATTCCCCAAAAGGGTATGGTTTTTCTCGTATTCGGATTTGGTTTAGCTTATCATATAGAAGCACTTCTTCAAAAATGTAGAGGAGTAGAGGACATTAAAGTTATAGTTATAGAACCGTGTAAAGATCTTTTAATTAGAGCATTACAAATACGAGACTTATCAAATGTTTTGTCTAACCCAAGCTTATCTTTAGTTACAGCAACAAAAGAAGGCACTTTGATTAAGCAACTTGAAATGGTATTACCGATAAACTTGGTTACAAGTGGCAATGTTAGTGTTTTATTAAAAGAGTCTCTAACAGACAATCTTTCAATATACAATGAATATGCACGGAGAATAAGGAGATATTTAATAGATGCTGAGGTTAGTAGAAATACATTGCTAGCTTTCAGCACAAAGTGGACAAAGAATAACTTTGAAAATCTACATTCGGTACTTGAAAGTAGACCTATTATTAATCTTTATAATAAATTTACAGATATCCCTATAATAGTTGTAGCTGCGGGTCCTTCGCTAGACAAAAACATTCATCTTCTACCTAAAGTAAAAGGCAAAGCTGTGATTATCGCAGTTGGAACCTCTTATAAAAGTGTATGCAAGCAAGGGATAGAACCTGATTTTGTCTTTGCTATCGACGGAGCAGAGGCCCAGGCAGAAATCTTTAAAGATATCGAGGAAAGTGAATCCTGGCTATGTTACCCACCTATGGTATATCCCCAAGTGCCTTCTCTTTTTCCAAAAAAGTTTCTAATAAAAACGAGTAGTTCGATTGAATGGATAAATAAAATAACAGGTAATGTAGGAGAGATAACAGGGGGCCCATCAGTGGCAAACTATGCCTTCGAATTTGCAACAAAAATCGGTGGTAATCCTATAATATTTATAGGCCAAGACTTAGCTTTAAGCGAAAATCGAACACATGCTAAGAATACAATTCATGAGAAAAATGTTATAACCGATAAGAGTTTCTTAGTTGAAGTAGAGAGTATCGATGGTGGTAAAGTGTTTACTAGAAGAGACTTTCACTCTATGTTGACTTGCTACCAAATAATGATCGAACAGTTAGGTGGGAAGTTCAAAGTTATTGATGCTACAGAAGGCGGAGCATTGATACCTGGCACAGATATTATGCCATTTAATGAAGTTATTAACCATTATTTGACCCAAAATTATCCCATTTCGGACATGATAAATAAATATGCAGGTAAAAAAATTATAGAAAATATAGACCTAAAAGAACTAGAGCAATATTTCAGCGAAACAATATTAGAAATTAACGAAGTAAGTTCTATTGCCCGTAAAGGAGAGCGATTAAGCATCGATTTACAGGCCATGTTTGTCGAAAATAGAACTAATGAACGAAAGTTAGCAAAAGTCTACGATAGAATTATTGATGTGTTAAAAAAAGTAAAGACCATGAAACATTTTTGTGCAGCAGCAGGTCTTGTTATAAACTATACGGGATTTATTTTAGATGAAAGCAAAAAAGAAGCTTCTAACTATCCCGAATTTAGCCGCGACTGGGGAGTAACCTCTGCTAAAGGTTATCTACGTTATTTTGAAGAAATTAAAAATGTTTGTTATATAAGTCGGTTTATTGAAGATACTATGGGAGGATTATCTTCATTTGGGAGAATAATGTAATAAGGTGTTTCCATCTTAGTTTTGTTTTAAATATCTGTTCTAGGGAGCTTCATGGGATTAAATATTTGGCGTTTTTTGATTGGCTACAGATAGTTATCTTAATATTAGCACTGTGGTTAGGACAAAAGTCACAAATACAACAGTGTATTAAGTTAAAGGCCTCTTATATGAGGCCTTTAACTAGGAGGTATTACTAATGCTAAAACACCCTTTAGCTGGTGGTAAAGGAAAAAGTATGTAAAAAAAGATACCAATAAAATCAATTCCTCTTGTTTAAATCAAAAAGCTTGAGAACATAAATGATTGATTGACTGCGTAAACGTTAAGAAAATAGATGTAAATTGTAATAAGACCGTTTTATGAGCGTCCCTTTTGGTAAAAATACTTTTTTACCTGACGATATATAAACCAGATGAGAAACCTCATCAATAAAGGGAGGTAATTAATAATGCGTATAAACACAAACGTAGGCGCCCTTAATTCCTGGCGTCAATTAGGTATTACAGACAGATCTATGGGTCTATCTTTAGAGAAACTCTCTTCTGGTTTCAGAATTAACCGTGCTGCTGATGATGCTGCAGGCTTGGCTATTTCAGAGAAAATGAAGTCTCAGATCAACGGTCTTAACCAAGCTATTCGGAATTCTCAAGATGGCATTTCTTTGATTCAAACAGCTGAAGGTGCTATGATTGAAATTCACGATATGATGCAAAGAATGAGGACCTTAGCTACACAAGCTAGAAATGGTACCTATGAGCTCAAAGATCAAACAAAACTTCAAGCTGAGATGAATGAACTTATTGACGAGATAGATGGTATAGTTAAACGTTCACAGTTTAATGGCATGCAATTGCTAGATGGAACTTATGCATCTAAGAATCTTCAAATTGGTGCAAATACTTCAGATACTATGACAGTAACTATTGCAACAATGACAACATCTGCATTAGGTTCAACTGCAAAAGTTAGTTCTCTTAAAGCAACAGGTGCCTTGACATCGACTACAGGAATTAATACTGCTGAAGTAATTACTATTTTAGATGAAGCAATCGAACAGGTTTCTGCAGAACGTTCTAAGCTTGGTGCAATGCAGAATCGTCTCGATCATACTATTAATAACCTTGGAGTTGCAGCTGAAAACCTCAGTGCAGCTAATAGCCGTATTCGTGATGTAGATATGGCTGCTGAGATGATGAACTTTACACGTAATCAGATTCTTATCCAAGCAGGTACTGCAATGTTAGCTCAAGCTAATGCACGTCCACAAAGTGTACTTCAATTACTTGGTTAATTAAACAATGTTTAGGGGCTGTTGCACAACTAACTACCTAGTTAGTTGTGTAGCAGCCTTTTTTTAGCCGAGAACTGGAAAATAAACTCGATAAGAAACAGATTCTTATAATATTGGTTATGCAGCTGTAAAAGATAGTAAGAATATAGCCTAAAGAATTGATTAGTGCTATTGTAACTTGGTTAGTGTCAAATAATGTTCGCA
>DHDH01000046.1:768-7710 GCA_002399235.1 Firmicutes bacterium UBA4881 | reverse complement strand
ACGATTGCAAAATCAATAAAAACTTATTGTTAAATTATTAATAGAACAGAAAGGTTTTATTAGATCTGGAGGGGAATTAATTAAATTAATATAAAAACCTAATAGCATATTTCTACGGATTAGTGTTATTGATGAATATGAGATATTATCAAGTAAGCTACCAAACTAGGCGTATTTATCTAAGAAAAGCCTTAGTTGTATTTCAAGATAGTAAAAACTTGTAAATATAAATTAGGCTTAGAAACCAACTTTGGATAAAACGCAAGTTACAGCGTTATATAAAAAGGGGGGAGTTTGTTACTGCAAAACAAGTAACATTATAAAAAGCGAAATGCAAAATATTTAGTTGTAGCAGAATAGCTTAAACTATCTCCAAAGAGTAGCTTAGTACAAAGCTAAAGGGAAATGCTAAAAGTTGCAAGCAAAAGCTTTTTATAAGTTTTCAGTAATAATAGGTTTTTGTTTGTTTACTATTTAGATGAGCAAGGGCTTTTACGTTATGAAATGATACAATCCCAACAAGAAGGTAAGGATATTAGTGGTATTGATGAGAATTTACAAGGTGAAGCAGCTTTATTAGCTATTGATGAAATTCAAAAGAGACCAACAGTACCAGGATATAAATATGACGAGCCTAATGATCTAGAGGAAATTAGAAAGAGAAGACCCAAAGAACGTTGGCAAGGGAAAAAAGCAATTGATAAAAAGGGACTTGCTGATAGAATCTATGGAGCTTGGTTAGGTAGAGCAGCAGGTTGTTGGTTAGGAAAGCCCTGGGAAGGTTATGGATTTGTACACGGTTGGAAGGGCATAAGACCATTTTTAGAAGAATTGAATGAGTATCCGTTAAATCGTTATATTGATCTCGATTTAGATGATAAGTTTTTAGATAAACACGGGATATTTCCTGAACTAAAAGGCTATAGATACGATCAATTTGATGGTATGCCTGAAGACGATGACATGAATTATCCGGTTATTGGTTTGGTTGTCCTAGAAAGACATGGACGCAACTTTACCTCAATAGATGTTGCGAATGTATGGATGGACTACCTTCCAGTGCTAAGAACCTGTACCGCAGAAAGAGTAGCTTATAGAAATTGGTTAAATGGTATAGGACCAAATGAATCTGGTTATTACAGAAATCCATATAGAGAATTTATTGGTGCTCAAATTAGAGCTGATTTCTGGGGGTATATCAATCCAGGCGATCCAGAGACAGCTGCTGAGTACGCTTACAGAGATGCCGCAACTACACATACCAAAAACGGCATTTATGGTGAAATGTTTATCGCTGCTGCTCTAGCAGTTGCATTAGTGTCAGACTCAGTTGATGAAGTTATTGCAGCTGGTTTAGGAGAAATTCCTGAAAATTGTCGGTTAGCAGAAGCTATAAGAGATATCGTTAAATGTGCCTGCTCAGAAAACGATTTCGAAAATATTCTCGATTATATTATAACTACCTACAACTATTATGATCCTGTTCATACTATTAATAATGCACTTATAGTAGTGGCTGCTCTTATATACGGTAAGAAAGATTATTCCAAAACAGTTGGTATCGCAGTTATGGGTGGTTGGGATGCAGATTGTAACGGTGCCACAGCAGGTTCTATTGCTGGTGCAATGGTAGGAGCCAAAGCTATTCCGGAGCATTGGCTAAAACCCATGAATGATATTCTTAATACTGGAGTACAAGGCTATAATAGAGTAAAGTTATCCGACTTAGCTAAAAAAACTCTGGATTTGGTGTGCGAATAAAACATAAGCCTAGTCTATCAAGGACTAGGCTTATGTTTATAGTAAAAATCTTGGGTTTATATAAGAAACACTTACCAAGCTTACTAATAAAGTAACTTATTAATACAATGCTTTGAGCAGACCTATACCAAAGTCTATACCGATAAATACGAAATATCCCGCGAAAGATTCCTTCTTCTCAAAATGTAGTTTTAAGGAAAGAATAATTGGTGTTCAATATTACAATGGAAGAGCTTAATACTCTGGTTTTTTCCCTAAATCAATCGTCTAAAAATGTCATTTTTGGTTTCTATGTTTTCCGTACCAGTAACGAGTTTCAAACGATTTTTTATTCAAAGTTATAAAACGCCTTAATTTACACACAAGGGGTAAATTAAGGCCATTGTCTCTAATAAGGCGTTTTTATCTGTATTTGATAAGTGTAAACTGGGCATAGCGTTTTTGAAATTATAAAATACTTTGGTTAATCCACGTCTAGATCTATTACATTATTATTAGTTTTTTAAGAGAAAAGTAAGCTATACTCTTACGAACACAAACCAATATGGTTTTCTTCCACCATAGGTGTAATCACCGCTCTTCCATTCGATGAAAAGATACTCTATACTGTCAATAACCTTAATCTCATACGCTTCTGCGATGCCGTTCTTCTTATCAAGCAAGAGGCCTTTCGTCCAGAAAAGTTCATAGGGATCTTTTTGACCATATAACGCGGTAGCATTTCCGTTTTTCTTGAATTCCACCTGCTTAAAAAACAATCCTTCTTTAGAGAAATTTTGTTTAGATGGGTCAAATACTTTAGTAGTTAAAACGAAATCACGGACTTTCCAAGTTCCAAGGACAGAATCCTCAAGAACAAATGGTATATCGGTATTGTCACGAATACGGATCTCGTCTTTTGTAAATGCCTTATCAGAGACTTTCTCATAAACCCAAACTGTTGGCATTCCGCCCCGAGACTCATGGTCGTAGTCTTTCATTTGAATAAACATTAGCTTTTTATGATCGAGAGTCTTGATCTGATACTTGTTTTTATAGGTTCTTTTGGGGTAGCCACAAGATGTAAAAAGCCATCCTTTTGTCCACCCACTGACTGCCCAAAATTGTTCGCCATTTGGCAGGAAATAGAGGTCTTGAAGCCATACACCTTGATTCGACTTCTCATGTCCATAACAAAACTGTTCTTCGCTCGGTAAAACATCAAGAAATTTCCATTTACCAATTGCGTCTGTGTCATTTTCAAATGGCAGATTTATGTCGTCATTTTGGTGTTTATTAGCAAGTGGAGACAACTTATATACTGGAACTTTCAACTCGACCGTGCCATCGTCGTGATATACTTCGTAATAAGCACCGACGATTTGGCATGAATCTTCTTCCAACTGCTTTATCAAAGTTTTATAAGCTTCCTCTAGTTCATGCTTTTGACATATTAACATGGCTACATCGGATGGTAAAACAATGACTTTTTCTACGTAGTCACTGTCAAGGGGAAGACTTCTAGTAATTTCAATACATACTCCGAGGTCAAAATAATTTTCTCGATACTCGGTTTCGTAATTAATGATAATTGCTCTTTTACCAAGTATGTTTTGGGGTAGCTTATTTCTGATGTTGTCAATTTCTGTAAAAGCTTCTTCCTTGCTTGTCCAAATATTTCTAAGTATAGCAACACGCAGTGTATCCGTACTTCTGATGATAACATCAAACATTTTTATTCCACCCTCCTTAATAATTTTTTTCCTAGTTTCAAGTCGTCTTAGCCGTAATTCAGTTTGGAGAATGGTGTTTTTTAACTCGATCTCTTTTGTTTCGATAAGCGTGAGAACATCGTCTGTAGAAATGGCTTTCATACGCATTTTAATCTCGTCTAGCGTGAAGCCAAGCTCTTTAAGCACGATTATTCTATTACAGTCGGCAAGTCGAGAAGCCGAGTAATAGCGATAGCCTGTAAAATGGTAAATTTCATCGGGAACAAGCAATCCTTCGCTGTCATAATACCGCAAGGTTTTGACCGGAATTTGGCAGAGTTTTGAAAGTTCGCCAATCTTATACATTGTTGCCAACATCCTTTCTGCTAAAAATTGATTTGTCGACATTGCTCGCAGAAGAAAAACAATGTTATGTTATTTTTACAAGCTAAAGATATCATTACAGTCAACAGGAGAGTCAAGAAAGATCACTATAAAAAAGTTTAAGAGAACTATTACTTTATAAGGAAGCAGAGGTATATTAGCAAGTTGATGTTTAAAATGCTTAAATTCAAGGACGCGTGGATCTTTAGAAACTAAGTTGCTTCCCCAATTATCGATAGGTAGTACCCTGTAAATACCAATAAGAGCTAAGAAAAAATTAGTGATATTTCAACATGATCCACTGCTTTTTTAATCACATTTACTCCTGCGAGAATAACAGATATACAAAGAGATCGTTGCTGCTATTAAAATTGTAATTGAATTAAGTTAGCAATATTTATCAACTTTACTCTTCTCGTGTAAGCTATAATTTTGGTGGTGATACTAAATGAATTATAAAAACCATATTCAAAAAGTACTGATATATATTGAAGAGAACTTAAAGTACGATATTGACTTAGATGTCCTAGCTAAAATCTCAGGGTATTCACCATATCATTTTATAAGGGTATTTAAAGAAGCAACACATCTAACTCCTTTAGATTATATACGTAAAAGGCGTATCTCTGAGATTGTTAAACAAATGGAAACAGATGATAGAGCACTATCAGAAATTGCTTTTGAATTCGGTTTTAATTCCAAGGAAAATTTCACAAGGGCTTTTAAAAGTGAACACCATATATTACCCAGTGAGTATAAAAAAGCACAAAATAGTCTAAAGTTGTATGATAAACTTGAGCTAGAAACAGAACCATTAATAATAACTCCTGAAATCCTACCAATACCCTGCTTTGATCTTATAGTTTATTACAGTGATGAGCCATACCCACCACATTTTTGGAACATATACAATTGCAAAAAGTTATCGAAAAAGCTTTCTGGAGGTTGTACTTACGAAGATTATGGTGTTTGTATTTTTAATAATGCTAAACAAAAAATCGATTATTTTGTAGGTATAAAAAAAGAAGAAGCAAACGGTGACATCAGTGGAACAATGGAAATAAGAATACCAGAAGGTACATATGCGGTCTTTAATACACCGAAAACAGATCACTTTAATTTTGTAAATACAATACACCTAACCTGGGAATACATTAATACTGTTTGGCTGCAGCAGAGTGGCTATGAACGCACCGGCGATTATGAGTTTGAAAGTTATATTGAGAATAGCCGCATTTTTAGCGAAAAGATCTACATCCCTATAAAAAAAGTGCAAAAAGCTTCTGTATTGTCTTAAATCTAATTATGTCTTGCTTTCGTATGATCAAAAGAAACTCTAAATCAGAAAGCAACGCTTTGAAGATGAACATAAACTGGCATTTCTAGTAATTACAAAAAAGGAAAACTTTGAAAAAAGCTTCGGTTACTACCAAATGTAATGACAATATTTTGTTATATATTAAAACAAGCTTAATGTAAGAAGGGGTGTCGAAATAATGAAGAGACTTAATATCACTTGGGAAAGTGGAGTTATGGACACAACAGGGTATCTTTTTTCATTTGCCAAATCCTTAGGTACAGTTGTAAAAAACAGCCCTTATGCAAAAATGGCAGAAGATATTATTGCAACCAGTGGTTTTGCTTTTCGTATGTGGGTAGCTAAAGATTTGTGCCCTAGTGCAACCAGCATTTGGATTTTTGATGACCAAAAAAGATGGGTAGAAAACGGTGGATTAATTTGTCGTTATGCAGGTAGATATTGGGGGCAAGAGGACATAGAAGAGCAAAAACGTCTTGAAGCTCTTGATATTATCAAGCAATCGATCGATAACAACATACCAGCAGTTTCTTGGGATATAGGGGTTCCAGAATGGGGACTGATTACAGGTTACGAAGATCAAACACAAAAACTCGCTACTTTAGCAATAACAGGGGCAGAGAACGAAATGTCTTACGAAAAACTAGGTAAACGCGAACTGCCGATTTTATCTGTACTTACTATCGTAGGGATGAAACAAAAAGATCCGGAGCAAATATTAAAAGACACATTAAAAATAGCTTCATCTCACTTAAATGGTGAAGAATGGTGCGATAATGCCAAAGGGCTTGCAGCATACCCAGCACTAATTAAACACTTTGAAGAACATTTTAATCCAGAAATCTCTTGGAATATGGAATATTATTTAGGAACCTATGGAGCCCTCAAATACTATGCTTATAAGTACTTTCAAAAGATGGGGTTAACTCAGCTAACAACGTTGTACGAAAATATTTATAATTGTTGGAAAGAAGCCTATGATATTAAACGAAGCGAAGATATAAATAATGTGGCCGTAAGAGATATAATAGCAGGGTTATTAAAAACTGCTTATGAGAATGAGAAAAAAGCCACTAGACTCATGACCGATTCTATGTAAATTGTTGTTTTTTTGGTAGAAAACAGTAATACAGTTCATGGAGCCTAGTACTATATGTGTTAGGTGTAAATCAATCGATTAACTGCTATCTTTTGCTTATAATAGATCCTAACTAGCAATGAGTTTAAAGTAATTTGATATTAGAGTTAAAAACGCCTCTATTAGCACATTAGGTATCAATTTTGAAATCTGAAGCTAATAAGGCGTTTTTCTACTGTGTTAGGGATTGAAGAAGAAACTAAAACGGAATCGATAAAATAAAGCAAAAGAATATAATAGAGGGATACACTTGCTAAATCAATAGCGATACAACACATAAAATTAGGTTCTATAATATTTAGGTGGGTCCTAGGAAAATAAAAGTGGAGTCACATCCGAAATTGATTTACAATAGTTAGTGTTCAAAGCAAACTAAAATAATCAACAAGGATAGAACTCCATGAAAAATTATAACACAGTTAAGCAGTACTTTGAAACGAAATTAATCAATCATCCAACAACAGATTGTAAGTTATCTCTAAATCTGGGGAATGTTGCAATAACAGAAACATACGAAGACGAATCTTACATTGGGTTTACAGGAAGGTCCATCGGGGCAGAATGTCATTGCAAGCGTTGTGGGCAGGTTATTACCAATCTCAAGCAGTACAAAACGACCTATACCATATTGGCAAAGATTAATTCGAAAA
>DHDH01000046.1:0-531 GCA_002399235.1 Firmicutes bacterium UBA4881 | reverse complement strand
AGGTGCCTTTTGATAAAGCTGTTTTTAAGGAAACCCAAATTGATAGATCCAAAGTGCGAAATATTTCTGTAGATGAGGTACGTTTAACTAAGCAAAAGTTCTCAAACTATCAGTTTGTTATCATGGATTCAGATACTAAACAGGTTCTGGATATTTTGGAGTCAAGGTGCGCTAATATAATCCAGAACCATCTAGAGCAGCACTACAAAGGGATATCGACATTCACTCAAGATCTTTGGAAAACATACAAGAACGTAGCTTTAAAAGTGATATCAAACATTAAGATCATAGCAGATCCTTTTCATGTAGTAAGACAGTTCATGTGGGCTTTTTCTAGAACACGAATTGCTCTTGCAAAAAAGAAAGGACTGAAGACAAATAAAAACTGGAAACTTCTGACAAAGTCAAAGATCAAATTGGATAAATGTGGTCATGATAAGCTGGATGCTTTATTGGATCCAGATCCGGAGCCGAAAGCCGCACATGATGCGAGAAAAATGGCCATAGCGATGTTTCGCTGTAAAGATAAAG
>DHDH01000048.1:24196-27753 GCA_002399235.1 Firmicutes bacterium UBA4881 | reverse complement strand
TTGTCGCTTAAAGAAATTAAAACTGTTTTAGGTGAGGTAAAGAAGTAAAAATAGATACCTACAACTACTTAAAAAAAAACAGACCTAAACCTAGTCGTGGCAAGGGTTAGAGGCTGTTTTTATGTCGGATGTTCTGCAAAACAAAGGTTACTGGTACACATAGATATGAGATTTTAACTTACATATTTAAGATAGAATAATAAAACCGCTATCCCTTTTATATTAAGGTTTTGCGGTCCTCTTTTGTAGATTTAGTGTAAAAGTTAGGGGTTGTTATTCATTATTATCTCCTTTAATTCTATAGAATGAAATAAAGTAGTCCCAAATCAACTGACACATACTGTTATGGTAGATCACCATTTCTTTATTTCCTCAATAGCCACACCGGTGATATTGCTTACAGTTGTTGGACTATAGCTATTATCATAAAGCTTCTCAATAATAGAGCCAACATCATGTGTTGAAACGCCGTTAGCATATAGTTGCATAATCATATCTTCAAGCCAACCATCACGACGTTGATAAGGTGGAATGATTTGCCGCTGGAACTCATCATTACGATCTCGCGGTATATTAAGATTCTCTATTTTGCCATATTTGGTTTCGTATGATCTCTTATAAAAACCGTTACGCGAATTGCCTGAGATATGACCTTCTGGTGAGTATTTCTCATACTTTAATAACTCAGTAAGCTCAGCTTTCATCAGAGTTTCCATCATATCTTTGATCATTGATAACAAATATTCTTCTAAACTTATATTTGAGTATAGGATTTCTTTAAGTTTTTGGGTATCATTTGACATAGAGAGGTCCTCCTTCGGGGTTTGGTTTTGCTCAAAAAACTTATACCCGAATTTAAAGGACTTCTCTCTTATTTACACAAGATATTTTACACTATCGTTCCAAAAGTTCTTCAACACTATTTAGTTATGAGTGTCTAGATTTTATTAATCACTCTTACCAGAGACCATCTTTTACTAACCTCTCTGAGAACTTCTTGTGTTTAGGAAATATAAGTACGCTTTTTTATTCTTCCTGATTTTTTACCTTGTTACTTTTGGAAAAACAAATTCCTTCTAAATTCAGAACTTAACCACCACTTTATAAAAGTTAAGCTCGTTAATTGCTATTTACATGAACTTGGCGAGCTTTTATAACTATAATTACCACGATGCTTATGATTCTTAACTTCTGAAAACACACATTTATTAGATACAGTTATTTATTTTCGAAATCCTTATAAAGTAGACTTGGTTGAATACCAGTATTATTTTGGTATTTACCACTTGAGTATTTAACATAGTCGCCTGCTATAGAGTGATAGTAAATCTGGCAGATCTGTATTCCAGGATAGATTCTTACTGGCTGGACGCATTGTATCTCTAGGGTCCAGTAGCCACTAAAACCTACATCGCCAAATCCAGCTGTGACATGTATATATACTCCAAGTCTTCCTACTGATGATCTTCCCTCAAGCATAGGTACAAAATTATCGGTCTTGGTATATTCCAAAGTTCGCCCTAGATAAAGTTTTCCAGGTTCTAGAACCAGTCCATCCTCAGGTATTACTAGGAGCTTTGTTCTGTTAGGCTTTTTCATGTCTAGAATTTCTTCTTCGTATATTAAAAGCTCATTATGAAGCCTAAGGTTGTAGCTGTTGGGATTAAGGTGCTTTTCTTCAAAGGGTTCGATAATTATCTCTTTACCGATGTGCTTTTTAATCTCAAGGCCTGAAAGAATCAAAACATTCACCTCCAACTATGATAGCAAAAACTAAATAGAATCCTACCCTGCTTGTACATATCCTCTCTCGGGTCTGACTAATCTGCAAAAGGAAATATTTTCGCCATAACTCACTCGACGTGATATTGTCTGGAGTTGTTTTTTTAACCCAACAAATTTTTTAGGCATAGTGGAAGTTTCTCTAATCCTTTTAGTAACAACAAAATGCACCCCTCAGGGGTAAGGGGTGCTTCTAATCAAGATTTCTACCTGCATACCTCAAGCTAATAGCTCTTTGAATAGGTGCGATAATTATTTTTCGGATTAAAAGTAGCATAAGAGCAACACCAGTTATATGTTCATCTAACGCAAGTTCGCATTATGCAAAAAAGTATCCAATTACAGAGCCTGCAAAAATGGCTAAGTAAATAAGAGTAATCCACGGTTGATAATTTAGCAAAGAATTCTTTAAAAGAAAGACTCCAAGGATGTTTGATTATAACCCAAACTAACCCAAACAAATTCTTACAGGTTAGGAGTACTGTATCTCAAGAATCTCAATCCACTTTCTTTGCAACAACCAGCATCTCTATATCTTCAATACCCATAGGCTTGTCAACGAAAATACCACTTTCACATGACAGCACTTGAATATCAATATATCCAGCTAGTTGAAGCAGAAGCTTAATTTCAGATGGTGTATATTGTCGCTGTATTTCTGATAGGTATTCACCGTCATATTCAATATTCGGTCTCCATTTCATTGTGCTATTGATATAATCAAAATGTGGATTTGTGTCTTTCGAGCGGATATACCTGCGAATTGAATTAAAGCACGAAAGAACAAAATAAGCTCCTGGCATAAGCAAATCATAAACCATTTTTAAAAAAGAAAAGTCGCTATTTTCACCGCCAAGAACGCCTATACCCGATTCACAAAGGCAAACCGCACCGTTAAAAGATTGATTATCAAGAGTTAAACTGCCAAGCAAGGCAAGGTCACACAACCTGTAATCTACATTAACTCCTGCGATTTCTGTGCGTTTTCTTGCTTCCTCAAGCATTTTCGGCGAAATGTCAACCCCTGTTACTCTAATACCTTGCAGTGCAAATTCAATGGCATGACGGCCAGCTCCGCAGCCTAAATCAAGTAGTATATCTCCAGTAGAAAGCTGCATTTTTTTCATAAGAAAATCTACCTGGCTGGCGGTTTGCGGAGCAAATTTATTATCAATATTTTTAAGAGATTGATCTGTAAATGCTTTATTCAACCAAGGATTGTTATTCATTGCCATCCCCTTTTCTTGTATAAACTAAAACGGTATCATCGTGGTCATAGTTGAAAGCAATGTTCCATCCATCATGTCCGCTCGATTACACTAAAGGCTTTGAAATAACTCGGTATATTTATCATAAGGTATTATGCTTTTAAATTGTGATGGACCAATTACTTAATGCATGGTAAAGACATTTTTTCACAAATAATGCATTCATCGTCGAGATATATCCCATCGAGTTCGCCACTCCTTTATATCAATACCTTCACTTCATTGAATAGTACTGGCAGAATCTCTGGATATGTTAGCTGATCCGGGTAGGTTTCGCAGGTAATAACCTCGCTCATCTCGGATTCTGGCAGTGACCCCAATCCTCGGATATTAGCAAAAAACACCTGCCCGTTTGAAAACTCGTTTGGAATATGAACGCTATAATCGAATAAAGGGTAGATGTCAAATTCGGTAGCTCCAGTTTCTTCCCACAGCTCCCGCTTTGCTGCCTCAAGTGCTGTCTCTTCTGGTTCAATGTGCCCACCAGCAGTTTCCCATGTGTTACGC
>DHDH01000048.1:12690-24091 GCA_002399235.1 Firmicutes bacterium UBA4881 | reverse complement strand
CAGCAGTTTCCCATGTGTTACGCTGTTTATGGCAGCTGTAAAGCCATTGTCCATTATACTTTGCGAAGATGACAACAAAGCGGTAGTATTTTAATTTGCTAAGGGGAAATACACTTGTTTTACAATAATCATCCCTGAAGCTTCCGCCAGACAGAATGCGAACACCACCAAGACATATCCCAGTAGCAGGTCTGACGATAATCGCTGAGTTATCGCACAGGCAGTAAATATCGATATGATACGAGATTGGTATTAAGGCAGACTCGATTAAATCACGGTTATCAGGGTCAAAATGTGGTTCAATTGTGAAATCGACAAGTCCGATCCCATCGTATAAAAGTGTTTTTTCGTTTTCGGCGTCCTTTGTACATAGTAAGGTCTTCCCCATATTTATTGCACCAGCACTTATTCCCATAATAACACCGTTAAAGTTTTGCAGGGGACCGATCAATCCGTATTCCCTAATAAAAGCCATCTGAGCGAGAGTTGTTCCGCCCATAAGAAATATGACAGAAGCGTTCCTTATAATATTCGTGGCTTCTTCAGGGTTTAGGCGGCGATCGATCACGCAAATATTGCTAAATGTAATGCCAATTTTCTCAAACCATGCAGTATTGACAGTCCTATAGAAATCAGTTTTTTCATATCCTTCAGGCGCAGAAGCTATATATACAAGAGACTTAGTGTTTTTTTATATCCTTCCTAAGCTCTGCTGCTATTTTAGCAGTAAAGCCCTGCTCTTTATCAAAGCCACTGAATAAATAATATATGCTCATAATTTCACTCCATCTGATTGCACTTATCGACATATTTGTTGATATAGTCAGCAAGCGGTCTGCATGGATATTCAACACACTCTGAGCAGGCGTTAAGTCCACGCTCCTCGCAGCATATCATCCATGGACAACCCCGACATAACTTGAAAAGATCGCTTGAGCGTCCGCCCTGGCAATGGATTTCTTTTAGCGGTAAATCATAACCTAATTCGTCGTGGTAGAATTTTTGCGCCTTTAGGCGAAGCTCATCGCTGTTATTCACCGTTGCAAGATATGTAAAGCAACGCGAGCAGTCATGACCACAAAAGCAGAGTTCTCTTTTTATAGCCCCTTCGTATAAGCCAATCAATTTCTAACTGCCTCCCCATTGATCTATCTCCCACAAATTAGAGAGTTTTATCTTCAACAAATTTCTTTTTTGTAATAACTACGCGGTATCTCTGTTTAGGTTACTTTTATTAATAACTTTTTTATAATATTTTCCGGAGTCACATAGCTATAGCTAGAATGCTGTCTTACTCTACTAAGTAAACCAAATGTAAAGAAAGTCTTTTCAGCCGCTTCGTTTCAAGAGTTTTCATCATTTTTTCCTCCCGACCCAAAGCCCGTGCATACTGTGTCCGATAATAGTCGGTTGCTCACAGGTCGCAAGGTGATATTCCATATAGGCATTAAATTCTTCTGTGGTTGCCTCGTTGAGTTGTGCGTATAACGGATAAATAAGTCCGTCAACACCAGCATCGGTAATTTTATCCAGCTGAAATTTTCCTATTAATTCATCCTCTTCACCAAAATCCATGGTATAAAACACACCATTGACACCTGTTTTTAGGATTTGTTGTCGGTTTTCCACATTGGAAAGACTTCGGCAGAAATGGTTGATATATACTGCGTTACGGTTGATGTAAGAGAACACGAAAATGCCACTGGATTTTAGCACTCTCAGACATTCAAAGACGCATTTTTCCCTATCCACTCGCTCCATCAAATGATAAAGTGCGCCCATACAAAGTACAGCATCAAAGCTCTCATTGGCAAATCTGGACAAATCAAGCACATCACCCTGATACACACATTCGAGTAATCCGTCTTTGTTTTTGACATTCAATAGATCCACATGCTCCTCGATCAAATCGCCCGCTGTGACACGATAACCCTCTTTTGCCAAAGGGAAGGCGTATGTTCCACCAGCTGCACAGCAGTCAAGGATAGAACATCCTCCTGGAAGGTACTTTTTAAGGAGATGCATAGTGGTAATAAACTCAATGCTGTGCGCTTGATCAAGTTGCAAGCGGTTTTGTTCGCCGTAGCTTGTTTGATAGAATGCAATCAAATTTGTATAGTCTTGTTTCATTTCCCCTGTCCTTCCACACCATTACTTTTGCGATTTAAAATCGCCGCCATCAACGATATTGTATCAATACCGCAACTTGTTCTTACGTCTAAGCCTTTCTGTTTTTCAAACAACAAATTTCAGCATTTCGAAGTATTAGTTTATCTAAGTAATTCCCTTAACTTTTGCTCAAACACTTCATCCTGCTCGCTAGTTCGTTTGGAATTACCTTTTAGTCTGCCACCACTCATACGTAGTTTCTTTGCCGTATACCGTTGCATCAATAGTGCATCAATGTTTTCGCTGTCATAAACCATGCCATCTTGGTTGATTGGTACAGCACCGCGTGCAAGACACATGGCAGCAAGTCCATAATCTTGTGTGATAACAACATCACCATTTTTAACCATATTCACAAGCACAAAATCCACACTATCAGGGCCCTGCGTTACGGTAATAGTTTCTGCACCATCTTTCTCGAAAACATGAGCAGTGTCGCAAAGGATAAGACACTTTATGTTATTCTGTTTTGCAAGCTGGACGGCAATATCTACAACTGGACAGCCGTCAGCGTCAATTAATATTCGCATAGTACACCACTTTCAAGTAAATTACTGCCGCAATTATTGCAATGTTTAACACAGCCGCAAGCGGCACTCCAATTATGAATTTCAAGTGCTTCGTTTTATGGTGGAATACCCTCATACCCAAAAAAGCACCGATACCACCCATAAAAATCGCTGATACCAACAAGGTATTCTCGCTTGTACGCCATCTTCCTTGTTTAGCATGGCGCTTGTCCATACCATAAAGTAGAAATACAATACCATTCCATATAGCCAATACAATAAGAATTAACGTTAAGTTTGTCATTTCTTCTTTTTGAGATACTTGCGGTCCAGTAAATCCAGCGAACGTTTAGTTGGCTCTAAACCATATTCGTACGCATCAGCATAAATCCTTGGCACCTTTTTCAATCGAAAGTTTATATCGTCAACATCAAATGCCGCCATGTCTAAATCATCGCGTCCAAGCCATTCGCTTAACTCTTTATACTGCTTACCACTTTTTTTCTTGAATGCCTTAGTTAAAGCTTCAAGCCCAGAAGTTCCTCCGCAGTCCTCAATAATACCGTATCCTGTGCCTTCTAGAACTCGAGGAAGCTCCTTGCCTGGTAATTCCTCGTCGATAATAACTTTTTCGAGGACAAGTGAAATCAACCAGTTATCGCCGTAATCATAGTTAAACATCATTTTATCTTTAGGGGTGGAAACCACATATTTGAGAATGCTATCAGCTGCATCGGTCACTTTTATATCATTGTTAGAACGGTAGTCTTCATAGTCTTCGTTTAAAAGTTCAATATGCCAGTTGCCATTTTCTTTATAACCAATATTCGCCATTACTCTTTTTATAAATTCAATATCGTGTTGCTTAATAAGATCCCTTTCTAAGTTTTCAGCTATGGGCACGTCAAAACAAAACAGGTGGCTTGCTTGCATTTCAAACATGGTCATGATAATGTATCCAAGTCGTGCCATTGTAATATTGTTCGCAACCTGAAAACGTCGCCATATTTTAGGTTTGTAGTCTTCAAGCTCAGCGTAAAATTGATAAATAGGTTTTGAGGCCATTTCTTTTTCCTCCTACATCTTTTAGTGAACTTCCTGCCGGTTTTATCAATTCTCAGCACCTTACCATTTCACGAGTTAACAACAGACTGAATCTATCTCAAAATCCTCTGAGTTATCTTCTTCATCGCTTATACAAGTAAAACATCCTCTCCAGCCTATAATCACAGAACCAATAGGCCAAATAAGCTGTCCACAGATATTACAAACTGCTCCGTTACATTTGTCTTGTACAGCACTCTCTAAAGCTTTTTGAATGTTTTATCGATTCTCGCTGTGATTTTTTTCATAAATTCCTTCATGAAAACCTCAATACATATCGGAGTAAACATGATTTTCTTCCCTTAGAAGCATTCATTCAATACCATACTCTTTCAACAATTCTAATGCCTTTTCAATACCTCCTTCTCTTAATACAACGGACTTTGAACGTTTTCCGTCACTAATCATATTCTCATCAGACAATTCGTTAAGAACGTCAAAGTCATAGCCTTCCCAAGCACGACGGTACTTCAAACCAAATTCGTTTTCTTCCCATGAACTTAGATACAAAAGCATGAGAGTTAGGTCTTTGATTTTTTTGTCCGGATTTTCCATGGTAACCCCATCTTTCACGATATATATTTAACAGTAGTTAAAAATCGTCATCCTCCCAATTATATTGAGGAGGTGCTTCGCCACATATTTCGATTACCTCTGGATATTTTGGTATTGGCTCATCTTCAATAGAAAGCAAAACTACTTCGAAAGTCCATTCGTCTCCAAAATCAAAAAGATAATATATTGTCTGACCTGAAAAAAGACCAAGAGCTGATATAGTTGTTTCTTCTGTGGACAGACCAGCTTTTTTTGCCTCAGCACAATAAATTGCTGTACTTTTCCTTTGGGGCCCTAAAAAAAATACATAAAGGTGATCATTATCAAAATCAAACGCATTTTGAATTGCAAGATGCAAGTCTTTTAATGTATGAGATTGAGCAACTGCTATTTTTCGCCAAACAAGTTTTCCTAAGCTAACCTTGAAAATATAGACTCCTCCCCTAGCCATGTTGGAATTATATACTGTGTACTCTACCTCATTGGGGAATAGGGTTTGGAATACTTTAAAAGCTTCTTTACTAGATTTATTGGAGTTTAGTAAATTAATAGCTTTTTTGCTCAAGAACTGACTAACTTCAATTCCAAATTCGTTTGGAATAAATGCGCTTATCGAATCTTCATAACTAAAATGGTTACCAGATAACTTCTCAACCTCACCAAAACCAAGGAACTCTAAATAGAGAAAATAAGGAGCGTGCTTAGCAAAAGCCATATAGTATGGTCCTAAATCAGACTTATGAATTTTTTGTCCAGGTCGCCCTATCGTAAGAATCTTTAGGATCCTAAGAGCATAATTCAAATTCCAGCGATTTAAATTAATAACTTTGTCCTGGTACAACCAAAATGTTTGGAGCAAAAAAAGATACTTCTCGTATGGATTTAGTTTTTCATATTCTATACATACAGGTGTCTTAACAAATATTGACTTTTCCTTTCCACTATCTTTTTTATTGATAAGATTCGCTTGAGAACTTAATCTAACCAATAAGTCAATAATGACATATTTTTCCTGATTGTATTTTGGTCCATCAACATCACTTGCGTAGAAAAGTTTCTCATTAAGGACATAGAGATCCTTTTTTCCCAAGCGTCCAGTTGTAGTTACTTTGGGTTTATCATTCGCAACAAATTCCAGAAATGAGTCAAAATCAATAAGTGTATTTTCGTTTAGCTCCATAAACAACTCCTCCTCTAGATCCAAATTTGCACACAATTAACCTTCCTGACCTGGTTTCATTTGCTCTAATAAGTCCCAGTCAATAAATCAATTCTAATGTAAGTCTTTTACTCTTATTTTTTTGTTAATTAACCTTTATTGGCACTTCTCCACTTACCCGACAATGTGTATTAAGATGAGATAAGACCACCTTCACAGATAAGGAGGGCCACCTTGACGGTCACACCCTCTTGTCAGTATCAATTTGTTTAATCATTGGTTTCTCAAGTGTGCGCTATCGTCCCGGCGGTTACTTCTAGGCTATGCCTTTCCCGCATGGAGACGTTGCCGTCAATAATTATCTCAAAGAAGTTGTGGATGACACAATTAGTTATTTCCTATGAGATGGGTCTAACGTTAGCTGGGCTTATCCGCTCGTAGTATTTTGGGAATATTATTGATTGCATGTCTTGTTTTAGCAAATGGACAACTACCTTTCCAAAGATCTCCTTCTCGTTTTAGATTTGTATCGGTATCTACCATTACTAAGTTTAATAAACTTGCCTTATTTCAAAATTCTTCAATAAATTCCTTAGGAAATCTCACTTAGTTATCATACTCTCCCAAGCCAATAGTTTTATCGAATATTTCTTGAGAAAAATTATCTTTAACAAAATTTTATCCCCGTCCTCAATGTTTATTCTACAAAGTTTTTTACCTTGTATTTCTTAATAATTTTTGAGCAAGACGCTCTCCTTCCTGTGAACACTCCATCATTAATACTTATTAATGTATCTTTTATTGATTTCGTAATAGAACCTCCTTAAACAATTAACCCCCCAGAGTGGGGGGTTAATTTTGCCACACAAATAAAACCATATTGGAACCAGGAACCGCTGATATGTCTTTCATTGGAAACCATGTTGTTATAAAAGGCTCGCTCTCTTCACTTTTAATATCTATTATTGTACCCATCCAATAGAAAGTAGGGAGCTCACTTTTATATACATTCAATAGAGTGAGGATAACAGCTTTGTTATCCCATGTAACGGTTAAGCTTTCTGGAGTTCCTGTGTCAATAACCAAGGGATTGTACTTCCCTTCTTGATAAATAAATGTTTGCTTTGCTGTAGAATATGCAACAACTTTATTTGCGTACCCAGCAGCTAATTTTACAATATCCTTTCTGCCATCTGGGGCAACGAATTGTTCTAATTTTTTTGTTTCTAAGTTATAAGTATAGACTCCTATCTCTTCTCCTTGAAAATACGAACTCATTCTTGGATTCTTCGATAACCTCTTTAGGATCAGTGCCTTACCTGTTCCAGATACACCATCTGGAATCATATTCTCGTCTAATATTTTCACGATATAAACATTTACGTTGGACGCTGTGTTAAGATATCCTTCTTTTTCTGTGATTTCTATAGTTGCTTTGTAGATACCACTAGACTCATAGACTGGCCTTACATCGCCTCTTATTAGCAAATGTCCTTCAAGATCGTTAGTTAATTTATTAGTGTTTTTATCGTACCAAGCCATAGGCGGTGGTACGTTATTAGTTTTTAATCTTGCGAAATAAAACGTATTTGACTCTGTAGTAGACCATGTACTACTAATACTGTACTGGTCATCAACCCACAGAGGTTCTTTAATATACTCTGAAAACAAAGCGATATGTGGACCAGTTGTAGTCACTGTATAAAGTTCTGAAATTAACCCTCTTCCAGGCTCCGCACAAGATATCTCTCCTCGTGTTGCGATTCCCTCTATATGAGCGTGATGATATGACAGCATGTATTCGTCTATCCTATAGGAATTAAGAGCTGTTAATCCAAACTTACCTTTGTCTTTGTTGGTCATCGGCCAATGATATGCCTTATAAGTTTCCTTATAGTCTAGAGACCCACCTTTAGACAATATGGCATTGCTAGATACTCCTGAACCAATTGCCACAATACAAACAAACGCTAATAGAGAAAAAAATAGTAGTATACGTTTCATCAACATTCCCCCTCAACTATTCTTAAATCGCTGACTGGTTTAGTTTTGGTTATATAGTTCTATGAATATCTGAAGTTTGATCCTTTGATTATGTAGATTTTTCTACCTTTTATGTCTGCACGACAACTATCTCGACACATGAGCAGTGAACAAAGTTTACTTTGGCAAATGCTTCCTAATTTTTAAACGAATATTTATCTCAAAAACAAATACAGAAGTAACAAAGCAAGGATGCTATTTATTGTGACTATCCCCCACACAACACTTTTTAAAGACTTAACCTTATCAAATAGTTCTGTTTTCGTTACCTCAATATGGTGATTTAAAGTAGACAGTTTATCTACTAAACTCGTTACTTCATCTTTAACTTGCTCTAACTCCACGCTCTGCTCAGATTGAAGAGAGACTAATGAAATTAGCGTCTCTTGATTTTCAATAATTTTGACGTTTTGTTCATCTAAGAGCTTTTGTTGGGAATTTAGTTCATTATTTTGTTCTTCTAATACTTCTTGTTGCTTAGAAACAAAAGACTGATGTTTATTTAATTCTTTAGCGAAAGCAATATTTAACATAATAAGTACTGATTGAAGCTGAAGTAACTCTCCTTGTACTTTTTGTACATCCACCAAAGCATCAGCTTTTTTTCCTGTAAAAGATGACCATGCTTTTTGCAAAAAACCAGCGTTATTTATAGTATCAATCTTACCTTGAGCTGCAGACATTTCATCACTAACTGCTTTCATTTTAACCGCTATCTTACTCAGATCTATCTTACTAAAGATAGTGTCTTCTACTTCAATATCCGCTATTTGATCTACTAGCGATAAACTTTGGTTGTTTCCATTTGTGTAAATGGTCTTGGCATTATCCATTTTTAGCACAACCTTTTATCTGTAATACCCTTGGGGTCTTTTAGTCTTTTTATTAAAGCTAGAGTAGATTGCTCTAAGCTTTCTTTACTCAATTGTTCCAATTGTAAACTTTCCAACATAAATTCTCGATCAGCAATCAATAAATTGTTAGAGAGGATTAGCCCCTCATAACTAAGCAAAAGCTTTTGGTAATCAACATTAATTGAGAAGAGAGTTGCTAAAACCTCTTTGTGAAGATAAAAAGTCTCATCAATTACATCTAGCATTTTTACAGTAAGAGAATTTTCTACTAGATTAATCGATTTATCTGCAAGATAGGAAGCAAGCATTCCACCTACGATACTTCCAACTAAAGGAATAGGTATTGTTGCTTGTCCTATCATGGCCCCTTTTAAGGAAGCACAAGTTTTTAATCCTGCTTTAAATCCCTCTGATACAGCTTGTTCACCAGTTAGTTCTCCTTTATACCATTTCCATAAGGCTTTTGATGTTTCAACACTAGTAACTGATAAAGCAGCAACCCCTGTCGGTGATAGTGAACTAAATGGACCGGCAAGGGTACCAGATTTTATTAATCCAGTTAACGAACCTGCAACTCCAGCTTTTATAAAAGTATCAACTCCTATTAAAACGCCATCTTCTTTCAAGAATGTTATTATATCTGTACCAAAATCTTTTAATTGATAATTAGTATCACTACACAACCGCACTATATCTTTAATAAGAATAGGAGCTGTTTGAATAGTCATTGATATCAATGCTGCTGATCCAGCTGCTTTTCCTATTTCCTTTACATGGTTCATAAGATTAACGGGTTCATCGGGGAAAATACCGATTACCTTTTTTTTAGCATTCCTTGCCCACTCATCTGCTTCACCCTTAGTTAACAGATCGGACTTTACCCCATCAGGAGATTGGATTCTGTCGGTCAAATTGTCTTTAGTTTCCTGATATCTTTTTGCAACATCTGGCCTATTTACCTCTTTAGCTATTTTTTTAGTAGCTTCATTCTTTGCTTCTTCTAGCTGATCCGACGGAATTAGTCTTTTTTGTCCAACATATTTACTATCAGGAAATCCTGGTCCTTCTAAGGTTTCAGCTTGTTTATCTAAACTTTGTTTAGCATTTTTGTAGTATTTAAGGGAATAATCATCTCCCCAATTAGTACTGATATCGACCGATGCTAGTTCATTACTGTTTTCTAACGTTGCTAAATATGAGGAATTGTTTTTAGCAGAATTTATATTGAAAGATCCTACATGAAAGGCTTCAGCGTAAAAGCCTGCTAAACTAGGTACAGAGTTATTCCCATATGTATTGGCAACTGACATTAAATTATCATTAGCAGCTATAATTGCTTCTCTTAATTCTTTAGCCCAAACCGAATAATTAGAAACATCATGGCTGGCTATATTTGTGGCAAAAGCTGATATAGCCAAATTAAACCAGTCTAAGTTATCTTTATTAGCTTTAGACATTATTACACCTGCTCCCCAATTTCCTGTTTAAGCAATCTAGAGACTGAAAGACGAAATCTAAATTTATTATTTCGCGTAAAAGACTGATAAAAACAACATAACATCATTCCGTTTCTGTAAACTCTTATCAGTGGTTTTGCTCAGGTTACCATTCTTCTCATAGACAACTTAGCTAAATAATCACCCGCATTTATTATAAGATAATCTGGTAAAACACAGTACAAGTACTAGTATCTTAGAGTAAGTACTCAGCTGTTAATTTTCATTTTCTCTAGTAGATCATCTCAGCTAGATTACTTTGCTTGGTGAGATTATATTTTAGTTATAATTCACGAACTCAACATTAAAATAGGCTTTGTGCCACCAAAGTTACTAATATCTATTTGTCTTCGGCATAGCTAAACATCTTAAATTGCTTAATGGTGAAACACATTCAAGTTATTACTACTTGTAAAGGATTCTGATTGTATATTTCTAAATAATTTTTCTAAAGATGCTGTACGAACCTTAAGCTCTTTTATAATATGATCGGCAGACTGAATATAAGTTTCCATTTGTTTTTCTTTATCTCGATGCTCTACAATTAAATCACCTATAATAGTTTCATAGCGCTCAAGATATTCCCTTATAATCTTCATCACTACCTCATTAAGCTCTTGTTTCTTGCTAAGTATCATTTTTTCAATATCGGGATATATCTTTGTATCAAAGAATTCATCAATATTTTCCGATATTGTAGTATAGGCTTTTTCTTGCACGTCATGAAGAGGCGGTCCAAACAATGATCCTATATAATAACCAGCAACACTTCCAATTAAAGTGCCTAGTCCAGGAAATACTATAGTCCCAAGAACTGCTCCTGTTCCAGCTCCAACTCCAGTTGCGGTTTTGCCTTGAGAAACGGCATCAGAAGCATGAGTAACCGCTACATCAAGTGATATGTCGCTTATATAGTTATTTAAATATTCATCTTTGATATCAAGTCTATGATTTGTTATGCGCTTCAATGGATACTGTTTTTCAAATGTCTCCTCAAAACTTTCAAACGCTTCCTTAACTAAATCAAAAAGCTCGCTCCGAAAATTATTTGTGCATTTGTTATATACAAGAGAAAGTTTAAAGTTTGAGCCAATCATAAGCATTTTAATAGACAACTCGCAAATCCTTTTGAGTTGTCTTACATTTTTTGCTGAATAAATCTTTGCTTTTACATCTTGTTTTATTGTTAATACGAAGTTATTTATAGGATCAAAAAAGAGCTCATGATAGCTATCAAAATTGTATTTTTGCTCTAAATCATTGTAGATATCTTTCTTGTGTTTAGTGATAAAAGAATCTAGATCTTCTATGAAATAAGATTGAAGCTCATGTAGACTGTTAAAGTATTCTTGTTTCTTTTCATTGGTTTGGTCAATAATTTGGTTCATGATTGTTTGTTCTATACGTAAAAGATGTTTAATCATTATGGGTTCTTGATTTTCATTCATATTACGTACTATAAACCCTATCGTTTCCTTAAATGTCTTTGCTTCCATAGAATCAGGGACAGTT
>DHDH01000048.1:8744-12585 GCA_002399235.1 Firmicutes bacterium UBA4881 | reverse complement strand
CAGTTAAAGCTTTTAATGGGCTTAGTGGGAATACTTTAGGTTTTTTTATATCGGTTTTGGAAATAATCCTTTCATTGATGACTTCAAGGATCTCGTTTAATTCATCAACATCCTCTGCTAAATCAGCTTTAGTCACTGCAAAAAATATTTCTCCACTTATATTTTGCAGATATTTATTGACAAAAGTTAAGTCAGTAATAGTTCCTGCTTGATCAGCTGGATACAAAACCAAACAAGCGTCAGCTATATTGTTAATTACATCCAAAGTAATTGCAGTGTGTTCATGTTCAGCGGCAATCCCGGGAGTATCGATTATTACTAAACCTTCTTTTAGAAACTCAGATGGGTACTCTATTCGTACTTCGTTAATTAATCCTGAATAACCTTGTTGCTGATCTTCTTTAGCAGCTGTGTATTTAGAGATGATATTAGCAATCTGCTCTCTATCTTCATCTGTTTGTAATGTAAATACTCTTTTAAAAAAAGTTGTCCTATTAAGGTTCCGTAAAAATAGTTGTTGCTTATGTAAATTAAAATAGAATGCATACTCAGAGATTCTATTTTGTTTGTTAGTAAACTCTATTGACATATTTAATTTGCCAATATTTACTTTCTTGGTTTTAAACCTGAACTTTGGGAAAACCGTTGCCAAAATTCTGCTATAAAGGTTACCTAATTTACGCAAAATAGTATATTCCGGGTATTTTTCTATAAACCATTCCCAATCAAAATTGATTGTTGCAGTATATCTGCCAGATGGTACAGGTAAAACAGCAGAATAGTATCCATTTAAAAAAGCATCGTTCATGAGAACTGTTTTTTTATAACCAACACCTTCTATAATTAGAGTTGGTAACTTGCTTTTAGGTAAATGGAAATATTGATATGATATACTCATTTCGTGTACAAGCGAACTATAATAAAAATCCAATTCGCAATTATTATCTGGTACATAAAATCTAAAATTTCTATTAAATTTACCATTGATCAAAAGGCAGCACTTATATTCCCCTGCATTAGAGAAAGTATAACTCAATCTATAAAGATCACAATCAACTTTTTCAAATTTAACTTCTTTTCCCTTGATAAATTTTCCACTCAATGCCACATCTTTTATTGCAGCAGTTGTTATAGTTAATGTGTTCATTCCAGCTTTTAAGGTTATTACTACTTGAGAAGAAGGGTTATACTGAATATAAGTTGGGCAAACAGTTGTAGGATTAACTCTTGTGGTTAAAAGCTTTTCTCCTAAAATAGCATTAATAAGTGTGGACTTTCCTGTTGAAAATCCTCCTATTAAAGCTAATCTAACTCCCTGTTTTTCTAATTTACTACTAACTACAGCAATAGATTGCTGTAGTTTAATTGATAATTCCCTTGGTATATCTAAAAACGAATATTTATTATCGAAGGTCCTTAGATAACTCAAATTATCTTCAATTACGTTTCTTGGACCCATAACTCTTCCCCCCAATTAGAGTTGTTCTTTAATCGATATTAGTTTCTCTAATAAGTTCTGGTACTTGGTAATTGAAGCATACTTGTTTTCGAGGAGTTCTTTTTTAGAACTAGTTAGCTGGTATTCAAGATCATCAAGCATAGCTTTAATACCAGAATCTACTGCACTAGCTAACTTATTTAATTCATTAAAAACTTTCTTTCTAATCTCTCTTTCCTTTTCATCAGGTATGTTTCTTATTACAGGTATGAACTTTTCTGCGACTTGCTTTCGCATATTTATTTTGGCTTTGGGGGTCATAGTTGCTAATAACGATGCCGTTATAGCGGCAGAGCTTACCATAGCAGTAACTGGATTTAATAAACCAAATACCCACAAAGCTGTATTTATAGCTGCTACACTACCTAGCTGAAGAATAGCACCTTTTATTCCAAACGCTCCACCTGTGATTGCTCCACCAACATTGCCAAGTAGTAAAGAACCAGCTGCAGCGATTATTCTTTCAAACCCATTTTCATTGTTATTTATTTGAGGAGTAAATTCAGGATCAATAAGAACTTTTAGTTTGTTAACTTCCTTGACAATATCGTCTAATTGTAAGTTAATTAGCTCTTGAAGTCGCTCTCCTTCTATTTGTAATATTTTTGTTGAATCATCATTAGTCCAGTTTTTAATCTCTTCTTGTACCCAATTTTCGAGATTCCTAGCAACACCTTCTTGATATTCACGACGTTGCCAAATATTGCCATCTATCTCTAGTTCCTCGGCGATAGATGGTAGTTCACGACAGATAGAATTACATTTTTTGACAAAACTAGTATAGAGTTTTTCACCTATATGGGCACCTTTTTCACCGATTATTTCTATTACATGTTCCTTTCTTTCAAGAATTGATTCCTTACGAATAGAGAATTTTTTTCTAGATGCTCTAAGTCTTCAAGTTTTGATTTCTCAAGTATATTAAGTTTAATGTTCAAAAGTTCTATTAAATCGTTTATAAACTGCATTAAGATTTTTTGACTAGATTTTATTTTAACTTTGCCTGATTCTCTAACTAAGAAGTTTTCTAGTTCAAGTTCAAATGGCATAAAGTTACTTTCTTGTAACAACACTTGGTCATTAGTCAATTTGCCTTGTAAGGCATACTTTGAAGACACAAGAAAAGACCTTTCCTGTTTACCTAGCTTAGATGTTACTCTGTCCCAAAGATCATCCTCATCGTCTTTTGTAACAGAATCTCCATAGTTAAGGACATAAAATAGATGGTCAAACCCCCTTTGTAGAAGCTCTTCTCTAATAAAATGCTCTTCGGGGAGTGTTAACAATTGTAAACATGATAAGACTACAATAGCAGCATCGCATTTATTTAGAAACTGCAATGTAATTCTTTGTCTGACTTCATCTTCTTCTAAACCAGGAGAATCAACAATTTCCACTCCATTTTTACATAAATCAAGAGGATAATATATCTCTACCATTTCTATAGAAGAGCTAATACGAGAATCATCGTTTTTATAATATGAACGAGGTATTTCTAAATATTGTTTCAATTGTTCGATTGGAATCTCCACAGGTTCATCAAGTTTTTCCTTATAGTACAGTATGGCTCTAGGTGTTGGGCCATATTTTAAAATTGTAATAACAGCAGTGGTAGGTGTAAGCTTTGCAGGTAATATCTTTTCGCCTAGCAAAGCATTTATCAATGTTGATTTTCCTCTTGAAAAACTACCTATAACCATAACTTTGAACATTTCGCTAGCAACAATGTGCTCCATCCGCTCTAAATTATTACGGAAACTTTCACTAAGCTCAATTTCGTCAGATATCTTTTTTACACTTGATACTTGGTTTTTAATTTTCTCTCTAAGTTCATTAAATTCTTCATATGTAGTCATTGTGTCGATCACAGCGCTACTCATTACCTCTACCACCTTTCCTATGCTTCTACTTTTCTCCCGCAATATATACAATAAAGTGAATCCTCTGGAATAACTTGTCCACATCGACAAGTCCGAGAACAGTAATCAATTAATTTCTCTCGTCTAGTTAAAATCTGCGAATAAAAAAGACCTTCAAACCAATCATACAAGTCGCGATAACGAAGTATCATCCAAGGATGAGTATTCCACATTTGTCCGAAATAACTATAAAACTTGTTGGCATTATTACTTAGAGATAGTTTTTCAAAATCATCTGCTTGACGGTGAATCTCATCCATATTTACATGGTCGTACCACTTTTGGGGAATACCAGTAAGCTTGCAAAACGCTCTCTTAAAAATATCAGGATTTTGACAGGCCAATAACCCTGCTCGGTCTGCTGTAAATTCAGATTTGCGAATCCAATCATATAAAGCAATCTCTAAACCTGTTCCCACAAGTT
>DHDH01000048.1:0-8647 GCA_002399235.1 Firmicutes bacterium UBA4881 | reverse complement strand
TCCCACAAGTTGACCAATCCCCAGTGTAGCTGTCCCAATAATTTTAAGAATTGTTGGCAAAAAATAGCCAATTTGATGATACAAAATATGTTCACTTTGAATATGACCTAGTTCGTGACCAAACACAAACCGTAACTCGTCGTCTTCAAAATGGTTAAGCAACTCAGTTGTAACAGTAATATGTGGATACTCCAGTCCTGCTGCGTATGCGTTAAGTGAGAAAGATTGATTGATATATAAGTCAACATGATTGTTGATATCTAATGTTTGACAAGTCTCCTTAAAAAGTTTATATAAATCAGGAAATTGTTGTTCACTAACTCTAACTTTATTAGCCATACTTTCAAGATGTAACATTCGATCGATACCTATTTCGTAAACTTTCTTAACTAAAAAAGATAAACCCGGAGCTTTCTCTAGAGTAGCTCTAGCTTCTAAATCTAAAGGGTGAGAGTATTCCTTTGCTGATAAATTGATAAGTTTAATAGGTTTTATCATTTCTTAAACCTTCTTTATGGGCATTCTTCGACCACAAAACTCGCACAATAAATTACTTATATCATTTTCGGTGTGGCAGTTGGGACAAGTATTAAAATCCTTATTTTGTTTAGATTCAGATGCAGAAGCTACTGTAGGATTATTATGATTATCTAAATGAGAGTTAGTATTGGAGTAATTTGCAATACTTCTTTTAGATGATCTATATGTACCTTTTGAACGGTAAGCTGTTAAATTAGTAATAATCATAACTAAAATGGCACCTAGTCCAGCTCCTATAAGAATAAATCCAATTATCATACCTTTTTTTGTAACCAGATTAGCATCCCTAACCCCACCCGCTAGTGCGCCAATAGCAGCACCGACACATAATTTATTATTCCAAGGCATCTTGATACACTCCCTTAATCTATTTAACTTGCTTACTCTAGCAGACAATTCTAAACCACAAATCATTTATATTTGTTAACATATCTTTCGTTTTTAAATGTTATATCCCTGCTAATTGTTTAATTTGTCAAACAATATAAACTGATAATTTATAATGAACTTTAGGATTTGGAGGGGTTTTCAGGCTTGCAAAAGTTATGCAACATTTAATGCTTCCTTCTCTCAAAACCACGAATTTTGAACGTTTTACATCAATAAATCATATTCATCTGGCAATTCATTAAGCACGATATAATCATAGCCTTCCCAAGCACAGTGGTACCGCTAGCCAAATTAATTTTTCAGGTAGAAAAGCATGAGCATTGGGTCTTTCATTGTTTTATCTGGATTTACATTGGTGATACTGCCTCTCAGTGATTTATTATTGGAACAGAAATAATAATTTAATATATCTCTTTTTAGTGGCTTAAAAATCGTCATCGTCTAGGCCATATTGGGAAGGTGTTTCGCCACCCGTTTCGACTATCTAAGGGTATATTGGTATTTTTTAGTGCCTTTATAGTTGATTTAAGAAAGCATTCTTTAGAGATCTTATTATTAGAATATCAAGCAGGTTAAAGCAATCTTATCATGTACAGTAGTGTTTGAACAAAGCAGGTTGTACATAAAATTGCCAGAGAAACAATTGCTTGAATTAGGCTAATACTTGTCCAAAAGAGTATTCCAGTTATGGTATAATGGCTTAGGTACTAGCATTGATAGAACTTAGAAAAAGGATGGGAACTCTTTTATGCTTTCACTAGATCGTGACATGGATATGTGCAGCGGACCGCTGTTCGGTAAGATATTAGTTTTTGCTTTGCCAATTATGGCAATGAATATTCTGCAGTTATTATTTAATACCGCAGATATGGTAGTTGTAGGACGTTATTCTGGTAGTGAAGCGTTAGCTGCTGTGGGAGCAACAGGTTCCCTAATAAACCTTATTGTCAACCTATTTATGGGCTTGTCAGTTGGAACAAGCGTAATCGTAGCACAGGATTACGGCGCTGGTAAACCAGACGCTATAAGCCATTCTGTCCACACTTCAATTACAATCAGCATAATCGGTGGAGTGCTAGTCATGATAGCAGGTTTAGTACTTTGTGAGCCTTTACTAGCTTATATGGGTACTCCAGTAGATATTATCGATTTATCAACTCTATATATGAAAATCTATTTTATTGGTTTGCCTGCTAGCATGGTGTTCAATTTCGGTGCAGCCATTTTACGAGCTATAGGTGATAGTCGTAGACCAATGTATTATCTAACTATTACAGGTATTGTAAACGTGATCCTCAACATGTTCTTTGTGATAGTGTTGCACATGAGTGTTGATGGTGTAGCATGGGCTACGGTAATTTCACAATACCTTGCGATGTTAATGATTATGACTTGTCTAACTCAAAGCGATGGAGCTATCCGTTTTAGGTTTAAGCGAATGAGTATTGATATACATAAGCTTAAGGACATAGTAAGGATTGGCTTACCAGCTGGTCTACAGAGTTTGTTATTCTCCATTTCCAATGTACTAATCCAGTCTGCTGTCAATTCTTTTGGCTCGGTGATGGTGGCAGCTAGTGCTGCTGCTAGCAATATTGAAGGACTTGTTGCTACCTCAACCAATGCTTACTACAACGCAGCCATTACTTTTACCGGGCAGAACATGGGAGCTAAGAAATATGATCGAATAGATACTATTGCCAAGGTCTGCACAGTATTAATCTTCGCTACTTGGATTATCTTAGGTGGTGCGACATTATACTTTGGAAGGTCGCTAATGGGTTTTTATACGCCTAACCCAGATGTTATTGAGCTCGGAATGCTTCGCATTAAGGTAATGATGGCTCTCTATTTCACTTGCGGTATAATGAATGTGTATCCAGGTTTAACCCGTGCTATGGGCTATTCAATACTGCCCATGCTTTGCACACTAGTAGGCGCCTGTCTTATGCGTATCGTTTGGCTGGCCACCTTCTTCCGCTGGTATCCCACAGTGATGATGCTTTTTGTTTGCTACCCAGTTACTTGGACAATAGCAGGACTAGGTCAAGTAGGGAGCTTCTTTTATGCACGAAAACAAATTCGTAAACGTGCTATAGAAGAAGCTGAGCTTGCGACAATTTAGAGCCATACGATCATACAGTGCTTGAAATTACTTGATTTACTTGTTATAGAAAACGCAAGCCCTCGTGAGGTATATCCCACGAGGGCTTTTTATATGCTAAGTTTGCAAATAATTAACCTTCCTGATCTGTTTTTATTTGCTCTAATGAGTCACTAGTCAAGTCTGATGTAAGTTTTTTTAATCTTCACTTTTTATTAATTAACTTATATTTGGCGCCTCTCCCCTTACCTACAAGTTCAAGCATATTATTAGCTACTAATTTCTTTAGTAATCGGTAGGCTTGTGAAGGTGTTACTTGTAATAATGCAATAACATTTTCACGGGATATTTCGCCATTTTGTTCTCTTGCTAACTTCAATATGAGTTCTTCATTTCTTATTCTATCAATTCCTGTTTGCCTTACATAACCAGCTAGATTATCTGTTTTCGCGTAAACCTTAACACTTAGTATATACTCACGATTTTTTCCGTTTCCTACTGCTTCTATTAGACCACTTTCCAAGAGTTTTTCTACATTGGCTTTAGCTTTGCTCTCGCTTATTTTTGTTATTTGGGCAATTCGATGTATATCTAAACGTCTTTCATTTTGCAAAGAAGACAGTATTAGCAAGGAATTGATTGGTATTGTTCTTCCTGTCCTATTTTCTTCCTCGATGATCATTTTTGTAAAAGATAAGTCTGGTTTACCTCGTTTAATAAACAGTTTTACATACCTTGATGTTGATTCCGAATAATCAGGCCAAGGACGACCATACATAATTGAACCTTCAAAAATTCTATCAATACCACGACCTGTTCTCTCTGCTAAACCAATTCTTTTTAAGGCATCAGCAAGAGCTGGGTTTCTCCCATGTGGTTCTACAATTAATAAATTATCTAAGTTTACTCCTTCGATAAAACCACCAGGACTACTAATGGTCATCCCTTCATCTTCAATAACCAATCTAACCATCTGCAAAATTGTGTAATCACGATGACAAAATGCATTTACAAGCCCTTCTCGGAAAGCCATAGGTGAAAACTCCGGTATAGGTATTCGAAATAAGCCATATTCCATTTCTCGTTCCGGGTTCCACGCTTTGAAATATTCCTCAAATAATTCAAATACAGCTAATAAAAGTTGAAAGCAAACTATAATATGACATTTTAAGCTCTTTCTTAGCATAAGATAACATGTCCCAATAAATACCCAATGGGGAGGTTTATCTATGATAGACAAATATGCACGGATTAGAGATTCTGAAGTATTTTCCATTAAGGAGACCGATTGGCGAGAAACCCGCAAACCCAACCTGTTTTCACGCAGATGGATTTGGTCCGAAGCTATAGTTGCGCCAGGTGATCCAGATAAAATCTGTTATGAAAGTTTTATTGATCTACCAATTGGTATGAATGATGGGCCTAATGCTTGGAGTTGGCAAGGAATCAATCGTGTCACTGGATCTACTGCCGAAGGTACATGTTTGTCTAAACTTGAAGCTATGCAAGATGCAATGAATTGGTTGAAAGCTAAACAAGGAAATAAAAATGAACTTGCTCTGATCGAACAACAAACTGATACAGCTTATAATAAATTTTGGCACAATGTAATTATGCGATCCGATATACCACCGGAATTTAGATATATTGATGAAATAGGCGAATGTTTATTTGATTATGAGGTAGTTACTCGTGAACGTGCCATCGAAATCTATGATTGGTGCCAACAAATAGAAGGTTGGAAAGATGCCGGATTGAAAGATGGTTCTGGGTTTTTTCTACCACCTATTATTTTTCACTTGTATAGAGATGAAGATATTTTAGATGAACAGTTTGATTTAGAAAAAGTTCCTTTTTAAATACTTAAGTGCCCTAACCTAGTACCCATACTTTGAAATTACTAATTTAGATTCTTCAATTCACACATAATGAAGTTATTAGATTTAAAGAGGTACTACCCTCTTTTTACCCACTCTCTATCTAGGGAGTGGGTACTTTCATTGTCTCTTATTTATTAAAAAGAATATATCCATTTTGTTTAACGTTTCTTTTGGAGTCCGACATTTTTAAAACGCTCTAAAATCATGGTTGATAAATAAATTTTGACGTTTAATTTATTTTAAACAAGCAGTATCGGCTGCAGTAATCTTTTAAACTGTCTTAAAAACTCAGTCTTTTATTAGAGAAGCTGCTTCGTAAACTTTAATGCTGAAATACCATTCTAGATGCCTCCCAAAAAGTTGTAGTTCCACTTACTAAAAAATGCAGTCTCGAAGATAGATCTCCGAGACTGCATTTTAAATATAAGAATTAACTCTGTTACCTTGATTAACATCTAACTTGAATAGGATGTTATTGAAAGCAGAAGTTAATTATTTTGTGAGTTCATTAGTTAGAGAGATAAACTCTTCTACATCCTTTTCCATCAAGATAATGCCAGCTTCCCAAAATTCTTGCTTAGTAATGTCTACATTTAAATGCTTCATTGCTAATTCTTCCACCTTCATCGAACCTGTATCACGTAATAAGGCAATGTATTTATCCTCAAAGCCTTCAGGGTTCTTTACATATTCAGCATAAATACCTAAGGCGAACAAAAAGCCAAATGTATAGGGGAAATTATAAAACGGTACTTCATCAATATAGAAATGCAATTTGCTGCACCAGAAACTTGGATGGTAATTTGCTAGAGAATCAACATAAGCTTCTTTTTGAGCATTTAACATTAATTCGTTAATTCTTTGTTCTGAGACAACACCTTTAGTACGTTCTTCGTAGAAGGATTTTTCAAAGATAAAGCGAGCATGAATATTCATAAACATAGCGATTGCATTTTGCATCTTAGAATCCAATAACATTATTTTTTCTTCTTTTGTTTTGGCGTTGTTTACCGTTGCATTACCAACAATAGTCTCAGCAAAGGTACTGGCAGTTTCTGCCACATTCATGGCATACCCTTGGTTTAATACAGGTAAATCCCTCATTACATTACTATGAAAAGCATGACCTAATTCATGTGCTAAAGTACTTACGCCACCTGAAGAACCCATAAAAGTCATGAAAATTCGTGACTCTTTGAATTCAGGTAGCATAGTGCAATAACCGCCTGGCCTTTTATTGGGGCGATCTTCTGCTTCTATCCAACGATTCTCTAGCGCGTGTTTAGCAAAAGCAGCTAGCTTTGGCCCGAAGGTGGCAAAATTATCAATTACAAAATCACAGGCTTCATCATAGGTAAAGTGAGCTGCTTTGGCATTCCCTAACGCAATCGGAGCCTCAACATCCTGCCAGCCCAATTTTTCCATACCTAGAAGCTTGGCTTTTTGATTCAAATACTTAACAAAGGATCCTTTGCGAGCCCCAATCGCCTGCCACATTGCCTCAAGTGTTTCTTGGGACATCCGATTATACTCTAATGGCTCATCTAAGAAATGTTCACGGTTATGAGCTTTTTGCAAGGTAATCCGGTAGCCATCGAGGTGATTCAAGATATCAGCAAAAATAGGTGCAAATTTCGACCAGGCCGCTTCCCAATTCTCAAAAAGCTGTTTACGTACAAGGGGATCTGGATCATCATACATCCGGTTCATCGCTTGACCGACAGAATACTGCATTGTTTTACCATCTTTATCAGTAAAAGGAATGTTCATAATGGAAACAACAGTATCGTAGATTTGGCTCCATGCTGCCAGACCATCTTTATTTAAATCGTTAATAATTTTTTCTTCTTCCTCGGATAACAAACGCTTACCTTGATCACGGATCTCATGCAAGGAAAAAGCGACTTCGTTTAACTTGGGATCCTTTAAGAGATCGTTCCAGGTTTCTTCAGGTATCAAAACTAGTTTTTTCATAAAAGTAGTGGAACAATTCTCTAATTCAGCCGCTAAATCCATTACCTGTCCCATAACGACATTGGCATATTCGTCGTTCATAAAAGCATCATGCCACATTTGTACAAAAACTTGACCTTGTCCTAACCCTTTTTCAATGGCTTCTTGTTTTGCTAGGATTTGTTTTAAAGGCTCAGCTGATTTTTCTTCTAAAGAGTTCCATTCCTGAATGAGTCTTTTATATTCCTCAATACCTTCTTTTACACTTTTTAGCTTTGTCTGAAGTTCAGGTGATTTTGTTCCTCCTGGGATAATTGCCTCTAAATCCCAAGTGTTATTGTATTTCATACCTCGCATCTTCTTTCTGTTTAGATTTATGACATTAAACCTTATCTAGTGATGTAGATAAGGTTTAACGAAAATACTCATAATAGTGTTTGCTAAGCGTAGGAGCTCCTTAGAGTTTGTTAGTGTATATCTAGCCTTTTGCTCTTTTTTATTAGTTATAACTTTCGAATCTATACTTCTGCTATTAATCATGATTATCATCGCTTTTAATTACAACATCAATGAGTAAATAGCCAGCAAATAAGTTCTCAGGGATATTTATTAACAACTTCTCACCGTCTATTTTGTAATCTGGTGTTTTTTCTCCTACAAATTCTGGTGAATACAATTCAACTTCTTTTACCTCATTTTCTTTGGGCAAATTGATAGTCACAGGGAATGCTCCTAATTTCTCAGCGTCTTCTGTAAATTGTTCAATTTTATCGGTTTTTAAAACCTTACAGTCTTCTTCTGGAAGCATATCCTTAGTGTTAACTAGATGAACTACATAATCACCTTTTACCCTATAAAGGGTGCCCATAACATCCTTGTCTGCACCTATAGACAGATGCTTGTAATCTACAAGGAGCGATAATAACTTCCCACCATTTTCTCTCAAGCTTGGCAGCATTGAGGCACAAGCATCTGTTTCCTTTGCTTGGGGCCAAATGGCAGGCTGAAAATCGTTGTCGCCGATATCACATGGTAACAAAATAACTTCTCCTTGCTCTATTTTCTCGGTTACACCTAATATCTCACCATTTTCACCAACTAATATAGGCTCTGCTCCATTCGGGGTGATGGAAGCATTTGAGGTTACCTTGTTAAAATTGTAGGACTCACCATGATAGTTTATTTGCGCTGTTCCATTATACATTTCTTTGCCTATTCTTGCAGATACTCCAAGGGCTGAAACTGCTTCATTTGCAGTACGTATCTGAATATCTGGTTTTTTTGTGCCAAATTCGCCAATTATTATCAGCTTACCACCTCTGCGGACATATTGAGCAAGATTTTCGAGCTCATCGTCGCCAACCATTATTATTGAAGGTACAACAATGACCTGATGCTTACACAATTCTTCGATGGTGTCGCTGGGAAATACCATATCACTTAATAATCCCGAAACATAAGCTGCCTCCATATAGGACATGAATGGTTTCATGTATTTTTGTGGTGCATTAGGAGAAGTGTAATCTCTGGTCATTTCGGAAAAGTAAAAAGCCAAATCACTAATTTTTTCAGGATTATTATATAAGGCAGTATGTTGTTTTTCAAAGGTTCTATAGGGTTTATCCGACAGAGTATTAGAATGCATCGTTCCTGTATAAAGCTGACCCCAAGATCTAGAAAGTGCCCAAGCTGCATAGGTGCTGTCCTGAGTTGCTGGATAGAAAAGCGCCATAGAGGGAACACCTTTCCTTTTTGCTAGAGCAAAGCGATGTTCAGCTTC
>DHDH01000004.1:40321-43026 GCA_002399235.1 Firmicutes bacterium UBA4881 | reverse complement strand
TCTGTCTTTTTGAGTTCCAATTTGTTCGGTTCTTAACTTAATGACATTGCCCGGAAGGGTCTCTCTTTTAGAAGGCCTTTATGATATTGGGATGATTAGCCTCTAGCCATGTTCTGTAGTCTTGATAAAGTTTTTCTGAACCTTCAGCACCAGCATATGCAGATGTACCAGGTTTATTAAATAGTCCTTGGTATTGGTAGATGAGGATATTATCTACATATGGAGAGATTGCTTCCATTTGTTTAATGAGTCTTTCAAATGGTGCTGGAAGCAGTGGACTCCAAGCAACAGGTCCATCAAAACGGAAAGCTTCCATGTCTGCCCAAAGTGCTCTTTGAGGCACTTTATCGTGTACTTTCCGTAGCCCTTCGAAAATTGCGACACTCTCTTCTGGCTTGGTTTTTTGTACGCCAACTTCGTCTTGGTAAGCTACAATATCTACATCAAGTAATTCTAGTTGTTTTGCGTACTTATCATCTGGTATACATACCCTAGTACCAAAAGGAGCAATTAAAACTTTGCTCTTGGGCATCAAAGAACGAGCCAAAGCACTAGATTCATTAGCGTAGTTAATAAAACGTTCACCATAGTAACGGTCAATATAAGCCTCACTAGCCCAATACCAGCCATAAAAACTTTTATGGTGGCCAAACTTCTTAACTAGCTCTTCCATAGCTTGGAAGCGGCGTTTTTTAACCTCTGGATCAGTGAGAATGGCTTCAATATTGAAAGCATCGCCCCACCAATCATTGGAGATGAAGAATTTAACACCATACTTATCTGCAGCTGTTAAGATAACCTCAAGCGGATTTTTAGTAGCAAAGAAATCTGGTTCGGGGAAGATGTTGGTAGGAAAATAAGCTTTAAAATCGACAGCTACAGCCATCAATACCAAGTATTCCATACCAAGTTCGGCGATCTCTTTAATCTTCTGATCCCATTGTTCAGGGGTAAATGCAGCAAGTGCAGGATTATAGTAGACACTCTCTGGCGGATGAGGGTGTTGAAATTCAAACCAGCTGCCTACAATAGGTTTAATCATTTAGCCATTCCTCCTAACATGTTCTAGAGGAGTATTCGGTAGATAAGCATTATACCCTCTAAAAATATGATATCGATTGCAGGAAAATTAAAATGAGCTGTTTGGCAGGATAATTACCAACAAATACCCTCGCGATAAGATTTTAATTACGATGATGCATATAATTTTTCGGACATACTAATTACGGGGTGGATGGGGTGAAACTTAAGAAAGGAGACAAAACTAAAGAACTAACCAAGCGATTGCAGTCAGGCGATTGGGCTTTGATTAAGCATGCAGATATTGATTGGGTGGCAGCAGAAGCTTTAGAACGAAAAGGTACGAAAGGCGTAATTAACGCTGAAAAATTTATTACTGGTAGCTATCCCAATCTAGGGCCAAGTTATTTACTTAAGAATCAAATACCGATGTGGGAGATACCTAAAGAAGCTTTTGAATTAATCCCCGACGATATAGAAGCAGAGATTATCGACAATGTCCTTTGCTACGGAGAGGAAAAATTAGTTCTGAAAGAAATAACTGCCGAGGATATCGAGGCAGGTTTAATCATTGCCAAAGAAAATCTGCCCCAAAGACTCAACGATTTTGCAACTAATACACTTAGTTATGCACAAAAGGAGTTAGGACTACTTACCAAGCAATTACCCTTAGACAGTCTTAAGACTAAAGTTACAAAACGAGAAACAGTAATAGTGGTCAGAGGTCAAGATTATAGAGAAGATTTGCGGGCTATCCGTTCTTTTATCGAAGATCGACATCCTATTATCGTTGCTGTTGATGGTGGAGCAGACGCGGTTTATGAATTAGGTTATAAACCAGATATTATAATCGGTGACATGGATTCTGTTTCGGATCGTGTGCTTAAATCGGGAGCAGAGTTAATTGTCCATGCTTATGTAGATGGTAGAGCTCCTGGCAAAGAGAGGTTAGACACTTTAGGGTTAAAATGTCTCGTGATACCTTGTGAGGGTACAAGCGAGGATTTAGCTATGCTCATGTTGCATCAACAAGAAGCAGCATTAATTGTAACTGTAGGTAGTCATAGCAACATGATTGATTTTTTAGAAAAAGGTAGAAAAGGTATGGCCAGTACTTTTTTAACTCGCCTCCGAGCGGGAGATAGACTAATTGATGCCAAAGGCTTAAGTATTATTTACCGAGCAAAACCGAAAAATACCTATGTCTTATTAATCATCCTTGCAGCACTAATTCCTTTAACAGTTTTGCTAATCCTTTCACCACCTGTAGCGAGTTGGCTAAAGATCTTATTCCGGCAACTACATTTCTAACGAGCTAGGATAGGGGGTAGCTATGATGCTGTTAGACTTACGCTATCATGCTGCATCTTTAATTGCAGTTTTTCTGGCTCTTGCTTTAGGACTGATCATAGGTGGTAGTCTAGCTTCAGATGAAACCTTGGTCTCTTATCAGGAAAACCTCATTTCTCGTTTGGAGATGGAAAACAACGCATTAAGGAATAAACAACAAGAAGACGAAGATAGTTTGTCTTTGCAAAAAAAAGAAAAGTTAGCTTTAGAAAATGAACTTAATCAATTAGCTAAAGCTTATATCAACCAAATAAGTAAAGATAAAAAACTAGTCTTAGAAGGTGGAGATAGCCTGTTAGGGTTAGTGTTGGAACCTAGATCAATAGAAGACTATG
>DHDH01000004.1:26432-40250 GCA_002399235.1 Firmicutes bacterium UBA4881 | reverse complement strand
CTAGATCAATAGAAGACTATGATTACAATTTTCGCCTTAAAGAAGAGGGAGAGTTAACTTTTCTTAATTCCCTTGAAAACAAAGGCCTAGTAGTGGAGGTGCCTAAAAATAGCAAATTATGGGAACTGGCTCTTTTTCTCAGTCGTATACCGGGGAAATAGCGATCTTAATACCTGCTTATAACGAAGAAGAACGGATTGAAAAAACAATTAACGCTGCTAAAAACCTAGGTGAAGTTTATGTGGCTGATGATGCATCTACAGATAAAACTAAAGAATTAGCTGAATTTGCAGAAGCTACGGTGATCTCTGCACCTTATAATATGGGGAAAGGCGGTGTTCTCAATTTTGCTTTACCTAAAACCCAAGGAGATATTATCTTACTTCTAGATGCTGATTTAGAAGAAAGTTGCCAGGAAGGGGCTAAAATAATTAGGGCGGTCTTTGAAGGCGCTGATTTGGCTGTGGGACTTTTTCGTTCCCATGGTGGCTTTGGTCTCGTTAGACGCATAGCATCTTTTTTACTTTATTTGCAAACGGGCCACTATTATAGGGCACCTCTATCAGGACAAAGAGCAGCAAGAAAAGAGGTTTGGCAACAACTTACTCCTTTTGCATCAGGATTTTCTATTGAAGTTGCTATGCTGAAAAAAGCTAATCATTTAGGATTAAAGGTAGTTGAGGTTCCTGTGGATATGCAAGACCGTAGTTATGGTCGGGGGGTAAGAGGTATGAAGCATCGTTGTAGTCAGCTTTTAGCAGTTATTAGGGGACTTAGGGGATGAAAACTATTATTGGTCTCCTGGGAGGTTTTTTGGTCTCTTATCTACTTCTGCCCATCTTCTTTACCTTGGGTAAAACATTTACTGTTAATAATTATAGAGGCCGGCCTCTATTAACAGCAACTGGTATTTGGCTTGCTCTGTCCTTAGTATTAGGGAGTCTCCCTTTGTTATTTTGGTCTCGAGATTTGATCTTTCTTTGGTTTTTCCTATTAAGTGTAACTTTTATTGGCTTTCTTGATGATATTATCTTAGAAAAAGCTAAAGGCCTCAAAGGACATCTATTAAAATTAAGAACTGGTCAGCTAACGCCAGGTATTCTGAAATTGGTATTTATTTTTATCTTCAGTTTAGGGGTAGCTTTCTTCTTTAAGCGCCAGTATTGGTTAATAGATGGTCTGCTAATTAGTCTGTTAGCTAACACAGTTAACACACTCGATACTCGCCCTTTAAGAGCAATATCGTTTTATTTAGTTAGCTTACTTATGAGCACATTGACTAACTTCCAATCCTTATTTACTGCTTTGGCTTGGGTATTAGCAGGTGGTGTCTTAGTAATATATCCCTCAGAAAAAAAGGAAACAACTATGTTAGGCGATGCGGGTTCTAATCTCTTAGGAGCGATGTTAGGTTTAGTAGCTTGGAACTTTGCACTACATACAAGGATAGCCCTAATTGTCTTAGCGCTTATCTGGCAGGTATTAGCAGATCGGTATTCATTGAGCCTTCTTTTAGAGAAAATAAAGAGAAGATAGCCAGAAGCAATCCTACTTCTGGCTATCTTTAATATTTAAGTGGCAGATCAATAAATGTATCAAGTTGATCAGGAGTAATAGTAATTAAAATGGGATCGGATGGTTTAAGAAGTGGGGGTAGAGTTTTTTCGTCAACTACAACTGTAAAGGAACCAAGAGGTAGATTTTCGAAATAGAAGTGCCCTAGTTGGTTAGTAAAAGTTTTATAATTGGTGCCAAGTAATTTAACTTGAACCCAATCTAACAGTTCATCTTCATTGCTAAACTTACCATCACCGTCGATGTCGATAAAAACATTTCCCTCTAAAACGCCATTCATTGTTAGTGGGAGGTCAAAAACTAGATTATCACCTGCTTTAATTTTAACAGGGAAACCAAGCAGAGGAGCACTATAATCTGCGTTTAGTTTTTTCGGATCAAAGCCAAATTGGTATAATCCAGATTCTAAACTCCCGAAAACAAAACTACCATCTTCTTTAGTAGTTATTGTTTTGTAGCCTAACCTAACTACAATATCTTTGATTCCTGGTTCGCCAGGATCTTTTTTGCCATTACCATCTAGATCGAGAAAGACAAAACCGCAGATTAAAGCAGAGATATTTTGACCTGTGTAGGTGTGTCCTATAAGACCATTACTGGTAAAAGCTAAACCTTGAGAGAGGCTAATAGTAGCTAAATATTCATTTTTAACTGCATTGTGAACAAGAGGTAGTTTTTCTATGCTAATAGCCATATCTACACCAGTTGAAAATTGGTTTTTCCAGTTCAGTCTCCAGGTTGTATCAGGTGATTTTGCTTCTGCTAATTTTAAACCAATAGTTAAACTCAAACGATTGTTAGTCCAATTATAAAAAGTTTGACCAGTAGTTAACCAGTAGTTACCTTTTTGGCCTTGATTTCTTTGTAACTCCAATTTTAAGCCAGGATTGCTTCTTGCCCATTGACTACCCAGACTAAAGTTCCAATTATCCGTTTTGGTTGTTGGCTTTAAGGTACTATCTAAGATAAAAGTACTGTATAGATTTTGTTTGGGTAGAGCGATGTTAATATCAGTTGAGAATGAACCAATAACTTTTTCTTTGTTATCAGCTTCAATGCTGAATTCCATACCAGCTAAAGAGTTGGGTGTAATTGCTACTTCTAAAGAGCTTTCAAAATTTTGTTTTTGCCAATTCTCTCCAGCATAATTAAGGTTTCTAATATTATCTTTAAGAGAAAAGGAGATTTTAGGACTTTTTAATTTGTAACTAAAATGAAGAGAATTTTCTACTAAAACCGTTGCTGTAATAGGAATATAGCTTTCAACGCCACTTAGGCCAAATTGAATATTACTTTGTGGGTTTATAAACTGATAGCTTAATAGACCACGGTAAGAACGTAGAGTAGGTGTATCTTTAGTTTTAAAAAGAGCCTGGGCATCAGCTTCTAAGTATAAAAAAGGTGTAATATCAGCTGTTGTAAAAAAGTGGAGGCCATGGCCTTGAGGTTTTGGCCAATAATAACTTACTTTTGGTGGCAAATTGAAATAACCTAATTGCCAATGGTTATTAGTTAGTGTAAAAATAAAGTCTATTTCGCCCCCGACTTCACTCTGACCAGCAATGTATAAAGCAGATACATTATTATAACCGGGCAATAACTCTGATAATAATTCTAGCTTAATAGAAGGGCTACGGAGTTGGTAATCTGGAGCTTGCCAGACTAGAATAGTTTTAAGGGTTGTATTTTTCGTCAGAGCTGAGTAGGTTTTTGCTTCTAAGAGTTCACCTTGCCATTTATATGGTTCTTTCCCATAAAGGCCGTAATATAATTGCATCTGTGTAGTTTTAGGGGGAGCTAGTTTTAACCCATTGTGAGAGCTAATAACAGTTGTTTGCTCATCCTTGGAACGCTTAAGAGATATTTCTTGTAAACGATAGGGTTTTAAGGGTACCGTAGTTAGAACACGCCCTTCAGCTGGGATTATCACTGACATAACTGGTCTATCATTTATTAAAACAGTAACTGTTTCGCCTTTTTCCCCAAATATTTCTAGTGGGACACTGGGATAAGAGGTGTAAATAAGTGGGTAGGGCTTTATTAAAGTTACACCAAAAAAGGCCCTGTCAGCAAGTCTTGTTTCAGATGTAATAGCACTATTGCCAACTAAGAAAAGAGTATTATCTTTTTCAAGTTTTAGCTTAAAAAAGGGATTACTCGGTTTTAGTATTAAAAGATTCTTACCTTCTAAATGAGAACCGAAAGAGATTTCTGCTAACCCAGCTCGTAGGTGTAAATATAAATCAGCTTCGGTAATCGCCCCTTCTTTTCGATATGTTTGTTTTAGCTGATACTCAAAAGAAGAAAAAGATAAAGTTTTATCAGGAGCTTTGACTGGTTTAATGTTATTAGAAGATGGAGAAAGTGTGGTTTCACCTTCGACTTTTTCCTGGGAAGGGGGAAGGTCAGGTAAAGATAAGGTTATTATTAATTGAGAAGAATCGTAAGTAGCAATTAGAGGGATTAGTATTTCGAAAACAGTTAAATGTACATAAATTTTGCCTTCTAGAAGGATAGGTTTTTTATTAGCCAGCAAACTATATTGCTCATAACCATCTTTAGTGAAATTAAATATCTTGTTTTCGCTACTTAAAGTAAATTGGCCTTCATTGCGATTTAAATCTACATCGATTTGGAGAAGAGAACTAAGAGTAGTTAAAGGAAGGAGAACATCACCATCGGACTCGATAGCTTCGATGACCTCTTTGTTTTTTAAGGTACCATCTTTATATGCTATCCGCAGCTCTAAAATGGTCTCTTCAAAAGCAGAAGTCATTAACGATAACCAAAGTAACAACAAAACAATAAGAAGCTTTTTCATAAATCTTCCTCCAGCTAAGGGATGGAGAACTCAATAGCTCGGTTTAACCTGCTTTCTACACCATAAAAAGCAATATCTAAAATCAGACGATAATCACCACTAGGTAAGTTATTAGCGATAGGTAGACTAAAAGTAGCATCTTTGGCACATAAGAGTACTTGCTCGGAGAGAGAACCGTCTTTTAATTTTTTGCCAGCTTTATTTTGTAGCTGGTAAATAACAGTCATGCGTAAATGTGCATTTCCGTTATTAACAGCTTTGATATTTAGGCTAACTTTGTCATTTTTCGAAGTAACAGTTATATCTTGAAACTGAAGAGATAATTTAACCCCTTTCGGAGCAGCATAGATTGTAGCACCAATTTTTGTAGTAATTAAGGTGCCAACCTCGCCACCAGAAGCAATTGTTTCTTCAAAGAAAACAATACCTTTATGCTCGATATTATCTTTGGGTGCTTCAATGGTAAAGCGAACTATTTGAGATTGGCCAGGGTTAATTGTAAATTGACGAGGGTTAAATTTGATTAAACCATTTAAAGTATCCGTTCTTGTGCCAGCGACAGTTTCGTTTAATTTTCCATCAGAACTAATATCCCAATCATAAAGTATGGCTGCTAAATTAGCGGGAGTGTCTCCAGTATTGATGATAGTTATAGCACCAGTTTCTTTTTTACCTGGTTCAATTTGCAGGATGAAACGGCTAGGTTCAACCAAAATAGCCGCCATTGAACTAACCCCTAAGATAAGTAATAGTATGAGAAAAAACATCATTCTTTTCATGCCGATTCCTCCTGTTAAAAGCCCGGGCCCTTCCCCAGGACCCGGGCAGTGTTGTTAGATGGTATAGGCCTTAAAGGTAACTTGACCTTGATATTTACCATGTGCTGTTGTGAGGAGATAAGGTACTCTAAATTGATGTTGGACTGTTAAAGTAGAACAAGCAGGTCTTTGAGCGATTAATATTTCTCTAGCAGCAGCAAAGGTTTCAGTGGTACCCCAGTCACCATTATCAATTTTGGATCTCATCTGGAGGTTAAGAGCCTTGTCAGCAGTGCCAGAAGTATCTGCATTGATATTAGCAAGAGGAGCACTGATAACTTCGTACTTAAAAGTATCATTAGCATAGACATCTACTTGGAAGATGTCGCAGCCATGGATGTAGTATCCCTTTCCGGGTGCTAATTCCGCGTTTTTACCATGGCCAACTAATTCCCAGTTCTCGTTCAAGAATCCACCGATTTCGTTATCAAAAGCTAGCATGTAGTTACCAACAGGGCCATGCTCACCAAAAGCTAAAGGACCAAAGCTCTCAATAACTGTTTTACCTTGGTTGCCAAGGACAGTCATCTTTAGATAGCAAGGAATGTAAGCTTCTGTGCGCACATTAACTGTAGTTTTTTGAGCTTTGTCAGGGTTGTTAGTGTCTAAATAATACTCACTACGGTTAATGAAAGGGAGAACCACATACTGATTACCAGTGGCAAAGGAGATTAATACACCATCATCATTCTTATGGTCATCATAGCCACCTTTAAGTGGATCAGGAGCTGGGCTTCCTTCAACAACTGCATCAGCTAGAGCAAGACTAGAAACCATAACTAACACTAAAAGGAGCAAGGATAAAAATTTACGCATAGAGAAACCTCCTAAGATTATTATTTATCTACAACCTACATTTAGGTTGTGACCAAGTTAAGTGGGAATCAGTTTTGTGATTCCAAGTTTAAAATGAGGGGGAAATCATAATGGCCAGTAGGGATAGTTTTGAAGTCTGGCAAGCTAAGGGAGATTTTTACTATTTGTGGATTTTGGCCAGTAGCTAGCCCAGAAGTGATTAAAAGAGGTGTATCACCTAAAGTTTTTTCCGCCTGATCTATTAAGGCGACTATAAGCTCTGGATGGTTGCCAGAGGAGGATATATAAAGTTGCCAGTCACAGTTAGCCGTAATTTCAACATCAAGAACCTCAGGTTCTAGACCTAGATAGACTTTAGAAGGCGAAACTTTAAGTTTTAGAGAAGGCTTAACATTAAAAATAAGAATTAAAATATGTTCTAAATTGTTTTCTTTGAGGGAGAGAATAGCAGCATAATCGCCTGCGGTAAGTCCTGAGGAATCTACATAGATAGTATTAGCTTGCCAAGTTACCACATTACTTGATTGATTTTGAGAAAGCTCCCTAATTCCGCCGACATAATGAAAAACAGTTGCAGCCCCAATGTCTATCTTTTCCAGTTCAGGGAGCAAGGCGGTTAAGTTAACCTCTAACTTAGTTTCTGGCTCAATAAAACCAAGATCCTTATAAAACTGGTTAGCTAGTGCGGGAAGAGAGATAAGAAATAAAATTATTAAAAGTCGGCGCAAGGAATCGCCTCCCTAGTCAACTAGATATTGGTAACCGACAGAATTAAAATATGCTCTTACCGGTTTCAGCGTTAATATATTATGCAATTTAGGACCTATTATTCATGGGTCCTAAAAAAAGTTAAAAAAAAGGAGCCTTCAGGCTCCTAAAGATTACCATTTCAGTATTAAAGTGATTTTGGTTGCCAATAATCTGTTTTTCTATCGTTGAATTCCCCAAGATCTAGACCGTTAATTAACCAGTTATCACCAGAGATTCTTATAAGGCGAAAGGTTATATGGCCAGTATATTCATGAAACCAATTATCATTACGTAACCCTTTCATATAAAGCCGGCCTCTTAAAGTAGCATAATCGCCACTTCGGGTAACGGTAATGTTATAGAAATTGAAGGTGGGTCTTTCATATGGATAATACTCAAAAGTAAAGAAATCAGCAGCTTGGCTTGCTGTCCAGATCCGGTTTTGTTCAAGACTAATGACATTCACATTATAAGCAAAACAAGAACGTGCAGTGGGATTATCATAGGTTATTACAGCATTGCCTAAACGTTCGATGGTGCGTTCTGGATAGTATTTTGGTTCAACAATTATAATACAACCAGAAAGCAATATTAAAGTTAAAAAGCCTAATAGCAGGTACTTTAAGGATCTGCTTTTCATGGAGTTCACTTCCCTTTACATTATTTTTATAAAAGATAGATCGCTATCTTTTACTTTTTAAGTTGCTTTTGGGGTAATCTAACGGTCACTGGTACAATTGGGTTAGAACATAGCAGGAGTAAAGAAACACTGGGCAGAAGATTAGTAAGAGCATAAGTAGGGAGTAGCTCTCTATTTTCAAAGGAGAGTTGTGAGATATATGAAATTAGGTTTACATGTGTCAATTGCTGGTAAATTAACCCAAGCCTATGTGGAAGGAGTAGCCAGTAACTCAGAGTCTTTACAGATTTTTTCTACAAGTCCTAGAATGTGGCGCAGTAGAAAGTTTACTAATGAAGAAATTGAAGAGTTTAAGGGGAAAAGAGGTAATTTTGGACCAATAGCTGTGCATGCCTCCTATCTAATAAACTTAGGTTCTAAAGATGAAAAAGTAAGAATAAAGTCGAGACAAGCTTTCAAAGAAGAAGTTGAGCGTTCGAAGGCTCTAGGGGCTGATTATGTTATACTCCATCCAGGTGGGGGTGCAGATGAAGCAGTAACCTTTATTGGGGAAGCTTTGTCTGAAGTGTTAGACTACGCAAATGGCCTAAAGATACTACTGGAAAATGTTGCTGGCGAAGGAAATAAAATTGGGAAAAACTTCACCGAGTTAGCTAATATAATTGCAGCTACGAAAGATGGCAAGAGGTTAGGCGTTTGTTTTGATACTTGTCATGCGTTTGCTGCTGGCTATGATCTCAGAGAAAAAGAAACTTGGCACATCTTAAAAAGAGAGATTGAAGAGACAGTAGGGTTAGATTCAATTCGATTTTTACACTTAAATGATTGTAAAGGTGATTTAGGTAGCAGATTAGATCGGCATGCAAATTGGGGCGAGGGCTATTTGGGTCAAGCAACGATAACTCATTTGAGCCAAGATGAATTCTTCAGCCAAATCCCTGGTGTATTGGAAACCCCAGGTGATTTGAACGCCAGAACCTTAGACCTAAGCCGTTGTAGGGAGTGGTTAGGACTTGAAGGTTAGAGAGTTTTTCACTACAGTCTTACCTGATAAGATGCCCGATTATGAGATGCGAGAAGCTCAAGTGCAAATGGCTGATTTAATCCATAATGTTTTTCAAGAAGGTGGACAAGCTTTACTGGAAGCTGGGACTGGAACAGGTAAGTCCCTAGCGTATCTTGTGCCCTCACTTCTAATTAAGTCTAGCACCCCGATTGCCATTTCCACAGGAACTAAGAATCTCCAAGAACAGTTAGTGAAAAAAGATCTGCCTTTTTTGCACTCGGTATGGGGCGAAGATTTTTCCTATATGTTAATTCAAGGCCGCAGTAATTACTTATGTCGAACTAAGTTGTATAATACACTGCTTAACGAAGAAGATAGGACATTTTTAAAACAATGGGCTGAGGAAACGGACACTGGTAATCTTAGCGAACTAACAGGTAAAATTCATCCAGAAACACTCAAAACAGTAGCTGCTGATCCAGATTATTGCTTAGGACAAAAGTGCACCATGCGCGACGAATGTTTTACTGCTTTAATTAGAAGCAGAGCTGAAAAATGTCAGCTACTTGTCGTTAATCATCATCTATTATTAAGTGATTTAATGATTAAAGATGCTATTGGTTTTGAACAAGGAGCTATCCTACCTAAATTAGATTATATCGTTATAGACGAAGCTCATCATCTAGAAGATGTGGCTGCTGAATCTTTTGGCAAAGAGGTAAACTTTGATGGTTTTTTTGCTCTACGAAGCCAAATTTATAATAGCCGAGAACTACAAAGAAGAAATATAGAAATCAAAAGTAAGATTGAAGCGGAGTTAGTAGAAGCTAATAGTCATATCAATAGAGCTAAAGAGTTAATCAGAAAAAAAGAAGCTGAAGAAAGTGAACGAATTGAGCTAGATAGCGAGATTGCTTTAGTTGCGGGCAATATTAAAAGCTGTTACAAAGAAGTTTTTGGCCTTCTGAATGAGTATGATGAAGATACTATAGATGCGATTGCTTTGGCGCGTAAAGCAGAGAGAATTGTTAGTGGTTTAGAGGCGTTTATCGACGAAAAAGGAGATAGTATCTCTTGGGCTAATCGCGAAGGATTCCATAACATGCCCTTAAAAGTAGCCGAAGAGTTAAATCGAGTTCTTTTCCAACCTCATAAATCAGCTATTTTAACTTCAGCTACACTTTCTACAAGTGGTAATTTTCGTTATATCAAATCTCGTTTAGGACTAAAAGAGGCCAAAGAGCTTACTTTGCCTTCACCTTTTGATTATAAAAAGGTACTTTTAGCTATTCCTGACGATTTACTTGATCCTAACTCTCAGGAATTTATTACCAAAATTACTGAACATTTAAAAAGAATTTTACCGCAAATTAAGGGTGGTAGTTTCGTTCTCTGTACTTCTTTTAAGATGGTTAAAGCCCTAAAGGAAGGCTTACAAGGCCATGTAAATCTTTATGTGCACGGCGATAAAAATGCCCCAGACCTTATTACTGATTTTAAAGCTGACGGAAACGGGGTTTTAATTGGCGTAGACAGTTTTTGGGAGGGGGTTGATGTACCAGGAGAAGCCCTCAAAGCAGTTTTCATAACTAAACTACCTTTTCCTGTACCTTCTGAACCTTTATATGAAGCACGTAGGAAACTTGTAGAGGAAAGGGGTGGCAACTCCTTTCGCGAGCTCTCTCTACCTATAGCCTTGCTTAAACTCAGACAAGGTTTTGGCAGGTTAGTTAGACGGCAAAATGATGATGGCTTAGTAGTTATCTATGATTCACGAGTGTTAGTGAAAAATTATAAAAGAGATGTCTTCAATTCTTTACCAAAATGTAGTGAGTGGAGGGGCCACTTATATGAATTGGAAACTTATATTGAAGAAAATAATTTTTGGCGAGAAAAGTTGTTTAAATAAAAGGCTATTGGTTGTATTGATCTTTATGCTTAGCTATATAAGCTTGGCACTTGAGCATACTGTTAGCTCAGGGGAGAGTCTAACCCAAATTGCTAAAATGTATGAGGTTTCACTAACTGACTTAATTGCCACTAACAATATTCAAGATCCCAATAAATTAAAGATTGGCCAGAAAATAATAATTCCCCAAAATCGTCTTGTGATCGATTTAGACAAGCTCTATGGAGCTAGTAGGGCTAGCAATTACCTCGCAGAAGGTAATAAAGGTAAAATAAATGATAGTTATACCTTATCTAGTTACCAATATAGTCCTATGGGTTATAAGGGAGAAGAGACTATTCACCAAGTTAAGGTGGGAGATACTCTAAACAATATAGCGGAGCGTTATTCACTTAGAGAAGAACAGATTGTCAGTCGTAACAGTCTACCACCTAAGGAGATGCTTAGACCAGGCCAACTTCTTTTTATTCCTCTACCTGAATCGAGCATTCTCTTTCCCGAGTTTAGAGACTTTGAATTACTAGCCAGAATTATTGCTGCTGAAGCTAGGGGGGAGAGTTTTGAGGGCCAGATAGCTGTTGGTGCAGTCATTCTCAATCGCACCAAAGACCCACGTTTTCCCAACACCATTCATGAGGTAGTCTTTCAAAAAGGGCAGTTTGATGTAGTTACAACCGGGGTATACCTCAATATAATAGTACCAGAACTATCTAGGCGAGCAGCTCAGGAAGCTCTGAGGGGTCGAGATCCTACCAATGGAGCTTTGTTCTTTTACAACCCGCAGCTCGTCAAAGACCAAGGGTATTGGGAAAATAAACCAGTTGCAGCTGTTATTGGCAATCATACCTTCACTTATTAAGCATATCACCTTCCTAAAAGGCATAGGCTTTTTTAGGAGGGTGTTTACCTAATGTTTATTATTATTAAGCGTTCACGATTAATTGTTTTATTGTTGCTTCTGGCCCTAGGAGTGTTGCTTCTTACTGTTCGTATTCCTAAAATAACACCTGCTGCTGGTCCCATTTTTCGCGGCGATGTGGAAAGAAAAGCTGTTGCATTCTGCATTAATGTAGCTTGGGGTAATGAATATATCCCTACTATTCTCGAAGCTTTAAGGAAGAATAATTGTAAAGCTACTTTTTTCTTTATTGGTACCTGGGTGAGAGATTTTCCTGACTTAGCTCGCAGTATAGCTAACGAGGGACATGAGATTGCTAACCATGGTTATTTTCATAGTCATGTAGCAAAACTCAGTAAAGCAGAACTGCATAAGTTAATACTCGATAACGATGTGAAATTAAAAAAAGAACTAGGCCGAGCTACTAACCTTTTTGCTCCTCCGTATGGGGAATTTAACGATAAGGTTGTTGCTTATGCTGAAGAGATCGGATTTAAAACAATTATGTGGACAATAGATACCATAGATTGGTGTAATCCTACACCTGAGACTTATTTAAAAAGGGTTTTGGAGAAACTGCAAAACGGAGCTTTGATTTTAGCTCATCCTACAGAGGTTACAGCAAAAACTCTACCAGTATTAATTAATGAAATAAAAAAACGTGGCTATGATATTCTTACAGTAAGTGAGATAATTTAATTTATAAATTTAGTAAATCTAGAAAGCAAAGACTTAGTAGTTTTTTAAGAGAGAAATGGAGGTGCAAGCAAGTCATTTGACTTGCAATAAATGATCCAAAAAAGTGTACTAGCTAATGGCCTCACCTTGCTAACCGAATCTTTACCCTATGTACATTCTGTCTCTGTAGGTTTATTTGTTGGGGCTGGCTCACGTTATGAAAAACCTCATGAGAGAGGGGTCTCTCATTTTATTGAACATATGTTGTTTAAAGGCACTAAAAAGCATTCAGCTAAAGATTTAGCAGAGCTTGTAGAAGCTTCAGGAAGTAGTATGAATGCCTATACCTCAAGAGATTATACTTGTTTTTATGTCAAAGCCTTAGATGAACACTTAGATTTATCTATTAGTGTTTTAAGTGAGATGGTGACTGAATCTACTTTTGCTGATGAACTAATTGACAGAGAAAGACAAGTAGTTTTAGAAGAGATTAAGATGTACCTTGATTCACCAGAGGAATTGGTTCACGATCTCTTTTCGCAAAGTATTTTAGGGGACAACCCTTTAGGGCAAAGCATCATTGGTACAGAAGCCACTGTAGCTAGTTTTAATCAAAAGATTATTCTTGAGTATTTTAGACGTATGTATGTTCCTGAGAATATGGTCTTTGTTGTTGTCGGGAATGTAGTGCATGCTGAGGTTGAAAAACTAGTTTCACAATATTTAGGTGAGATGCAAGGATCATTGTCAAAATATGTTGGCCCTCATCCCCAAGTAAGCTCAGGATTACTGGTGGAGAAGAAAGATATTGAACAAGTTCATTTAGTCTTAGGCACCGACTCTGTTGGGCGTCAAGATAAACGTAAGTACGCACTCCATTTACTCGATACAATTATCGGAGGTAGTATGAGCTCGCGTCTTTTCCAATCCTTAAGAGAAGAAAGAGGACTCGTTTATTCTACCTATTCTTTTCACAGCTACTATGATGAACTTGGATTTTTAGGTATCTATGCTGGCTATAGTCCTGAGAACAACGATCAGGTTACGGATTTGATTATTAAAGAACTATTAGCTTTACAAGATAACCTAACTGAAGGGGAACTACAAAGAGCTAAGGAGCAAAGTAAAGGTGCTTTAGTGTTTGCTTTAGAATCACCTTCAGCGAGAATGACTCGTTTAGCAAGAAATGAGCTCTATCAAAAAGAGCAAGTCTCAGAAGAAACTGTACTACAAGAGATTAATAAGACTACTCTTGACGATATTAAAGCTTTGGCTGAATATCATTTTAACTCTAATAAAGTTTTAAGTATGGCAATTATTGTGCCTAATAATTCTAATTTGGACAAGCCTAAAAAGCTAACTTGGGAGGTGTAGGTGATGCTTAAGATAGCTATCAAAAGACTAGACCCTGATTTACCGCTTCCTAAGTATGAAACTAAGCAATCAGCAGGTATGGATCTTTTGGCTAGAGAAGATAAGCTTATTCCAAGAGGTGAGGTTAGACTAATCCCAACAGGTATTAGTATCGCTCTGCCTAGTGGTTATGAAGCACAGATCAGACCTCGTAGTGGTTTAGCACTAAAACATGGCCTTACCCTTCTAAATACACCAGGTACAATAGATGCAGATTATCGGGGCGAGATAGGTGTAATTATGGCCAACTTTGGTCCCAAGGAATTTCAAGTAACAAGAGGTATGCGTATTGCCCAGATGGTAATCGCAAAATATGATGTGGCTACCTGGGATGAGGTAGACGAACTTCCTAGTTCTGAAAGAGGTACAGGTGGGTTTGGGAGTACTGGGATCTAAATCTAAAGACTGCTAAACCTTAGCAGTCTTTTTTTCAACCTCAAAGGCTTGCTAGCCAATTATTTTATTTCCTTCCAGTAAATTATTTCATTATTAGT
>DHDH01000004.1:0-26295 GCA_002399235.1 Firmicutes bacterium UBA4881 | reverse complement strand
ATTATTAGTAGGAACCTTTTTAAGGTAGGCTCTGATAGCATTTCACTAATGCCGCTAATTATTTTAATTAGTCTCATAAGTGGGATGAAATATCTAAAAAAGATAAATCCTTAGCTATGTATGCAATGTACATGACAAGAAGTATTGACACCAGGCATTTACTGTGGGACAATGAACGAAATAATAAGCGGCTAGAGGAGCGATAAGCAAGAGTACCTAGGGGAGGCGGCAGCCAAAGAACTTAGGGAAAGGGGAGTATCGCCGAAGTCTTAAAAGGGCACTTTCTAAGACTGGTTAAACAGTGAATAACTGTTCAACTGTCACTTAAACCTAAGTGATGCGCTAGTCTGTTAGACTTAAGGGTCGGCAGGTTAGTTGCCGACTTTTTTTCATAGGAGGTGACTTTATGTCTAACCAATTAAAGGTTGGTGTAAGTGGTGCTGGAGGTAGGATGGGTAAAGAAGTAATTAAAGCTTTAACTAAAGAACAAGATCTAGTACTTACCGCAGCAGTTGATCCAGCTTTTGCGGGGAAAGATGCAGGTCAGGTAGCAGAAATAGAATCTAATGGTGTTATTATTGATGCTTCTTTAAAAGAAGCTGTTAATAAAGCTGAGGTGTGGGTGGATTTTACTCGCCCCGATATAGTTAAAGATAATATTGCTCTCGCAGTAGAAGCTGGTAAGCCCATAATCGTTGGTACAAGTGGCTTAAGTGAAGGTTATGTTTCATCTTTAACTACCAATGGAGTTGGGGTTTTAGTAGTACCAAACTTTGCCTTAGGTGCTGTTTTAATGATGCACTTTGCTAAACAAGCTCACCAATTTTTCCCTAATGTGGAGATTATCGAACTACATCATGATAAAAAAGTAGATGCTCCTTCAGGTACAGCTGTAAAAACAGCGGAACTATTAGGTGCCAAGGATGTAAGTGAAAATCAAGGACCACGAGGACAAAATTATGGTGGTATCCATGTCCATAGTGTACGGTTACCAGGTTTAATTGCTCATCAAGAAGTCATATTTGGTGGTGAAGGTCAGTTACTCACAATTCGTCATGACTCATTTGACCGGATCTCTTTTATGCCAGGAGTAATGCTAGCTTTAAGAAAAATAATGTCAATTAAGGGCCCAGTATATGGTCTTGAGCACATACTAGGACTGTAACCACACGCCTTTGCAGGGCATATGATATTCTTGCTCCGGCAAAGGAGGAAATGATTGTGGCCAAGATTGTTTTTTTAGGTGGCGGAGAAAGAGAGCGTATTTTAAAAGCTAAATTGAGCTTGCAATATGATGTGGAGAGTATTAATAGCCCTGATGAGTTAGAGGCTGCTACCTGGAGTATTAAAGAAGGAAGCGTTTTTATCGCACCTTTAAGTAGTACAGATGACTTAGGAACTATTAGAGAAAGCAATGGTCTTTCCTTGCTAGAAACTCTAGATTATATCCCCCAGGGTTCACTTTTATTAATTGGTGCCGCCCGTAATATGCTAAGGGAAAAAGCAGTTAAAAAAGAGGTAATTGTCTGCGAACTAGGGCAATTAGATGAACTAGCTTGGTTAAATGCTATACCAACCGCTGAAGGAACTATTAAAACTCTAATGACGGAATTAAATACAACAATATTTGGCGCTAAATTTCTCATAATAGGAGCAGGTAGAATTGCCCTTACACTGGGAATTAGATTAAAATTCTTGGGTGGAGAGGTCGTTATAGCTGCTAGGGCTAACGCTGAATTAGCCAGAGCTACTGCTCTCTTTTTAGGAACTACCAGTCTTAAAGAAGTAAAGGGAAATTGGGTTGCGGTTATTAATACAGTACCAGCGCCGATCTTGGATCAAGACTTTTTTGCTAATAACACAACACCAATTTATGTAGAATTAGCCTCTAGTTCAGGGATTAAAGACGCTCTCGATGCGAAGATCCGTCATCTCCCTTTGCCAGGCTTACCAGGGAAATATGCTCCCCAAGCGTCAGGAGCTTATCTAGCCCAAACAGTTCCTCCCCTAATCGAAAGATATTTTAGAGGAGACTGGCCGGAGCAGAGGAGAGAAAAATTGTGAAATACGCTGGCCTGAAAATTGGCTGGGGTGTAACTGGCTCTTACTGTTCAATTGATCCCTTTTTAAAAGTGGCCTTCTCGTTAAGAGACGAAGGAGCAGAGCTCACTTCTTTTGCTAGCTCTTCACTTTTTAATACTAATACACGTTTTGGTTTAGGTGATAGCTGGCGAGCCAAAATGAAAGAATTAGCACGAGGTAATCTCGTGACAACAATAGTAGATGCTGAACCTTATGGACCAGAAAAACAACTTGATATAATGGTAATAGCCCCGCTTACAGGTTCGAGCATGGCTAAATTAGCCCTAGGCATCACTGATACACCCATTTTAATGGCAACAAAAGCAACATTGCGGAACAATAAACCGGTGCTGCTCGCTGTATCTACTAATGATGCCTTAGGGAACAATGCTGAAAATCTGGGGAAACTTTTGCGGACTAGAGGTATCTATTTTGTACCTTTTAGGCAAGATGCCCCCACTAATAAACCCCGTAGCTTAGTAGCAGTTGCATCTTTGTTGTCAGAAGCTTTATTGGAAGCTATAGCTGGCAGACAGCTACAACCTATACTAGCTGAAAAGACAGGAGGATAATTCATGAAAAAGGTCAAAGTTGCCGTTTTAGGAGCCACTGGAGCTGTTGGTGAAGAATTATTAGGACTACTTGTTGAAAGAAATTTTCCCGCGACAGAGATTAGGGCTTTAGCCTCGGCAAAATCTGCCGGAAAAAAACTCCAAATTAAAGGTCGGGAGTTTATAATAGAAGAGGCTAAACCAGAGTCTTTTGCAGGTATCGACATTGCTTTTTTCTGCGCAGGTGGCTCAGTATCTAAAGCTATGGCTCAAGAAGCAGTTAAAAGAGGTGCAGTTGTTATCGACAATACCTCTGCCTTTAGAATGGACCCAGAGGTACCTCTAGTAGTACCTGAGGTTAATCCTGAAGATATTAAACTTCATAAAGGTATTATTGCTAACCCTAACTGCTCTACAATTATCATGCTTGTAGCTTTGGCTCCACTTGAGCGGCATTTTGGCCTTCAACGTATTCTAGTTTCCACTTACCAAGCAGTTTCAGGAGCTGGAGTAAAAGGTATGGAAGAATTGGATAACGAAGTAATCAATCCAAACTATATTCCACAAGTTTTACCAGTGGCTTCCTTGCCAAAGCATTATCCAATTGCCTATAATCTTATTCCGCAGATCGATGTCTTTGATGCAGAAGGCTATACTAAGGAAGAATGGAAAATGGTAAAAGAGACGCAAAAGATGCTGCATCGCCCCGAACTTGGTGTTACGGCAACAACAATTAGAGTCCCTGTAAAGCGTTGCCACTCTGAATCTATATATGTAGAGCTTAATAAAGACTTTACTTTAGACGAAATTAAAGAAGCTTTCAGTAATGCACCAGGGCTTGTTGTGCTAGACGACCCAGAGAACCAGGTTTATCCGATGCCTCTTGATCTAGAGAAAAAAGACGATGTTTATGTAGGTCGGATCAGACGTGATCTTGCCAATAAACGTGGTCTTAACCTCTGGGTTGTAGGTGACCAGATTCGCAAAGGCGCCGCCTTAAATGCAGTGCAGATTGGGGAGCGTCTGCTTTTAGACTGAGGTGAAAGCAGAATATGTTGATAATGAAATTTGGTGGGACCTCGGTAGCTAATGATAACTCGCGAAGAGCTGCTATAGATCACATTCTCCAAGCCCCTTGTATACCTGTAGTAGTGGTCTCGGCTATGGGAAGAAAAGGTTCACCATATGCCACAGATACTCTCAGAGAACTAGTGCAAAGAGAAGGTGGAGAGGTCCCCCGCCGGGACATGGATCTTATTATGGCTTGTGGCGAAATTGTTTCAGCTGTGGTTATGGCACAAGCTATTAGAAATAGAGGCCATAAAGCTAAAGCACTGACTGGAGGCCAGGCTGGTATTGCCACAGATGGCAACTATGGGAGTGCTCGAGCTACAGGTGTAGATAGTACACCCATTCAAAAGTTAATCGATGAAGGAATTATTCCGGTAGTGGCTGGTTTTCAAGGCGACTACGATGGTGATTTTACTACTTTAGGTCGTGGTGGAAGTGACACATCGGCAGCTATTCTAGGCAAAGCTCTCCAAGCAGACGAAGTACAGATCTTTACCGACGTGGAAGGCGTTTTAACAACAGATCCTAACTTAAATAAAGATGCTAAATTTATACCTTTCCTTACCTACGAAGAGGTATTGGAAATGGCCCAGTTAGGTGCTAAAGTTATTCATCCTAAAGCGGTAGAGATATGTGCTGAAGAAAGAATTCCATTAAGGATTAAATGTACTACTAAAAATAGTAATGGCACCTTAATCGCTGCTAATCCTGAATCAGGTAACCTTAAAAATAAGCAGGTGGTAACTAGTGTAGCTGTGATAGCTGGGCGTTCCCTAGTAACCATTAAAGATGCTGATCCTGAGCTTGTTTTTCAAAGAGTTGCTAAAGCTGGAGTAAGTGTTGATTTAATAAATGTTTCGCCGGAAACAATATCTTTTACAGTTGATACTGTGGAAAAGGCTAAAGTAGAGCAAGCTTTACCTGGTGCTGGTATTAGTATTGGCTATGGTAAGGTTTCGGTAATAGGAGCAGCGATGCGAGGCGTTCCAGGCGTTATGGCCAAAGTTGTTGGTGCACTAGCTAAACGCGGTATCAGTATTGAAAGAACAGCCGATTCTCATACAAGCATCTCTTGCTTAGTTAAGGAAGAAGATTTAAAAATAGCCGTTGAGGCGTTACACGACGCTTTTTTGCTTGGTTGAAGGAGGGGTTTTAAATGGATTTTGGTCGCATCTTAACAGCTATGATTACACCATTTAATGAAGATGGTTCTGTTGATTATGCCGGAGCTAAAAAGCTAGCACAGTATTTAGTTACCAATGGTAGCGATGCTTTAGTCGTTTCTGGAACTACTGGTGAATCTCCGACTCTCACCAAAGATGAAAAAATGCAGCTTTTTTCTAATATTAAGGAAGCCGTTAATGTACCAGTAATTGCAGGTGCTTCTAGCAATGATACCGCATCAAGTATAGAATTTGCCAAAGAAGCTGCAAAAATTGCTGATGGATTACTTTTAGTTGTGCCTTATTACAATAAACCGAGTCAAGAAGGCCTCTACCTCCATTTTAAAGCCATTGCCGAAGCAGTGGATAAACCCTGCCTCCTTTATAATGTGCCAGGAAGAACAGGTAGAAATTTAGAAGCTGAGACCGTAGCTCGCTTAGCAGAGATTCCCAATATCGCAGGTGTAAAAGAAGCTGGTGGGGATCTTGGCCAAGCGGCTAAGATTAAATCTCTTTGCCCTAGGTTGAGATTGTATTCTGGTGATGATGCTCTCACTCTACCAATGTATGCTATTGGTGGTGACGGGGTAATAAGTGTAGCTTCTCATTTGGTAGGTAACAGAATGCAGAGAATGTTAAACTCCTTTGAAAGTGGTAATGTAGAACGAGCAGCTAAGATTCACAGAGAACTATTACCTATTTTTAATGGTCTATTTATTACCAGTAATCCTATCCCTGTAAAATATCTAATGCATCATTTAGGACTAATTGATAATTTAGTCTATCGTTTACCACTTACACCACCTACTCAAAAAGAGAGAGAGATTTTAGAAGGTCTCGTAAACGAAGCAGAATAAAAGACACAGCCGGAAATAACCGGCTGTGTCTTTTGTTATACTTGGAAACGTTCAATTATCCCTTGCAGTTTTTTAGCTTCTACCGATAAGGCCTCGGCGAAAGAGGCCATTTCTTCTAATGTAGCACTTCTTTCTTGACTAACAGTAGCAACATTTTCTGCATGGATTGAATTATTTACACTAATCTTGGTAATAGATTCAATCCCTTCTAAGGCGTGGGTACTGTTTTCCTTCATCTCTTGAGCTAGTTCGCTATTTTTATTAGCTAAATTAGCTATCTTTTGCATAGCATCACTAGTTGACTGACTACTTTCAGTTAGAGATCGAGCTGTGGTTAAAAGTGTTTTAGCTTGTTCACCAGATTGTAACGCTTTAGCCTTTAAGTTACTCAAAGTATGTTGGGTTCTAGTAGCAATGGCTGCGTTTTTCTCCATCTTTATACTGCTATCGGTAACAGCTACTATGGTTGTATCAATTGTGGAACTGATCTCTTTAACTAATTCACCAATTTCATTACTAGATAGTTTAACTCGTTCGGCAAGGGCTCGTACTTCGTCAGCAACAACAGCAAATCCTTTACCATGTTCACCTGCTCTAGCTGCTTCAATAGCAGCGTTTAGAGCTAAAAGGTTAGTTTGTTCGGAAATACTATTAATAACCTCTAAAATATCGCCAATTCTTCGCGAACTAGCACTTAAATTGGACACGTTATTTAAGGCGCTGCTAAGATTTATTTTTAGTAGCTCTGTTGCTTGGTGAAGATCATTGGCAGCAGTTTCACCTTTAATAGCTAGGTCTGTGCTAATTGCGGAACTACTATTTAATTGTTGAATGGCCACGCAAGCAGTGTTTACCTCATTTATGAGAAGTCCACCTAACTTTAGGCCTTTATCTGCATAATGAGTTTGGTTCACAGAAGCCTTGGTTACAGAATTAATGGTACAAACCAAGCTTTTAACATTATTTTGTAACGAATGAGCGAAAGATTGTTGTTCATCAAGATTAACTGCAGCTTCTGCTGTAGATTGGGCTATATGAGCAGAAGCATTAGCTTCTTGTTCAACAGCTTGAGAAAGTTCTAAAGCTTGGAAAGATACAGTAGTTGCTGTATCTCTTAACTGCTGGAGTATCTCTAGAAGGCTATCTTTCATTGCATTGAAAACATTATAAAGAAGTTCAAATTCATCATTAGTCTGCACAGGCTCGGAGTTGAAGTTTAATTGTCCTTGGGATATCTTTTGAGCAATTGTAGTTAGCTTAGCTAGAGGACGTTGCATAGAATTTGTTAGTTTAAATGACAGTATAAAAGCTAAGACAAGCGCTAGTAGAGTTCCTAAAACTAACCCCCAAATAATTTTTTGGGAACTTGCGGATAATTGCTCTTGTAATTCTTGAACTTCTAATTCTTTTAACTCTATGAGTTGGGAAAGTGTTGTTCGTATGGTATTTAGGTTGTTCTCTACCGTTCTTGCGTAAAGAGGAGAAGTTAGTCCGGTTTTTAATGTTGGGTTTAGGTTAGGGTTTTGGAGTAGGTTAGCAATCTCTACCGCCGATTTATGAAGAGTATTATGGGGTTTATTTATCGTTATAAGCAAGTTCTTCATATTATCAGGTAGAGTTTGAAATTCTGATGAAGCTAAATACTTATGATACCATAAGCCAAAGTTACATTTTTCTGGATCAAGTTGACCTTGAAAGCTTTGGTTACCCAGTATGGCATTTTGTAGATCATTGGCCCAAAGAAGATGGTCTACTTCCCATGCTAAAAACTGTGATTTCATCTGTAAGCTAGCATATGATTTTTCTAATGTCGCTTGGTTTGTGGTAACTAAGTAAAAAGTAAAAGTGGCTAAGACTATTATAACCGCAATAATCGCAGCAAAAGAACGCACTAGTTTTCTTTTAATTCCTCCTTGCAAAACAAATCACTCCCCATTTATGTGAAACCTAGTTATATAACATTGTTCAAAAATAAATTCTAGCTTCATGTTTACTAATCCTTTTTTCCCTTGCTTAAAGGGGAAGTTTAAAGTATTAAAGATAGACTGGAATTCTTATTATGAAGAATTCGGTTGTTGACAAGGCTAATATAGGGTATAATTAACTAGAGTAGATGGAGCGGCTTTCTACATAAACCCAAGTCAGGTTTACAGGACGTTAGTAAACTGTTGCTGGGCAAATAACGGAGGTGGCAATTATTAATCGTCGTCACAAAAAAAATATTGGCAAGTTAAGTGTCATACCTCTAGGGGGCGTTGGCGAGATCGGCAAGAACATGTACGTGTTAAACTACAACGATGAAGACATCATCGTTATTGATTCCGGTCTAATGTTCCCAGAAGAGGATATGTTAGGGATCGATTCGGTAATCCCTGACATCACTTATCTCGAAGAAAACAAAGATAAAATCAGGGGTATCATTCTTACCCATGGCCATGAAGACCACATAGGGGGTTTACCTTATGTTTTACGCAAAATTCAAGCACCGATTTTTGCAACTCGCTTGACACTTGGCCTTGTAGAAGGGAAACTCAAAGAGCACCATCTTTTAAGGGGTATTGACCTACGCTGTATAAAAGCTGGAGATATATTAGAATTAGGTGCTTTTAGTGTGGAGATTATCCGTAGCAGTCATAGTATAACTGATACGGTGATTCTCGCAATAGATACACCCTTAGGGACTGTAGTGCATACAGCTGACTTTAAGATCGACCAAACTCCTATTGATGGTCAGGTGATAGACTTTTACAAGCTATCCGAGTATGGCCAAAATGGCGTTCTTTTGCTGCTATCGGATAGCACCAATGCTGAACGTCCAGGTTATACCCTCTCAGAAAGAGAGGTTGGTAAAACTTTTGATGATGTCTTCGCTCAGGTTAAAGGTCGTATTATTGTAGCAACCTTTGCTTCGAATATTCATCGTATTCAACAGGTGGTAGACGCATCCTATAAAACTGGGCGTAAATTAGCAGTTACTGGTCGGAGTATGGTTAATGTAATCAACATTGCCAAAGAATTAGGTTATATGCATATCCCAGAAGGTATGCAAATTGAAATTGAAGAGATCGACCACTACCAAGGTAATGAAATTACTATTCTAACCACAGGTAGCCAAGGGGAGCCTATGAGTGCTCTAACCCGTATGTCGAAATCTGATCATAAAAGATTGTCGATTCTACCAGGTGATACAGTAATTATTTCTGCAACACCGATTCCCGGTAACGAGAAGTTTGTTGGTAGAACAATAGATAATCTGTTTAAGCTAGGTGCTGATGTAATTTACGAACGTTTTTCTGGGGTTCATGTTTCTGGTCATGCTAGCCAGGAAGAATTAAAACTAATGCTTAACTTAGTGCGTCCAAAATACTTTATGCCTGTTCATGGCGAGTACAGAATGCTGGTTAAGCATAAACAATTAGCGATGAACACCGGGATACCAGAAAAAAATATCTTTATTACCGAGATTGGTGATGTTTTAGAATTTACTGCCAAAGGTGCGCGCAAAGCAGCTAAGGTACCTGCTGGGCAGATCTTTGTAGATGGTTTAGGTGTCGGTGATGTAGGTAATATTGTTCTAAGAGATCGCCGTCAATTATCTGAAGATGGCATTTTGATAGTAGTAGTAACAATGAACAAAACTGATCGCAGCATAGCTGCTGGGCCTGATATTATTACCAGAGGCTTTGTTTACGTCCGCGAATCAGAAAATCTCATTGGCGAGGCTATAGAAAAAGTCTCTGAAACGCTTGAGTTTTGCCGCCAAGAAAACATTACCGATTGGGGAGCTATGAAAAATAATATCCGCGACGTTTTATATCGTTTTCTTTATGAAAAAACTAAACGTCGTCCTATGATTTTACCGATTATTATGGAAGTGTAAAAAGGGCGGGGTGTTTACCCCGTCCTTATTAATATCTAGATTTTAGGACAATATATCTCTGAGGAGGGAGTCTTTATGGATAATCAACAATTAACAGCGATTAAGCAGTTCGGTCAGCCTCAGTTACCACCAATGGCAAAACCCTCAGAGATCTTTTGTCTAACGATAGTAGGACAAATCGAAGGACATCTTATGTTGCCACCGAAAAACAAGGCAACCAAGTATGAACATATTATTCCCCAACTAGTAGCTATTGAACAAACCCCGGAAGTCAAAGGTGTTCTTTTAGTCCTTAATACAGTTGGCGGTGATATCGAGGCTGGTTTAGCCATTGCCGAGATGGTTACAAGTCTATCGAAGCCAGTTGTTTCATTAGTTCTAGGTGGTGGACATAGTATTGGTGTTCCTATAGCTGTTGCAGCCAATTATAGTTTTATTGCTGAAACTGCTACCATGACTATTCACCCCATTAGACTAAGTGGTTTAGTAATTGGTGTACCTCAGACCTATGAGTATCTGGATAAGATGCAAGATAGGGTAATTGGCTTTATTGTAGCCCATTCTAATATTACCGAAGCCAAACTAAGAGACTACATGTTCCGTACCGGCGAATTAGTTCGGGATGTAGGTACCGTACTTGTTGGTAGGGAGGCAGTAAATGCAGGCTTAGTAAATGAAGTAGGTGGTTTATCAGAAGCCATAGCAAAGATTAACGAGCTATGTAATTTAACACCTACCCAACCTTACTTAGAGCCTCCTTATACCTACCAACCAACTTTTCGACCTGAACCAGTTAATGTACCTTTAAACCCGAATCGGGGAGGGTTTTATAGCTAATGTTCTACACAGTGATGCCCCTTGATTTGGTGTTAGATGAAGAAGAAAGGACCCTAGAATGGAAGACAGTGGGTAATGCTTCTCTTTTAGTCGAGCCACTAACAGACGGTACCTATCGTCTTGAACGGATAGAGGGAGCACCTGTTTCTTGGTACCTTAACTATCAACCAGGAGATATACTTAGATTTTAGGCCGCTAAGGCGGCCTTTTTTGTTGGAACAAACCAAACACTGTTGTATACTAATAATAGAGTTGCAACCATAAATGGTAATATGTAGCTTAAAATTAAGGATAAATGCTTAATCGAAAACAAATTATGACAATAATGTAAGTAGATTGTAAGTTCTTTCAATAGCTTATCCTAGTAGGGATTTGATATATTTCAGATGGGTAAGCAAGAGAAGCAAGATTAGGCTCTTTTTAACATATTAATTAAAAGAGAAATCTTAGTTTACCCAACGTTATTGGTAATAAATAGAAACAAAAAAACTTATAAAGGAGGACAGACACCAAAGCTTGTGGCTTTGGTATCCCGTAAATGAACACATTAAAAGCAATTTTTCTAGGTGCCTTACAAGGATTTACTGAATTTTTACCGGTCTCATCGTCAGGTCATTTAGCAGTTTTTGGTCAATGGTTTGGTCGCGTTAGCTCCACCTTGGCTTTTGAAGTATTATTACATTTAGCGACCTTGATTGCAGTTGTTATTGTTTATCGTGAGCGTCTTAAAAAGATTAACTTTCAATTTCTAGTATTGCTTTTTATAGCTAGTGTGCCAGCTGGAGTAATTGGCGTTTTATTTGATGATGTTATCGAACAGGCTTTTTCTTCATCACTCTTGATTGGCATTGCTTTTTTGTTTACAGGAACCGTACTATTTCTTGTAGGTAAACTCCCCCAAGGGAAGAAAGAGCAAGTAGGAATTAAAGAAGCCATAGGTATGGGGTTAGCACAGACTGTAGCTATTTTACCGGGCGTCTCTCGTTCAGGCATGACAATAGCTTCTGGTTTAGCCTTAGGTTTAAAGAGAGAGGAAGCAGCTGCTTTTTCTTTTATGATGTCCATACCAGTTATTTTAGGAGCAGGACTACTGGAATTAAAGGATCTATTAGAAGTAGGTAGCGAAGGTGGAGGACTGACTTTAGTTCTAGGTTTTGGTGCAGCTGTCATAACTGGTATAATTGCAATTAACCTTGTACGTAAACTATTAAAATCAGATAACTTTAACTGGTTTAGTTACTATTTGTGGGGAATGGGTGCCCTAACAATTGTTATTTCTTTAATCTAGAGAGAAAATAATGTTAGAACTATAAAGGTTAGTACCGCGATCTATAGTAGGACAAGTTAAATGTAACTTATAAAAGATAACGTTTAATGCTTCTTGGTAGGTTAGAAAGGAGAGTTAGCCATGCGGAAACTACTCCGTATTGCTCTGCTCCTCATAATAATAGTAGGAGCAATATATCTTTTATTCTTTAGGACAGGTGAGGAGTATCTAGCAGTCAAAGAGAAAGAATTAGAGCGATTTGTTCATGCTGATGCTCTTGCTTATAGAAATGAAGTACCTTTAATTGCTCCTCTTGATGGGGTCTTTACCCCTCTGTTTACCGATGGTGAAAGAGTACCTGCACAGACCATAGTCGCTACAATTGCTGGTACTCCCATTAAAAACCCAATAGCTGGAACTGTTAGCTGGTATTACGATGGATTAGAGAGTGTGGTAGGGCCCGGAGTTTTAATGGGCTTAAAACAGGATTATCTTAAAGATTGGGACAAGCAGGTAAAAAAATCAAGTAGTGGTGATTCTTTTTATAAAGGTGAAATAATTGGCAGAATAGTTGATAATTATGCTTGGTTCCTTTTAGTATTTAGCGATATGCCAGCTAAAAAAGGCGAAAAGGTTGCCGTTACAATCAATAAAACTACTTATAATGCAACAGTTTCTGAAGTATTACCTAATAATCGACTTGCTTTAGTGTTAAACTCCTACCAAAAAGAAGTAGCGATATACCGAGTGCTAAGAAATATTAAGATAGTTAAAGAGCCGCTAAGAGGCATAATTATTCCTAGTAAAGCGTTAATAGAAGCTGAAGAAGGTTTCTATGTAGAAATTATGTATAAAAACCAAAGAAAGAATCAGCCAGTAAGGCTTGTTGGTCGTTGGCAAAATCAAGTTGTAGTCGATGGCCTACCAAGTGGAGCTAAAGTTATTTTAGCAGAGAACAGGTAAGAGGTGCCAAAATGAGTATTGAGGATAATATTTTGAGAATCAGAGAAGAGATAGCTAAAACATGCCAGAAATATAACCGCAATCCAGAAGAGGTGAAGTTACTAGCAGTATCAAAAACCTTTCCTATGTCGGCTATTTTAGCAGCACATAATGCTGGACAATTAGATTTCGCTGAAAGTAGGGTGCAGGAGTTTTTACCAAAACAAAAGCAGGCTCCGGAACTGAATTGGCATTTTATTGGCCATTTGCAATCTAATAAGATTAATAAAATTGTTAATATGAACATTTTGCTACACTCAGTGGATAGTTTAGAACTCGCAGAGAAGCTAAGCGAACGCTTATTAGTAGTAAATAAGACCATGGATGTCTTGTTACAAGTTAACATAGATAAAGATCCTGCTAAGTTTGGTTTTACACCGGCAGGGCTTCGTCAAAATATCGAGAAGATTATACAATTAAAGGGAATTAATGTAAAAGGTCTTATGACAATTGGTACAGTACATGATAATCCTAAAGCTGCGCGGGTAACATTTGCCAATCTACGGGGACTAAGAGATGCACTGAATGAAGTAAGTGGTTGTAACTTTAATGAGTTATCTATGGGTATGAGTAGTGATTATAAAGAAGCTATTGCTGAAGGCGCAACTGTTGTCAGGGTGGGGACAGCTATATTTGGGGTTCGCTAAAAGATATGGAGCACTTTACGTGAAGAGAATGCAGGAAAAATAATAAAGAGAGAAGGGTGGTGAAAAATCGTTATAGGAGTATAAAACCTAAAAAAAGTTCATAAGTTGTACTTGTAAATGAATTTACTAGCTATATTCTTAGTTGGTAACCACTAGATTAGTTAGTAACTAAAGGATGATTGACTAAATAAGGTAAGCTTATGAAATTAGGCTTTTGAGGACTTTTATAACGGTGTTTTTATGAGTGTGATGGACAAATTTTTTAAGATGTTAGGTGTGCAAGAAGAGCATGAGGATGAACAGGTCATAGAATTACCTGAGATGCAATCGATTGATGCACCTCATACTACAACACTTGGTCAAAAGACGATGAGAATGGTTGTCATAAACAATCGTATTCTAAGTGATGCTAAGCAAGTGGTGGATAATCTTAAAGAAAACCGCCCTGTTATTGTTACCTTGCATGATGCTAACCCAGACGAAAGCCAAAGGATAATTGATTTTATCTCAGGAGCTATCTATGCTATAGAAGGCAGTGTGGAGAAGATCTCCAACAGTACATTTGTGTTTGCACCTAAAAATGTCATAGTAGATAAAGAAAAGTGCGAAGAGATAGTTAAGGAAGAAGTTCCTATCTTTATTAAAGGAACCAATGGGAACTAGAAAGGTAGGAAACATACTGTGAAACTCGGATGTGTAGGCTTTGGTGCTATGGGTAGTGCTTTAGTGAAGGGCTTTATTAGTACAGGGGTTAATCCCCAAGATGTTTTAGTTTATGATTCAAGTAAAAATGCCCAGGAAAAAGCTTTAAGCTATAACTGCATGCCTGTGGATTCACTTAATAGTTTAGAGCAATGCGATATTATTCTTGTTGCAGTCAAGCCGCAAAACCTTAAGAGCTTAGCCGCAGACTGGCAATTAAGAAATAAAATTGTTATATCAATCTTAGCTGGTATTAAAAAAGAACAACTAAAAGAAGCCTTAAAGATAGAGAAGATAGTTAGAGTTATGCCTAATATGCCTGCTCAAATTGGTAAGGGCGTTTTAGCTGTTAACTTTAGTTTTAACATTGAGCCTCAGGACAAAGACCTTATCCTAAAGTTGTTAATGGGTAGTGGTGGAGTCTATGAGATAGAGGAAAAACATTTTGATGCTGTTACTGCTCTATCTGGCTCGGGGCCAGCTTTTCTACTTCTAGCTATAGAGGCAATGACTTTTGGTAGTGTGGCTGAAGGATTGCCAGCAGGTGTAGCTTTAGAAATGGCTACCAAAACCATGCTAGGAACAGCCGAATACTTACTTTCTGTTAACGAACATCCAGCTAAAGTTCGTGACTTAATAACATCTCCCCAAGGCACGACAGCAGCTGGATTACAGGTTTTAGAAGAAAAGGGTGCCCGTGCAGCCTATATTGGTGCTATTAGAGCAGCTGCTAATAGAGGTAGAGAGTTGTCTAAAGGGGAGTAGAGTTATATGGGAATAATTCTTGGTCTTGTAAGTTATGCTCTTAGGGCATTAATATGGATAGTAGTGTTTAGAGTCATTTTAGAATGGCTTGGAGTTGCTTATGGAAAGAATCCTATCCAACAACTTATCTACGAAATAAGCGAAACAATGCTGGCACCAGTGAGGAAAATTTTGCCACCCTTTGGGATGTTTGATTTTTCTCCTGTTATAGTAATCATAGTTCTCGAGTTATTAGCGAGAATCATATAAGGTAGGGATTTAAGGTGGTAATTAACCGCGAAGCATTGCTAAAGATAGCAACAAACAACGAAGAAAAACAAATAGTAGCTCGCTGTCTTGATTTAGCAGAACAAGTTTTTGCTGATGTTCTGCCTAAATGTGGCCTATTTCTCAACCCCAAAGAGCAAGAACTTTGTGAGACAGTTTGGCGACAAATTGATGGTATCATCTATCGTTTTGAAGGTGGTTTTAGGGGAGCAGAGCGTAAACGCGGTATTGTACTACCTGACTTTTATGGTTCTGATCCAGTAGATACCAAGATAAGTGCAGTTTTAATACAAGGAAAATTACCTTCTGATATCAGCCACCGGGATTTTTTAGGTTCAATTCTAGGTACCGGTGTCGATCGTAACCGGATCGGTGATATTCTTGTCGTCGATGGTGGAGCACAAGTAGTTTTAGATCGAGATATCACCAGTTATATTCTTCAAAATTTAACCAAAGTCGGTTCTAATAATGTCGATGTTTCAGAGATAGATCTAGAACAAATTGTAACTGGCGAAGAAAGAATCAAAGAGATACGTACAACAGTTTCTTCGTTACGTCTAGATGCTGTAGCAGCCGCTGGATTTGGTATGTCACGCACAGCTATGGCTAGAGAAATTAAAGCTGGTCGGGTTAAACTCAATTGGAGTGAGGTCAATTCACCAAGTGAAGATGTTAAAGAAGGCGATGTCCTTTCGATTCGTGGTCGTGGTAGAGTTGAGATAGCAGAAGCGGGTGGCACTACCCGCAAAGGGAGAATCCATTTGAGTTTACGTAGACTGTTATGATAAAAATATTGCAAGGCTTTAATAGCCTTGCTATTTTTTGTAATAATAAATTTAGCACTAAGATACTCTAGACCTTAAAATGGGAAATGTCTAAAGAAAAACGCTTGGCCGAAACCAAGCGTTAAGTTTTAGTGTATTGAGGTTTTTTTGGTTAGGTCTAATTTTTATCTTCTGCGTTTTCGGTGTGTTTTTCTTCCTTGCCTTTTGATGAACGGATATTTCTTTGAATTGTCTTTAAAGTAGAGCGTAAATTTTTGATGGCTTTTTCACTATCGGCGATACGAGCAGTTATAGTTTCCATAGCTTCAGAGGTTTTATCGCTGAGGGGCTTAAAAGTTTCATCGAGTGTCTCAGTAATTGATTTAATTTGTTCTAGTGTAAAACCGATAGCTTGTAGGTCGCTAACAAAACTAACAAAACGAACCGCATCTTGACTAAAAAGGCGATAGCCACCTTTAGAGGTGGAACTAGGATTAATTAAACCCTTTTCGATCCAAAAGTCGAGAGTTCTCCTCGTTAGATTCAACTGGGAGGCTACCTCACCTACAGTGTAGTATTTATTTTTGTCATTGGTTCTAGGGGCAATACCGGGATAACCTGTAGTTTTACGAATTTTAGCTATATCCTGCAGACCATAACCAAGAGCTTTTAATTCGTTAATATACTTAATTTCCTCGATAACGATTGTTGCATAAACAATCTCTTCGTCACTTTCGGAGAGAGGTTTACTAATCAACTCTAGACTTTGATACTCTTTTAAGGTTTCTTCGGTTATTTGGGTCATTTGGACAATCTCTGTGGACAACACTACATCCATAGTTACACCACCTATACGTATACGTTCATATTTATTGTAACTTAAACGTAAATGTTGTCAAGTTAAGTTTTTAGCGATAGAATAGCCAATTTGCAAGGTTAAGAGTCGTAGCATAAGACCAGATAACTAATATACTTGCGTCATTGGCAAGTAATGCTTATAATATAACTTATAGTGAAGTTATACTATAAGTAAGATGTTAACTATACTCAAAACGATGATGGGAACGAGTAATCAGGTAAAACTGCTAGAGAGCCAGCGGTTGGTGCAAAGCTGGTCAGTTTAAACTGACGAATATCCTCCCTGAGTGTTAGACTGAAAAAAGTAAGTCTAAACGGTTGCCACCGTTATCAGGCCAAAAGAGGGTCTAATTAGACCAATCTGGGTGGTACCACGGGTATATTCTCGTCCCTACGGGGGCGAGATTTTTTTTGGAGGTGCAGAAATGGATTATAGTAAAACATTGCAACTTCCTAAAGATATTTTTCCTATGCGTGCTAATCTGCCGGAAAGAGAACCCCAGATTCAAGCTAAATGGGAAGAGAAAAAGATCTATTGGAAAGTGCAACAGAAAAACAAAGAAAATGGTGGGGCTAAATATGTATTACATGATGGTCCTCCCTTTGCCAATGGCCAAATTCATATTGGTCATGCTCTTAACAAAGGTCTCAAGGATATAATAGCTAGATATAAGGCGATGAATGGCTATCAAGCTCCCTATATCCACGGTTGGGACACACACGGATTGCCTATTGAAACTGCGATGATTAAAGAGTTCAAGGTCGATCGTCACGCTCTTGATCAGGTTGAGTTTCGCAATAGATGTCGCGATTATGCCTATCACTGGATTGAGATCCAAAAACAAGGCTTTAAAAGCTTAGGTGTCTGGGGCGATTGGGATCATTCTTATATCACTTTAACCCCTGACTATGAAGCAGTTCAAATAGGTGTCTTTGGCGAGATGTTCAAAAGAGGACACATCTATAAAGGCTTAAAGCCTGTTTATTGGTGTACACATTGCGAAACTGTTTTAGCGGAAGCTGAAATCGAATATGGTGATCATAAATCACCAGCTATCTATGTCTCTTTTGATGTTATTAAAGGCCAAGGTGCTATTAAAGAAGGCGATGCCTTTATTATTTGGACCACTACACCTTGGACTATTCCAGCTAACCTGGCTATTGCCGTAAACCCTCTCCTTGACTATGTACTAGTAGAGGTTGGTAGCAAGCGTTATGTAGTAGCTGAAGCACTTTTAGAGAGTGTAGCTAAAGCTTGTAATTTTGAAAGCTATGAGATCAAAGCCAGATTCAAAGGTGAAGAGTGTGCAGATATCGTTTGTCGTCATCCTCTAATCGACAGAGAGTCGATATTAGTTTTAGGTGATCATGTTACTCTTGATGCAGGTACTGGTTGTGTTCATACTGCTCCTGGCCATGGTGCCGATGACTTTATTGTTGGCCAAAAATATGGCTTACCTGCTTTCTCGCCTGTAGATGGTAAAGGTTATTTTACCGAAGAAGGTAAACAATACGCAGGTATGAGTATCGAAGAAGGTGGCAAGCAAGTAGTAAAGGATCTTGAAGCTAATGGCCATTTACTGAAGATGCAATGGATAACTCACCAATATCCTCACTGCTGGAGATGTCATAATCCAATTATCTTTAGAGCTACAGAGCAGTGGTTTGCTTCCCTTAATGGCTTTAGAGAAGAAGCCCTGAAAGCTATTGATAATGTGAAGTGGGTACCTTCTTGGGGTAGAGATCGCATTCACAACATGGTAGCTGAAAGAAATGACTGGTGTATCTCCAGACAAAGAATATGGGGTGTACCACTACCTATCTTCTACTGCGAGGAATGTGGTAAGGAACTAATTAACGATGAGACAATTGCTACAGTTCAGAAGTTATTTGCTAAAGAAGGTTCAGTAGCTTGGTTTAAATATGAAGCTGATGAAATTCTGCCAGCAGGAACTAAATGTGAGAAATGTGGTGGAACCCATTTCCGTAAGGAAAAAGATATTATGGACGTTTGGTTTGATTCGGGTTCTAGCCACGCAGCGGTACTCAAACAAAGAGAAGAACTCACCTGGCCTGCGGATCTTTACCTTGAAGGATCAGACCAACACCGTGGTTGGTTCCAGTCTTCCTTGCTAACATCAGTAGCGACTACTGGCAAAGCACCCTATAAAGCTGTTCTTACGCATGGCTATGTAGTTGATGATAAAGGTCGTAAGATGTCTAAGTCTTTAGGAAACACCATAGCACCTGAGAAGGTAATTAAAAAGTGGGGCGCGGATATTCTCCGTCTTTGGGTTGCCTCAGCAGACTATACCTCCGATGTTAAAGTTTCTGATGGCCTTTTTAAACAAGTATCGGAAGTTTACCGTCGTATTAGAAATACTTGCCGTTTCTTAGTCCAAAATATTGCTGATTTTGATCCCCAAAAAGACTATGTATCTTACGATAAGCTAACATCGCTAGATAAATGGGCTTTGGGTCGTCTAGCAGAGCTCAGCGACAAAGTTACCCAAGCGTATGACGAATTCCAATTCCATATCGTCTTTCATGCTGTGCATAATTTCTGTGCTGTAGATATGAGTGCCCTGTACCTAGATATTCTCAAAGATCGTCTCTATTGTGATGCTAAAGAGAGCCAGAGCCGTAAAGCTGCTCAAACCGTTCTCTACGAGATCACTAAAAATCTGGTACCTTTGTTTGCACCGATAATTCCGCATACAGCAGACGAGGTTTATAATTACCTGCCTGGAGAAAAAGAGGAAAGTGTCTTTTTAGCTGGTTGGCCAACAATTAAACCTGAGTTTAGAAATAAAGAGTTAATGGAAGAGTATGAGAAAAAGTTAGAACTTAGAGATGCAGTATTAAAGGTACTAGAGACAGCTAGAGCCGATAAAAAGATTGGCCAATCTCTAGAAGCTACAGTTTGGCTAAAAGCTCAGGATGCAGAGACCGAAAACTGGCTCCAAGATATTTTACCTGATTTAAAAGGCTTATTTATAGTCTCAGAAGTTAAATTAGGTGAATTCCCTGGTGAAATAGTCACTGAGTTTCCTGAACTAAAAGTTTCTGTAGGCTTTAGTGAAGCTGAAGGTAAAAAGTGTGAACGTTGTTGGAACTATTCCACAACAGTCGGTTCGGACACAGAATATCCTGATGTCTGTGAACGTTGTAGCACTGTTTTAAAAGAGAGAAATTAAGAAAGAACCAGCTGCCTTTTTTAGCAGCTGGTTCTTTCTTAATTTGAACTTAAAATTTTTCTCGAAACATAGTTCGAGAGGTTAAAGTTTTTCCTTTTAAGTCTGGTAATTGTTTAGAGATAGATCAAGAGGATGTTCCAAGCCAAAGGGATGTATATTTTGCAATTGTTCTTTTATCTCGAGAATAGAAAGAGACTTTTCATGGTAAAAAAAGATTCTCTGGTTATCAGTAGCTGCAACACGTAGTCCACTGATATTTCCAAGATAATGGATCATAAATTTAATGATATCAATCGCAGAGCCCTTAAATTTTGCCGTTAAAAAGCTCTCGTTATTAACAGGTTCTTCCACATGAAGGTAGCGCCCAGAGATAGTTTTCGGTTGATTTTTTTCTTTAGCTTTAGAGCTTTTTAGCCAGTTTTGGAAGTTTAGTGGAGCTTGGGATAGAAGCTTAGGGATAATTAATGTGGGAGTTAAATTAGTTAAAAATTCTCTGGCTAAAAGAGTAGGATCTTGGCTAAAATGAGTAGCTAAGATTAAGGGTAAATTATTGATCTCTAACGAGCAAAGATCATATTCGCCAGAGGATGGGGCTAGAGAAAGTTTTTCTAGACTTGTCATTTTCCCAGGAAATTTAATTCTAAAATTACCATTAGTAGCACCAAGTTGGAGGTAGCTTGGATAGATTTTTACCCTAGTGTCGGTATCTAAAACTAATCCTTCTAATTCCATCTTAGCCAAAGAGTTAATCATAGAGAACTCAGCTAAAGCAGCAGCTTCGAGGCCTAGGCTATTAAGTTCTTTTTTTAAGACTTGATATAGAGAAATCAAGACAGAAGCATCGAGTGCAGAGTAAGCAATTTGCTCTTTTTGAAGTTCGTTTTGCCAGTTACTTTGTTGCAACTTTTTTTCTAGAGGGTAGCCCAAGAACCTTTCGCAAATAGCAGAAAGATTATTACTAAACTCTTGATTACAACCATTTATTAATCGAGAGGCAAGCATGGTATCAAAGTAAGGTCCTTCAACCTTAAAACTATTTTTCTCTAAAAACATTAGATCAAATTTGCCACCTTGCATAATCTTCAAAGCAGAACTGGCAAGAATGTTTTTGAGAAGTTCCATACCTTCTTCTGTGAGGTTAAAGAGGTCAAAGATTAAAACTGGAAAATTCACTGTGGAGATTTGCACTAGTCTTAATGAATCTTGGTGAGGATCTAAACCGGTTGTTTCAGTATCAATACCAATTAGCTGTTCTGCGGCTAATAAATGTAATCTAGACCAAACCTCATTCTCTTTTACTAGATGAAAAAAAGCCCCAGGTTCGGTAACGCTAGTTAGAGGGGTTAGATCATCTATTTGGTTTACGGCCTTTAATAATTTTGCTTTCATGTTAATTGGCTTTGGAGCCAAGTTTTCACTCCTTAAACCAGGGATTTACCTATCTTGATAATTTAGACATCAAAGAGCGATAGCCTTTTTAGTTGTTTGAAGAATTAGCGATAAGGATAACCTATCAAGGGGGGTAGTCATGGAAAAAGAACAGCGACGGTTAATTGACATACTTGAAGAATTAGAGGTAGAACTAAAAAAAGCTTATTGGCTAAATGAAAGAAGCACTTGGTATGTACTTTGGCGGCAATTTATTGCTGGGATCGCCAGAGGTTTGGGTACAGCTTTTGGTGCTACCATAGTAGCTGCTGTAGTTTTTTATTTAATAGCGGTTCTGGCACGTCTTAATCTGCCTGTTCTGAGCGATTTTTTAGCCCGCCTCGTAAAACTGATAAAACTTCGCATGTGATGGGAGTGACTTAATGCGTTACAACGATATCAGACAAAAGATTGCTAGCCGGGAGAATGAGTTGAGAAATATTATTAGGCGTATTGATGAAAGAACTAGGGTTCCTCTCTCTGAATATAGTGGAGAACTCTCGGCTTATGACAATCATACCGATTTAGGGATAGATCTTTTTAACCGAGAAACTGATCAAGTAATTAGACATGAAGCTAAGAAAAAACTCGAAGATTTAGATGCTGCTAAAAGGTCTTTAGAAGAGGGAGTTTATGGTGTCTGCCAAAATTGTGGTATTCCCATTGAGAGTGATAGATTAAATGCTTTGCCAGAGAGCAGGACTTGTATAAGTTGTGCTGAAAATAATCAAGAAGAAAGGCTCTATCTACTACCTCAAGGGAATTTAGAACCAAACGAATTTTGGGACGAAATGGCTGTTTGGGGCAATGCTAATTCGTCACAAGATGGGCAGGAAGATGTAGAGAAGATGGAGGACGAGCCGCTCTAAGCGGCTTTTTTGTTGCATATAATTATTTGTATAGTTATTATAGTTCTGAGGAGTGAGATGATGTTAACATGGGTTGTAGCTTTTGTATGGCTGGTTATTGATCAACTATCAAAACATATTTTACCTCTATTTTTGGCATGGTACAGAAGTGTAGAGGTTATTCCTGGTCTATTAAGAATCACATTGGTAAAAAATCAAGGCGCCGCTTTTGGGTTAATGGCGGGACGCTCGTTACTTTTTATTATAGTAGCTTTGGCGTTTGTAGTGTTTTTAGTAATAAAAAGAGAAGCACTTAAACAAAATTGGTTGATGAGTTGGGGTGGACCGATTGCTGCAGCAGGTGCTTTAGGTAATGCTATAGATAGATTACTTTTTGGTTATGTTATTGATTTTATCGATGTACCCTTTTTTAGTATATTTAATATAGCAGACATTGGTATAGTTGTCGGTATTGCTCTCTTATCTTTAGGAATTTATCTGACGGAGAGGAAACAAAAAGATGGAGTTAATAACACTCAAAGTTGAGATTAAAAGTCTAGATAGACTTGATAAATATATAGCTGATAATACAGACCTGTCGCGTAGTATGGTGCAAAAACTTGCTAAAGAAGGACAAGTTTTACTAAATAATAAAGTAGTTAAACCCAGTACTACTCTCAAAAATGGTGATCTAATTACTATCACGAGGCCAGAACCCCAAAAAATTGAATTAATCCCAGAGAATCTACCCATAGAAGTGCTTTATGAGGATAAATACCTTTTAGTTATTAATAAACCACAGGGGATGGTTGTCCATCCATCTAAAGGTCATGACTCAGGTACATTAGTTCATGGACTTTTACAGTATTGTACAGATCTCTCCGGTATAGGTGGTGAGATTCGACCAGGTATTGTACATCGCCTAGATAAGGATACTAGCGGTTTATTATTAGTGGCAAAAAATGATGAAACACATAAAAAGCTGAGCAAAGCGATAGAAAAACACGAAGTAGAACGAGTTTATGTAGCTTTAGTTACTGGTAAGTTAGATGTTAAAGAAGGTACTATCAATGCTCCAATTGCTCGCCATCCTGTAAAAAGAGTCTGCATGGCTGTAGTGCCAAATGGTAGAGAAGCTATTACCCATTTTAAAGTACTTAAAACCTTTGCCCAAACTAGCTTTGTTAGGTTGAAGTTGGAAACAGGAAGAACTCATCAAATAAGAGTTCACTTAGCTTATTTGGGGCATCCAGTTGTTGGCGATATTATCTATAATCCTAAAACTACCCCTGACGAGTCTTTAATGCTCCATGCAGCTTATTTGCGCTTTGTTCACCCTGTTTTAGGGAAGGAGATCAAAGTTATCTCCAAACTACCAGATTCTTTTAGGGCCACTTTGCAAGAGGTTTTTAACTCTTAGGAAAGAGTCAATTGAAAAGTAATTGCTACTTTGCAAGACTTATTTCTACCCTAAACCATAAAAAAACCAAATATAGATAAAAAGTTACTTTATAGTAGCATTTTTGGCTTATATCTGTCATAATTAAGGTGAAATTAGGCAGATTTTATCTATTTTTGACCGCAAGAACCAGAGGTCGAAATAAACTAATATTTTTGTAAATGTTATTTCAACCCCTATGAGCATTTATAATGGCCCATTCAGAGTAGGTAATCCTGTCTAGTTGTGCTTACCTTTTTAACAAAGCTGGACGTAGAGTAATTTCTGCGTCAAGAATGTGGTTTACATCAAATTTTTCCGGGATTTCTTCTTCTGTAAGAATTGATGTGATTCATTATAAGGTTTATATCTTCTTGTGTGAATGAATCAAAGCTTGCTACCTAACCAATTTGTAAGGGTTATTGCTACCTACAGGGTTGAAATAACTTTTACAAGTTAGGGGCAATTAGAAGTTATCTAGTTTCTATTGACAAGCTTAGGCATCTTTGCTATATTCTTTATGAGATACCTTTAAGATGGTCCAGTGAGGCCACAAGGGCAAAAGTGATGCGAGATATTTATGCCCATTGACCGCCTGGAACAGGCGGTTTTTTTTGTGGGAAGGAGGTGCGAGATGGAGATTTTTGCCAAAAAACAGATTTTAGATAGTAACGCTTTAGGAAGAGCTTTAGCAAGAATTGCCCACGAGATACTAGAAAAGAACAAAGAACCCAAAAACATATGTTTAGTGGGGATTAAAACTCGGGGTATACCCATTGCAAAACGTTTAGCACAGAAAATTAAAGAGTACGAAGGTATCGATGTTTTAGTTGGAGAGTTAGATATCAGTTTATATCGTGATGACTTAACTGAGCTGGACAAGCAACCACATTTACAAGCAACAGATATTCCTTATGACATCACAGGTAAAGATGTAATCTTGGTAGACGATGTAATATATACAGGCAGAACAGCTAGAGCTGCTATGGATGCTTTAATTGATTTAGGTCGTCCTAGGACTATTCAACTTGCTATCTTAGTTGATAGAGGACACAGGGAGTTACCAATTAGACCAGATTATATTGGCAAGAATGTTCCAACATCGCGAGAGGAGATCGTTTCGGTTAAGGTTTTTGAATTTGATGGTGATGATGGCGTGTTTATCTGCGAAAGAGAATAAAGGTACCTTTAAGTTCAGTCCCCGTGAGGCTGAAAAGGTTTGACAATAAAGCCTTTTTGCACACGGGCCAGAAGGAGGAAATTCAATGGCTAACAAAGTTATTGGTGTCAATGAGCGATTACCACTGGCCCAGAATTTTGCACTTAGTTTACAACACGTATTTGCGATGTTTGGTGCTACAGTTTTAGTCCCTTACTTAACAGGGTTGGATCCTTCCATCGCCCTATTATCCTCAGGTGTAGGAACCTTGGTCTTTATACTGTGTACCAAGGGTAAAGTACCAGCTTATCTTGGCTCTTCTTTTGCCTTCATTTCGCCAATAATTGCTATTAGTGCCAAATGGGGAGCACCTTATGCTTTAGGAGGAGCTGTGGCTGTTGGTCTGTTGTATGCACTAGTCGCAGGCATAATTGCTTTAGTTGGTACGAATTGGTTAAAGACTCTTTTACCACCTGTGGTTATTGGTTCTGTTATTATAGTTATTGGTCTACACTTAGCTCCAACCGCTGTAGATATGGCCTTTTACAAGAATGTCGAAGTTCCTTTACCTACTACAGTGGAAGAAGCAACTGGTTTAATGAATGGCTCTGTTGTTAGTGTTGATACAGAAAAAGGTATTGCTGTGGTTAAGCAATATGATATGAAGTATGCTTGGGTAGCTTTACTCACTTTAGGTGTAACAGTAGCTGTATGGGTATTTGCTAAAGGTTTCGTGGCCGTAATTCCTATACTGATTGGTATAAGTGTAGGCTATATCTTCGCCTGGACTCAAGGACTGGTCGATTTTAGTGTAGTGGCTAATGCCCCTTGGTTTAGTGTTCCTAAGTTTACATTCCCAAAGTTTGCTTTGGGGCCTATTATTACAATGCTTCCAGTTGCCCTGGTAACAATTGCTGAGCACCTTGGCGACGTCTTGGTCTCAGGTACAATTGTTGGTAAGGATTTCTATAAAGATCCTGGCTTACACAGAACCCTGTTAGGTGATGGATTAGCTACATCAGTTGCTGGCTTCTTTGGTGGACCTCCCAATACTACCTATGGTGAGAACGTCGGTGTTTTGGCTATAACCAAAGTCTTTAGTATCTATGTGTTAATTGGCGCAGCTATTTTAGCCATTGCCCTAGGCTTTGTAGGTAAATTGGGTGCTCTGTTACAGACAATTCCAACACCTGTTATGGGTGGAATCTCTATGGTTCTCTTTGGAATTATCGCCTCTTCAGGTATTAGAACCCTAGTAGAGAGTGGTATTGATTTCTCACATCAAAGAAACCTTATTATCTCGTCGGTAATTTTGGTGATGGGAATTGGCGGTGCTTCACTACCTATGTTCACCAATGCTAGCTGGGGTCCAATTGTGCTACAAAAGGTTGCCTTAGCTACTATTGTAGGTATATTATTAAACTTAGCACTGCCCATTAAAAGAGATGAATTCGTAGACAAAAAAGATAAGAAAGCCGTAAAAGCTTAATATCTTTGTATATTAAAAGTAAG
>DHDH01000009.1:1343-20125 GCA_002399235.1 Firmicutes bacterium UBA4881 | reverse complement strand
CCTCTTAGAAATATTATAAACCATGGGATTAAAGTCGCGCCGTCTTTTTCATTACTATTTGTGCCGCAGCGAAAGCGGCGGAATGGAGGATTAAAATGAAAGTAAATCTATCCACTCGACTTTAACCCTCGATATGTGTATGAGGGAACGTATCGAGGGTAATTTTTTGGGCGAAAAATTGGGTAGGGTTGAGGAGATAGATTAGATAAAAGCATAGTTTTTTGGAGATAGGATGGATGTAACATCCTATGCAAGTGTCATTAAAAAAACAAACTCATCTGTATCAAAATTTTTATAAAGGATGACATGACAAGAATTCAGTATGTGTAAAATTTGCACATACTGCTGATGACGATAAGCTTCATTTAATTTCAGTACGCTTTTTTAAGGAGGTGATACGCCCTGAAGAAAAAGGTTCCGACTGCTCTTCCCCAACCATCAATGAAAAGGTTCTAAAGACACCAGTTGTAAAAGCAATGAACGAGGTTCTAGCCGAAAAAGACACTTTCCTTACAGTCTTAAAAGAGAATATTGCTACCGTTTTGAATGAAGAAAGCGACCAAGCCACAAAAGACATTATACCTTAATCAGAAACTTGACGGCATTTCTTTATATTTATAGAAGGCATTTATGTTTACAAATTATTACATATATTAGAAAATAATAAGTTATTTTCTAATTAACACTTGGAAAACATCGAATGACACTATATTATATAACTGTAGTTATGTAACACAATGTAAGGAGAGATTAATATGCCGCCAAAAACAAAAGTTGATAGAAACGCTATTGTAGGTGCCGCTTTAGAGGTCGCTAAAGAAAAAGGCTTTTCTGGAATCACTGCCCGAAGTTGGTGAATCGACTTAACAGTTCGGTCGCCCCAATCTATGTTAATTTTGCTACTGTTGATGACTTGGTAGAGGCTGTGGTACAGCGGGTATTTGCTATATCGGAAGAATTGCTTACAAAGCAAAAAGGAAAAAGTATGTTTGAAAACATTGGAAAAGCCAGCTTGGATTTTGCTCGAGAGTATCCAGTATTGTTTCGAGAATTGTCAATACAGCCTAATCCATATATGGCTTTTTACGAAACAATAGAGAATACTTTGCTTGAGGCAATGGCTGAGGATGAAGCTATGAGTGGCTGGACTCATGACGAACATAGACGACTATTGCTAAAAATGCGAGTCTTTCAGATGGGGTTATCAGCCATGGAGGCCAACGGCCAGGTGCCTTCATGGCTCAATAATCAAGAGTTCGACCAGTTGCGAAAGGAGAATTTGTAATGAAAAAAATAGTTATTATTGGTGGAGGGGTCGCTGGATTAAGTGCAGGTATTTTTGCCCAAAAAAATGGTTTTGAAAGTGTTATTCTGGAGAAGCACCATACTTTAGGTGGAGAGTGTACTGGCTGGGATCGTCAGGGTTATCACATTGATGGCTGTATACATTGGCTGGTAGGTACAAAGGAAGGAACACCTCTTCGGGATCTTTGGAATACTGTAGGTGCTCTTGATAGGGTAAATATTTATCATCCTGAGAGTTTTATGGCTGTTGAGCACGGAGATGTTACTGTACACTTTTATCGTGATATTGAAAGGTTAAAGTCTAGTTGGTTGGAGATATCTCTAGAAGATAAAGACATCATTGAGGAGTTTTGCAAGGACATCAAGCAACTACAGTTCTTCTCCATGCCAGCTGGAAAGCCAATGGATATGATGAATATTGTTGAAAAAATAAAGTTTATGTTTTCTATGAAGGATGCAGGGATGATTATGAAAAAATATGATAAAGTCACCTTCAAGGAATTTGCTAATAAGTTTAAGCACCCGGCCATTAAAATGGCTATTTATTCATTTATGCCGGAAGGAGAATACAGTGTCTCATCAATTATCTTTGCCCTAGGGGTCTTCACTGGTGAGCAGTCTTCAATTCCCATAGGAGGATCTAAAGCAATGGCCCAGCGAATGGTAGAACTATACATTTCTTTAGGGGGAACCGTAGAGTCTTCCTGTGAAGTGGTAGACCTTGATATTAAAGGGGATATGGTACGGAAAGTCAGGTGTAAGAATGGTAAGTCTTTTGAAGGCGATTTCATTATTGCTGCTTGCGATGCAAATGCTCTATATGAACGATTATTAAAAGGACAATATCCGGACCCTGAATTTCAGAAGAGGTTTAACAATCCTAACGTCTATCCCTTAGCTTCAAATATTTATGTTGGAATCGGTTATGAAGGCACAATGGAAGATATTCCTCGGACTCTTAAGTTTCCTGTAGAATCAGTAGATATCAAGCAAAATAAAAAGCCAATAGAGCATTTGCAGATGACGCATTATGCCTATGAACCAGATTTTGCTCCACAAGGCCATACTGTAATAACCTTTGCCATTAATCAGTTTCAAGACGAACTGAAGGCATGGGAAGCTTTATATAAAGATAAAGAAGCTTATAAAAAGGAAAAGAAGCGAATTGGTGAAGCAGTAATTAAGGCAATGGAAAACAGGTTTCCTCATATGGTAGGGAAGCTCAAGTTACTTGATGTAGCAAGCCCTCAAACCTATGAACATTATTGCAATGCCTATCGCGGTGCTTATATGGGCTTTTGGTCCACTCTTCGGGGAAAATCATTACAACATACCGGGCGTATTAAAGGTCTTAAAAATATGGTCTTAAGCGGACAGTGGCTTCAACCTCCAGGAGGACTCCCAATAGCAGTAATTACCGGAAAAGATACAATTATGCGGCTTTGCAAGAAACTAAAACGACCTTTTATTAGTGTTTAGAGTCACTTGTCGTAAATACCATAATACTAATTATGGCATCATCATAGTTTAAAGAAATTGAAATCAGAAAAATCGCTAAGTACTTAGATCATGAATTAATAAAGAGATCTAGAAAAATTACAGTTATTTTATCCTAACGATAAAAATGAGTTAGTATACTTTGATGAAGGTGCTGCTTGTATTTGTTTTTACGCAAGGTATAAAAGTTTTCCAAAACCAGCAGTAAGAACAACAATGTGCGATAAATGTCCTCGACAAGTTCCCACATACGACCATTTCTCAAAAATAGTGAAAAAACCGATTGATATGTTTCCACATACATCGGTATGAAAAATCCCCCTCTGACATTAATGCCATCAACTCGATCCAGCTTGTGTGGCTAAAGTTTTCTCCCCATAACTGTAATTAGGTTTTTCAATAATTCAATTTATGCTTATATAAAGAACAAGGGAGGCACCGACTAATGTAGTGTCTCCCTTTAGATTACTCTTGTCTTTTTTGTTGTAACCTGTTTTCCGCATTAGGAATATTTAATTTTTAACCCACTTGTTTATTGAATTTTTTGGACATTATCTTCAGGAAGTAACAAAATCGGGTAGGTCAAAAAGAGCCAATTTCAAGAGTTCCAATATCTTGAAATGGTCATAAGTTAGGTTAATCCATTCAATTTCGTAATAGCTCTGTTTAACCTCAGTCTGTAGAACACTAACTCCCTCTTCGATTAGAGAGTAGATCTGTAACGCTAAAATGGTAATAAGAACCAGAGACCTTATCCTTTCTTCGGTGTGTACGAATAAAGGTCTTACTTTGATGGTGGATTATAAATCGCGAAACCTTGATTCTATGCCATTTCTACTTTTGTATAGTTCCAGAAGTTCTTTGGCACTGCAATCTCTTTTGTTAGTTATGAGTGTATAGATGCCATCCCTGGTTTTTAGCTTATCTAATACGTCATTTTTCCAACTCCAAGAGAAACTCATAGTACCATCGGTGCCAACAATATCAATGGTTAGAGACTTTTTGTATTTGGCAAAATGGCCACTGAGAATTTCTTTAACTTTGTTCATAACTGCACAACACGTTTTAAGGTGATAACGGTTTAAGCCAGCTGCGACTTTATCGAGTTTTTCGGTAATTTTTGCGATATCTTTCTCTCTAGTCTTCTGATCTTTACTTGCTTTGCTAGAGGAGTAAACAACAACTACTCTTTCATTGTAAGAGTACTCAATAGTTGTCTGCTTAGATTTTTTCCCTCTTTTTTCCGGTGGTTCATTAGGAGCTTCTGCGTCATCGATTGGTTGTTTATAAACAATTGTAGTTTCTGTTTCGTAGGTTTTGTAGATCCCGTTACCTTTTGCTCCAGAGTAAGTAGCAGTTTTCCATGGAAGATTCGGTAGATCAAGACATTCTAAAAGATAAGTGTCAGCTTGATATGGGCCCAAAACCCAAGTTGATCTTGTTCCATGATATGGATATTCTCGGGGTTAATCATGATGCCATCGGTTATCCTCAAATAACTCTTTTTGCTCAAAAGCTTTCTAAGGGATTCAATATTAGCTTTAACAGTAGATGGATCACCTGTGTTCCCCGAAAGCACTTTGCCTAAAATAGGTATGTTACCTGAACGTGTAACAGTAAGCCCTAGATTAACTTGCTTTTTGTCTGGTTTTTGATCCCTACTATAACCAAGTCTAACCAGTTCCTCTTCGCTTGCATAATTACCTTCGAAGTAGATAGAGGTTAAAGCATATAAAAGTTCGTCGAATGGAACTCCAAATTCTGTAGCTATTTTTAAGGCACATTCATCAAGAATGGTCTCTTCGTATTCCCATAGTTTATCTAGTGTTCTGCGGATACGATCATCGTTGAACTTTTCGGCTGGATAACCGTAAAGATCAGCGACGCAATGTTCGTGAGCCCAGCATTCTACATTATATAGCGGTTTGGGTGAACTAAGACGATTAATGACTAAGACCTCAACAAGCTCACCATGAGATGGTCTACCTCTGTCACGTTCGGTAACAATGTGTTTAGCGATTATAGAAGCCAATCCAAATCGACTAAGCATAGCTTTTATAATAACAATATCGTCAAGAGATTTGACAATTTTATTAGTAGTTGTTGGTGTTTTCTTTGCAGTAACTTTAGAAGTAGAAAAATCATTTCTTCTAATAGCAAACCACCTCACTATAAAATGGTTTGCCATATATTAAGAAAGTCCTTTAAACTGCTAAAGAAAATTTAAAAATGCTTAATACGGAAAACGGGTTGTAAGACTTAAACCCACAAAATGAAAGGTGTTATAAAAGGTTTCTTTAGCTAAGAGGTCTTAGTTTTTCCTACAACGAATTTGAATAAACGCTAAGCACAGGAGTAATATTAGCCTGTGCCATTAAAAACTGTTCTATTTCCGGCCTCTCTCTAATGCGTTGGTTAGTGGAACCTCTAAAGGGGAGAGACAAGGATTTTTTCTCCTGCATAAAAGGTCCATCGATAAGATAATCAATGTACTCTAGTAGATTAATAGCATAAGGGATTTTAGATAATTGTTCTAGAGTATAACCAGTATAGACCACTAGATTTAGGGGAAGAGTCTTAAGTTTAGCAGCTAAAGCCGTAAGTGCTTGTGCTTGACTAAAAGGTTCCCCTCCAGATAGTGTAACACCTTCTAAATAAGGGTTGTCTTGTTTAGCGCAGGCAATATTTTCGAATAGCTCTTCGCCAGTAAACAAGGAACCACCAAAAAAGTCCCAAGTTTCAGGGTTATGGCAACCTACGCAGTGATGAGGACAACCTTGTACAAAGATGGTGTAGCGGATTCCTGGTCCATCTACATAGCTTTCAGGAACAATGCCAGCGATCCTTAAAATGTGTTTAGATAATGGCAAGTCCAACACGATCACACCTCTTAACTAGATGAAAATATTATTTTTGATATAAAAAAATACCTCTTATATCTAAGGCATTAAGCGAATTTTAGCTCTTACCGTAAATAATAGATTAGTAGGAACTAAAAAGCAAGGTTGTGTCGAAGAATTTAATCTTCAACACAACCAGATAAAATCGCAAGATAAACGCTTATTAGCTCTCTTCGTTATAATAGTAGTAATAGTAGTGAGAGTAATAAGAGCCATATGATTTATTGGGGTCAGCTCTATTTAATACAGCTCCGAGAATATTAGCTTTAGCATTAACAAGAAGTTGTTTAGCATTTAATGCGGCTCTGCGATCGGTAGAGCCACTTGAGATAACAAAAACAAAACCATCTACTAGAGGACTCATAATTAAAGCGTCGGTAACAGAGATTACAGGAGGTAAATCAATAACTATTGTATCGAACTGCTCTTTTAATTCAGTAACCAGTTGGGTCATTTTATTTGAACCTAGTAGTTCTGATGGATTAGGTGGAGTTGGTCCGGCACTTAAAAGAGTAAGGGTAGGTACTAGAGTAGGAGCAAGACATTCAGAAATATCTTTGGTACCTGTAAGAATATCTGTTACACCTATACGTCTACCAGGAATCTTGAAGATTTTATGTTGTGTAGAACGTCTTAAGTCAGAATCCATTATTAAGACCTGATTACCACTTTGGGCAAGTGCAATTGCCATATTGGCAGCAACTGTTGACTTTCCTTCTCCTGGTCCAGAACTTGTCATACCTATAACTTGAAGAGGTTTATCTGTGCTAGCAAAACTTAAGTTTGTTCGAAGCAGTTTATAAGCTTCTACAGCTGGTGACTTAGGATCTAAATCAGTAATTAAAGTTGATGTGGAATTATCTACGCTTAAATTTTTTCTCCCCAGCACTATAAGCACCTCCCTCAGTATTAATCTCAGGTATCATTGCTAAAACTGATAGTTCGAGATATTGTTCAATATCTTCTTTAGTAACAATAGTATTATCCAGGTATTCAAATAAAAAGGCTAACATAGCACCAAGGAACAAACCTAAAAATATAGCTACTGCAATATTCATTTTAGTCTTAGGACTAACAGGTTTATTGATATCTGGTAGGATAGCCATGTCTACTTTTTGAATATTTGCTGTTTGCATCGCTTCTTGTATACGATACTCTTCTTTCTTTTGCAAGAGAACAGAGTAGATATTTTCAGCGACTTGTAAATCTCTTGTTAGTCTAGCTAATTCAATTTCTTTTTCGGGAAGTAAATCAAATTGCTTTTCGGTTTCCTTAGCTAAGTCAGCTAAGGCAGAGATCCGAGATTCCAAAGCAGTAATAATAGTTTGAGTTTGGCTAATCGAAACGATTAATTGTTGGTAAAGTGGATTAGTCGTCTCTGTTTGGGAAGTAACAATCTGTTCTACTTGTTGATTGAGTTGTAACTTAAGAACATCGATCTCTTTCTTTAGGTTGATTACTTCTCGGCTATTAGGTGTACTCTTTGAGAGCAGAACCTCTAACTCGGTTTCTTTGGCAATTAACTGAGTTTTAATATTTGTAACTAAAGGATTAGTGCTAATTACTTGTGAGGAAATGTAAGTATTGGTTTCTTTTTGTAGCTGAGTGAGCATTTGTTCGAGCTTAGTTTCTTCTTCTCGTTTGGCAACTAGAGCTTCACTACGGGAAACCTCTAAACTAGTAAGTCTATTGACTATAGCTTTAGCCTCTTCACTAGGGCTTAAGATTCTTTCTTTTTCTTTAAATTGACGTAATCTTTCCTCGGAAATACGCAAAGTTTCGGTCATATTGACAAGTTGATCCTCAATAAAATTGCGAGCTGAACGTGCCTCTTCTCGGTTGTAAAGCAAAGTTGTTTCAACAAAGGCATCAACTAGAGCATTAACAGCGTCGCGTGCAAAAGCCGGTTCTTTGCTTTGATAACTTATACGAATGAAGTCCGTACCTTGAACAGGTTGAATCGAGTAACCAGCACGAAATACATTTAATTTGGCACTACCAAGAGGGTAATCTAAACCAAGATTCTTACTAGCAGCGAAAGCTAAAGATCTACTTTTTAATATTTCAACGCTATTTTGAATTTGGTTGCGAGCTTGTCCACCCATAGCTCCAAAGATCATCGTATCGATACTAGAGGAGTTTTTGTCCCGGACCAAAATTTTTGCGTCGGACTCATAAATTGGTGCCATGAGTGAGCTTGATATGCCTGCTACTAATGCAGCAATGACCGTTAAACCTAAAATTAAGTACCAGTACTTTTTTAAAATAGCAATGTATTCGAGAAGTTCCAAAACATAATCCCTCCTGACACAACTACGTTCTTGAACTAGTTCAACAGAATCTAAATACTATCCTGCAAAGAAGATAATAAACTAAAGAAGGGCAGCCCTGACGGGCTGCCAGTTTTAGACCTTGTACTTTTCCTGTTCTTTTTTGTAGTGTAAAAACGACCATAGTGAACCAATAAACCCTACACCCAAACCAATAATGGCTCCCCAAAAAAGTTGAGTGAAGAAGGAGCCAATCAGCAAACCGATAATACCGCCAAATAGTGTCCAAGAGATAATATCTCTAGGAGTTTGGACTGCCAACTTTACTCCCCCCTTATTTAAGCAGAACAGACAGCGCCCACGATGCTTCTGTTCTTATCTATATTATACCACAAATTACAATGATGTCCTGCAAAAGTAATATTAATTAGGCTACTAAAGAAAGAGAGGGATTCCTTATGAATCCCTCTCTGAACTGGTGAAAGATGAAATAATATTTTTAATTTGGTCGATCTCAAGCACTGTGCCTTGGGATATTAATCGTTCGTTTATAACAAGACCTGGAACGTTTAGACAACCATAATTGACAATAGAAGCTAGGTCGTCAACTCTTTCAATATCCAAGTCAAGATTAAGTTCTTTAAGTGCTGCTCGGACATTTCTTTCTAGTAACGAGCAGTTACCAGAGCAACAAGCGCCAAGAAGTTTAATTTTCAGGTTAGTCACCACCTTTTATGCTATTAATACCATTATGAGAACGTCTTTTCTCATACTCAGCTTTCTTACCAGTAGTAAAGCGGTGGAGATAGCTAAGATAACCAGTAACACGACGTACTCTATTAATTCGAGGTGAACCGCAAATTGGACATTCCTTATCAATAATGCCACTATAGGCACAATCTACGCATTCATCGATAGGAAAATTAACGCCAGCATAGCCCATATCAGCACTAGCCATGGCCCTATGGAGGCTCTCGAGTGCTTTGGGGTTATCTACAAGAGGAGCTTCAACTTCAATGTAGGAGATATGGCCAGCATTACAATATTTATGGTAAGGTCCTTCAATCTCGATCTTTTTAAATGCAGAAATTTCGTAGTCTACTGGCACATGGAAAGAGTTAGTGTAAAACTCTTTATCAGTAATTCCTGGGAGTAGGCCAAATTTTTTACGGTCAATGGCAATAAATCTACCACTAAGACCTTCGGCTGGTGTGGCATAGCAGGTGCAGTTAAGTTGATCGCGTTCGACAATATCATCGCAATAGTTACGAATATGCTTAATAATCTTTAAACCTAATTCCTGTGCTTCGGCGCTTTGGCCGTGATGGACACCAACTAATAGCTGTAGTGCTTCTGCTAGACCAATAAAACCGATGTTTATTGAGCCATGTTTCATAGCTTCCCAAATGCTATCTGTACTAGTTAGATTATCTGATCCCATGTATAGATGTTCGCCCATAACGAAGGGAATATCACTGACCTTACGTTCTTTGAGCACATTAACGCGGTGTAGAAGTTGTTTTTCACATAATGCTAAAACCTCATCAAGGTTTTGGAAGAATTGCTCAATAGATCCGTTTGCTTCGATAGCTAAACGAGGTAAATTAATAGATACAGGAGCGATACTTCCCCTAGCTTCAGGTGTAGATTCACCATATATGTTGTCCACTAAGCGACTACGGCAACCCATGTAAGCAGGAAGGTCACCAAAAGGCTTATTCATCGAGGAATCCATGAAAGAGAAGGTTGGATTCATTCGTCGACCAGCAACTTTTAAAGCTAGCTGGTAAAGATCGTAATTAGGGTCGTCAGGTAAGAAGTTTATTCCTTCTTTTAAACGGAAGACTACATTAGGGAAGATAGGTGTTTCTCCCCGGCCTAAACCAGCATTAAAAGCTTTGAGAAATTGTTCGGTAACGCAACGTCCCCTAATAGAAGTGTCGGTCCCGAGGTTTATTGAAGAAAAAGGAACTTGAGATCCTGCTCTAGAGTGCATAGTATTTAAATTGTGAACAACTGCTTCCATAGCTTGAAAAACTTCTCTTTCGATAGCTAGCTTCAGGTTGTTTTCTTCAGAGTTGAGGTTTTGCTTTTTCGCAAGATCATCATAACGAGGATCTACATATTTAGCTAAGGACTTGTCCATCCAAGGGATAGATTGACCACCATACATATCATTCTGGGAAGATTGTAAGATGATGCACATTAGTGCAGCAGCAGAACCAATTCGTTTAGGTGATCTTATAAAGCCATAACCTGTAGAGAAGCCGCTATCGAGCAGCTTATCGAGAGGGATTTGCATACAATTGATAGTTTTTCCATAGCTATCGAGATCATGGATGTGAATGTAGCCGTTTTTGTGAGCTTTAGATATTTCTGGGGGCAACATCTCATTTTCGTAATACCACTTAGAAGCAGCACTAGCGATCTGGAGGAGTTTTGCTGAGAAGTTATGCCCTACATTAGCGTTGCCTTCAATACCAATTGGTGATTCTTTGATAATATCGCCAATTTGATGCAAAAGGTTAGTAGCTTCTGCACGGGATTTATTCCGTTCTTCTCTGTAGCTTAGATAGGTTTCAGCGAGATTATTCAGATTATTTTCTTTAAGAACTTTAATAACTACGTCTTGTATGTTTTCAACATGTGGTGTAGTAAATTGGGGGAACTCCTGATCGAGTATGCGAATAACTTCTACCGTCATCAAAGCAGCAATTTCTTGAGAACGTTGAAGTCCTACTTGATCCGCAGCTTTAGCAATAGCTTTTGTAATTTTTGAGGCATCAAAAGCTACTACTCTTCCGTCACGTTTCCGAACCTCGCGGATTTCTTTTCCCTCATTATTTGGCTTAACCACAAATTTTGCTATAGCCATATATTTTCCCCCTTACATTCCAAAATTACTTTTCCCACCCTGTACATTTCCTTAAATAAGTTCTAAACTATTTACATGTTATCAGTAGTGAGTCGCGATAAGCAAATTCTAAACTAACCATTTTTTAGTGTTAGCACTCATTATATCTATTTACCCGTAAACTGACCAAGCTACACTTATTTTTTTGAGCTAAAGACAAGTGCAATAATAACATAGGAATTTTAAGATATTAGAAGGAATCACTTATGGTAAAAACGTATAGATTTATATTCATAGTGTTTCAGGAAAAAGGAAGTAGCTTTTAATTGAGTTACTTTGATAAGATTCAAACTTCCTGTAATTTTGTGGTTTTAGCACCTCCAGATAATTTTACCAGTTAGTGATTCTGGAAAGAGGTGTTCTTGCTTCTTGGAAACCTTGTTTTTATAATTAAATATGCGACAATTTAAATGTTGTTTAAGATAGCTGTCGCTGTGGTTAAGTTGAAAGGAGTAGTTTATTTTGGTTATGGAGCATGATTTAGATAAGGTTATACTTACTGAAGAACAAATTGCTAAAAGAGTTAAAGAGCTAGGAGAAATTATTACTAAAGATTATAAAGGTAAAAATCTCTTTGTTATCGGCATATTACGGGGAGCTTCTGTTTTTATGTCTGATTTGATTCGCGAGATTAAACTACCTTTAGAAATTGACTTTATGGCTGTTTCTAGTTATGGAGTTTCTACGAAAAGTTCGGGTGTAGTCCGGATTGCTAAAGACCTTGACTCTACGATCGGTGACAAAGATGTACTTGTAGTTGAAGATATTGTTGATACTGGTCTTACTTTAAAATATATTGTTGAGAACCTGCAATCTAGGAAACCGGCTAGTGTTAAAATCTGTACTCTTTTGGACAAGCCTTCGCGAAGAGTTACTGATGTGGAAGTGGCTTATAATGGTTTTACTATACCTGACGAGTTTGTTGTCGGGTATGGCTTAGATTATGGTGAGATTTATCGTAACTTACCTTATATTGGTGTTTTGAAACCAGAGATTTATACGAAATAACGAGGTGATACTGTGAAGGATCGTTTGCATCAAGAACTGATCCTGATTGTGGATTTTGGTGCACAATATAGCCAACTTATTGCGCGTAGAGTTAGAGAACAACATGCTTATTGTGAGATAGTTCCATATAATAAAGCCTTAGAAGAAATTAAAGCCCAAAAACCACAAGGAATTATTCTGTCAGGTGGCCCTAATAGTGTATATGGTGACGGAGCCCCCAAAGTGGGTAAAGAGCTTTTTGCTACAGGGATACCTGTACTTGGTATTTGCTACGGTATGCAATTAATGGCTCATGTTTTAGGTGGCGAAGTAAACCGTGCACCTAAAAAAGAATTTGGTAAAGCTGTTTTAGACATCAAAGATAAGAGTGATTTATTAAAGAACATCACAGATACTACTTGCTGGATGAGCCATGGTGACGAAGTTATTAAACTTCCCGAAGGCTTTTCATCTATAGCTAGTACAGACAACACACCTAATGCAGCTATAAAAGATGCTAAGCGTAAACTTTATGGAGTTCAGTTTCATCCTGAAGTTGTTCACACTCCTCAAGGTAAAGACATTATAAAGAACTTCCTTTTTGGTATCTGTGGTCTTAAGGGTCTTTGGGATATGGCCTCATTTGTAGATATCAAGGTAGCACAGATTAAAGAACAAGTTGGTAGTGGGAAAGTTATCTGTGGCCTTAGTGGTGGAGTAGACTCTGCAGTAACTGCTCTACTTGCTCATAAGGCTATAGGAGATCAACTCACTTGCATTTTTGTTGACCATGGGTTTATGCGTAAAGGTGAAGCAGAACAGGTTGTGGAAACCTTTAGAAGACGTTTCCATATTAATTTAGTTCATGTTGACGCTTCTGAAAGGTTCTTGAAGCTTTTAAAAGGTATAGAAGAACCTGAGCGCAAACGTAAAATAATTGGTAACGAGTTTATTCGTGTCTTCGAAGAAGAGGCAGCCAAGATGGGTGATGCGCGTTTTCTTGCTCAGGGTACAGTTTACCCAGATGTTATCGAAAGTGGAACCACTACAGCGGCGGTTATTAAGAGCCACCACAATGTAGGTGGTTTGCCGGAAGATTTAACTTTCAAATTAATTGAACCTTTGCGCGAGCTGTTTAAAGATGAAGTTAGAAGAGTTGGCGAAGAACTAGGTATGCCTGAGGATATGGTTTGGAGACATCCATTCCCTGGCCCTGGCTTAGCAATTCGTATTATGGGCGAAATAACCAAAGAGAAGCTTGATATTCTACGTGAAGCTGATGCTATTTATCTGGATGAGATAAGAAAACAGGGCTTATACAGAGATATCTGGCAAGCTTTCTGCGTATTATCTAACACTCGTACTGTAGGTGTTATGGGTGACGAAAGAACCTATGCTTACGTTCTAGGATTACGTGCAGTAAATAGCACAGATGGTATGACTGCTGATTGGTATCGTTTCCCTTATGAAGCGCTAGCTAAGATCTCAAACCGAATAATTAATGAAGTTCCTGCTGTTAATCGTGTCGTTTATGATATTAGCTCTAAGCCACCTTCTACAATAGAGTGGGAATAAAAAAGAAGCCCCTCGGGGCTTCTTTTTGTTAGGAGGGTAAGGATGGACTTTATTTTAAAAGATGTCGATCTTAGCAAAGGTCAACCTATTTTAAAACACATTAATTTAACAATAAAAAAAGGTTCAATCTTTTTATTAATTGGGCCATCGGGTTCTGGTAAAAGTAGTCTTTTACGTTTATTAAATAGATTAGATGAACCAACCACAGGGCAAATCTTATATAACTCTCTCCCTATTCAATCGATTTCTGTTCAACAGTTGCGTACTGAGGTGGGCATGCTTTTTCAAAACCCAGTTATGATCAAAGGCTCAGTGAAAGATAACATCGCCTTGGGGTGTAAATTGGCGAAAAAAGATATCTCTGAGGCTCGTATTTTAGAATTACTAGATCGGGTTGGTCTAGAAAAGAAACTCCTTACTAAAGAAGCAGAGTTACTTTCTGGTGGTCAGAAGCAAAGAGTAGCTCTAGCCAGGGCTTTAGCTAATAACCCCAAGGTGTTGTTACTCGATGAACCTACATCAGCTCTAGATCCAGGTGCAGTTTTACAGGTAAAAGAGGCCCTCCTAGAACAAAATCAGGCTGGTTTAACTCTAGTTTGGGTTACTCATGATATGGAACTAGCTAAAGAAGTTGCTACAGAAGCTGTTTTATTAGTAAAAGGTGAAATAGTCGCTAGAGGAACTAAAGAAGAAATATTTAACTCGGAGAACCAGTTAACTCTATCCTTTATGAAGGGAGAGATGAAAACTGAGTAATCTAGCTTTTATTTTATCGGGTAGTTTTATCGCTTTAACTATGCTTATTACCTCTTGGCAAGGCTTAGGTATGGAAAAAGACATCTTTATTAGTGCAATCAGGGCCTTTTTCCAGCTTTTTTTTACAGGTTATGTTTTACAGTTTATTTTTGGAGCTAATAATCCTTACCTAACTATTGGCATACTTGTTATAATGACTCTTATTGCTGGTAAGGATGCTAGTAAGAGAGGTCAAGGATTACCTAAGGTTTTCTTTATTGTAACAGCTTCGATTGCTCTAGGTGAAATAATCACACTAGGTATTTTACTTATAATTAAAGTAATAACATTTGTCCCCAATGAAGCAATTCCACTTTCAGGCATGATACTTGGCAATAGTATGGTTGCTGCTTCGGTTGCTTTAGATAGGTTAAAAGGTAGCATGGTCCAAAGAAAAGCAGAAATTGAAGCTCTTCTTGCTTTAGGGGCCTCGCCTAGGCAAGCAGTGACTAATGTACTTAAAGAGACATTGCGAACAGCTATTATACCAACAGTAGATAGGTTAAAAACAATGGGTATTGTTTCTCTACCAGGGATGATGAGTGGTCTTATTTTAGCTGGGCAAGATCCAACTCAAGCGGTAAAATACCAAATCGTTGTAATGTTTATGCTGACACTAACTGTAACGGTAACAACGGTTGCTATTGCTCTTTTAGCCTATCAAGGCTACTTTACTAAATATCAAGGTTTAAGAGAGGACTTACTAGTAATTAATACTAAAAAAGGCCATAAAGTAGACTAATTAAACCACTAGCAAACAACACAATAATAGGATTAAGTAATTCTCGCCATGATAATAGAATGGTTGCACAGAAAATTATTAAATCTAGAGGTCGCAATATTGATTTAGGTGCTAAAGATAATGCTGCTGTTATAATCATCGCTGTTACTGCTGGTCGCATTCCTTTTATCCCATTTTGTGCGGCAGGTAGATCATGTATTTTTTCCAAGACAACTGTTAACAAAGAGATAGCAATAAAAGCTGGCAAAACAATTCCTAAGGTTGCAGCTACAGACCCCCAAAAGCCAGCTAATTTATATCCTACAAAAGTGGCTGTATTAATAGAGATAGGACCAGGGGTCATTTCAGCTGTTGCTATAATATCTAAAAATTCGGCACTAGTTAGCCAGCCATACCTATCTATGATCTCCCGATTAAAGAGAGGGATCATGCTATAACCACCACCAAAAGTAAAAGCACCAATACGAGCAAAAGTCAGAAAAAGGTTAAAGATCATAATTTTTTACCTCCTAAACCCAACAAAGCACCACTTACTGCACCAGCAAGAATGAGGATAATAGGATGAATATTTAGGAAAAAGGCTAAGAAGCCAAAAAGGACGGCTAATGCTTTTGATAGTTTAGAAATAAGGCTGTCGTGGCCTATTTTAAGACCAGCTACTAGGATAAGTCCTGCAATAGCTGGCCTCACACCTTTAAAAAAGTCAATTACTAAAGGTGATTGATAGAAATTCATCAACGAGCTAGCGATGATAAAGATAATCAGGAAAGAAGGAAGAACAGAACCCAAAGTAGCTACTATAGCTCCAGGAAGACCAGCAAGTTTACGACCTATATAAATACTTGCGTTAATCGCGACAGCTCCAGGAGTAATCTGCACAAGGGAGACCATATCGACAAAGTCCTCTTCGGTAAGCCAATTTTTTTCCCTAACAAATATATCTTTCATAACTGGCAACATAGCATAACCGCCACCAAAGGTGAAAGCACCAACTCTTAAACAACTAATAAATAAGTTCCAAAGCAATTTATACACCTCTTTCAGTAGGTATAAATTGGAGATAAACTATTGTTCTCCTGTATTTATAGCTTACAATTAGATTAATTTTCTGTCTTTAGGATGATCTAACTGTAATCAGATTCTAATTCTCAAGAAACTATTGTAATACAGATATCCTTAAATGTGCATTAGTAAACAGAAGATTTTAGCTAAAAAGAGCTCATCCTAAGTTGATTATCAAAAATTTTTCAGAATAAATGGCTATTAGTGGTGATTATTAGAGATAATGTTGCTTAGTCCTGGATAATGGCAATATTGTTGAAAGAGGGACCTATGAATAACTTCTAAAAACAACGGCCCCTAGGCGAAGCTTTAATGCTGTAAGTTTTTACCAGCCTAATAATAAATTTTAAAGGGAGGCAAAGAGTATGTGGCGTCTATATGCAATACTCTCAGCTGTATTTGCTGCTTTAACTTCGATCCTAGCTAAAATTGGTATCAAAGGGGTCGATTCTAACCTAGCAACAGCGATTAGGACGGTAGTTGTTTTAGTCTTAGCGTGGGTAATTGTATTTTCGAGGGGAACGCAAAATGGTATAGCGAACTTAACAAAACAAAATTGGACATTTTTAATATTATCAGGATTGGCTACTGGTTTATCTTGGGTGTTTTATTATAAAGCCATTTCGTTGGGTCCAGTATCCCAGGTTGCACCAATTGATAAGTCTAGTATAGTCTTAACGTTAATTTTATCGTTCTTAATATTAGGCGAACAGTTTAGTGGCAAGACCTTGATCGCTAGCTTATTAATTACAGCAGGCACATTTATTATGATTTTGTAATACTCAACGGAAACGGAATGTATTTATCCGGAATGTCAAGGTAATTGACAATTTGTGGAGAAATAAAAAAGTGGATTGTGTGGGAGTAATCTCTAAGTACCGTAGACATTGACGTGCGGGAGGAAGTGAACTGCATCTTGCAAAAGACAAGGAAAAAAACTATTTCATTAAGTAGCTTTTTAGGAATATGCTTTATTTTTGTTGCTGTTTTTCCCGCAGTACTACTAGGTTTTTATCAAGCATATAGTTCGGGCTGGGCTTTAGAGAATTTGGAAGAGAAGGACTTAATGCGTTCCTTGCGTTCGGCTTCTACATTAGTCGAAAATTACCTAAGTACGCATGAAAATAAAGCTAAAACACTTGCTAGTTTGATTGGTAATTTGCCTATTTGGTATGAAGATGATATAAATGCACTTTTACAATATTACATCTCTGGAGATATGGGATTTCGTGAATGGAGATTAGTTAATAGCGTAGGGATTACAATAACTAGCTATCCAACTCCATTTGCTAAGAATGACTATTATCGAACCCTATGGTTCGAAAAAATGAGAGTTAAACCAGAATTTAATATTATAACCCGAATTTCTGAATACCAATTTCGTAAAAATTATATAGCTATGGTAGCTCCTATTTTAAAGGATAATAAATTTGCTGGTGCAATAATTGGTTATATAGATCTCGGCGTTTTAGGAGATCTACTTAACGATACAATTAATTATCCTGTAGTCATTGCTGACGACAGAGGTTACAACCTCTACGTACGCAACAACACCAAAGAAGACACTCTCCAATTAAATAGCCTAATTGCAAAAAAAGTGGACACATTTACCCCCGAATGGATTGATGAAGAGGATGGCCAATATCTATCAGCTTACCTTATGTTGCCTAGATGGCATTGGCATATTATTGTGGAAAAACCGAGGGAGTATATTGCTAAGCACTGGCTAGATAGAATTGTAATCTCTTTTTTAGGTGTAGGACTAATGATAGTTTTTGTTTTAGCTTTATTACCATGGCTTAATCGTCTGTTATTTGATCCTTTTTATAATTTGCATAAAGCGTTTCGTTCGTCAACTGATAAAAAGGTTTTGTCTTTGATGAGTGAAGATCAAGAGATAAAAGAGTTTCAGGATATAGCTTCTGATTTTAATACTATGATAAGTCGATTACAGGACATGATAACTGAAATGGATCTCAATTTTATTGCGAGCATTGAGTCTTTATCAAAAACAGTTGAATTCAGAGATAAATATACTGGTGGTCACTCACAAAGAGTAGCCAAGTATTCTGTTTTAATTGCGAAAGAAAAGGGATTTGCAGCCAAAACAATTGAACAGATTCGTATTGCTGGGCTTCTCCACGATATAGGGAAGATTGGCGTTCCAGGTAAAATTCTTAATAAACCGGGTTTGTTAACAGACAAAGAATGGGAAAAAATAAAAACTCATCCGGTTATTGCGGAAGAGATTCTCGCCAGGGGGCCGTTTAAGGATATGATTCCTCATATCCGCTCGCACCATGAGCGTTTTGATGGGAAAGGGTATCCTGATGGGTTAATAGGCAATGAAATACCAGTAATAGCTCAAATACTAGCTGTAGCCGATGCTTTTGATGCCATGACATCTAGTAGAGTGTACCGCCCACAGATGAGTGTCCAAGAAGCAAAAGAAGAACTTATTCGCAATAAAGGCACACAGTTTGCTCCAGATATTGTTGATGTGCTAGTGCAAATAATTGATAAAGGAATAATCACAGATCAATTAGATAACTGTATCTCATAAAGTTATAAAGTTTGTTCGGAGGTAACCCAGAGTTACAAAGGCTTTTACTATAAGGACTAAAATAGGTTGGTAGAAAGTATCAATAAGATAATATCTAAAGTGGGTCATTGTTTTCTGGATAAGTTATAAAGTCTATCATCTATATTTTTAATTTGATTGTGTCCGTATAATT
>DHDH01000009.1:377-1244 GCA_002399235.1 Firmicutes bacterium UBA4881 | reverse complement strand
TATCATCTATATTTTTAATTTGAGGATAAAAACTAGGCAGAAAGCTAGTTATTAGCTTTCTGCCTTATTCTGCTCTCTATTAAATTGTTCCATTGAGGACTAAAACAAGAAGGATGCTGGTTATTAAAACTAAAAATGAAGTTAGCATAACACCAATGTTTATTTTTTGTTTTCTCCCGCTTTGCGCAGTGGTAGTATATAAGTTACTTTTACGTAGAGAATTAACTAGGGGTTTGTATAAGAGCATAGTAAGTGCAGCATTCAAACTACCTTTGAGGAGATTGAAGGGGAGAAAAGCAGGTACTAACATTTTGGCTACAGCTTCTCGTGGATAACCTAAATAAATTGGTGTGATTATATAGTTCCAAAGCAACATTACACCTGTCATTAATAGGCCGCCACTAATAAGCCCAATAAGCGCACCTTTTAATGTTTTGTTATGTTTGTAGATAAAAGCAGCCGTACAGGCAAAAGAACAAGTGGAAATGATATTCATAATTAAGCCTATAAACCCGGTATCGCTTACGGTAAACATTTCTACAATCGAAACTAACAAGGAAATAATAAACGCTGCTAGTGGTCCTAAAATGAAGCCACCTATAGTGATGATAACGTCTTTAGGGTCATATTTTAAGAATAGTACAACTGGGATTCGCCCTACCACCATAACAATGTAGGCGAAAGCACTTAGCATAGCGAGGAGAGTTAAGGTTTTGGTTTTGCTATTCATTTTTAAAGCCTCCTAAAAATAATAACACCTGAAAGAGATGTCTTTCAGGTGTTAATTTTTTAGGTGTATTATTAATCATGCCGTTAATTATATAATAACGATAAATTAACACGCCTTCTTCCATCCAGACTTTACTG
>DHDH01000009.1:0-250 GCA_002399235.1 Firmicutes bacterium UBA4881 | reverse complement strand
GGTCTTGGAATTTCACCAAGTCCTGTGCTTATGCACCTGCGTTTTCACGCTCGCGGACTATACCGCCGATCGGGAATTTCACCCTGCCCTGAAGACATACATATTCAAATGTTCTTTATTTAATTATAGCACTGGGAGATAAGACAAGCAAAGGATTATAATGACTACCCAAAAATACTTGCTTAAGAGGGCATTATGTAAATAAGAAGCGTATTAATATCTATTATTTTTGATTGTGTCCGTATAATTG
>DHDH01000012.1:17973-27261 GCA_002399235.1 Firmicutes bacterium UBA4881 | reverse complement strand
AAAGAGGTGGTCCTGTTGCAACATGTAGCCAATATCTAGTGAAGGACCAGTAACTTCTTCTCCATCTAACAAAATCTTGCCACCTGTAGGTTTAATTAAGCCAGCTACCATTGATAAAAGTGTGCTTTTCCCACAGCCACTAGGACCAACAATAGTGACAAACTCTCGCTCTTTAACCTTAAGGTTGATCGACTTTAGAGCTTCAGTGGCTCCCTTGAGGCTGTAATAGACCATGTTCAGATCGACAATCTCTAACTTCTCCAATTCTACCCCCCTCCTACTTGAGGGAAACTGTCTCTAATGCTTTGAGGGCAAAACTATTGTCAACAATTTTTTCGTAGGAAGCTCTTTTACTTAATTCACCAGCTTGCTCCATGATGTTTTGTAGTCTCTCAAAACCGTCTTTACTCAATAGTAAACTTGGATTCCAGCTATTTTGTCTCTGGTAACGCTCCACTACCTGCACAAGAAGTTTCATATTGATCTCGGGGAAGTATTTAACAATAACATTAGCAATCTCTTCAGCGCTATGAGTAGCTACCCAAAGTTGGCCTTTGTAGATAGCATTAGTGAATTTCTGAATAATAGTAGGATTCTTTTTCAAGTAGTCTAAACGAGCATGGTAGACAGTATAGGGTAAGGGGCCGCCTTCGACACCTAAAGAAGCTACTACTTTACCGATTCCTTGAGCTTCTAGTTCGCTAGCTGTAGGTTCAAACAAAGCGATAAAATCACCGGTACCAGCACTAAAAGCTCCAGCTGTTGCTGTAAAAGCTAGGTTAGTAACAAAGTTAAAGTCTTTTTTGTCTTTGAGGCCGTATTTCTTGAGAACATATTCAAGAGTCATTTGTGGTACGCCACCTGGTCGCCCACCAATAACTGTTTTACCTTTGATCTGAGACCACTCGAATTTATCTTTGGTGTTTCTGGCGACAAGGAAAGAGCCATCCATAGCAGTTAGTTGAGCAAAGGCTACTAAATGGTTCGTTGCACCTTGGTTATAGATATAGATACCTGCTTCTGGGCCAAAAAAACCTATCTCTACCTGACCTGCTATGGTAGCTGCAGCACCTTTGTCAGCACCCCAGGCTGTAGAGAGTTCAATCTCGAGGCCTTCTTCAGCAAAAAACCCTTTCTCTATAGCCACATATTGTGGCGCATAAAACACAGAACGAACAACTTCGCTAAGCCTAATCTTCACAGCTTGAACTGCTAATGTTAAACTGAGCAAAACAAGCACTATTAACAAGCGTTTCATAGTTGGACCTCCCTTTAGCTCTCTTGTTCTAAGCTATGCCTCAAGCCTCAGAGAGGTGACTTTATGCCCTTTCCCCACAAATAAAAAAAGGCCCTTAGAAGTTAGACTTCCAAGGGCTCAATTAATAATCAAACTTTACCTTTTAGGGCGTTATACTCTTTCTTAGCTGGCGAATACTCAGGCCAGAGGTGAAGTGTGGTTTTGAATGATTCAAAAGCAGCCTTTTTATCACCTTTAGCTTTGTAAACCATACCTAGCCAATAGTGGCTAAGAGGATACTTAGGATTTTTTGCTACAGCAACCTTTAATTGCTCAATAGCTTGATCATATTTAGCTTGATCGAGGTAGAGTCTGCCTAAACCAATATAAGCATTGGCATATTCTTTATTAGCAGCTAAAGCTTTTTTGTAAGCGGCTTCTGCCTTGTCATATGCAGCTTTTTGATGATAGGCATTAGCTAAATAGAAATTAGCATAGACATGGTTGTTCTGAATAGCTACTGCTTTTTCATAAGCCTCGATAGCTTTATCGAGATTGCCATATGCTTCTAAAGCTTGGCCTAGACGGAGTTGGAAAGTAGGAATCTTACCGTCGAGTGCTGCTGCTTTTTGGTATGCATCAATAGCAGGCTCATAAAGACCTTTTGCTGAGAGAACATCACCAAGGTTTAACCATAAAGCAGGATCATTGGGTTGGTAATCACAAGCTAGACCAAAGTTTTCAATTGCTTTATCGTAATTACCGGCTAATTTGTAGGCTAGGCCTAAACTATTAAGAGCTTCTAGCCACTCAGGTTTAAGTTTAAGAGCCTTCTCTAAACTTTTTACTGCGTTGCCAGCATCACCCAGCTCTAAATAAGCCTGACCAATTCGTAAGTTAACTTCAGGATTATCTGGAGCTAACTTAAGAGCTTGATTGTAGCTTTCGAGAGCCTTTTCGGGTTGTGCACTATCATATTTTCTGTCTAGGTTAAGATATCTGTTGCCTTCTCCCACGAGTTCCTCTAATGTTTTGGCCTGTACTAAAACGGCTCCGGCAATGAGGAATATTGCCGTCATGATGGCTAACAATTTTGTTTTTGTAAATCTCATCCATATGACCCTCCCTTTGTATTTTTTTAATGAGGAGATCGCTTGCTTTAGCGCAACGCCTCTTGTGCCTTTTCAAAGTTTTGGATCTGACTTTGGATGTATAAACTACATTCGATCCTCTTGCGTTGCAATTCACAAGCTAGTGAATACGGTTTGAGAATGTCACCATTAAAATTAAAGGCATTGGCATGGCAACCTCCACTGCAGAAAAATCTTGCCCAACAATTACGACAAGCTTCTTTGTTGTAAATGTGAGCTTCTTCAAACTGTGAAACTATATCAGCACCATTTAAGCCTTCATTCAAGACATTGCCAAGAATAAAATTGTCATTACCGACAAATTGGTGGCAAGGATAAATGTCTCCTGAAGGTGTAACGGCTAGATATTCCACACCTGCGCCACAACCACTTAAGCGTTTAGCAATGCAAGGACCTTTTAACAAATCGACGCTGAAATGAAAGAAATCAAAGGGATTTCCACTATAATAAGCGTCTAAATAAGCTTTAGCAACTCTTTCATACTCACCAAAAAGTCTTGGCATGTCTGTTTCTTTCAACGCGAATTTTGGGTCCTTTGTTACTACAGGCTCAACTGAAACATGCCTAAAACCTAACTTCAGCATGTGTAATACATCAGCGGCAAAATCCATATTTGCTCTGGTGTAAGTACCGCGCACATAATAGCCTTCTCCTTCACGTGAATCAATAACTGCTTTAATCCGTTCTACAGTTTTTTCATAAGTAGGACGGCCATCACGTGTTGGCCGCATTTGGTTTTGAATTCTTTCGCGACCATCAAGGCTTAAAACGAGTAAAATATCATTTTCGTTTAAAAACTGTATCTTTTCATCGTCAAGTAAGGTTGCGTTTGTTGTCACGGTTAAGGTAAATATTTTATTAGTTTCTTTCTCTCTTTTTCTGATGTAATAAACTAAATCCTTTACTACATCAAAATTCAAAAGTGGTTCTCCACCGAAGAAGTCCACTTCCAGATGTCGCCTGTTAGCAGAGCCTTGAATCAACATCTCAATGGCTTTGATGCCAACTTCTAGTGTCATTAACTCGCGTTCACCACCGAAATTGCCTTTGGAAGCGAAGCAGTAGTGGCAAGCTAAGTTACAGTCGTGGGCTATATTGAGGCAGAGAGCTTTAAGACCATGTGGTAATCTAGGAATCTCGGTGGGAAACTCATCACTGGAAAAAAGTAGGCCTTGTCTCTGCAACTCTTTAAGTTCATCTATAACTTCAGCGACTAACTCTTGATCATAGTCAGTAAGGGCGCCTTTCAGCTCTTCGGAACTGACTTTTTCCTTACCAAGAGCCAGAATGCGCCCAATAATCTCATAAGAGACGTCGTCGAGCTGATGCAAAGATCCGGTTGGCACATCCAAAATAAAATTGGTGCCGTTTACAGTGAACAGATGGCTGTTTTGCGTTTTATTAATAATTAATTCTTCCATTTTATACTATTTATTTACGTAGGCAGACTTGATTACCTACAGTACACGATGTTTTGCAAGCTGATTGACAAGATGCCTGGCATTCGCCACAGCCTACTTCTCCCTCTCTCATCTTGGAACCCCAAGCCTGTATTGTCTTTATATGTTTTCCTTTAACAACTTTGCTATTCATGCAAAATTCCTCCTTGAAAAAACTTACTCTCACCCATTCACCTTCAATTATTCCACACACCTACTAGATATCCTGCCCGTTAGGGTAAAAATGACCATAGTAGGATAAAGACCTAGGCCTAAGCCCAGGTCTCATTTTAAACCTGACCTTTTCCTGACACACTTCTCTCCGTAATGCGCATCCCATTCTGTGCAACGGCGAACATCGTCAATTAGTTTGGCTTGTTGTTGGCATTGTTCCTCATTGAAATGGGAACATTGACTGCAAACTTTACGAATGTCTTCCTCCGAAAGCTGGAAAATCATTTGAGTCCCCCCCTCGGAGCATTCCGCTGGTAAATTGTAGCACATTTTCTTAGAGTAGAATAGATGGATGAAAGAAACTTTCAGATCATCTAAGGCAGAATAATTTTCTTTGTTACTATAAAATTCGCCAGGTGGCAGTATTGTTCCTGCCCCCAGCGAATAAGTCAAGGTATTATTTTGGTAAAAACTTGAAAGCTAAGTGCTTTCATACCGATATCTCTTCTTACCATTTTCTCAGGAAAATCAATTTTTTCCACTATCTCATAAGCTTTGGCTCTAGCTTCATTAAGGTCCTGACCTAGACCAACTACTGCGAGCACTCGACCACCTAAAGAACAAAGCTGATCTTTTAATAGTTGAGTACCAGAATGGAAGATAATTTGGTTCTGATCTATCTTTGGTAGGTTTATAGGTACACCCTTAGCATAATCTCCAGGGTAACCCTTAGAAGCAACCACTACACAACAACTCACTTGTTCTAAAAGAGCAAGGGAGCATTTTTTGCCTGCTTTTAGATCTTGAAGGAGAGTGAAAAGATCGTTTTTAACTAATGGTAGCACTGCCTGGGTTTCAGGATCACCTAAGCGGACATTGTATTCTAAGACTTTGGGTCCATTTTTAGTAAGCATTAAACCGATGAAGATAACACCACTAAAATAGGTACCTTCTTTAGCTAAGCCTTCGATAGTTGGTTTAATAATTGTCTTTTCAATCTCTTCTTGTAGTTCGTTATTTAAAGCAATGGGAGCAACAGCACCCATGCCACCAGTGTTAGGACCTAAATCATTATCATAAGCTCTTTTATGATCCATAGCCACCGGTAAAACACAGTAGTTAGAGCCTTCAACTAGGGTAAGAACACTAATCTCTGGTCCTTCTAACCTCTCTTCGAGGATGACCTTGTGGCCAGCTTCGCCAAAAGCACCACTTAACATTTGTTGGACAGCATCCATAGCTTCCTTGGCTGATTCAGTTACAGCGACACCTTTTCCTTGGGCTAATCCATCGGCTTTTACAACTAACCTATAAGGAGCGTTTTTAATCATACAACAAGCTGTGTTGTAATCATCTGCTTCCAAGAAAGCTGCTGTAGGGATATTGTGTCTTTGCATGAACGCTTTAGCATAAGCCTTGCTACTTTCAAGTCTTGCAGCCGCTTGGCTCGGGCCAAAGATAGCTAGACCTGCTTCCTTAAATAGATCAGCTATACCAGCAGCTAAATACTTTTCTGGACCAACTACTGTCAGATCAATAGCTTCTTTTATTGCGAAATCTTTTAATTCTTCAAGGGATGATACTTGTACTAAAGTAGCTAATTCGGCAATACCAGGGTTACCAGGATAAGCATAGATCTTTGTCACCAGGGGACTTTGGGCAAATTTCCACACTAGAGCATGTTCTCTACCACCTTGGCCAATAACGAGAACTTTCATTCTGGCTCCTCCTAGTGTTTAAAGTGTCTCATGCCAGTAAAGAGCATGGGAATCTTTGCTTCATTTAATACGGCAATCGAATCGGCATCACGAATAGAACCGCCTGGTTGAATAACCGCTTTAATTCCTGCTTTAACTGCAGCTTTAGCTACATCATCAAAGGGGAAGAAAGCATCAGAGGCTAGTACTGCTCCCTTAGCTTTATCACCTGCTTCGGTTAAAGCTTTGACTGTCGAATCGATTCGGTTCATCTGTCCTGCACCTACACCAAGAACCTGCTTATTCTTGGCAACAACAATAGCATTAGATTTGACATGCTTAACAATTTTCCAGGCAAACTCGAGATCTGCACGGGTCGCAGCCTCTAGTTCACCTTCTGTGACTTGCTTGGTCTCAGCTTGCTCCAACGAACCTAAATCACGTTCTTGAACTAAGAGACCACCAACGATTTTTTGCATAGTTAGAGCTGGTTTTCTAGCACTAGGTGAAAGACCTGGAAGTTTGAGTAAGCGCAAGTTACTCTTTTTCTGGAGTATCTCTAATGCTTCAAGCGCAAAATCAGGGGCTATAACTACCTCTAAAAAGATCTTACTTAATTCAGTGGCCATTTCTTTAGTTACGGAACGATTAGCAGCAATTATACCACCGAAGATAGAAACTGGATCAGACTCATAAGCTAAATTATAAGCAGTAGCTATATCTTTAGCCGAAGCAACTCCACAAGGATTGGTGTGTTTTACTGCTACAACAGTTGGTTCGGTAAATTCGTTTAGTAGTTCCATAGCAGCGTTTGTGTCGTTTATATTGTTATAAGAAAGCTCCTTGCCATTTAACTGCTCTGCTTGAACTAGTGATGGTTCTAATACCCGGAAATCTTGATACAAAGCTGCTTTTTGATGGGGATTTTCCCCATAACGCAAATCCATCTTCTTTTTAAAAGACAGCTCTAAAATCTCTGGGAATTTTTCTTCATCTGCACTATAATTAGAGAGATAACGATAAATTAGAGCATCGTAATCAGCAGTATGTTTAAAAGCTTTGACTGCTAGATATCTTCTAGTGTCATAGGAAACAGAGCCCTCTTTTTCTTGCAGTTCTTCTAGTAAGAGACGATAATCCTCTGGCTCTACAACAACTGTGACATACTTGTAGTTCTTAGCTGCAGCTCTAATCATTGAAGGTCCGCCAATATCTATATTTTCAATTGCTATATCTTCAGTTACATCACTACCAGCAATAACCTGAGCAAAGGGATAGAGATTGCAGATTACTAAGTCGATAAGACCTATATTGTGTTTTTCTAAATCGTTTAGGTGCTCTTCCTTACGTTCGGCTAAAATACCACCAAAGATATTTGGGTGTAAGCTCTTTACTCTCCCCCCTAACATCTCTGGGAATTGAGTAATTTCGCTAACTTCTTTTACTGGTAGACCAGCTTTTCTAATTCTCTCGGCTGTGCCGCCAGTGGAGATAAGTTCTACACCTAATTCATTTAAACCACGCGCAAGTTCTTCTAAACCACGCTTATCAGATACGCTAATCAGTGCCCTCTTGATTTTCATAACGCAAAACTCCTTTAAGTTTGCTATAATTATCTTCGTCTGCTAAGAACGTTTTTGCACTTTATTCATTTATAATAACCTGCCGTCCTTTGGCGGTTAAACGTCCTTTAGCTAGCAATTCTAAAGCTAAAGGATATATTTTGTGTTCTTCTACTAAAATGCGACTAGACAAGCTCTCTACAGTATCATCTGCTAATACAGGAACTGCCTTTTGTAAAATGATTGGTCCACTATCTAGGCCTTCATCCACAAAATGAACTGTGCAGCCAGAAATTTTAACACCATGTTCCAAAGCTTGCTTTTGAGCATTTAAGCCGGAGAAAGCCGGTAAAAGCGAGGGATGAATATTAAGTATTCTCCCAGGAAATTTAGATACAAATTCGGATCCTAAGATCCTCATAAAACCAGCTAAACAAACTGTATCTACACCTTTATCTAAGAGATACTGAGCTAAAGCTCTATCGTAATCAGCTCGGTTATTAAACTCCTTTGGTAATAGAGAGAAAGCTTTAACACCTAGTTGGGTCGCTTTTTGTAAACAAGGTGCGTCAGCTTTATCGGCAAGGGCCAGGATAATATTTACAGGTAGTTTTCTTCCATTGATAGCTTCAATGAGATTTGCCATGTTACTGCCCCTGCCTGAGCCTAATATAGCCAAATTAAGCATGGCTTACCTCTCCTTTTTCAGGGTCAGTCCCTTTTCTCCCGCAATAATCTCACCTATCACGAAGCTTTCGACCTGGTGTTTAGCAAAAATTTCTTGTGCAGTTTTTAGATCAGTAGGATCTAGGTAGACCACCATACCTACACCTAGATTAAAGGTGTTAAGCATCTCCAAAGAATCAATGCTCCCAACCTTGCTTAACAAATGAAAGATTGGTGGCATCTCAATTAATGAAGTGTCTACAAGAGCCTGGGTTCCTTCTGGTAAAGCTCTAGGAAGATTTTCTGGTAAACCACCTCCACTGACATTGGCGATCCCATGAACTGAGATGGTATTCCAAAGTTCCATTAGTGGTTTAGCATAGACTTTTGTTGGTGTGAGTAGTTCTTCACCTAAGGTCTTCCCTAGTTCGGGAACATATTTATCCAGGGGCCAATCTTTATTACCAACAAATACTTTTCTGACTAAAGAAAAGCCACTGCTTTGCAAGCCTGTTGACTTGAGAGCTAAAATCACATCACCTGGTTTTACAGCTGAGCCATCAATCAATCGCTCTCTTTCGACTACACCGACAGCAAAACCAGCCAAGTCATATTCGTCCTCAGGATAAAAACCAGGCATTTCTGCTGTTTCGCCACCAATTAATGCACAACCAGCATCCTTACAGCCTTCAGCTACACCCTGGACTACTTTAGCCATCTTCTCTGGTTCTAACTTGCCACAGGCTAGATAATCTAGAAAGAACAGTGGCTCTGCTCCATGGCAAATAATATCGTTTACGCAATAAGCGACTACATCAATACCTATTGTGTCGTGTTTATCTAATAAAAAAGCCAACTTAAGTTTAGTACCTACACCATCTGTACCGGAGACTAGTACAGGATCTTTATAAGCCCCCAGACGGAAAAAGCCACCAAAGCTACCAATATCTGTTAAAACCTCACTCCGATGAGTGGCATGAGCTAGGGGTTTGATGAGGTTAACAAATTTATAGCCCATATGAATATCAACACCAGAATCTTTATAGGTCGCTCCTTTGGTCATGCTTACTCCCCCTAAGATTTATTTAAACATTTTTATAGTTCAATAACTGTAGGATATTTACCACTAAAACAAGCACTACAAATCTCTTGAGCGTTAACACCAATTGCTCGGTATAAACCTTCTATACTTAAAAATTCCAAGCCATCAGCACCTATTGCTTTACCGAGTTCTTCTTTATCTAAACGACTAGAGATCAGCTCGTCTTTACTAGTGGCATCAACGCCATAGTAACAAGGATATCTAAATGGAGGCGAAGCTATATAGACGTAAACTTCTTTAGCACCGCCTTCTCTTAAAAG
>DHDH01000012.1:16656-17917 GCA_002399235.1 Firmicutes bacterium UBA4881 | reverse complement strand
TTAGCACCGCCTTCTCTTAAAAGTTGCACTGTTTTACGACTAGTGTTACCACGGACAATTGAATCATCTACTAGTACAACTCGTTTACCTTTTAGAACTGAACTAATTGGCGTTAACTTTAAACGCAATGCGTTTTGTCGCGTCTTTTGATCGGGACGAATAAAAGTTCTCCCCACATAACGGTTTTTAACTAAACCTATCTCATACGGTATACCTAGTTCAGTAGCTAAACCTAAGGCTGCGGAAATGCCTGATTCCGGTGCAGCCATTACTAAATCAGCTTTAATAGGTTTTTCCCTGCCAAGTTCTCTACCTAAAGCTCTTCTTGTCTGATGAACATTCTTACCAGCTAAGATAGAATCTGGTCGGGCTAAATAGATATATTCAAAAACACACAGCGCAGGATCAGCTTCAGCAAGCACTTTTTGTCGTTTTATACCTTCACGGCTAATAGTCACCATTTCACCTGGCTCCACTTCAAAAAGTAGCTCTGCACCACAGTTTTCAAAAGCGCAGCTTTCCGAGGAGACCATCATAATATCACCAAGCTTACCAACACAAAGTGGTTTCATACCTTGGGGATCACGTAGAGCATAAAGAGATTTATTATCCATCAACACCAGTGAAAATGCTCCTACAGCTTGGGAAGCGGCTTGGGAAATTGCTTGTGCTGTTTCTAAACGACTGTTCCTAGCCATAAGAGCTAAAAGTATTTCACTATCGATACGAGTCTGTAAAAGGGTACCACGGGAACAAAGATCATCTCTTAAAGCTCTGGAGTTAATAAGATTGCCATTGTTAGCTATAGCAATATCACCATGTGCAGTGTGCCCGACAAAAGGTTGCGCACTAACAACTGATCTCTCACCACTTTGATTACTACGCACATGACCTAAAGCCATAGGTGATTCTGGGGCTCTTTCTTCTAACTCTCTTAATGCTTCGTGAACATAACCTAAGCCTTTATAAACATCGATCTTTGCTTGGTCCAATAAAGCGATGCCAGCCGCTTCTTGACCTCGATGTTGTAAAGAGAAAAGGCCATTATAGACAAAGGGAACAACATCATCTTGGCCTGTAAGGCTGAGTGCGGCAAAGATGCCGCACTCTTCACTTAGTTCTGCCATAAGCTCAGCCCTCCATAATCCGACTGAGATTTTGATAGGCTTTTTGTAATTTATCTATTGATACATTGATTAGAGGCTTCTCTTTAGTAGCAACTTGGAGATAATCACCAGAAACCACACCTAGTTCTGTAACT
>DHDH01000012.1:15762-16522 GCA_002399235.1 Firmicutes bacterium UBA4881 | reverse complement strand
GCAAACCAACAGCCTCAACTTCTCCTTTAACTGCATAGTAAGCGGCTTTCTCAATAGCTATAACAGCACGAGAAGGTTTCTCACCAAATAAAGCAACATGTGGTGTATCGCTAGCTATGGTTATTTGCAAACCTGTCTTCGTAGCTAGAGCCATCTCAGCTAGAGCAATTCCTAGGCCTCCGTCGGAGATATCATGAGCTGCTTTGACTAAACCTTTAGCAATCAATTCGACTAAAACTTGTTGCAGTGCTATCTCTTGTTTCCAATCTATTGCAAAGACCTCGCCGTCTACTTTATTATGGAAGGTCTTGAGATACTGAGAAGCATTTAAAGAATTATTTGTTTCGTCACCTATAAGCAAGAGGAGGTTATCTTTTTCTGGCTTAATGGTAACATGGTTATCTCCTTCGATTACACCAACTACACCAATGATTGGTGTCGGATAGATACTTTTGCCACCAGCTTCATTGTAAAAGCTTACATTACCAGAAACCACTGGAATACCAAGTTTACGACAAGCAGTAGCGATACCTTCTACACTTTCGACGAAGGTATAATAACTTTCTGGATCTTCAGGATTACCAAAGTTAAGCCCATCGGTAACGCCTAGAGGCTTAGCGCCTGTCATAGCAATATTACGTGTTGCTTCAGCTACTGCTAATTCGGAACCTCTACGAGGATCTAGATAGCAATAACGGCCGTTGCAATCTACGCTTAATGCCAGTTTTTTCTCGCTACCTTCGAGACTTAATACAGCGCC
>DHDH01000012.1:14788-15627 GCA_002399235.1 Firmicutes bacterium UBA4881 | reverse complement strand
TCGCCACCGGAGCTTACCAAGGTTTCGCCGCGAACATTGTCATCAAACTGATTGTAAATCCAAGCCTTGCTAGCTAAGTTAGGCTCAGCTAATAACTTGAGCAAGGTTTCGTTGTAGTCAGTTGGTTCATTAACGTTAATAGCTTTTTTTACCTCGTCGAGGTAAGCAGGTCTTTTGTATTCTGGATGATAAATTGGCGCACTGGCTAAAGCTTTAGCGGGAACTTCAGCATAAACCTCACCAGCCATTTTTACTCTTAAAATACCATCATCTGTGGTCTTACCAACTACCTCAAGTGGTAGGTCATATTTAGCAAAGACAGCTTTCACTGAAGCTAGATTTACTGGTTTAATAATAATTAGCATCCGTTCTTGACTCTCCGAAAGCATAATCTCATAAGGGGTAAGGTCTGGTTCTTTCTTAGGTACATTATCAAGATTTAGATCTATGCCTACACTACCTTTAGCGGCCATCTCACAAGCAGAACTAGTAAAACCTGCTGCACCCATATCTTGAATAGCTTCAACTAAATCTCTATCGATAATTTCCAGGCAAGCCTCGGTGAGTCTTCTTTCAATCTCAGGGTTACCTTCTTGAGCTTTAGCTGGCTTTTCCTTACCTTCAGCTCCTAATTCCACTGAAGCGAAAGTAGCACCATGAATGCCTTCTCTACCAGTAGCTGCACCAGCACAGAGAACTGTCAGGCCTACACCTTCAGCTTTAGAAGTAGCTAGTTTTTCTTTTTTGGCAACACCAACGGCCATAGCGTTTACTAAAGGGTTGGCTTCATAACTATCTTCAAAATAGATTTCGCCACCAACAGTTGGCACTTGAACTGT
>DHDH01000012.1:0-14686 GCA_002399235.1 Firmicutes bacterium UBA4881 | reverse complement strand
AACAGTTGGCACTTGAACTGTATTACCATAATCAGCCATACCACGAACGGCTTCTTTAATTAGATAACGAGTGTGCTCATTTTGGGGATTGCCAAAACGCAAAGAATTAAGAACCGCTACTGGTCTAGCACCCATGGTAAAGATGTCTCTTAAGATGCCTCCGACCCCTGTTGCGGCCCCATGATAGGGCTCAACAGCTGAAGGGTGGTTGTGACTCTCTACTTTAAACACTATAGCTAAATCATCAATCTCCACTAGGCCTGCATTTTCTTCGGTTTCCGTATTCTTTTTCGGGAACTTAGCAAATTGTGCTTTGGAATGTTTATAACCACAATGTTCGGACCACATGACAGCAAAAAGCCCTACTTCGGTATAATTAGGTTCACGACCTAAAATGCTCACTATTTTTTCAAATTCAGCATCAGTTAGTCCCATACTAAGATAGACTTGGCGTTCCATCATGCTACCCCCTAAAAATTAACTTGCAAATTTACAGAGCAAAACTTATGGTAAGCAATAAATCTTAAAGGCTAATTCGTTCGAGCATTTCTTTATAAGCTTCTGATACTTCACCCAAATCGTTACGAAAGCGATCTTTATCTAGCTTTTTACGTGTATCTTTATCCCAAAAGCGGCAAGTGTCAGGAGAAATTTCATCAGCTAATATGATCTCCCCGTTTAGTCTGCCAAATTCCAACTTGTAATCTACTAAAAGTAGATTAGCTTTGATTAAAAATTCTTTAAGAAGTTCGTTTATCTTTAAGGCTTGTCTACCTAACTCAGCTAACTCTTCTTTAGTAGCTACATTTAAGGCTTCGATATGATAATCATTGACCAAGGGATCTCCTAGAGCATCGTCTTTATAATAGAATTCTAAAATTGGTTTTTCTAATTCTTTACCTTCTGGTAAACCTAAGCGTTTACATAAGCTGCCAGCTGCGATATTTCTTACTACTACTTCTAACTGGATTATCTCAGTCTTTTTGGCACGCATGGTTAAATCGTCGACGATTCCCACCATATGAGTCTTAACACCATGCTTGGCTAAGTAATCAAAAAAGATTTGGGAAATAGCCAGGTTATAATGCCCTTTGCCTGCGATTGTGCCTTTTCTTAGGCCGTTAAACGCAGTCGCATCATCTTTGAAATAGATCAGGACCTCATCAGGACTTTCTGTGGCATAGACGATCTTGGCTTTGCCTTCATAAAGCTTTTTCATCTTTTGACCTCCTTAATAAGACCTTCCCATTTATCGCAAATTAACTCAGCCTTAGCGGCTGCTAACCCTGTGTACTTAGTTGGATCTTTTATAACCTGTAACTGTTTTTCTGGCAGCGAAGCGAGTAAGTTAACTAACTCCTCATCTTCTTCAATTAACTGCCAGAGTGTTTTCCCAGTTTGGCCACTCTCTAAGGTTAATTTTCTTACACATTCGTGAGCATCCGGATGCCCTGCATCAGCTAATAAAATATAGAGTGGTTCAGCAATTACCATTTGGGCACTTTGATTAAAATTGCGAAGCATGGCTTCTTCGTCCACTCTTATACGTGCCAATACTCGGTTCAATCTATCTGTGGCTAAGCAAAGGCCCGCTATTATTTCGCCAGTAAACCTTGCAGAAGCTGAATTACTTAAATCTCTTTGATGTTCGGAGATTTGGTCCATATAAATAGTCATCATGCGGGGCATGAAACTTTTCCATAAACTCTTTACATGTTCAAAGTTCCAAGGATTGCGCTTGTGTGGCATAGTCGATGAACCAACTTGAGTTGAAGCAAAAAACTCAAAAACCTCACCGATTTCACTTCTTTGCAAATGCCTCATATCATCAGCAATATTGGCTAACACCCCAAAAGCGCTGATATAACCATGAATCAAATCCAAAAGTGGTTCGGGAGGTACTATTTGTGTCGCAATATCGGCAGGTTTTAAACCAAGTTCTGTAGCATAATCAGCTTCCAGCTGGAGTGGATCAGTTACCACCACAGAACTAGCATTATAAGCCCCAACAGCTCCTGCCAGCTTTGCAGTTAACTTTTGGGAAGCTTCTTTAATAAATAATATTCTGCTTCCTAATCGCTCTACATATAAAGCTACTGAGAAGCCAAAAGTAATTGGTACAGCATGTTGGCCGTGGGTTCTACCCATCTGTAAAACCTTAGCATTGTCTCTGGCCAGTTTGATTAATGTCTCTTCTAATTCAATTAAGACCTTGAGCACTAACTCCTCTGTAACTCTTTTATAACGATAAGAAGTAGCGGAGTCCATAATGTCTACTGAGGTGGCCGTAAAATGAATCCAAGGTTTAGCAACATTGGAGACGCGGTTACGTAAACAATTGACTAAAGCTCTAATGTTATGCTTGGTTTTTTCTTCTTCGGCATAAACTTCTTCAGGTGTTATAACTTTAGCCGCTTCCAAAACTTCCTTAGCAATTTCATGAGAACAAAGCCCAGACTTAGCTAAAGCCTTAACTAAGGCAGCTTCTGCTAAAGCTTCTGATTTGATCACTGCTGTCTCAGACAAATATTCCCGTAATGATTCGGCTAATTCTTGGTTACTCATATAATACCGATGATCCAGTGGGGAAAGGTTATCAAAGAGATCCACAGATGGCACCTCCATTTGTTTTTAAAAAACACAAGGGCGGACAGGTTTTTTTAAGAAACCTGCCCGCCCGGGTTTTTATCCCTCTAGGGTGTAGCGACAGAGTCGCCTGCACCACTTGGTCCAGACTCCTTTGCTTTATATAACACAAGGACGGAACCCTAGGTGCACTTTCTTAATATCTAATTGTTTACGCCTCGAATATACCATCTAAGCTAATTAGTGTCAAGCGAATAGCATCATATTTTTTACAAAGTGATTTGGCTCTTAGCAAACAAGCGTATTTTCGCTACAATCTTTATTATTACTATTTCCAAGCTAGTTATGCTATATTGAGAAGATTTTGAGAGTGTAGATCACAGATTACTATTATCAATAATAATTAGCTTCTGATACAAATAATGTTTTTAGCCATCTATTTTCTTTTTAGTTTTTATAGCTTTTTATCTGCAATTCTTGGTCTTTTCTTCTTACATCAGCACTTTGTTTTTCACGAAATGCTGTTATATTATGGGCAACTTGCTCGTCGCTTAAAGCAATAATTTGACCTGCTAATAAAGCAGCGTTTTTCATATTATCTATACCAACTACAGCTACCGGTATTCCTGGTGGCATTTGCAAATTAGCAAGAACTGCATCTATTCCGGATAACGCCCCAGAAGCAATCGGTACACTAATTACAGGTAGAGGCGTAGAAGCAGCTAAAACGCCCCCTAAGTGAGCAGCCATACCTGCTACAGCAATTATTACTTTTAAGCCCCGATCCTTAGCAGTTTCAGCATATTCTAAAGCTTCTTTAGGGGTCCTATGTGCAGAGATAATCCTTACCTCAAAATCAATTGCTAACTTTTCTAAAAGTTCCAAACCAGAAGCAATTTTAGGTATATCAGAATCACTACCTAGAACAACTCCAACTCTTGGCATTGGTTATCCTCCTTTAGGGAAATAAAGAGCAGCCAATATTGGCTGCTCTAATTAATTTATCTAATACCTTCATACTTACCCATAGTGGCTTCGGCATCAAGGTCACTCTTCTTAAAGAGAAGACGTGAGTAAGCCCACCACCATACATATCGGGCCCCATAAGCCAATACTGGGCTTAAGACCAAGATGATGATACTCCAAACTGCAAATTTGGCTCTAACCATTGTTATAGCTAGACCTATAATAGTACCTGCAACAAAAGCGTAGATATCAGAATAAGTCTCAATACCAAGATACTTAACTTGTTTATCTTTAGCTCTGATAGAAGCTGCGATAACGCCAAAAATACCTAAATAAAGAACTGTTCCGACAAAGATTAAAAATTTAGCGCCACCCTTTAAACCTTCAGTTTTTTCTGGTAGCTCAGCAGCACCTTGGGTTACTGTTCTAATAACAGAAACCAAAGAAGGAACAACAGCACCAAAAAGAACATAGGCAGCTAGGACAGCCAAAATTACAGCTGCACCTGCTTGGAAACCACACTTATTACGAATTTTCCTGTCGGTTTTTACGGCAAGGATATTATATTTTTCTTGCAAAGAACTCATGCAAAAGCCTCCTTAATTAAAGCTCACGAAAAAGCTAATAATCTGGTGCCAGAGAAGCTTGAGGTAATCCCAGAAATTAAGTTCACCCTTAATTTCTCCGTCTCTGGTAATTAATCCAACATAGTCAATCTCTAAGGGTCCAGAGACTACATCCATTCTAATAGTTACTTCACCTTTAGGCATATAAATAAAATATGGTTGTCTGGTCTCAGAATCCTCGATTCTTCTTTCCTTCCAATCGTTGCGTTTCTCTGACCAACCATCTGTAGGATAGAAGCGGATCTCCTCCCAATCTGGGAACAGAGTCTTACCATTTACCTGAATTGATCTTACACAATCTATACTGCGGTCTCCTAAAGAATAGCGGAAGAAAATAGAATATAGTCCATCTTCAGGTACATTTATTTTCCACTCAACAAAGTCGCCTTCGGTATCAAAACCGCTAAGAGCTTTGCTACGGCTAGCTGCAATACGTCCAACCTTAGCGAAATCTCTATTACTATTAAAATAATTTTCGCCTTGTGAAAAGACAAAATGCTTAACTGCACCAGATACACGAATAAACTCTATATCAAAGGCACCGCTTATGTTGGTAAAACGGATCTTGTGTTTACCTTTATCCATGATAAATCCAAAAGGAACACCATTATCTTTATCTGATACTGGTTCAATACGTTCTAGAGTCTCAACAGAACTGGCATAATAAACAGAGTTAAAATACAAATTAGTTGACTCTATAAACTGATGCTTACCATCAATTGTAGCATCTAAAACTATAGGTTCTGCTTCAGAACTAGGTAGCTTATATTTAACCCAAATCTCATACAAGCCTCTAGCTGGTGCATCAAATTCCCATTCAACGTAAGCATTCTCCTGATCAAAACCTGTTATGATTTTGTCTTCTAACTTAGCTCCACCACCAAGTTTAGCTTCTTCTGCACTCAGTTCTTTTTTAATTTTACTGTTAACCTTTAGCCAATTATCTTCTTGATACTTTTGAGTCAACGACAAAAAACTTTTAAGATCTTCACCTTTTTTTGCAGATATTTCATCTACCCATACATCAGCAAAGATCTGCCCACCTAGCACTAGTGTCATAATTAAAACCAATGCTATTTTACTTAGCCGTGACATCAGATCACTCCTTCGTACTAAGTTCAACACTAATTAATTCGCAGTCTCCTCACCATTTCCCTTCGAATTCTTAAATGTTTCTGTGCTTTTAGACCAAAATGGTATCACTTTTTTATACCAATACCACCAGCTCTCGTAGAGAAGCAAAGTTGGCGGAATTGCTAGCCCAACAATTATGAGAAGAATTCCCCAAATAGGTACAGAGCCAGTGTTATCACTAAGGGTAAAAATGGTGAAAGTTGCTTGAGGTAGCCAGTTGAAAAAGAAAGCACTAATCACAAAAAAAGCTAGCAGAAAATAGGGAATTATGTCTTTGCCAAATTTAATTTTTCCCACAGTTATAAATTTGCTTAACCTATTTAAGGCACCTGTAAAAGCACCTAACATAGAAAAGAGCATAGTGTAGGCAAGTAATCCTTGCCACATACCTTTTATGTCACCTGTTATCCCAATGGTAACAGAAGATTTGGCAGTCATTTCTTTTAAATAGGGAATAGATAAAAATGTTCCCAAGATACTCATTAAGAAAAGAATAATTAAATAGACCCCAATAATCGTAGCAAAGACTAAGGAACCGGCTAAAAATCCAGCTATAATAGCAGTATTACTATCAGCTTCTGCTGCTAAAGCTTCTCGAGTGTAATCATCGTATTGTTTATCACGAGTTTTTTTCATCGGGCCACCTCCCAGCCTATCTACAAAACTGGTTAACTTGAAGAAAGCTTCTCCTCCTATTGGAGGAGAAGCTTTCTTAGACTCAGCTAATTTATTCTTCTTCTATAGTCAAAGTAATGTCGTCAAACCAAACTGTACCGCTGTTGTCTGCAGAGGACAAGAAGATTTTTGCATAGACTGTTCCTTCTGGAACATCTGCTCTAACAAAAGTCTTGGTCCAATCTGAAGTTCTGCGTCCAGCGTTACGGCTAGCGGTTCTCTCACCGATCTCGTTACCTGCTGCATCAAAGAAACCAACTTGAATGGTTGTTTCACCTGTTGGATCCTCTGCCTTAATGAAGGCTTGAGCTCTTACTTCGATACCAGGTTTGAGCATAATGATGTCGCTCTGCCAGTAACCAACTTTGCTTGGTAGGTTAGCTGTATTGCGTAGACCTACACAGTAGAAGCCAGTGTAAGCTGTTGCTGCTTTTTCCCACAAGAAGATGTTCTTGTCATCGCCATTTGGTGTCCATTTGGCTGGGAACTTGGCAGGAACTTCAAAGCTTGGGTTGTTTACAAGACTAATAGCATCGGTTAGCTCGACAGCGATATCGCCATCAAGACCGATACCAGGATTAATAGTGTAAACACGTACTGCTAAAACGTTCTTACCACCAAAATTGATATAAGTAGCAGGGACTGAATATTTTCTCTTACCTGCTCTGTTACCATTACCGATACCAATACCATTTACAAAAGTCCAGTCAAAGTCATTAAGAGTAGGGATACTTACAAGAAGATCTCCCTTACCTTTCCATTCTGCTGGAACTGTAAATTCATAGCGATACCAGCCAAAACCAAGAGCAGGAGCCTCTGCTGTTTTAGCATACTTTTCCCAGTCGCTTACATCATATTCAGGTTCTGCCCAAGCCATGTCATCATCAAATTGGAAATGCCACTCTCCGTTTAAGCTAATTGACTCTTCTGCCATGGCTACAAAACTTAAAAGACCGACTAACACTAGAGCAACAAGACTAGCAAACCAAACTTTCTTTGTCATCTTTTCTCCCCTCCATCTCTTTTTTCCTGGAGCTAAAAACCCCCAACTGTCAGACCTCCGTTTTTGAAACCAAATACCTAAATAATTAGTTACATAAAAACGGTAACTTCTGACTGTAAGATACTTTACAAGGGGCCAAATACCTTTAGGGATTAGGCCCCAAAGTAAACTTACTTAATTAGGCTTTAACAAGCATTGTTTCTTCAGTGTCTCTATCAAAGAGTTGAATACCACGTGGATCTGCATAGAGTTTAATCTCTTGTTCTACTCTTGCAGATGTATGAGCATCAACTTCTGCAATATACTTGCTATCGCCGTCAAACCAGGTGAGATAGGCTGAGGCGCCCATTGGTTCGTAAATATCTACTTTAATAGTAATGATGTTTTCTGGATCTACATTAATGTCTGTTACAAACTCAACGTCTTGTAAAGCTTCTGGTCTTAAACCAAGATACACTTCTTTATCAACATGAGCTTGAACATTAGGTTGTTTGGCCTCTTCAGCTAATAACTTAATTCTAAATTTATCAGTTTTTGCGTATACATTGTCGCCATTCTTCTCTAATTTGGCTTTGAAAATATTCATGCTAGGATTGCCAAGGAAGGTAGCAACAAATTTATTTTTTGGTCTTAAATACAATTCTTTAGCTGGACCTTGCTGTTGGATAACACCATTATTCATAAGAACAATTCTGTCACCCATGGTCATAGCTTCTTGCTGATCGTGGGTTACATAAACGGTTGTAACCTTCTTTTTGCGTTGCATTCTCTTGATATGCGCACGCATTTCTGATCTCAGCATTGGATCGAGGTTAGAAAGAGGTTCATCCATCAGAAGCACTTTAGGCTGACGCACAATTGCACGTCCGAGAGCCACACGTTGTTTCTGACCGCCAGAGAGCTCGCTTGGGAATCTGTCTAGATATCCAGAAAGACCTAGAATGCTAGCAGCTTCTTCAATAGCTCTTTTGGCTTCAACTTCTCTCATACCTGTGTTTTCTAAAGCAAATTGCATATTCTCATAAACAGTCTTATGAGGATACAATACATAATCTTGGAAAACAATAGCGATATCTCTGGCATCAGGTGGTACATTGTTAACCACTTTGCCATCAATAAGGATATCTCCTTTGGTGATCTCTTCAAGACCGGCAATCATACGTAAAGTTGTTGTTTTACCGCATCCTGAAGGGCCAACCAAAACTAAAAACTCTTCATTTTTAATATGCAAGTTTAGATTATCTACAGCAACAACACCATTGGGATATTGCTTAACTACGTTTTGCAAATTTACATCTGCCAAAGCGTTGTTCCCCCCTTAAACGAAATTACCAAATTAAGCGTTGGCAACTGAAAGTATTTTATCCTGAGTAACTATAGCTTCTTCTGTATCGGCGTCAAACAAATAGATCTTTGCTGGATCTAGATGAACATAGATGGTATCACCAACATTACCATCAAAGTTAAGATCAGCTTTAGTGATCGTTTCTACATTTTCTTGGAAAGAAAAGAAGAGATAGTTAGCTCCTTCATTAGGTAGAGGTTCAATAACATCGATATTTGCTGGGTAATAACCTGCTTCTTTTTCGAATTTAAATTGAACATGCTCTGGACGAATACCTAACGCCAGTTTTCTGCTTTCGTCGCCTATTGCTTTGGCAACTTCATTTGAGATCTCTACCTCAAAACCTGCACCTACTAATTTTTGGCCTTTTAAGGTTACATTCATGAACTTCATAGGTGGTAAACCAATAAAGTTAGCTACGAACATGTTAGCAGGATGTTTGTAAATCTCGTTGTATGGAGCTACCTGTTGAATCATACCGCTTTTCATAACTGCGATACGATCACCTAAGGTAACAGCTTCAACCTGGTCATGTGTAACGTAGAAAGTAGTAACCTTAAATCTTTTTAGCAGACGTTTTAGTTCAATTCTTGTTCTTTCACGCAGTTTAGCGTCAAGGTTAGAAAGTGGCTCATCTAGCAAGAAAATAGTTGGTTCTTTAATAATACAACGACCCAACGCCACTCTCTGTTGCTGTCCACCAGACAGCTGGCCGGGTTTGCGGTTTAAGAGTTCTTCAAAGCCTACGCCAAGAGTCTCTGCAGTGATTCTTACACGCTCGTTAATTTCCTCTTCTTTTACCTTGCGCAGTTTGAAGAAGAACGAAAGATTTCCTTTAGACTTATAGTGCGGGTACAAAGCATAGTTTTGGAAAACAATACCTATACCACGATCTTTAGGTTCAACTTCATTTACTACCTTATCATCAAAATAGACATTCCCACTTGTAGAATGTTCCAAACCGGCAATAACGCGCAACAAGGTAGACTTTCCGCAACCCGACGGCCCTACGACAGCGATAGTCTCTCCGTCGTTGATAGTCAAGTTGATATTTTTCAATGCATAGACTTTTGAGACTTCTCCATTAGGAGCTTTTTGCTCAAAAACCTTTTCAATATTTTCGAGCCGTACGGTTACCATTATAGATTCACCTCTTAATAGATTAGCCCTTCATACCAGAGTAGGTCATTGTCTCAACAACGAATCTCTGGAAGAAGATAAATACTAGGATTACAGGAATAGTAGTTAGGAAACTGCCAGCTGCGGCTGCACCCATACGAGCGATGTTTTGACCATCAGAAATAGTTCTCATAGCCAAAGGCAATGTCTTCATAGAGTCGCTCGTGGTCATAATAAGAGGTGAGAAGAAGTCGTTCCATGTGCCAATAAAGGTAAAGATTGATAAGGTTGCCCAAGCTGGTTTACAAAGAGGCAAAATAATGTGAGTGAAGATCTTCCATTCGCTAGCTCCGTCCATTTTAGCAGACTCTAGCATTTCATTAGGAATTGGCTCAATAAACTGCTTCATAAGGAAGAGTCCATAAGAACCTGCTAATGCAGGAATGATCAACGCATAATAGGTGTCGATCCAACCAGTATTACGGATAACTAGGTATCTAGGAATCATAGTAACGTGGCCGGAAATCATAAGAGCACTAATAATCAAATTGAAGATAAACTCTCTGCCAGGGAATTTATGCTTGGCTAGAGGGTATGCAGCCAAGGTGGCTAGGATAATAGTACCGACAACCACAATGGTTGAAACGAATGCACTATTGAAAATATAACGAATAAATGGTGTGTCGGTGCTGGTCATAGCCAGTGCTAAGTCACTAAAGTTTTTAGTGGTTGGAACACGCACTAAAAATCTTGGTGGGTAAAGAAGCAACTCAGTAACTGGTTTGAATGCTGTAGAAATCATATAAACAATCGGTAAACTCATGATAATGGCACCGAGAGTTAAAATCGCATAAATAACAATCTGGCCCGTTGTAATTCTTTCAACTGCCTTACCCCTTGTTGGGGCCTTTCTCTTTTTGGCAGACATTTCCGTACCTCCTTAGGAATTCACAATAACTCTGTCTTTTCCCGTTAAGCTATCGATTCTTGTACCACTAACAACCTAAGTTTATAGGTCTTTAGAGGAGAGGACCTTACGTAAGACTGAAGAGATAATGAAGGTCATCAAGAAGAGGACGATAGCGATTGCAGATGCATAACCCATCTCAAAGCGCAAGAAAGCATAGTCATACAAGTGACCAACAATAGTGTGTGCACAGTAGAGGGTACTTGGGAAACCCGCCATGACCATGGTCAAGTCGAATACTTGGAACGAGCTAACAACAGTCATAACCGCACCGAATAGCAATGCGGGGCGAATCATAGGCAGAGTAATATGCCAGAACTCCTGCCAACGAGTTGCACCATCGATGAGTGCTGCTTCATAAAGCTCATGAGGCACACCTTGCAAAGCGGCAATAAAGACAAGGAATGATGTACCCATACTCATCCAAATAGATGTAATCATAATAGCTGGCAAGGTTGTTTTAACGTTCTTTAACCATAAGACTGGCTCTTCAATAATACCCCATTTTAATAAGAGGTAGTTGAGTAAACCGTATTTGCTACCGTTATACAGATACATCCAGATAACAGCCATAGCAACGCCTGAAGTAATGGATGGAATATAATAAATCAAAGTATATAGTTTACGATATTTAACCTCATTGATTAGCCAAGCTAAAATCAATGATAGACAATAACCGAGAGGACCAGTAACAATAGAGAAATAGAAAGTGTTCTTTACAGCTAAATAGAACAATTGATCATCGGTAAATAAGCGAGCATAGTTTTCAAGTCCAACCCATACAGGAGGTTGAATCATGTTATAGTAGGTCAAGCTCAGAAACATAGCCCAGATGACAGGAATTACAGTAAAAATAATAAAGATTAGCATATACGGAGCAATAAACGCATATGACCAGCGGTACTCCTTCATTCTCTCCCATAAACTACGTGGCTTACCCTGAGAAGCTTGTACCTCTGGTGTGGCATTCGGGGTAACAGATGTGGTCGCCATTAAAAACTTCACTCCTTTATAAATTGTCTCCCCAATAACGGAGTAAACTTTATGTCAAAGGTATTCTTTCAAGAACTCGCCCAGCTCTTGAAAATTAACCTTCAGCACCTGAGAGCGTAAAATTGCCCACCCTAGCAAAGCCGCATCTCAGTTAAATCTTGACTCTTTGCACTCATTCGGTTAAAAGCCTGACTCCTTTTCCCCCAAAGTCAGTCTAAACAACCTCCCAACACCGGAAATCATCAAACAGACAAGTCAAATTGCTGGAAAGTAATTGACTTCCCACGCACCCCCTCCTTTTTGTGATTTTCCGAAGAAGTATCTAACTCAGAAGCGTGCAAAGAGAATGTAGCTGCACAAACAGGTAAGTATTACAATACTGGAATTGTGCTACCTTGAAAAATTCTGCGTTTCCAGCATAAATCCTTCTTAAATATCTCCGGCGTTACATATTATCAATAAAACCTGCTAGTATATCATTTTCGACAAAATCTCGAAAATCCTTCTTTAGAAGTATAAATACAGTATAGAAGGAGAAATGTTTTTAGAAAGGCATGATATTCTTACTTTGTTTTCTCCTATATACGTGGTATCTCCTGCTTTTTTATTTCTTTTTCTATCTGCCATAATTGAAGATAAGCTGTGATTTGCTCTAAATTGCGCCAGCAAGTTTCTTTCTTCTTCTTGCTTAGTTTAATTTTTCCATACTTTTCTTCGATATGGGTACTAGTTATTTGCAAAACTTTTTCCTTTAACTGTGGCCATCTATCTTCGCTGGCTTTGGCTAATTCGTTAGGTGTCATACTTGCTCTAAATTGTAATCCATTGTTTTGACAAACCTTTATTAAACGCTTATAACACCCGCTGTGCCCCAAAATATATTTCTTCTCTACTGCTCTAGTAAGAAGATTATTACCAGGGTTTTCCTTTCCAGTTATTAGTACAACTTTTTTACCACTTTGTACTACTACATTTTTTAACCAAAGATAGATGTTGATAAAAAACCCGGGTAAACCTTCGAGCTTATCATACTCTGACTTAACAGCTAGATAAAGTAACCAACCTATAAATGTGGCTATCGTTAAAGCTGGCAACAACACCACAATTATTAATTGTAACACAAAAAATGTTATAAACAACCACCCAGTTGCTGTTGGTTTTCCTGGACTGAAGTTATCCTCAAGTTGCTCATTCCCCAAAAAAGGTATTGATCTTGGTTTTTCTCTCTCAGGAGCTTGGTAACTGTGTATTTTACTTAATAGATTAACTATGTTATTAGCAATTCTTTCGGATCGAATCGTCAGTATATTCCTTGGCATAAACCAAGAAAAAAATAATCACAATCAGAAAAAAAGCGATTAACGATTTTTGCCAGACACCTCTGTGCCCCTTAGGAAAATCGATCTTCATTCCCTTAAGATTAATAGCTAGTCCCCAAAATTGTATTAAGCTTAAATAAGTAAATTGTAAGAGCCAGAAAGGTAATAACGTCACAAGATTAATGTTAAATTGCCAAACAATTAGGTGTTCTACAAAACCTAAAAAGAGTGTTCTTTTGATAATTAAACTCATGCTAATGGGTGTAAAAGCTTTTATTCTTAGATCAGCAATTTCGTTATCTAAAGGATGCCAATAAGCTTTTATAGAGCTTAGCATCTCTCCGTGACTCAGGCCCCAATAGAAAGCTAGTATTAAAACAATTAAAGATAAATGCTCACCCTTAACGTAGAAAAGATTGGACCATGTAAATTTTAATTTGTAATAGGTTACAAGGATAACATTTGCCATCACTAAAGCTATTAAAAATACTACCCCGAAGAGAGAAAGAGGCGCTTCACTTTTTTTTCTAACTTGAGCAGTGATATCAGCTATAAAAGTAACTAGAACAAGAAATAACCAAAATAGCCAACCTCGCCACCAAATATTTTTGTTTAATAATAAAAACTGTCCTATTAAAGCAGCCGATAAAAGAGGTAGGGTTAGTTTAGATAAATTAATTTCAGAGAACTTCCAAGACAATGTCGCCTACCTCCCTTTTTAAGTTCTTTATGATAACCTTTACACCTGTACTCTTTGCTTTATTACTTAATTGCTCATGCTCTATTTTCTTTAATGGTCTAGTTACCAGTATCCAGATTTGTTTCCCATGTTGTTTGGCTTGCACAATTCTAGGCCACATTTCCTCAGAAATGGAAGCTGAAATAATCAGTAAGGCTGTGTCTAAAGATAAATCACCTAAAACCCGTTCTAGTAGTTTATTAAAAGGGAAAGAATGGCCGACATGTAAAGTGGCGAGAGACGTTAAGATTCTTAAGAATTGCTCTGGATCATTTTTAGGTTCTACACCGACAACAGGAAGTTTTCTATCATCCATATGCCTTATATCGCGGCCATTAGAATATAAGCCAACTCTTCCCTTGCTATCGAGGAGCCATTTAGCCATGCTAGCTGCGACTTCAATTGCTTCTTCTAGCTCCAAGGGTGTTTGATAGTCAAGAAGATTGCCATTCAGTAAAATAGCTAAAGATAAGGAACGATAATATTCACTTTGTCTAATCTTAAGAGAGTCAGCTCTTGCCGTAGCTTTCCAGTCGATAAGGTTTAGGGGATCTCCCCTTCTGTAATCCCTGCTGCCAAATACTGTCATTGGATCGGGAACAAAGCTTAGTTGGGTTTTTATAATAGCCTCCAAGCCCCACAAACCAGCTTGTTGAAAAATTACCCTCTGGTAGTTTGGGTAAATTATTATTTCATTTTTATCACCAAATTCTTTTTGGTAATGGTACAAACCAAGCAAATCCCCTATTATCAGCCGAAAAGGGTTAAAGTAATATAGACCTCTTTGCCTTGCTCTATATTTATAAAAATAAGTTTGATTACTGAAAGCGGGCAAGGATAAAACCCTTTTTTGTTCTCTTCCCGCAAGTCCTTGAGGTACATTTTCTTCTACATATACCCAGAGAACTGGTAAAAGGCCTGTATTTTTTACTACAACTTTAACTTTGATCTCTTCACCTATAAAATAACCTTTGCAAGCTACTTCTCGCTTTACTTGAACCTTTAATAAAGCTAATTGCGCCCAAGTTTGCGTTAAAAGAACAGTAAAAAACAGTATATATAAATAAATATATAGAGGTCCACCACCAAAAAGAATTACAATCACAAGCGTCAAAAGGATATATTTTAACCAACTTTGCACGATGGTGACACCTCCTATTATTATTACTACTATTTAAGTTACCCTTATAATTTATATTTTTATCAAAAAAAAG
>DHDH01000024.1:25088-27633 GCA_002399235.1 Firmicutes bacterium UBA4881 | reverse complement strand
GGCTTAGGCCTCTCTTTTTCTCTAGTCAGTTTTAGTTAGCATACAACATTATTCCTTAGGTATCATCCCAGGATCACCATATATCCCTAGAGACTCGCTACCTTGATCATTAATCGTCTCTACCAAGAAATGAACTGGATCTGGGCAGCGCATATCGGTAAAACGGCTAGTAATAAAAGGATAGCGTTCTTCTCCCCTTAAAAGGTATACCTCTTCCCAAATTGCGCCTTCCACTCTAGCTCTAGTTGGTTGAACCGGTTTCCCTTCATTACCCAACTGATCAATAGCGTTTACTCTTTTAAATTGTTGCGGGTTACCTCTACCAAACTGGGAAGCTGCAAACTCAACACTAAAGCTACGCTTGGGGTTAGGGGTTGCATCTTCTATTGTAAGTTTTAAACGTCCCTTAGCCACAACCTCTACCCGCATCACAATTCTATCACCTGGATACCAATAATATTCTTTAGTCGCAGGTGCATTGTTCCAACTAGTTACCCGCCAAAAAGGACGCCAAGCTCTGTTAAAGGTATCGATATTACCAAATTCATCTTTAGTTATCTCCCACAATACACCAGCATCTACTTCTTGGTTATTAGCTCTTCCACCCATATAAATAGAAAACTTATCCAAAGGACCGTTACTACCATAACGAAGTACATCAGATGTACCTCTTGGTAAAACAAGAACTCCTTCAATGCCCGTCCATTCATCAAAACTAGAGGCAGCTTTACGATAGTAAGCACCAGGAAAACAAGGTAAAGAATCGGCAGGTGGGATTTCAGCTTTTACAGGTAGGGTACATACCACTAGTAAAAACCAGGCAAAGATCCCTAAAGTAAGTATTAATATCTGTACTGGTTTCACTATTTTTCCTCCTTAAACTAGAGAATAAACCCTTTTAAGCTGCTTGAAGTGTTCTAATAACGATGTTAGTAAAATAGGCTGCATAGATTAGCAGAAAGACAATACCCTTCCATCTTTCCATTTTACCCTTGCGCCCAAATAACCAAATTAAAGTCATGAAAACAAGCATTACAGGTAAATCAATCGTGAGGCTAACTTTTTCTATTGGCAGAGGATTTATTAAAGAAGAAATACCTAAAACAGAAGTCATGTTAAGAAAATTAGCCCCTACAATATTACCAACAGAAACATTTTGGTGCCCCTTCTTAATCGAGGTAAGTGATGTAGCTAGTTCAGGTAGTGAAGTGCCTGCGGCGACAATTGTTAAGCCAATAATCATTGGTGAGACACCAAAATATTCAGCTATACTTATAGCTGAGTTAACCATTAACCTACTACCAAAGACGACCGCCATAGCTCCACCGATAAATTTAACTGCTAAAACCCAAATAGGTGTATCATCAGTCTGACTATTATGTTCGTCATCATCACTTGGACTACGGAAAAGGTATACCATATAAACAACTAAAAATGTTACTAGAATAAGGCCTTCGTAGAAAGCAATCTTACCATCAATGCCAGCTATACTAAAAATAATACCAGCTATCAGCATAAAAATAGCCTTAAGGGAGAACTTTTTATCCTTAATAACTAGTGGACTTAACAAGACTGATAAACCAAGAATAACACCTGTATTAAATATTACTGATCCTACGGCATTTCCTACTGCTAGGTTTGTTTGATTGAGATAAGCTGAGTAACTAGAAACAGCTAGCTCAGGTAGTGTAGTTGCTAAGCTTACTAAGGTAGCACCAATTACTACTTCACTAATACCTGTCCGTCTAGCCACAGCTACTGCTGCGTCAACAAAATAATCTGCACCTTTAATAACTAAGATTAAACCGATAATGAGTAAAACAAACTCTAAAAACATATTTCCACCTTGCCCTCCTAATTTGAACATAAAAGCCATACAAGCTATCTAATAGTTAGAGTAATTTATATTATATCCATTAAGCTCCCTTATCCTCTTTATTAACTTCTTTAGGGGCTAAGATGGCGAGAGTAGAATTATCCAACGCTTTGTTAGGTATAATGTATAGATTACCCTTATCATCCATTATTTTGGTCTTACGCATGTCTATACTGACAACCTCACCGGTAACTCCGGCAGCTGTAACTCGACAACCAATTTGGAAATCATCGTCGGCAATTAAAGAGACGCCACTAAATAGATCACCTACTATACTCGATGCTGATGAGGCTAACCCCATAGCAACTAATGCTAAAGAACCACTAAATGCTAAAGACACTTCTGTAAAACCTAGAACCTTAAATATAGCAGCTACAACAATAACCCAACCGGCAAAGGTAAGCACAGAGCCAATTAAATTTGTTAAGGCCTTGTCTAACCTACCGTGGGCCATAATCCTCAAAAATACTCTTTTAATGTTGTTGATTAATAACCAACCGACACCAAAAACTAACGCTGCCATGATTATTTTGTGAAGTATGCTCAAACCTTGGGTTTTAGCTACTGCTAAATAATCTACATCAACTGGCGATTGAGGCAGCACTTTTAACAGAGAATTCCAATCCATTTTAAGCTTTCGCTCTACACCTCCTAAATGTATAACATGAG
>DHDH01000024.1:0-24984 GCA_002399235.1 Firmicutes bacterium UBA4881 | reverse complement strand
CCTCCTAAATGTATAACATGAGATATATTAGCCTTCTTGCTGACAATTACCTGCCTTTTTACGGAAAAGAAAGCAAAAGTTAGTTATTAAAGTTTTGTATAAGGAGAAATGTTATTATGATTCCAGAATTAAATGGTTCCTTACGTAAAAACCTTATCATCCTACCAAAGGCTGTAGAAGAAGCTTCAGGTATTCGTATCAATGGTAAATTAATCAAATCACTTCTCTTTTCCACAGATGTGGCTATTATCCGTAATACTAATGCCGATGCTATAATTGCAGTTTATCCTTTTACCCCTCAACCAATTATTACCGAAGCATTGATGTTAGCAGCCCAAGTACCTGTTTTTTGTGGTGTTGGTGGTGGCACAACGAGTGGACAACGAGTTATTAATCTAGCTTTACATGCTGAATTTCAAGGTGCTATTGGTGTTGTCGTTAACGCCCCTATACCGAATAAAATCCTTAATTGTATTGCCAAAACTGTTGATATTCCAATTGTTGTAACTGTTGTTTCCACAGAGGAAAATATTAAAGAAAGAATTGCTAATGGCGCTCAAATTCTTAATATCTCTGGAGCTCATCAAACCCCAGCTATTGTAAGAAAAATCCGCGAAAACTATGCAGATATACCAATTATTGCTACAGGTGGACCCTCCGAAACCACAATTCTAGAAACAATTAGAGCTGGAGCTAATGCCATCACCTACACTCCACCTACAAATGGAGAAATATTTAGAAACTTGATGAACAAATACCGAGATACGATGAAAAGTTGTTAGAAAAACCTACAAGTCTACTAAAACGCGATTAAACCCAAGGATCTAGTTACTCGTTTCACCTCGAGCCCTAAAAAGAGGTTAAAGAAGCACTCTCCCTCTACCGATATTATTTATAGATGTCAACAGCGGAGGGATATAGTATGAAAGACCAATTACCTAAAACCATTCTTACTCGAATAGAAAATGATACTCCTCTGTTAGTATCACTTAAACAAAACGAATTAATTATTAGTTACCCAGTAATGCAAAATAATTCAGAAGAGGCTCTTCTGCACCTATTGCAGGCAGGCAGTACAATTATTCAACTAGCGAAGCAGACTGTAAAAGGTGTGCAAAACTACCTCTATCGTCTTAGAAATATAACGTTAAATGCAACTAGATTGGAAAACGGTCCTAAAGAGCGTTTGGAATTAGAAAAGGACTTTTCGGTTACCATCTATAGACTTGATAATCTGGTTAGAAGAGCCAAGTTTGCTGGTATTGCTTTTATGACTGGTACAGAAGGTACCACAACACGTCTTCTAACATCTAATGAAGCTAAAATAATTGCTATTTCACTTGCTAAACAAAACCATTTTACTGAAGGTATATATAAAGTAAGGTTGAGTGTTACTGAAGCATATCCTCATAGATTTTGTCTAACTCTTATTAAAGATAAACAAATTATCTCTAACGAGACTTTGAAGACAGATATCTTGGTGAAAAACCAAGTTATTCAAATAGCTGGTATAAATTTCGCTTTTGATGATTTAAATACTAATGATCTCTTAGAAGCAAAAATTGGTGCTCGAAATGAAACACAACTTTTGCAAGTCAAGCTTACTGCTCCACTTCCACCTAATCGTTATCAACTAGGTCTACAGCAAACCCCTTCTGGTTTTGAAGTTTCTCTTGGTAGATTTACCAATAGAATTCAGGGACACTACGCGGAAGTAGGTGGCTTATCTTTAGAATTTAGCAAAAACTTTCTCAACCATATCGAACCAGAAAACATAGCTATCTCAGATGTCTATGTGCAACATCAAACTCTAGAGTCCTCATTTGTTATCGGGAATTGGCTTTTACCACTTAAAATGCGTCTTCTTCTACCAGCAGAAGACTTCGAACTTGAACTTATACCACTTCTATCGCAAGCCCTGCTTGCCGATGCCTTTGGTGCTTATAAAAGTATTTCTGATTTACATGTTGGTAAAGGTTTTGATCCAGCTACTAATTTGGAAGTTATCGAAACAGCTAATTTACAGCTTAATAATTATGATAAGCACCTCACTAAAGAACTTCATCGATTACAGAACCAATTTTTCAGCAAATTGACTAAAAATAACTTCTATTCTCCTAGTCAATATTTAACTACCATCCAAACTAAACTCGACTATATTAATGCTAAATTGATTACAAAAGATTATTTAACCTAAGGTCTTTTAAGGGAGTCTTTCGACTCCCTTAAAATTTATCTGGACCCCAAAGATGTGCAATCTGCAGGGGAAACATTTTTTCTAAGTCTTCTATTTTAATATCGGTAACTAACTTCTGAGTAAAAACTGTTTGATTAACTGAAAGGTAGCCAAAGAGTAATTGGGTTAGTGTCATTTGATCTGTTCTAAGAGAACCAAAATAATCACCTTGGCCAAGTACTGTTACACCTAAATCGGTTTTAATTGTAATAACCTGTTTTTTTGGATCTAAGCCACAGCGCTTAAACAAAGTTTCCTCTAATCCTTTTAAGACCTTTTCTTGGTTAATAATTCTCCCCATACCATCTGCATCATAGACATAATTTACATTTATTGTTAGCCCAAAGCTTCTGGCAAACAAAGCAAACTGATGGTCCTGGGGAATATTACCAGTTATAGTTGAAACACGTTTTTTGATTGCTTCCTCTGCTAAAAAAGCTAGTACTGAGTAGTAAACAGATGGGGTTGCTGCACCTATCTCCGCTAAGTTAACACTATGTTTTGCCTCATCTAAAACTATATATCCTTCAATGACCCCTTCTTTTTCCAGTATATAGGGAATTGCTTTCTCGCCAAAAGTACTACCTAAGCGAAACTTACGATAATCTTTATCTCTTACTATTGCGCCTGTACGGTTTTGATTATTTGCTTTATAAATCTCTAAAATAGCTGGAAAATCAGTTTCTAAAAGTGGCCTTATGTGGTGATACAAAGTTGCTCTCTCTGCTTGCCAGGTAGCAATACTCAAGCGATTTTGTGGTAAACAACTCACATAACCCCAACGGTGATAATAATCACCTATACCAAAAAGAATTGAAAGTTCAGTACCATCTTCGCTCATCACCTGCAAAGTTTTGTCTAATACCGCTCTTGAATAACCTTGGTGCCGGTGTTCTTCTTTAGTTCCTACACCACCTATAGCACCAACGGTAAACTCTTTCCCCGCTAAATAACACTTACGCTGATTTATAGATAGCCAACTAACAACTTCTTCATTTAAAACCATTTCCACTCTAATTGCTTTTTCGTATCTTGTGACTTTGATCATACTCCCACCCCTTTTTTCTTATCCTATAAGCATTGGTAGACTTCCTCTAATAATATTTATTTAACCTACTAATCACTTTATTTTCCATCTATAAAGGGAATAACCTTTGAGTATATAATTAATAAGATAGTAAAATAAATAAAGGAATGTTTTTTATGAACCCTAGAATTTTCTCTCCAGAGTGGTGGCAAAACAGCCTTCTTCTTCTACCGATCCTACTTATGTCATTTGCTTATCATGAATATGCACATGCTTATGCAGCTTATCGTTGTGGCGATAAGACCGCTAAAGATGCAGGACGATTAACTACTAACCCACTCCGTCATATAGATATAATTGGGTTTCTAGCATTTTTCATTGTTGGTTTTGGCTGGGGTAAGCCAGTCCAGACTGATACTTCAAATTTTAAAAGCCCTAAAAGAGATTTCGCTATTGTAGCTTTAGCCGGACCATTGGCTAACCTTGGCTTAGCTGTTTTCTTTACTATCCTTCTTTTTGTCTTTAATCTATTTGTTTCAGAAGCTATGTTCGATGCTAATATAATTTGGTCTGTTGTTCAGTCCTTTTTATTCTATGGCATACTTTATAATGTTATCTTTTTCGTCTTTAATCTTATCCCTCTCCCGCCCTTAGATGGCTCCAAGATTCTCTTCGCTTTTTTACCTGATAATCTAGCTAATGCCTTAGATTTTCTTAACTATATCGGTCGTTACTTGCTTCTCTTTCTTGTTTTCACCGACTATATTGGTTATATTTTATGGCCTGTAGTCGATTTCTTTGTCAAGGGCCTATTAATCATAATTTAATTCACCAATAAAAAAAGGAGGCTTTGCCTCCTTTTTTTATTGGTTAGAGTTACTTAAATACACCTTTACACATAGAGCTCTCACTCTACTATACCCACTACTTCTAAGATTGCTAAGAAGCTCCTTAACCGTCACTCCACCCTGTAAAGAGAGCCTCGTTACAGATGGTACAGTACCCTCTATAGGTTCAGCCCAATAAGCTAGGACATAACTAACACCCGGAGTAGTTACAATTAAATTAGTATCTAAAACTACACTTTTTTCGTTAACTAGGAGTGGGGCTGCATAATCTAATCTATCAATCATTCTACCACTAACCATACCTCTTATCTGATAGGATTGTTCGTAGCTAAATTCGTCATAACCTTGTAAAAAGGCTAACTTAAATGAAGTGTCTAATTTTAATTTGGGATCACTAACTAAAGTAAATACTATTTCCTCAATTTCATCTAACTCTTCATAGAGAATTAAACTAACTTCTACGGTAAGCCGCTCATTTAAAGGTGTTTTTACCGCAAAATTCAACATCTTTTTCATATCAATAAAAGCCAACCAATCAGAAAGCTCCTTATTTACTGGTAAGGGAGCTATATGCAACAGAATCTGGTTATAAGTAGTAGGTTCCTCTGGTGTTGCCTCACTAGTAGACTCCTTGTTTGTGGGCACGTTTGTTAACGGCACATCTTCTCTAACCAGTTTCTTCGATTTAGACCAAGCATCCCTTACTATAAGGGTAAAAATTAAAAGGAGACTTATTGCTACCAAAACATAGAGCGAAACTGTCTTTTTCATCTCAAGCGGTACTGCCAAACTAGCAGATACCTTCTCTCCTTTTTGTCATCGATGATTGTTTGCGGTTCTTTAATAGTTTACAATCATACCATTTTGCACAACTTTTACTACTTCTAGTTGGGAAGATAGTAAAACCATACTAGCTTGGTATCCTTTCTCAATTTTGCCAAGGTTATGGATTCCCAAGGCTAATGCGGGATAAAGCGAGGCCATTTTTAAAGCTTCTACCAAACTCACGCCAACTGTAAAAGTCATATTCCGAACAGCAGTGGCCATATCTAGAGCTGAGCCGGCTAAAGCGCCTTCGTTATTGACACATTTGCCATTTTCGCACACTACCTGTAATGGTCCAAGAGAAAACTCTCTTTTAATACTACCAACAGGTGGCATAGCATCCGTAACTAAGAAAAGACGCTCACCAAGGCATCTTTTAGCAATACGCACACTACTAAAGTCTACATGAAAACCATCCACAATTATCCCAGCATAACTCTCTGCTGAGTCTAAAGCTGAGCCCACAGCACCCACTTCACGACTACCTAGCTGACTCATCGCATTATATAGGTGTGTGTAAAGAGTTGCTCCTGCTTTTTCTAAAGCTTTAACAGCTTTACTTTGGGCATCGGTATGCCCTAAAGAAACCTTAATACCTTTTTTAACAAGGTAGTTCACTTGCTCGGCTTTAACCGACTCAGGAGCTACGGTAATCACTTTTACAACATCAGCGTTATTGCCAATCTCTTCGATCTCAGCCCAAGAAGCTTCGCGCACAAAATTAGGATCATGAGTCCCCCTACGTTTCTGACTAATATAAGGTCCTTCTAGATGGAGGCCAAGGATTTGGGGATACTTTTGTTGGGCTTCTCTAACAACTAACATTGCTTGTTGCATCTTAGGAAAACTAGTTGTAATTAACGTTGGTAACAATGCCGTAGTACCATACCTTTGATGAGCCTTAGCTATACTTAACAAGCCTTCTACTGAGATATCATCGTTAAAGAGAACCCCACCGCCACCATTGACTTGTAGATCAATAAAACCTGGTGCAAGTAAAGCACCATTAAGATCTACCCTTTCTATATCATTAGGTAGTAGATCCAATTCCACTATCTCTTTTATTTGCTCTGCTTCGACAATCACTGCTTGACCAATAAGCAACCGTTTACCATCAAAAATTCTACAATTAACTAAAGCATAAGTCACTATTAGCACCTCATTTTTTAAAGTAGCAATCTAACTAGTTACTTTTAACAGAAATGTATAATAGTAACAGTATAGTTAGCACTAATATTAACATACCTGTAACACTTATTTTAGTAATAACCGTAATTGAAGACCCTGTTACTTCATCTTGGGGAATTAAGACACCGACACTCCAACCAATTACATCTACGGGCTGGTAATAGACATAGGAGCTATCTTTACCGTTTTTAAGCAGAGACCAACCCTTTTCTCCTTTCAACATAACTTCGCCAATTTTTCCAGCACTACCCTGTAGATCTTTGACATTTTGAACAGGCTGCCCGAAATCGGGGTGAGTTAGAATAGTCCCTTCCGAATCAATAATAAATATCGAACCATACCGACCTATTGAAATACTTTTTACATAATTTGTCAGTTGGTTAAGTGTAATATCTAACCCTACTACCCCAATTAAAGAATCATCACTATTACGTAGAGCCTTAGCAATTGTAACTATGTAGTCACCAGATATTACATCAACATAAGCAGGCGAATAGATTACCTTTGGTGAGTCTTTGGCTAATAGATACCATTTTCTTTCGCGGGGATCATAATCGTTGCTTGGGTGCCATTCTTTTATTAAGCCCTTATGGTCACGATATGTGGCAATAAAATGGCCATCGTCTTCAAATCCTACATAGATATTAGAGACAAAAGGATCCTGATTAGCTTTATATAAATCCCTCATAACCAGATCATGATTATAGATCGGTAAGCTTAAACCTAAAGAAAGATTTTCAATGTAAATTGAACGATGAATTATAACGCTTCTTATTCCTTTTACAGTAGCAAGAACAGCTTGATTAGCTCTTTCTTCCAAGCCTCTTAAAACAGTAGCCTGAGTCTGTCTAATCATCTCTATACCTAAAACAAAGAGGACAACCATAGCAAAAACTAAAGTTAATATAGTCTCTATGTTCCTAGTTTGGGTTTTTTTACCCACAATGTAGCCCCCTTACCCTAAAATTCTCTGAGTTTCGGGACTCATTTACCCAGCAGTTTAAATTAGTCCGATATAATTTATTTCTATTTAGTTACATTAAATTCCTAGCTGTATGAAGAAAAAGATATTAATACAAAGCGTTTAAAAAAATAAAACCCGACAACAACTAAGTTGCGGGTCGCAAACTACTTATGGTACCCTCAACGGGATTTGAACCCGTGCCTTTGCCGTGAAAGGGCAATGTCCTAGGCCACTAGACGATGAGGGCTTTATGGTGGGCCCGGTAGGACTCGAACCTACAACCGACCGGTTATGAGCCGGGAGCTCTAACCATTGAGCTACGGGCCCCTCTGGCTCCCCAGGCAGGGCTCGAACCTGCAACAACCCGGTTAACAGCCGGGTGCTCTACCATTGAGCTACTGAGGAATATGACCGCTTTAGCGATCAATTGTTATTATACTTCAGGATCCTAGATAAATCAAGGTCTAATCCAAATAATCTTTAAGTTTTTTACTCCGGCTAGGATGACGCAGTTTACGCAAAGCTTTAGCTTCAATCTGTCTAATCCGTTCGCGGGTAACACCGAACTCTTTACCTACTTCTTCTAGAGTTCTCGCTCTACCATCTTCGAGACCAAAACGCAATTTGAGTACTTTTTGCTCTCTTGGTGTTAAACTGGTTAAAACCTCTTCAAGTTGCTCTCTGAGAAGTTGAAAAGAAGCTACTTCAGCTGGAGCAGGTGCATCTTCATCAGGAATAAAATCACCGAGATGACTATCTTCTTCTTCACCAATAGGGGTAGCTAGCGATACTGGCTCTTGAGCAATACGTAGTATTTCTCTCACTTTATCAGCTGGGATACCCATTTCTTCACCTATCTCTTCAGGGATAGGATCTCGGCCTAACTCTTGCAACAACTGTCTTTGTACTCTAACTAGCTTATTAATTGTTTCCACCATATGCACAGGGATACGAATAGTTCTTGCTTGATCAGCGATAGCTCTGGTAATAGCTTGGCGAATCCACCAAGTAGCATAAGTACTAAACTTATACCCCTTAGTATAGTCAAATTTTTCTACAGCTTTAATCAAACCCAGATTACCTTCTTGAATCAGATCCAAAAAGAGCATACCTCTACCTACATATCTTTTGGCAATAGAGACGACTAACCTTAAATTAGCTTCAGTTAAATCCCTCTTAGCTTCCTCATCACCTTGTTCTATTCTTTTAGCTAGACTAACTTCTTCTTCTGGGGAAAGAAGGGGAACTCGTCCAATCTCCTTTAGGTACATACGTACTGGATCATCTAAAGCGATACCTTCTAAGATGTTTACTTCAAAATTTTCGTAATCATCCTCTTCATTTTCATCAGCGTTTCTCTCAGTGGCCCCGTCATTATCAATTATATCAATGCCCATCTGCGAAAAACTTTCGTAGACTTCGTCAATTTGTTCTTCGGACATTTCGACATCTTCTAGGGTATCCATGATCTCTTTATATGAAAGTGAACCTTGTTTCTTCCCACGATCAATTAGACTCTTAACTTTTTCGTACGTACGGCCATCTGTAGATCCTAATGACTTTTTGTTTATTTCCTTTTTCTTCATATGTTTCCCCCCTCTCTAGATCCCCTTATAGTGCAGCAATATCTTTTACCTGTAGGTATATCTCTTTAAGTTTTTTAAGAGCATCCAAATAAAAATCAGGCTCAGAAGAGTTCGCCACAGCTACAGAGAGTTCCTCTATCTGTCTATTTATCTGCCTCTCGGCAAGCTTTTTTAAACAATCTCGAAAACGTAATTCGTCAATTTTATCCAATCTCTCAGCCAATTCTCTAATAATCTCAACCGCTTCTTTATCTATTGTTGCTTGAGAATCATTAGATGGTATCAAAACACCTGCTAAAATATTCCTAAGTCCCTCATGATCTAACCAATTAATTTCAAAACCATAAGCTGAAGCTTCATTTATATAAGAAGGATCGCCAAAGATCATGGCTACTAAATCTAATTCTGCTTCGCTATAGACATCTAAAGTAAGATCTGTCTTAGTACCAGAAGATACTCTATTATTATCCCTGCTCCTACTTCTTTCATACTCTCTACTTGATTTACTGAGAATTTCACTCTCTACTGCAGCATAACTTAAGTTAGTTAATTCTGAGAGACGGTGGAAATACTCTTCTTGCAACGACTTAGATGGTAGAGAGTTTAATAAAGGTGCAATCTCTTGTAAAAATTTTGTTTTGGCACCAACTGCCTCAAGATTACCACTTTCAGTGGCTTGTCTAATAATTTTATGCAGATAATTTTCTGCTGAGTATATGCTTTCTTGCAGCGATTGTGGGCCCTGTTTTCTTAAAACATCGTCAGGGTCGAGACCAGCAGGAAATTGAGCTGAACATACTTCAAAACCTCTGCCCAAAAGCATCATGACGCCTCTACGTATTGCCATCTGTCCTGCCGCATCGCCATCATACGCAAGTACAACTTTTTTAGCTTGTTTAGCTAATAAATCGATCTGTTCTTCAGTAAGGGCAGTACCCATAGAAGCTACTACATTTGTAATCCCAGCTTCATGACAAGCAATTACATCCATGTAGCCTTCGACAAGGATTATTGTTTGCGAGCTACGTACAGCTTCCTTAGCTAAATGCCAACCATACAGAGTCTCTTTCTTATGAAAGATAATTCCTTCTGGTGAATTAAGATATTTAGGCTTATCATCGCCTAAAGCTCGCGCACCAAAAGCAACTACTCTTCCCAAGGTATCAAAGATCGGGAAAATTGCCCGATGGCGAAAGCGATCATAATGGCCAGTGCCAGTACGCCTTTTTTGGATTAATCCACAGTCTAGCAGTTCTTTTTCGCTAGCTTTAATACCACTACTAGCTAGTGATTCCCAACTATCTGGAGCATAGCCTAAGCGAAACTTACTAATACTCTCTGGCGTTATACCTCTTTTTTGATAGTACTGTAGAGCGACAGAACTAGGTAGACACTGCTGATAAAACTGGCAGGCTTGTTCCATTATTTCTAGTAAACCCTTATAGGGGTTTTCTGTTTGCATGGTCTCAAGCTCTACACCTGCTTCTGCAGCTAAGTGCTTGAGAGCTTCTACAAAGTCCCAACCTTCCATGTGCATGACAAAACTAAAGATATCGCCTTTAGCATGACAACCAAAACAATAATAGAATTGTTTTTCTGGTTCTACATTAAAAGAAGGAGTCTTCTCACGATGAAATGGGCAAAGCCCTTTGTAATTACGGCCAGATCGTTCGAGGGGAATGTATCTACCTATCACATCGACAATGTTTAATCTGGCTTTAACTTCAAGCGTTGCAGCCTCCCTATCCATCGAGATCACCTCATGCTTTCATTTATTTCTCTAGCTTTTAGAGAAATCCTCCTATAGCCGAATCCAGGGCTCAGGAACAAAAAGTCTGGTGAACTCATGGACTGCGTATCTGTCAGTCATGCCAGCAACATAATCGCAAGCAGCTCGTTCTATACTAACTTCTTGCAGATCAGTGTCTGTTGATAGTTCCAGTTTGTCTGGATTATTCACATAATAGTTGTAGAGAGTTTGTAGTAATAATTGGGCCTTTCCTTCTTCACTCTTAGCAGATGACCCAATATAGACACTATTAAACAAAAACCTGCGTAAGCACATTAACTTTTCTTCTAGTAACGGAGATAAGCTTACTTCCGGTTTTCCATAACTGTATTCGATTAGATCCCTTACTAAGGTGTTAATTCTCTGAGAACTATTTTTACCAAGTTCTAAAGCCACAGCAGGAACATCGTCACTTTTGAGGACTCCTGCTCTAATGGCATCATCAAGATCATGATTAACATAAGCAATTTTATCGGCAAGATGTACAATAGCACCTTCTAGGGTAGCGGGTTTTTCCTTACCCGTGTGACACAAAATACCATTTCTAACTTCCCAAGTTAGATTTAAACCTGTGTAGCGCTCACTACGCTTTTCTAAGTAGTCAACAACTCTTAAACTCTGTTCATTATGAGCAAACCCGCCAGGAACTACTTGATTAAGAGCATTCTCTCCTGAATGACCAAAGGGAGTATGGCCTAAATCGTGTCCAAGGGCAATTGCTTCGGTAAGATCTTCATTTAATCCTAAAGCTCTAGCAGCACTACGTGCTACTTGGGTTACTTCTAAGGTGTGAGTTAGTCTGGTCCTGTAATGATCGCCTTCTGGCGAGATAAATACTTGAGTTTTGTGCTTAAGTCGCCGGAAAGCCTTCGAATGGATAATTCGATCGCGATCACGTTGAAAATCGGTTCGATAAGGACACGGTTCTTCGCTAAATTGCCGTCCCTTACTGTTTTTACAATGGGCAGCATAAGACATTAACAGAGAACTTTCTCTTTCTTCTAGCATCTTACGTATATCCACCACTCTCACCACCTAATTCTTGTTTCACTGTAAGAGCGGTAATTCCTGCCCCTAAAAAGGAAAAGGGCAAAGACAAATAGTCTCTGCCCTTAGTTTTTCATTTACCGTGGATTTTTCACAGCAGCCTGAGCAGCAGCCAGTCTGGCGATTGGTACACGGAAAGGTGAGCAGCTTACATAGGTGAGGCCAACATTATGGCAGAACTCAACAGTGGCTGGATCTCCACCATGCTCGCCACAGATACCAAGTTTAATACCAGGATTGGTGCTCTTGCCCTTCTCAACAGCTAGTTTAACGAGTGTTCCAACACCAGTTTGATCTAGGGTTGCGAAGACATCGCTGTCAAGAATCTTCTTCTCGACATAATCCTTAATAAAGGAACCTGCGTCATCGCGGCTAAATCCATAGGTCATCTGGGTTAAGTCGTTAGTTCCAAAAGAGAAGAACTCTGCTTCTTTAGCAATTTCATCAGCTGTTAAAGCAGCACGAGGAACTTCAATCATAGTACCAATGGTGTACTTAAATTTAGCTCCAAACTTAGCCAAAGTATCTTCAGCAACCTTAACTGCTTTTTCCTTCAGGTAACGAAGTTCACGGACATCTCCTACAAGAGGAATCATTATCTCAGGAACAATACTGAAGCCATCTTTATTTAATTCGCAAGCGGCTTCCATAATAGCCTGCACTTGCATCTCATATATTTCTGGGTAGGTAACAGCTAAACGGCAACCACGGTGACCAAGCATCGGGTTAAACTCTTCTAAGCTGTGAACCTTATTCTTAACCTCTTCAATGCTACGGCCCATCTCTTTGGCCATCTCAATTTGTTCTGCTTCAGTGTGAGGAACAAATTCATGGAGAGGTGGATCTAAGAGACGAATTGTAACAGGTAAGCCCTTCATAGCCTTAAAGAGCTCGGTGAAATCTTTCTTTTGGTAAGGCAGAAGCTCTGCAAGAGCTGCACGGCGCTCTTCTTCGTTATTAGCCAAGATCATCTTGCGAACTGAGATAATACGATTGTCCTTAAAGAACATATGCTCAGTACGGCAAAGACCGATACCTTCTGCACCAAACTCTCTAGCTCTTAGAGCATCTTCTGGAGTATCAGCATTTGTTCTAACGCTCAAGTTGCGGTATTTATCTGCCATTGTCATGAGCTTAGCAAAGTTACCAGTAACCTGTGGCTCGATCAAATCTGCTTGTCCGACAAAGACCTCACCAGTAGAACCATTTAAGGAGATCCAGTCGCCTTCTTTAACAACTACATCGCCAACCTTAAAGAGTTTGTTAGCGAAGTCAACTTTAAGTTCACCACAACCAGAAACACAGCATTTACCCATTCCACGAGCAACGACAGCAGCGTGGGAGGTCATGCCACCTCTAGCGGTAAGGATACCTTGAGCAGCAGCCATACCACCAATATCATCTGGGGATGTCTCAACTCTGGTGAGAATGACTTTCTCACCTTTTTCGAACCAAGCTTCAGCGTCTTGGGCATTAAATACTACACGACCAACAGCTGCGCCAGGTGATGCAGGTAGACCTTTAGTTAGTGGTTCTGCCTTATATTTAGGATCGATCATGGGGTGAAGAAGTTGATCTAGTTGAGCTGGAGCAACGCGCAATACTGCGGTTTTCTCGTCAATAAGACCTTCTTCAACCATTTCTACAGCAATACGAACAGCTGCAGCTGCGGTTCTCTTACCAGAACGAGTTTGTAGCATATAAAGTATGCCATCTTCAATGGTAAACTCGATATCCTGCATATCTTTATAATGCTGTTCTAGCTTATGGTAAATCTCTACTAATTTTGCATAGTCTTCGGGCATCTCTTCTTTTAAGTCAGAGATAGGATGAGGTGTGCGAATACCAGCAACAACGTCTTCACCCTGAGCTTTCATGAGATACTCACCGTAGAAGACATTTTCACCTGTTGATGGGTTACGAGTAAAAGCGACACCAGTTCCAGAACGATCGTTTAGGTTACCAAAGACCATGGTCTGCACGTTAACTGCAGTACCCCACTCTTCAGGAATACCGTTTAGTTTACGGTATTTGATAGCACGATCAGTGTTCCAGGAACCGAAAACTGCGTTGACAGCACCTTTTAATTGCTCCCAAGGATCTTGGGGGAAATCTTCGCCTGTAGCATTTTTGAAAATTGCTTTATATTCTACAACAAGAGCTTTCAACTGATCAGCACTTAATTCACTGTCGTAGTGAACTCCTGCTTTTTGTTTAGCTTTTTCGATAGCTGCTTCAAATAGATCGTGATCTACACCACGGACAACGTCACTGTACATTTGAATGAAACGTCTGTAACTATCGTAAGCAAAACGCTCGTCATTTTTAACCAAACCTTTTATAGTTACATCTGTCAAACCAAGGTTCAAGACTGTGTCCATCATACCTGGCATAGAAACTCTAGCACCAGAACGAACTGAGAAAAGCAATGGGTTTTCGGCATCACCAAATTTTTTGCCCATAGCTACTTCGGTTTTCTTAATAGCCTCTTTGATTTGCTCCTCTAGATTAGCTGGCCAAGTCTTATTGTTGGTGTAATACAAAGTGCAAACCTCAGTGGTAATTGTAAATCCTGGTGGTACAGGAATACCTAGATTGACCATCTCGGCAAGGTTAGCACCTTTACCACCAAGCAGATTTCTCATATCTGCCTGGCCATCGGCGTGACCATTGCCGAAGAAATAAACGTATTTCGACATTAAATATGACCTCCTTAAAAAAGAGCAATGCTCTGATTTGTCTAAGCAGGGAAAAGACTCACTTACGCACTTTATTTAGAAAGCAAAAAATTCGCTTCTAAAAAGCGCCTCCTTCAAGCTTGAATAGGCGCCTGAGTGGAAAAGTGAGAAAATGGTTATCAAATAACCATTACAAAGTATTCGTTATATAAAATGTAAATCCTTCCCAGAAAATTATTTTTCTAGAGAACTTACTTGTTTCCAAAACTGCCAAGCCTTTGGTTGCTTTTCCATTCTAGCATCCCAAGCTAATCGCATGATCTTTTCCAGCTCCTCATGGTCTTCTCTGGCTAGTTTCAACTTAAGAACTGTCCGAGGATGAAGACGTTCAAAACCGGCAAGAATTGCTCTGCTTTTAGGTGTAAGAATAACTTCATCACCTTTACGACAGCCTATGCAAGTCAAACCACCTTCGGTGGGAGAAAACTTATATTCATCCGTTAATTCTTTTCCACAAGAAGTACATTTACCTAGCTGCAAACCCCAGCCCAAAATATTTAATAGCTGGAATTCTAAATACCTTAACGCTAGATCAAGATCAGTCGATAAGCCAATTAATTTTAAGCCTAGTAAAATTAATCTATAGAGACTTTCATCTGGATCTTCTGTCTCAACACTAGCGTCAATTAGTTCAAGAAAGTAGTTACAAGCTGCCATTTTTAACAGATCGTCACGAATATTTTGGTTACTCTCTAGAATATTCCCTTGATTGAGATCTTTCAAACCTGTTGCTCGTTCGCCTAAGAAAAAGCGGCCTCTAGTAAATGGCTGAACTACTGCTGATAAGCGATTTTTAGGGCGTCGGCTACCTTTGGCCGCTGTCCCTACTTTACCTCTTTCTTTGGTGTAAAGCACTACAACGCGATCAGCTTCGCCCATGGGACGTGTCTTCAGAACAATCCCTTCACACCAAAACAACTAGTCCACCTCTTCCTCAAAGAGTATTCCCCTCTCAGGCTCATTTAGCCCTAAATAGCGAAAAGCATTTTGGGTAGCCACTCTGCCTCTAGGGGTCCTTTTAATAAAGCCTAACTGTAAAAGAAAAGGCTCATATACATCTTCAATTGTATCGGGTTCCTCACCTAAAGATGCAGCCAATGTATCTAATCCCACAGGACCACCATCATATTTTTCAACAATAGTCTTTAAAATAATCCGGTCTAACTGATCTAAACCTAAATCGTCGATCTCTAGTAGAGCTAATGCATCACTAGCCACAGGTAAATCAATCTTACCATCAGACAGTACCTGCGCATAATCTCGCACCCGGCGTAATAATCGGTTAGAGATTCGTGGGGTGCCTCTTGAACGTCTAGCGATCTCAAACGCACCTTCTTCAGTAATCTCCACATTTATCACTCTCGCTGAACGCAAAATAATAGTTAGTAGCTCATCGTTGGTGTAAAATTCCAAACGATGAATTAAACCAAAGCGATCGCGTAAAGGTGAGGTAAGTAACCCAGCTCTAGTTGTTGCTCCAATTAGGGTAAAATGGGGCAAAGATAATCTTACCGAACGGGCACCAGGTCCTTTACCAATAATTATATCTAAGGCATAATCCTCCATCGCTGGGTAGAGAATCTCTTCTACAGCTCGGTTTAATCTATGAATTTCGTCAATGAAAAGTACCTGACCTTCTTCTAGGTTGGTAAGAATTGAGGCTAAATCGCCTGGTCTCTCTAGGGTTGGCCCAGTAGTTATCTTGAGGTTAGCTGCCATCTCATTAGCAATAACAGTAGCAAGTGTAGTTTTGCCTAAACCAGGTGGTCCATACAAAAGAACATGATCAAGAGCATCGCCTCTAGCTTTAGCAGCTGTTATGGCAATGGCCAGGCTCTCTTTGACCTTCTCTTGCCCGGTATATTGATCTAAATATTGCGGCCTAAGATTTTCAACTACATCATCTTGAAGCTTCTTAGGTGATACAAGCCTGTCAACCATAGCCTAACCTCCTAACTTAGGAAAATCTTCCTTGCCCTAATCTTTTTAATGTAAGGCGGATGATCTCATCGGTTTTAATTCCTTCTGTTCTCAGTTCTTGAACAATATCTAAATATTCTTGGGGTGTAAAACCTAAGGATTGTAATGCAGCACTCACTTCATCGATACCTTCAGAATATACCTCAACTGGTTTAGAAGTTGTGTAGGAAGTAGAGACCTTATCTTTGAGTTCAAGGATTAGTCGTTGGGCAGTTTTCTTGCCAATTCCACTCACCTGTGTCAGTACTTTTTCTTCACCTAATAAGATTGCTTGATAGAAACTCGCAACATTCAATACTGATAACACAGCCAACGCAAGTTTTGGTCCCAAACCACTTACTGAGGTAATAAGCCGAAAACACTGTTTATCTTCGCGGTTTAAAAAACCATAAAGAAAGATGCCATCTTCTCGTACTACAGTTTCAATATAAAGATTTAACTCTTTACCAATACTCGATTGAAGTTTATGAGCTAAACGTTCTGGCACTAAAACCTCATAGCCAACTCCGACAACATCAACTAAAATTTTATTGTCTTCGGTCTCTAATAAGATACCTTTGAGCCTTCCTATCAAAACGAGTTACCCCCTCAAGGCATCATAATAATTCCTACAACGGAAAAAATAACATAAAGCTATAGCTAAGGCATCAGCTGTATCATCAGGAGTAGGAATTTTTTCTAAATTTAAAAGTGTCTTTACCATATAACCAACTTGATGTTTGGGTGCTTTACCATGACCTGTAAGGGAAAGTTTTATTTCTCCTGGTGTATATTCATACACCTCTAAGTCATGCATAGCGGCAACGAGCAAACAGACACCCCGAGCTTGGCCTACACTAATAGCAGTAGTAACATTTTGATTAAAAAAAAGTCTTTCGATAGAGAGAATCCCAGGATTATAAGTATTTACCAGTTCAGAGAGTCCTAAAAAAATAGTTTCTAGTCTTTTGGGCATTGCTAAGTCTTTGGTTGTTTCAATTGAACCATAAGCTAAAGCCTCAAAACCACCACTTTGTTGGCAAATAATTCCATAACCGCACAGGGCTGTTCCTGGGTCTATACCTAGTACAATCTGTGGCTTCTTATTATTCAGACCAATCAGCTCCCGTTCTCTTTGTGGAATAGTCTTCACGAACATATATTCGTTTCCTAGAATGGTAATCCCTGCTATAGCTTTTTTGCTTTGTTAAAATAGCTAACTTATTCGTTAGAACTAGCTTATTGGGTTATACCTTCTAAAAACTGCTCTAGTTCGTAATGATCGCGAGCTGTGAGTCCTTTTTTTAGTTCATCTTGTTCTTTTTGGGGTAAAGAATTTATGTGTATATTAGTTAGTTCAAATAGTGAACCAGAAGGATCGTAAATTGCTACATATCCTTTATATTCGCCAAGAGTCCAGTTACTCTCCTCTGCCAAAGGAATGCTAAGGACAAAAAGCAATACTAACGCTAAAAATAAACCAACTACTTTTGAACGCAAAGTAAAACCACCTCTAATATTAGGGTGGTTAATACTTGTCAGTAGTATTCTTAGAGATCAGCGTTATGCCAAACATTTTGGACATCATCATTATCGTCTAAGGCATTTAAAAGTGTTTCTAATTTCTCTAAATCCTCATCAGATAGATCGATTGTATTCTGTGGTATTAGAGCAACTTCCGCATGTACAACTTTTAAATTGGCCTTTACTAGTTCTTCCTCAATAGGTTGCAGATCCTCTATAGTTGTAATTATTTCAACAGAATCTTCGTCAAATCTAACATCCAAAGCACCTGAATCTAATGCTACCATCAAAATATCATCTTCCGATAAACCGTTGGGGTTCTCCGCGATTATTAAACCTTGGCGTTCAAACATCCAAGCCACACAGCCATCAGTACCTAGATTACCTCCATATTTGGAAAAAATCCAACGTACTTCACCAGCAGTGCGATTGCGATTATCTGTTAATGCATTAGCCATAACCGCAACGCCACTAGGACCGTAACCTTCGTAGGTAACCTCTTCAAGGTTAGCACCACCTAAGGCCCCGATACCTCTTTTAATCGCTCTATCGATAGTATCATTAGGCATGTTGTTATCTCTAGCTTCGTCGATAACTAATCTAAGCCTAAAGTTAGTATCAGGATCACCACCACCATGTCTTGCAGCCATGGTGATTTCTTTGGTGAGGCGAGTGAATATTCGTCCTCTCTCTTGGTCTTGCTTGGCTTTTTTATGTTTTATATTTGCCCATTTAGAATGTCCAGACATTACTGTTCACCTCAATTAAGCCTAATTACAATTTATTGTATCATATTTGGCAGTGATTGTCATAAATTTTTCAGGCTATGTCCTTTGCCTAGCAAAGACCCTACGTACATTCTCAAAGGCTATTACCAAAAGAAGAATAGACCAGATAGGACTCACCAGACCAGAAATTAGAATAAAGTCGTAGAGGCCATGTAAAAAAACAGCCCAAGCTAGACCTCGCCATTTTTCGTTAGGTCTATTCCACAAGATACTGTGAGCATAATGGTATCCCATTAAGCCACTAAACAGAGCATGGGCTAGATTAGATACGATAGCTCTTACTGCTGCCACACCTACACCAAAGCTATTAATGTAAAAGATATTCTCTAGCATGGCAAAACCTAACCCAGCGGAAACACCGTAGACAACACCATCCACTCCAGAATCTATTGCTCCTGTTCTCCCTACGCTTAAGCTAATAGCGGCTAATTTAGATAGTTCTTCTGCTAAGCCAATTACCAGAAATGACAAAACTAGTACATTAAAAATTGGCGTTTCTGGACCTAAATTAGTCACAAACCTTCTTTCAATTAAAGCTGCCGGAACAACAGCTAAGGCACCAAATAAAAAAGTGCGTAAAACTAAGGCTGGTGGTTCGGGTAATCGATCTTGCCGATAAAAAAAGATCAACCATAAAAAGGCTGGTAAGACAGCCCAAAGTATTTCATTAAAATGCAAGATACTTCTACCTCCCGCCTTTGTAGTATTGCTATAAATAGTCCTATCTTGTCACTATTTAAGAGATTGATTAATGGTGCTTTATCCGGAAATGGCCAAATAAAGATAGTGTAGACCCGCTACCACTGAAAGTGACACTCCTGCATAAATAAACCAGTTGAGGTAGTTTAGGCCAAATAAAATGCTAAGAACGCCTATATATAAAAATACAGTAGCGCCTTTACCTAAAATACTAGCTGGTATAGCCCTTTTAACCTTTTTCCACAGAACAAGTCCTCCGAACAATAGAGCCAATTCCTTCAGCAACAACACAGTTATAGCAATCATTTTAACCTCTTTACGAAGAGCCAAAACAATAAGGATCCCTGTCATTAAAAGTTTATCCGCAACAGGGTCTAACATTGTTCCCAATGTTGATACTTGATTGTTTTTTCTAGCTAAATAACCATCTAAAATATCACTAAGCCCAGCAATGATGAGCAGTACACCTGCAATCCAATAAGAATCAGGATAATAGATCATAGAAAAGATGGCTACAGGAGCCAAAACTAAGCGAAATAAGGTTATTATGTTTGGTAATGTAATTTTTAGAATTTTACCTTCGCTCCTTTCTCAAGTTCCTAGCGTAAGATAGATTGCAGCTCCATCTCTAAAAGACCAGCATTAAGATTAAGAACTATTTTTAAGGGGATTCGATATTGGTCTTTGGTTAACCAAACCTTACCTAAATCAGGATTTATGATTACGGTGTCAGTATTAAATTCGCCTGCTGGTACTTTTATTTTTTCTGTTTTTCCTGCCTCTAACTGGACATAACTAACACCTACATTCGATATCAAAGCCACTCTAGGCTTTGCTTCTACATTAATAAAGCGTGAAAAAAAGACAATGCTAGTCTCTCCTTGAAAAGCCTCAACTGCACTCCAGGAGTATTTTTGTTCTTTATTGCCTTCATTTACAACAACATTAATGACATTTTCTTCCACCAAGTAAGAAGCTTCCATATTACCTTTAGCGAAACCAGCGCTGTAATCCCGGGCAATAAATAATGGTAATAAGGTAGCTTGATCTAGATAATAGATCTCAGTACTTTTATAGTTTAAAGCTTTAAGCATGATGTTGGGAATTCCTGCAAAGCTAACGACATAAGTTGGTCTGTTATTATAATTTATAATACTTTCTACTTTTAATTCCTGTTTTCCTAAAGAGATCTTGTTTAACGTAACTGAATAGGTCAATACCTCTCCTTGTAAATCAGGTAGTGGAGTTTTGATGATTGCTGTAGCTTTATTAAGTGGCGAAGCAAAAGAAGTAATTGCTAGTAAAAGCAATAATATTATAGACAAAAAGGCACCTTCTTTCAATCAATACTTTGCTTTAATTATAGCCATTCCTCTCTTATGACTACAAAGTAAAAAAAGGTTTCTACAACTAATTACTTTTCTTTGCTAAAAATCTAAGGGTACCTAAAGACTTTTAGGTACCCTTTTAGCTTAAAAAGTAATAATCTCATAACCAACATCAGTGTAATTAGAAAGCGTTACATGTCCCTCAAGTGAACTATCGATAGGCAATTTGCCACGTTCTGCAGCTTCCAAGCCACCTAATTTAGCTGCACAAGCTTTACAGACAGCTGTAATTAAAGGCCTTGCTTCCCGGTATTTACCAGGAAAAAGCTCATTGTTCTCTAGTCTAGGAATTAAGCCACACGCCTCTCCCTCTAAGATAATCGCTACTTCATAACCTTTCGCTTTATAATCTAGGGCATTTATAAGAAGATGCAAAAAACACATATCGCCACCACGAAAGCCCACTAATGCAACTTTCTTCACCTAAAAACCCCCTTAAATATCTTCTTTCACTCTACCCATACCCTCTTAAGCTAAAATCAACACTTTTATTCTTAAATTCAATTTTGTCCTCGTTAATAACTAACTAAAACCGTTTACTCATTTAAAACTCAAAAAAGGGCCTAAGATAAGGCCCCTTCTTTTAGCGGTAGGCTTTAGGAATATGCCAGACTCTTTCGTTGTACTCATTAACTGTACGATCACTAGAAAACATTCCTGCATTAGCTATATTAAGAATAGATTTTTGCCACCAAAGATCAGGGTTATTATAAGTTGCCTCTGCTTTTTGATGTGCTAAAATATAAGACCGGAAATCAGCTAAGAGATAATACGGATCAGCAACACCTCCAAATCCATACAACAAACCTGTATAGATCTCGCGAAAGATCTCGGGGTGCTCGTAATCGAGAAAACCACCAATTAATTGATCTAAAACTTGCTTGATCTCTTTATCGGTTTCATAAATCTTTAGAGGATTGTAATTGCCTTTACGTCTACTCTCTTCAATTTCCTCGGCTGTTAAACCAAAGATAAAAATGTTATCTTGACCTACTGCTTCCGTGATCTCGATATTAGCACCATCTAAAGTACCTATCGTCAGAGCACCATTTAACATAAACTTCATATTGCCTGTACCGGAAGCTTCCTTCCCTGCCGAGGAGATCTGTTCACTTATATCAGCGGCACAGATAATTTTTTCAGCTAAGGAAACTCGGTAGTTCTCCAAAAAGACTACTTTAATTAGATCTCTAACATTGGGATCGTTATTAATTTTCATACCAATACTATGAATTAGTTTAATTATCATTTTGGCCATGCGATAACCTGGAGCTGCTTTAGCTGCAAAGATGAAGGTCCTCGGTGTCATATTTAAGTTTTTGCCTTCTAAAATACAATTATATAAATAAAGAATGTGTAAAGCATTAAGTAGTTGCCTTTTGTATTCGTGTAATCTTTTAACCTGCACATCATAGATCGAATCAGGATTAATAATTAAGTTATTATTGTCTTTAATATATTTAGCTAAGCGTACCTTATTGGCTCTTCTGATGTCTTTTAAACCCTCTTGGAAGGTTTTATTAGTAGCATAAGGCTCTAGCTTCTTTAGATCTTCCGATTTGAGTAGCCAACTGTCGCCTATCTGTTCTGAAATTAAGTTAGCCAAATCAGGATTAGCCTTTAATAAAAATCTTCTAAAAGTAACACCGTTAGTTATACCAATAAACTTCTCGGGCATAATTTCGTAGAAATTGCGAAAAACTTGCTTCTTAAGAATTGCTGTGTGTAACTCCGCAACACCATTAACAGAATAAGAGCTGACAATACATAGATTAGCCATACGTACCTGGTTGTCTGCGACAATGGCCATCGCAGAGATACGATTCCAATCTCCAGGGTAGAGCTCCCAAAGTTGCCTACAAAACCTCTCATTAATCTCGTTTACAATATCCCAGATTCTCGGTAACAATTCTCTAAACAAGTCAGCTGGCCATTTTTCTAAAGCTTCTTCCATTACGGTGTGGTTAGTATAAGCAAAGGTACGACGTGTAATATCCCATGCTGCGTCCCAGTCTAGCTGTTCTTCATCAATTAAGATACGCATGAGTTCGGGTATAGCTAAAGCAGGATGGGTATCATTGATATGGATAACGCGCTTTTTGGCAAAATCCTCGATAGGATTGCCTTGACGTTTGAAATCGTGAACAATGCTTTGTATACTAGCTGAAGCAAAAAAATATTGTTGTTTTAATCTTAACGCTTTTCCTTCCCGATGATTATCTTCAGGATAAAGAACTTTAGATAGTACCTCAGCTAATTCTTTTTCTTCTAAGGCATCGATATAACGTCCCTGACCAAAGAGATTCATATCGAAATGTTTTGTCGATCTTGCTGTCCAAAGTCGCAAAGAATTAACAACTTTAGAGTTATAACCTAAGACAGGCATTTCGTAAGGAACAGCTTTTACCGACTGATAACCCTTGTGTTCAAAGATCACCTTACCATTATCTACCCTGCTTTCAACCCAGCCACCAAACCGAACTATCTCAGATTCTTCGGGGATAGGAACTTCCCACATATTTCCGTCCTCTAGCCAAGGATCAGGAAGTTCAACCTGATAACCATCGATAATTTTTTGCTTGAAAAGACCATATTCATACCTAATCCCACAACCATGAGCAGGTAGAGTGAGGGTAGATAATGAGTCTAAAAAGCAGGCTGCTAAGCGTCCTAAGCCGCCGTTACCAAGGCCTGCATCAGGCTCTGCTTCTCTAATTTCTTCTAATTCAAAACCCAAATCTTTACAGGTCTCACGTACGACCTCTTCTAGGTCAAGGTTAAGGAGATTATTTCCTAGAGCGCGCCCCATTAAAAACTCCATAGAAAGATAATAAAGCTCGCGCTCGGGGTTATTATGAAATGTTTCTCTCGAAATAACCCATTTTTCCATGATCAGATCTCTTATTACCATGGAGATAGCTTTGTATAGTTTGTTTCTTGAGGCCTCTTTCAAGGTGCGACCAAACATACGCTCCATTTTATCCTCAAGAGCTATACGAAACTCTTCTTTGGTGATAGTTGGCATAGTAGTGTCAACCCCCTAAAGCTTTTCCTTGGTAGATGCGATCTTAGTTATTGGTTTATTTTTTAATTTAAGATAGATGGTTGCTAAAGGTGGTACTTTGAGCATTATACTGTAAGGCTGTCCGTGCCAAGGCACTTGACTAGCCAAAAGATTATTATTTAATTGCCCTGAGCCACCATAATTTTGGTTATCACTATTAAAAACTTCTATATATTCTCCCAATTCAGGCACACCAATGCGATAATCATATCGTACTACCGGAGTAAAATTACTCATAACTATGACAAAGTCCTGCTTGTTGGTGTCATACCGGATAAAACTGACAGTGCTTTGAGTATTATCATGGCAATCGATCCATTTAAAACCTTGCCAATTGTGATCATCTTGCCACAAGGCACTTTCCTGAAGATAAAAATGGTTGAGATCTTTTACATAACGCTGCAAAGCATTATGCGAAGGGTAGTTTAGCAGATGCCAATCTAGAGCTTCTGCATAACGCCATTCAATGAATTGACCAAATTCGCCACCCATAAAGAGTAGTTTTTTACCTGGATGAGCCAGCATGTAACCATAGAAAGCACGTAAATTAGCAAATTTTTGCCAATAATCACCAGGCATCTTATCTAAAAGGGATTTTTTTCCATGCACTACTTCATCATGGGACAAAGGCAGAATGAAGTTTTCCGAGAAAGCATACATCAAAGAAAATGTTAGTAGGTTATGGTGATATTTTTTAAAAACTGAATCTAATTCCATATACTCGAGCATATCATTCATCCAACCCATGTTCCATTTATAATTAAAACCTAGTCCCCCTAAATAAGTTGGTCGCGAAACTAAAGGCCAAGCACTTGATTCTTCAGCGATCATTAGAGCACCTGGATGGTTTTGGAATACAGCTTCATTTAAACGCCTTAAAAAAGCTATAGCTTCTAAATTTTCTCTCCCACCATAAATATTCGGCCGCCATTCATTTGCTGCTTTGCCATAATCTAAATAAAGCATGTTAGCAACAGCATCCACTCGTAAACCATCTAGATGATACGCATCAAACCAAAAGCAAGCATTTGAGATAAGAAAGCTTTTTACCTCTCCTCGACCTAAATCAAAGTTCGCTGTACCCCAACCTAAGTTTTCACTACGCCAGGGTTCGTTATATTCAAAGGTTGGTGTACCATCAAAAATCCTTAGCCCATGATCATCTTTACAAAAATGGCCAGGCACCCAATCGAGGATTACACCAATACCTTTTTGATGTGCCTGGTCAACAAAATACATAAACTCTTCAGGAGTACCATAACGACTAGTCACTGAATAATAACCTGTAGCTTGATAGCCCCAAGAGCCATCAAA
>DHDH01000036.1 GCA_002399235.1 Firmicutes bacterium UBA4881 | reverse complement strand
AGCACGTAAATATGCCTTAATTCAGCTAGAGGAATTAAGGCATATTTACGTGCTTTGTCTAAATGCCGTTCTTTAACAAGGGCTAAAAGTACTTCTGGGCACCGATTCCAGGTTGATGCCCACCAAACAGGTTCGACTTCTTTTAAGGGTAAATCCTTTTCTATACACTCTAATATCTTTTCCATACCGCAGTCTAAAACATAAGCGAATTCATTTTGTAATGCTTTATCCTCTAAACCGGCTAAAATATCATGACCAAAAGCTACAATAGTCGCTTGATAACTCAAACTATTGCCAACACTTATTGAACCATCAAATTTTTCTGCATATGGCCACCAGCCACTGGTATGCACACCAAATCGATTCATTATATGTTTAGCTACTTCAAGAGCTAACTCGTGATAAACTTTATCTCCAGTTACTTGATAGGTACGCATTAAAGATGCACCTGCATAAACGTCGCCATTTAAGACATCGTGTTCTTTAGCATCTGGCCTTTTATAGTAGACACCAGGAACCAAAGGGTGCTTCATCGCCAAAAGAAAGCGAGCTGTACCCAGGAGTACATCTTTGGCCTCTTTGGCATTCGCATAGCGATAAAGATAATAAAGAGCATCAGCAGAAGCTCCTACTTCTGCTATATCTTTAGTCTCTGGCTGGTTTGGCAGAATGTAAAAAGGTTGACCTAATGCTCCATCTGCATGCTGTCTTTTAAGAGCAGCTTTCACTAAATCACGAGCATATACCTCGTTTTTTTCATTGACTTGAAAATAACGGTGATCAACAACTAAACTTAGAGCAGCTTCTAAGGTTGTGCAAGCACTAGCCATCTCACCTAATTCACTATCTTTAATGTCAAAGCCATCATTAGTAGTAACAATTTGTTCTAGCAAATAATCTCTTAAGAGTGCATAAAGTTCTGCCGATAAGGATTTAATACTATTACGCCATTGTTCCATATTTTGCCGTAGCTAAAGCTACAGCTTCCCCCCTTTAGACTTTTATAATTTATCTTTACCTATAACGTCTACCCTGTTTATAATAAGGAATTTGTCCATAAGCTACTATTGATAAAGCTAGTAGAGTCGATAACCAGATCGGTAAACGCAAAAAACTTAATAGATAACCAATTATAATAATTATACCAGTAATTTTAAGTACCTCATTAGAAACGAATGTATTAAAGCGAGCAGTCTTTCTTCGTTTTTGCTTGCGCCATTTATTAAAATCAATTATTTTCACACTCATACCTCCTAGTCGACACTATTAGCCCTAGTGTTCTAAAATAGGATCCTAATTATCTTCTTTAAGTATTTTTTCGCTTTGATGCTTTTATTCCCTGCTCAATCAATTAGACTAATCTACTAATAACTTAAATCTTTTTTATGCCTTTATACCACCTGTTACTTTGGCGAAACCTTTTCAATATTTACCAGGTAGAGTATTATGAAAGTACTTGTCGAAATAGATAAGGTAATTTGTCTTCTTCTTACTATGCTTACATTTTGGCACTAAGCTTCCATTTTTGCTTAGTAATTAACTTTCTCATAGTGTTTGATAACTATATTGGAGGAGGTGTAATGGCTCTGGGTTTTACCTTAGCCTAACATCATGAAAGTAATGCGAGCTATTGAATTAGGAAAAACCTATCGTGACGGAGAAAAGGAAACTGAGGTTCTCCGCCAAATTAATTTAGAAATTGAAGCTGGCGAGTTTATTGCAATCGCCGGACCATCTGGCTCCGGTAAAAGTACTTTATTAGGGCTTTTAGCTGGTCTGGATAAACCAACACAGGGTAATGTATTTATTGGGGAACATGAAATCACTTCTTTAAGTGAAAATCGCTTGGCTAAAATAAGAGGCAAAATGTTGGGTTTTGTTTTTCAATCTTTTAACCTTATTCCAACCCTTACTGCTCTAGAAAATATCGAATTGCCACTCTTATTAAATGGTATTCATGATCATAGCAAAGCAAAAGAACTTTTAGATCTAGTTGGCCTTTCACATAGGCATAAACATTACCCTAGCCAACTCTCAGGTGGAGAACAACAGAGAGTAGCTGTTGCAAGAGCTCTTGTCTGCGATCCACCCATTATTCTTGCTGATGAACCCACAGGTAACTTAGATAGTAACAATAGTAAAGCTGTAATTGAATTGCTAAAAGGTTTATCGGAAAATAGGGGTAAAACTGTTGTTGTGGTAACTCATGATCTTGATTTTGCCGCCAAAGCAGAACGAATTATTCATATTAACGATGGACGAATCCAATAGGAGGGATACCCATGCAACTGTTTTCCTTTGCCTTGAAAACTATACCAGCTGAATTTAAAAGCAGTTGGCAAAGATCCCTACTTATTGTTCTCTGTCTTGCTGTAGGTATCGCTTCAGTTTCAGCAGTTAAAATTTATACTGATTCGGCTATGAACTATTTTACTAGTAATGTTAAGGATTATTATGGTGCCGATCTTACCATTTCGATGCCTGAAAAACTTACCGAAGAGCAATCTCAGTTTTTGGAGAATGAAGATCTCGGCATAGTTACAATTGTTGAAAACCATAATCAGATCGCTTTTAATCCCTTTAATAAACAAAAAAACATGGCCGTACAAGTCACAGTTATTGATCCCGAGGTTTACCCTCTCTATGGTAGCCTTAAAGTCGTCGATGATAGTGATGTCAAAGTTCTACTACAGGAAAAACAAGCAGCCATTATCTCTGCTTCTCTCCTAGAACAATTAGAACTCAGGCAAGATGGCTTAGTAATTATTGGTAATACCCCCTATGTAATTAAGGGTATTTTAGAAGCTAAAGCAGCTCAAGACGGTATAGTAGCTAGAGTCTATACAGCTACCAAGCCCACTTTATCCGGTGGCTCGCTCTCAACAACGCAAGCTTACCTTCGTCTTGATCCTAAACACAAGCTAAATGATATTAAAGCTCAAGCTGAAGTTATCTTTGGTAAGGATAAAGTATCTACCTACGAAGATGTTACTAGCCATGTTGGTACAACCTCGAAAGTGCTGGGCAATGTTGCTTTAATAGCTGCTCTAGCCTCTTTACTCTTAGGTGGACTTGGTGTTGCTAACGCTAGCCAAGTTATTGCTAGACAAAAATTAAAGCACAGCGCCATTATGAAATGTCTTGGTGGGAACACCAGACAAATTGTTACAATAATTATTATTCAAATTGCCACCATTGGTCTTGTTGGCATCTTAACAGGCTTTTTATTAGGTTGGGCTTTAACTGGTGTTTTCCCTGTATTACTAAAAGACATTATCTCGATATCTATTCCTATTAAACCTGACTTAAAGGTGTTTTTACAGATCTCTCTACTAGGACTCTTGGTTACTATCTTCTTCGCTCTTTTACCAGTAGTCAAGTTTGCCAGAATTAGGCCGTTGGCAGTCTATCGTGATGACAACCCCGAAAAGTTACTGCCTAAGCATTCCAAACTGCTTACAACTGGTGTAGTTTTAATCTTAACAGTGTTATTAGGTCTCTTTGTCGGCATCATTATCGACTTCCTGGCGGTAGGTGTTGGCTTTGCTTTGACAACACTTTTCTTAACAGCAATTATGCTTCTTATAATCAGATTACTATTAAAACTTGTTCTTAAACTACCTATCTATGTTTCTGTTACCGCCCGCATGGCCAGACGAAGCTTAGACAGACAGATAACTAGGGCTGCGGGAGCAATTCTTGCTTTAGCACTAGGGATTGGCTCAATCCTTTTAATCTCGTTTTTAGAAAAAGATGTACTCGTTTTTATGGGTAACATTCTCCAAAGCGAGAAAACACCTAATATCATTGCTCTACTCGATAATAAAGAAGGTGCCACCTCAGAACAAGTAACTGCTTTCTTAGAAGAAGATGCTAGGGTAGAAAATGTCAGCACCTTGAAAATGCTAACAGGTAGTATTGTTTCTGCGAACGATAAACCTTTTACCGGTGAAAATTTAAAAAATCCTAATATGGTAATGATGGCTAAAAACCTACTCATTGGCTCTGTAGATCCAGAGAGAATTCCGGTGGAATTAAATTATACCGAAGGTAATGCTTTAACAGCTGACCACGAAATGATCATGGAGGAGCATATTGCCACTTCCTTAGGTTTTAAAATTGGCGATCAGCTGGGTATTAATATTGGCGAAGAACTTTTAGAATTCGAATTAGTTGGCTTTTACAGTAACGCTAAAGTAGGTGTTAACTTTACAGCTTTAGCCTATGCTACCTCCACTGCTATGGGCGATGTAGATTCTCCTTTCAAGACAGAACTACTTCTAGCAAGAACCAAAACTGGTATCGCTGGTAAAGATGTTATCCAATCCTTACGAGCAGGCGTCCCTGATCTTCGCTTTGCCTTTGATATTGGCCAGATCTTTGACCTTTTTAATACTATCTTTGTAGCCATTACTCGCTTTATGCAGTTTTTAGGCCTCTTTGCCCTTATCGCTGGCTTGGTTATTTTAGCGGGTACCATGATTCTTAACAAATGGGAAAAACGTAAAGAAACTGCTTTAATTCGTTGTTTAGGTGGAACTACCAAGGACGTTATTAAAGTACAACTATGGGAAAATGGCATCTTAGGTGTCTTATCCGCAGTAATTGGCATTTGGCTCGCTAATCTTCTCAGTTGGGCCTTAGATTCAAGAGTCTTGAAACTAGCTTTTAATCATCGACCTTTAACTAATATCTCTGCCTTTAGCATTGTTCTTCTCGCAGTAATTGCAGTTGGCACAATATCTCTTTGGGATGTACTCACAGAAAGACCTTTAACTGTTTTACGCAATGAATAACCTTTTGGAAAAGGATTGCCATAATGCTTGGAGAAATTAAGAACAAAGCAATAGGGGGGTGCTGTTTTTTGGAAGGACCACGCGCAGTAAAAAAAGAAGAATTACAACAACTAACTGATTTAATTAACTATGTCTTTAGAACTAGTTCAGGTAGAGAAGCTGATATGCATATCAGTTTTCCTCTCTTTATCAGCGAAGAAAACCTTAATAACCTATTAGTTATGGTTGATAATGGTAAGCCTGTTAGCCATATGGGGCTTTGGATTAATGATTTCTCCTATTTTGGCCAGCCAATTAGAGTAGGATCGCTAGGCTCTGTCTGCACAGATCCCAACTACCGTAGACAAGGCTTAGCAACTAAGCTAATGGATGCAGTTTTAGATCACCTTGAAGCAGAAGGAGTTGATCTACTGCTTGTCTCTGGTGGTCGAGGACTTTATCAAAGAGCTCAATGTTTCAAAGCAGGTGAAGTAACTTGGTATAATATCTCTAAAAACAGTTCTTTACCAAGGTTTGAGATTGTTGTTAATCCACCTGTGGAGTATCTAGCTGAGCTTTGGAGTAGAGAACCAATGCACTCGCATAGGGAGCTAAATAACTTTAAAGCATTAGTTGAAGCTGCTCCTCTACCCCGTTGTATCCAACACCAATCAACAGTTTATCTAGCAAAAATTGGTAATGCTCCTTTAGCTTATATACAAGCACTCAACGCTCCTAACGGCGGTGTTCTATTCTATGAATGGGCTGGTGACAGGACCGTCCTTTTAGAAATAGCTAGTTATATTAGTAACTTACCGGAGACTCGTGAAGTTACTTGGCCTCTACCTAGCTGGGAAAAAGCTTTGCATAACCTAATGCCCAAGTTTGATGCTAAGGTAAATCGTACTGAAGAACTTTCAGGAACTTATCGGATTATCCGCTTTGCATCTTTTATAGAAAAGATCAGCAAATATCTCCAAGAGCACTATGGTACCAACGAGTTACAAGGTTTTGATGAAGGCGATATGCAGGTACTACATTATCTAGATGAAGAGCTTAAGCTCGATCGAAAAAATATGAGTGAGCTGCTTTTTAGTGGGCTGTTACCTAAAAATATTCCTTCTAAAATGAAAAGCCTTTTTCTCGAAGTGGCACCATTACCTTTACCTTGGCCCATTGGTTTTGACTATATTTAAACTTTATTGCAATATAAAAAGGCCTTGTATATCTTTTCGATATACAGGGCCTTTTTCGTTAACTTAAATATTCACGCTTCGCTAAGCTAGTTTCTTGGCTGTTTCTTCTAGCTGTTTTACAATCTCAATTTTCTGGGGACACTTAGACTCACATTGATAACACTGGGCACAGCTCTCAGCAGCTTTACCTTTTTCCTTTAGACCTTTATATCCATTCTTAGCTGCATCAATTAAACCATAGACTCGATCGTAATTCATATAGGTAAAATTCACAGGGATATCTACACCATTGGGGCAGGGCATACAATAACCACAGCCAGTGCAGTAGAGCTCGGCTAAGCGTTTCTTTTCTTCTAATATATCGGCAAGCATATTCTTTTCCCGCGTACTCAAGGGTTCTTCTAAAGAAGCAATACGTATATTCTCTTCTAGCATCTCTAGGTTACTCATACCAGAAAGAGCTACATCGACAGAAGGATTAGATAAGACAAACCTTAGTGCCATCTCCGCACTACTTTTAGTACCAGTTGGAATCAAGCGACGAATCTCTTCGGAAGGTGCTCCTAATCTACCACCGCCAACTGGACCCATAACTGCTACACCAAGACCCTTTTCTTTTGCATAATTAATACCCTCTTCATTACTGCGATCGAGGAGATTATATTGTACTAACATAGTTTCGAAATTACCGGTATCAATAAGCATAATAAGGTTTTCTGGTGTATCATGAAACGAAAATGAGATATGGCGAATTAAACCTTCTTCTTTAGCTTTTCTAGCTTCTTCCATGGGACCACCGGGTACATCGATCATCTGGGTATATTTATCCCAGTTGATTGCCCACATATGGTAAAAATCTATATAATCTGTGTCGAGCTTGGAAAGAGAGGTTTCCAGGCGCTTACGCCAATTAGCTCCTGAGGCATCTTCGATAGGATTTTTGGTTGACACTATAACTTTATCTCTTTGACCTTTAATGGCTCTCCCAACAAAGACTTCACTCTGGCCATCAAGATAGTAAAGGGCTGTGTCAAGATAGTTTATTCCTCTTTTAATACCTTCTCTTAATAGCTCAACAGCTTGGTCTGGATCACTAGTTGGTAGCCGCATAGCTCCAAATCCTAACCGTGATACCTTAACACCTGTTTTGCCAAACTCTCTATATTGCACTATTTACCACCCCAGAATTATTTGATTTTAACAGCTGCACCTGTCTTTTGTGAATTGTAGATAGCATCTTGGATCTTAACTACTCTAAGAGCTTCTTCTGGTTTTACCAAAGGCTCTTTGCCTTCAATAACACAATTAACAAAATGCTCAATTTCAGCATTATAGTTATTACCGATTTTATCTCTACGTATAATTTGATTCATATTAATTCTGTCATGAGATTCGTTCACAATGGTTAAAGGTTTACCCCAGTGGAAGCGAGCACCTGCACCAGATCCATAAACTTCTGTACCAAAGATCTCATCATCCATTAGATTCATGGCCCAAGAAGTTTCTACAGACAAGGTAGCGCCATTTTTCATCTTAACAAAACCAAAAGCAGCATCTTCTACTTGATAATCTTTGGGATCATAGTCACGGAAGTTATTTAAACAACCTTTATCTGCTAATTTAGTATAGCTAGAACCAAGTACTGTATCAGGTTCTGGATGACCCATGAGATATAGGGTTAAATCAAGAGCATGGGTACCAATATCAACAAGAGGACCTCCACCTTGTTTTTCCATGTTAAGGAAATCGCCCCAAGCAGGAATACCTCTTCTACGGGTAGCAATGGCTTTAGCAAAATAGATATCGCCAAATTCACCGGCATCAATATGGCTCTTTAGGGCTTGTATATCTGGATCAAAACGCCATTGATAACCTACTGTAAGAATTTTGCCACTCTTTTTATAAGCTTTAACCATCTCTTCGGCTTCTTTAGCGTTTTTAGCCATTGGCTTCTCACAGATAACATTCTTCCCAGCATTTAATGCGGCAATAGTAGCTGGAGCATGAGCATAGTTAGGGGTGCAGACACTGATAATATCAATCTCTTTCATCTCTAACATTTCGTTGTAGTCTGTAAAGACCTTGGTTACACCTAATTCGTTAGCCTTCTTCTTAGCTCTTTCTTCGATAATATCGCAAAGTGCGACAATCTCTACTTTATCATTTAGACGTAAATAACCAGGAATATGGGCGCCTTTAGCGATCCCACCTACACCAATAATTCCAACCTTTAACTTATTAGCCACAGATATTGTCCCCTTTCTCGAACATCTCTTGTTTATTTACTCGCAAGAAGTGTTATTTCCTTTAGATATCACTTACTAAAAGTAATTTTATTCTACTAGATTTAAATAGCAAACTACAGCTAGGCGAGTATTTTAGTTTAACTCTAAATTAAACTACTCTAGCTCACTTAATTGCTTAGAAAGCCATATATCCTTTGAACCAGTTCTCCTACAGAAAAAGAAGGCACGTAGGGCCTTCTTTTTCTTAGCCTAGAGACTATCTACACTAATCTCATCAAAGCTAAGTGCGACATCGTCAAACCTCAATAATAACCCACCAACAGGAAACTCTTTTTCTGAATCTGATACTTTAAGCACTTCTTTGCCATCGACAAATACTTTAAAGGTAAAGTCATTTAATTCAATTTTAAAGGTATGTGTGCCTAAAGCCCCAAACGCAGGGCTATCGTTAGATCCTAATAAAGTACCCGACTCCCAGGTGCCAGTAAAACGGTGTATACCTATTCCTGTAGGCCAAAAGCTAAGCCAATAACTCTCAAATAAACTATTGTAACGAAATAGTATTCTTAAAGCTCCATTTTTACCCCATTCATTTATTTGGAAAGTGCCCGCAATTACACAGTTCTCAAATTCTTCGCCTAAAAGTTCCGCATCAAGAGAAAGTCCTAAAGTGTCATTATTAAGACACCCCTCGTAGACCTCAAGGGTCATACCTAACTTCCAATCATCCGTCTCTTCATCAAAAGTATCTTGAAAAAGGACCTTTGCCGAAACAGAAACACCTAATACCACCATCAGCAAAAGCACCAAGAGCCTTTTCATACTATTTCTCACCACTTTCTCGGTATATTTGACAAACCTCGTTAAACGACTCACGAAACACTCCATCGTAAGAGCCATCGCTCAGTAGATCGGTCCAGAAGTCTTCGTTTCTTTTATACCAAAGCACATGAGAGATAATAATAAAATCCATGTTAAACCCAGTTGCACCACTTTGCCTTAGGATCTCAGCTGCTTTCCTTTGTCTGATTGCTGGCAACTCGCCTCCGTAATCATCGAGTATTATTAAGTCGCCATCTACTTCCTTAAAAACATTTACTGCTTTTTTAGTATAGCTTGCTAACTCATCCCAAGTTTCATCCCGTATAAAGCCATACGTATCTAGACTAGCTAAGTTAAATTCTTTAACCCACCTTAAGCTAACTGCCCATGGCTGCATGAAGGTTACAGCTTTTTTAGCCTTAGTACTACTACCTAAAACTTCAATCCACTCTAAGGCTTCGGTTGTCTTAATTCTTGGATATTGTTCAGTCATAGAAGCTGCGGAGAATTCGTTAAACTCAAAGATACCAAAATAATTAGGTGCGTAGCGACTATCTATCTCGCGAACTATTTGGGCATATACTTTTTTTACCTCATCAAGTCTTAGATCGACCTTAGGTACAGGACCTGAATTTGGATAAATAAGCTCAGGCTTTTCCCTAGCTAGATAGTTATTTATTAGAGATAAAACAGGAATTATCTCAACAGCGAACTTTTCCCCAGCACTAAACCACTTATCAAATATTTCGATTGCTTTTTCTGGAGCTACCTGCCCTCCATAAAATACATATAGGGTATTAAACCCAGTAAGATCTTTTAAGGTCTTTACTACTTGCTCTGGTTCATGAACTAGAAATGGGCTATCAAACCAAGCATGATGCCCTACCATTAAATCAACAGTAAAAGCTAGACGGAAATCTTCTGCCACTGAACCACTTCCTAGACAGAACAAAATAAGCAGTAAGATAGATAAGCGTTTCATTCTAATCACATCCCTTAAAACGAAACTCTTTATAGATCTCCTTTACAGCTACCATTCCTTCTGCGTAAAAACCATCATAACTACCATCTGTTAAGAGATCTAACCAAAAATCCTCACCTTTTTGATCTCTAGCAACTGCAGCTGTAATAATTAAATCTAAATTGAGACCAGTAACGCCCTCTTCAATCATGATCTTGTAAGCAGTCTTTTGCCTAGCGCCAATGATTTTGCCACCAAAATCATCTAGAATGACTAAATCAGCATCGACCTCAGGATAATATTGCACACAATCTCTGATATAAGCTCGTAATTCAGACCACTCTTCTTGCCACAAAAAAGTATAGGTATCAACACTAACTCTTTCTATACCTTGAAGCCACTTTAGCTTAACTCCATAAGGTTGCATAAAGGTTAGGGCTGGTTTTCCTGATACAGCTTCACTAATATTTTGCCACCAATGCTTTAGTTCATCTGACTTATAGCGTTTATAACTATCTGAGGCCATAGCAATAGAATAGTCATTAAACTCCATGACACCAAATACTTTAGGCTTAAGTTCATTATCTATCGCTTGAGCTAAGTTATGGTAATAAGCTAAGACTTCAGGGTTCTTTATATCTACCATTGGCCCAATCCCAGCTTTATCAATAGTTCCACTGATCAATTCTGGTCTTGTTAAGCCTAAAAAACTATTCACCATGGAAAGTACGGGTATTATCTCTACTCCATCCTTTAATGCAGCATCTTGCCACCTTTTAAAAGCTTCAATAGTTTGTTTCTCTGGTAACTGACCCGCATAGATCACATAAAGCGTATTAGCATGGTAATTTCTCGCTAGTATCGGCACAATCTCTTCTGGGTAAGCTTGCCAATCGGCTGTACGAAAATAAACATCAGTACCTGCTAAAAGATCAACTGTAAATGCTAGAACAGGTTCTTTAGCCATTATCTTCCCCCCACTTATAAACACTAGAGCAATTAAAAGAATAATTCGTAGCTGTTTCATTTTTTAACCTCAAATTGTTGCAAAAATCTAGCAAACTCTTTTTCCTTTCGTCCTAGTTCGTTATTCATTTCAGAGGCAGCTTGTTTCAATGCCTTTTCTGAATCAATACCTTCAGCTACAGTCTGGTACACCAAAAAGTCCAGGTAGCGATGGGTGACAGTCTCTGGAGACAGGGCATAAGGTGGTGCTACACTCACCTTCGCTTGTCTTAAAAAGACCTCTCTGGCACTAGAGTCCATTGGTGTATTCTTTAGTGCATCCTCAACTGCAGAGAAAAAGATAAATTGAGGTAGTTTTTGCGATATTTCACTAGCGATTTGTTTCTGGACTTCAGGACTTAAAAACCACTTTACAAACTCCCATGTTGCTTTCTTATTCTTACTATCTTTGAAAATACCCAGGGTATTTCCCCCAATATAAGCAGCATGGTTAACTGTTCCATCTGCCATTTTAGTCCCTGGTGCTAGAGCCACAGACCATTTGCCTTTTAATTCAGGCATTGTTGTTAGAAAAGTGGGATAGTCAAAGGATGAGCCTGTCATTAGAGGAAGTTCACCTGATTTAAATCCCATGTTGCGCTGAGCATCTTTAGGTACATTCTGTTTCTTAAAAAAACTGACAAACTCTTTTAAACCCCTTAAAGCTTCAGGTGTATCCAAACCTGACTTTTTTCTATCGAGGGTATACCAATCTGCACCGTTTTGCCAAAGAAACATAGATAAATCGGCATATGGAGCGCCAGCTAAGCCAAAGGCAAAAGCAAAATTACGCCCTTTCGATTGTAATTTGGGTAATATCTGTTTTAGTTCATCCCAGGTGTCTGGAACCTTAAGTCCCATTTCGTTTATTATGTCTTGTCTATAATACATAGGGTAGATATTAAACTGGATTGGATAGCCAAACAACGCAGAGCGAAATTCTAGTGAACGTAATAGTCCTGGGAAACAATTTTGAGCAACGATATCTGCTTCTTTCCCAAAAGCTTCTCGGAGTTCTAGCATGGCACCCCTGACCCCTAAGTCAGCTGGACCTAAAGAACCCATGATGCCAATATCTGGTACACTGCCAGAAGCCGCCGCTAAAAGATATTTTTGTTCATAACTATCACCTGGCATGGTAGTAAACTCAACCTTGATCCCAGTTTTGGCAGTAAAATCTTTCTCTGTTACTGACTGAAAGACATTAACAATCTCTTGAATCCAAACAAGCCAAACTTTCACTGTTTCTGCTTGCGCCAGATTAGTTAACATTAAGCTAAGAATTAATAGAAATACCCACTTACGCATGAACTCTCCCCCCAGTTTTTTTATTAAAGAAGAGTCACCTTAACATTTTCAATTACTACACTAAGATCATCAGTTCTAATGCCAACACCCCCCTTTTTATAAATTTGTTCAGGATCTTTAACATCAAGGATTAAATTGCCATCGAAATAAACTCTAAAGCGATTACCGACAATTCGCATATTGATTTTGTGTTTCTTTTGTAACTCAAATGTTTCCCTTGCCTCACCAAGGAAAAACGTTCTGCGCCAATCACCTTCAAATCGATGGATAAATGACCGATCTACACATAAACTCAAGCCATAACCTTGCCATATTTTTTCATTACGCCAAAAAAACCGCAAAGCAGAAGCGTTAGTTCCCACAGATTGCACCTGAAATTCAGCTGTAAAATCATAATCAGACCAGTCTTTCTTAATCGATAAGGCATTACCAAAACTTCCGGTTCCCCTAGAAAATAACATCCTTTTTTGATTTAGTTGCCAGTTTTCTAGCTTAGCATCTGTATCATCTGTAAGTTGCCACAAGTGTGCCAGCAATTCATAAATAACTTTCTCTTCTGAGCCTCTTTGGCGAGAGAGTGTCTGTTTTAAATTTTTCCTTGCTTCATACAGTCGACCTCTAACTGTGCTTACTGGTATATGTAAAATTGCTGCTATTTCTTCATAGGAATATCCATCAATATAAAAAAGAACAATAACTTGTTTCAAGTGCGCTGGAAGACCTTCTAGCATAAACCTAATAGCTAATCTGTCTTCATCTACAGCAATAACATCTGCTTCTATTTCTTCTATGTTAGGTATTGTTCTGTGCCTCGTACTGGCCATATCTAGGACAACTCTAGAAGCTAAACGCCAAAGCCAAGTGTTAGCATGTTCTTTATCTTGTACACTACCCCAATACCGCCAGGCTCTAAGAAAGACTTCCTGAGCAGCATCTTCAGCTAAAGCCCAATCACCTAAGCGATTATAGCAGTAGCCCATTACCTTCCCTTGGTTATTCAGCAGCAGATCAATAAATGTCTCTAGATCAATTGCTCCCCTAATACCCATCTTTCAATCCCCTTTGTCTTTCTATAAGTAGAGACCGGTTAATCTATGTGAAAATCAAATCTATTTCAAAAATAGCTCGTCTCTTTATTTAAATTGCTTTTTGTAAACATCAATCCTGCACCTAATAATGCCACTAATCCTCTGTAAACAAAAAAAGGCCATAGATTTTTATCTATGGCCTTGGTTATTCGTGATTCTACCTTTGAAATTTCCGGTGTGTTTATCTCTGCTAAAGTCATTTATTCCTTAAATCCTGCGTCCCTATATAATTATGTCCAGTTAACATAGTAATAAGAGTATTCATAGACCAAACACTATGTTTCTCAAGAAAACCTTTTTCCTCAAAATCTCTAACTAATTCTCGTAGATCATAATCAACATACTGCTTTGAGGTTGTAATATGATTTTGATTGATATCTAAAACCATATACTGTGCTCTAGGATCACCGTTTAATGGCATTCCTACTGAACCAACACAGATAAATCTTTTTTTGTTAACAACTTCATCCATGAATAAATGGTGATGACCAAAGATAAAAACATCACAATCATTTAGATCTGCTGCTTGTGATAACACCTCTAGATTTGGCGTGTTTTTTTCTCTCTCTAATCTATCCAAAACCCGAAAAGCTTTTGTCTTATAAAGATCGTGTGAGACATGAATAGTTACATCCTCAATTTCCAACGAAACCGAAGAAGAAAGTTCTTTCAGATAGGGGAGATGTAATCTTCCTTATTCCCCGAAATAGCTACAATAGGATGTGAATTATAACTCATTAGCAGATCAATAACTTCATTTGATCCACTGCCTCCAAAAGCATAATCGCTACAAAAAATCACTTGATCTACATTTTGCCTTTGCAGGTGATCTAATACAGCGAATAAGGCAAATTGATTGCTATGAATATCTGCGAGCAATGCTAATCTCATATATATTTCCCCTCTGTTGTATTAAGTCTATTAAAGTTATACATTTTAATGCTTAGTAAGTAATTGGTTCGTGTTATTCAATAAGATTTTCTTCCCTCATTCTGTATAACGAATTACCTATTGATTTCTCAAGTTCTTCTTGAACTGAATAATATACTGCTATTTGCATTAGTGCAACCATTGCTTGTTTAATTTCACCTGCTAAAGCCTCTTTGCTTGGTTCGCCATATTTTAATCTCTTTATACCAGTATTTTCAAAATGGTTAACTTCACTTTTTTTGCTGCTTTTGAAACAAAATGATTATATCCATGCCACACCTTTCCTATTACACCTTCAGATAGTAGCTTTTGAATATCCGCATAGTAAATACCCGCAGATATTAAATCTACGGTTTTTATGATTCCGTCAGTATTTACTTTTCCCAGCTTTTCATATAGTCTCATGAGAAAGCCTCACTTAAAATATGCCACCCTAATATAATATTTGGTGGTATATTAGTAGAAACAATATAGTTAATTATTGCTCTTTAGCAAAAGTTAATCGCCACCACTTTGAATATTGGTGGATAACTATTGTTTTACATGGTGTAATTTTCCATGGGAGTGTTGTCTATGCGTGTTATCAGGTAATAAACAATACAATCAAACAAATCAAGCTGGTAGAAATTGAGCAATATCAAATGATCACTGAGTATGAAGAACTCTAGTGGCCCTGATTTAACTGCGAATAACTTATTTCGATGAGAAATTAGAGGTAGTGCAATAGTATAGTGAAAGAAGGTGTGATGATGAGTAAAGTAGGGGTAAAATTCTCCAAAGTAAAAGAGCCCTCAGCATTCTAGAAAGCTTAATCTCGAATGTTGTAGACAGGTTCTTAGCTCAAACAGGTTGTTTTCCTAATTTATCAAACAGCCTTTTTCAACTGCTACTTTAACTGCAATCGTTAATCCTTTCGCTATATCTTCTAAAGCCACACTAGGCATATGTCTTTTGTTAATTACTTGTTCAGGGATGAAAGGAACATGAATAAAACCACCTAGCATATTAGGCCTTTTGGTATTTATATAATGCAGGAGTCCATACATAACATGGTTGCAAACAAATGTACCTGCTGAATTTGAAATGGAAGCAGGCAGTTTTGCACTCTGAATCTCTTCTACCATATCTTTGATTGGCAGTCGTGCAAAGTAAGCAGTTGGCCCATCAATATCTATAGGTTCGTCACTAGGACTATTCCCGTCGTTATCTTTGATAGAAGCATCATTTAAATTAATTGCGACCCTCTCTACAGTTAGCTCGTAACGTCCCCCAGCTTGGCCTATACATAAAACCGCATCTGGATTTTCTTTCTCAATTACCTGTATTAACTTGTTAATTGACTTGCCAAAAACTGTTGGCAGTTGAGCCTTTTTTATCTCTGCCCCAGCTATACATAGATCTAACCTCTGTACTGCTTCCCAAGCAGGGTTTATTTCTTCTCCCCTAAAGGGTTCAAAACCTGTAACCAACACCTTCATTGTAAATCCCATCCTCTATATAACCCATAATTAGTTTTTAAGCAATCTTTCTCTATGTTCTTTTTAAAATTGATGCATTGGTGTCAAGGCTAGCTGGCACCAATGCATTTATTATTCACTAGATATCTAAACCCTCTTTAAGACTAGAAAGGTTAAGAAAGTCTATCAGATATTGTTTTTTTAATAAGTCTCCTGGAACAAACTTATCATATTTACCACCAGTTTGCAGATCCTCCGACATTGTAACCGAAGCTAAGTCTACATCGCCATACTTAATGTCCTTTAATTCGTTTAGAAGACTTGATTCGCTTATATCGTCTGTAAAGATACAAATAGGGACATTTTTCTCTATTAGTAACTTATTAGCGATCCCTTTTTCAGTTAGAAGGTGGCTTAGGGTTATAAGCTCGCAAGTACCTACAAAAGGAAATATTGCGTAAACTCCCTCTACTATCGGTATAGCAGGCTTAGTTGTGAGCTTGGAATTAAGGGCAATCTGGCGAATTTCCTTAAGTCTATTAGCTGCAGATTCTGAAAGATAACCGTACTCTTCTTTACTTTGTAGGATTTCTTTCATTTTTTTCATGATCTTGTTATGGACAGGAATTCCATTAAAGCCATACCATTGATTAGTCGATATACCGGAAATTTCTTTGACATAAATGATATTAGTCTTTTTATCGACCTCGAGTACTTCCCAAGACCTTCCTGCGAGGGCAAAGCGTTCACCTACCGGGAAAGCTTCTTGAATAGTACCGATTTCCTCGGAAGCAAATTTAACGCTGTACTCCTCAGGAGTCTCAAATACGCTGTAAAAATCGTAGTTATTAACTAAACTCTCCCCGTCTTCTCCTATTAATAGACCACCATTTTCACTTCGTTCAAGTTGCTTATTCCCTAACATATAGAGAAGTAGTGTTTTGTAGTCTTCTTGAGTGACTTCTTTAAACGGAGTGAGTGTTAAAAGATTCTGAGCAAGTAATGCTGGAGTCACTTCACCTGCAGATACCATATAACTCATAGTCTGGTGATATAAGACACTTAAGGGTAGCTTCTTTTGCCTGAGGGGTTCGACCCACTTTTCTCTGATATAGAGTTCGATAATAGCTATGCATTTTACAAATGACCAATTTATAGCTTGATAGAATTCTTTATTGATGTTTTTCACATCTTCTCTAAAAACAAACCACATTTCGCTAGGTTGACCACGCCTACCACTTCTACCTAGACGTTGAACAAAGCTAGATACAGAAATTGGACAGCCTGTTTGCACTATACGCTCTAAATATCCTAAATCGATGCCTAGCTCAAGAGTTAAGGTGGCCCCAGTAACAGTTTTACTCTCATCTGTTTTCATTTTGTTTTCCGTAAACTCACGTAGCGATGCTGAGATATTGCCATGGTGCACAAGATAGTTATCCGGTGTATGATTTTTTCTAGCGATGTTTTTTAAATGAGCTATATTTTCTTCTACTTCAGCTTTAGCATTAGAAAATAAGATGCACTTCTTCCCAAATGTGGCAGCATAAAGGTAATCGTAATAGGCATTCATCGACTTTTTATCTTCATCAGTTTTGTTGTCAAAGTTTACATAATAATGCTGCATCGATAACCTTAATTGCTTTTTGGGGCTTGGTACTTGAGGGGTAATACACTCTCTAGGAGTACCACTATTTAACCATTTTTCGGCATTCTCATACTCACCTAAAGTGGCAGAAAGCCCTATTCTTATTGGGATTACCCCGGTTAGCTTTTGAATGCGTTCTAAGATACATAGGAGTTGAACACCACGATCTTCGTTTACAAACGAATGGACTTCGTCAATAATAACGAAACGCAAATCAGTAAATAAACGAATAACCTCTGTTTTTCGTCTCATTAACATAGCCTCTAGAGATTCAGGTGTAGTTTGAATGATACCTTGAGGGTTTTTAAGAAGTTTATTCTTTTCGCTTAGACTAGCATCTCCATGCCATTTGGTTACCCTTATACCAGATTCCTCTAAAAGTCCTGATAAACGAAGGAATTGATCATTGATTAAAGCTTTTAGAGGGCTGATATATAAAACTCCTACTGATGCAGCTGGATTTTCGTAGAGTTTAGTGAGCACAGGTAAAAAAGCTGCTTCAGTTTTGCCACTAGCGGTCCCTGAAGCAAGGAGTAAATTTTTGTCGGTATTAAAGAGAACATCACAAGCTGCTACTTGAATTTCACGCAGGTTGTCCCATTTCTCCCTGTAGATATAGTCCTTTATAAAAGGTGCTAACCTTTCAAAAGCACTCATATTTCAAACTCCTCGAAGTCCTTATGAATTGCTTCCTCAGTTAAATTGTTTTTGGCAAACTCAAACCCTTGTGAGTTTAATATTTCAGTGATACTTAGCTTTGGATTCTGGTAGACAATATTCATTATCTCAATAAAGTCGCGTATAACCTCACGAGGGGTAATATTAGTATTGGCACCAATTCTACCAAATTCGATTTTAATAAAGTTAATCATATCATCTTGAGTTATTGTGGACTCATAACCAAATAACTCGCTATGGATTTTGGCCAACTTTTCTATTAAGACATACAGTTCTTCATAAGTAAGAGGCAACAATCTTATAATTGGCGCTAGCATATCTTTGGTAGTCTCTGTGGAAAAACGGCTTTCTTCTAAACGAGACTTTAGTGCTTCATAACTATAAACACCACGTCTTGGATCTTCAATACATTGCGGGGTCCCACCCATAATAATCCCTAGATATCGTGCTTTCCCTTGTAATGTGTCATTATACATAGTTAAGATTTTTTCGTAGTTATATTGCCTGGTTATACTATTAGGTATTTTATAGATATTTACTAGTTCGTCTATTAAAACTAGTAACCCACTATAGCCTGCTCTAACCAAAAATACTGCAAAAAGTTTTAAATATTCGTACCAGTTATCATCAGTGATGATTGTATTCACACCTAGTTCCTGCCTAGCATCGGTTTTAGTGGCATACTCTCCACGGAACCACTTAATAACCTTTGCTTTGGTTTCGTCATCATTATTTACATAGGAGTTATAGTAAATTGTTAAAAGCTTAGCAAATTCAAAGCCATGAACCATCTCTTGTAGATCATTAATTACAATAAATATCTTCTGTTCTACAAGTTTAACAATTCTATCGTCTGTTGGTGACAAACCACTTTCAGCTGCAACCTCTAACTGAACATTATTTAGCCATCTATCTAGAATTAAAGGCAGAGCTCCACCATCTGGTCTGGTTTTTGTCGACATGTTTTGGATAAGTTCCTTATAGGTGGCAAGGCCTTGCCCTTTCGTTCCTTGTAGACGCCTTTCCGGTGATAAATCAGCATCTACTACCACAAAATTACGATCCATCACATATGATCTAATTATTTGTAGTAAAAAACTTTTACCACTGCCATATTTACCAACAATAAATCGAAAAGAAGCTCCGCCATCTGCTATTATGTCCACATCATGTAAGAGGGCATCAATCTCAGCTTTCCTACCTACAGCAATATATGGTAACCCTATTCTTGGTACTACCCCACCTTTCAAGGAGTTAATTATTGCAGATGCTATGCGTTTTGGTACTGTACTCATAGATTTAATAGTCCTTTCAGTTGATCTAAGTAATCTTCAATAATAATAGGAACATCGCCATCAAGTTCAATCACCATATCGCCGATAGTATTAAACAATTTTTCATTGATACTATCGATCACTACTGAAAGCATCAGCCCATTTGTTCTTAGAAGGTTGTTTAGTTTCAGGAGATCGCTTTCTAATATTGCAAAAACAATTGCTGTTTCTATACTATCTAAAAATTTATTGTCCCTCTCTGGTTGTTGTTGTACCTCTTTTTTAACCTCACTTACTAATTCTAAAGTTGGTTCCAGTTCATCTTTTTCTATAAGGAGCTTGTCTTGAATTATCTCAGCAGCGAGTCTGATTTCGTTAAATTTAGAGGTATCGATCGTTATAGGTACCCGTGTGGAATCTTCCTCATTAGCTTTCTTCTTGTCTTTTTTTGCGAAATCTAGCATTGGCTTATTTTCAAGGTAATAACTGTTAACTACTTTTTTAATTAAGTCTGTATTAAGTTTTGTGGTTTTCCCTAAGGTTAAAGGATGTTTAAAGTTATATACATCACGCATAGTAGCATCGATCGTTTTAAGTAGTTCTCCTATGACTTTGTTTTTCTTCCCTGTTTTAGGGTAGTAGGTACATTGCCAATAACCAAAGCTAATTGAATAGCTTTCACAGGTATTAATTACCTTAATCCTATCTGTTTTGTCTTTTTTATAAAAGACAGCCCAACTAAACATATAATATGAGCTAGTATTTGCAATACCGAAAAACCTATTAAATAAAGGTCGCTTTCTATTTTTCTTATAATACCCCGTTAGCTCACTATAGACCTTATAAACTACAGCTTCAACATCATTACCATACTTTTTGTAAAATGCCGATTTAAGTAGATTGTAGTTAGAAAAGTAATTAAGGACTAGACAGATTTCCTTAGGAGAATAATCAGTGTAATTGTACAACTTCTCGAGTAAAAAACTTGGTTCTTCTTTATTAACAACCAATAGTAAAGCAGGATCTAGATCGTAATAAATAATATAATCTTTAAGCCAGATACCGAAGTAACGGTCAATTGTATAATCGAGTTCTCTATATTGGTTCCAAAAAGAGATAAGTTTATCAAAGCCCTCTTTGGGAGATTTAACACCAATGTTATTTAGAAGTTCGTAAATATACAAAAAGGCAAAGGCAATCTCTGTTTTCTCGCAAACACCTTTTCTAACCTTTGTTCGCCAGGAAAAATAACCTCTAAGTTGGGTATCGCTTAAAGCACGGTATGTAGGATAATAGCGATCACAGACACCTGTAAATTGGTAGTCATCCTCGTAATCTTCCATAAACTTTGCTTGTTCATAGAATAACTTGCCTTCGGTACCATTGGAATAAGACTCATTGACCTTTTTCTCAATATCACGCATTTCTTTTATTTTCCGAGAGGTACTTACTTTAATTTTATTAGCAGTTTTAAGAATGGGTTCTGGTTTATAGTTTGAGTTAGTATTTTCTTCAGCATTTTTGATAGCCGATACATTTACCTTAGCCAAAATTTCCTGTATTAGATTATTGATATCCATCTTAGCCATCTACACCACTCATCTCAAAGATCATATGATTTTAGCTTTCTAAACCCGGTGTGTTTTGAATAAAAAATCCTTGTAATAACCCTGTTAAAATTCATTATACCCTATAGTACTTAAAAAGTGTGAATAAAGAAATCTTCGACAAACCTCAAGTCTAGAACCCCTTTTTACCTCCTAAATTGGCCAACTTAAAGGAGCAGATTTTAATCTGCTCCTACTATATCTGCTAAGACTCCTCCTAAATACTCACCAAGCGCAGGAAAGTCCATTGCTTCAATATATATTTTTTCTAACTCCTCATGAGCTTGAAAAGCGTTACTTAAGGCTTTTATGCCTTCTTCTGTTGCTTGTTGAACTAAAGAAGCTAACTCGCTTTCTCTGTAGGTCCATTTAGCTTCGATATAGATCTGTTTACTCTGGATATAAAGGCCTTCTAATTTATGACCATCTAACGGATCCATTAAATATAATACATCCTCTCCCGAACCGAGGAAAAGAGCTGCTAAAGGATAAAGTAAAGTCTCTACATAAGAGGGAGATGCACCCACATACAAGGTTTCTTTAGCTATTAAAGGCATACATTTTAGGCCTTGTGGTGTATAAGCCGAAATAAATCTTTTTTCCCCCCGACCTAGATTAGGGTTGTTAGGGATGATACGGTTATACAGCTCGTGCCAAATCTTTTTAAATTGTACGAGATCCTGAACTGGATATTCTTTTTCTAATCTCTCTCTTATCTTTAAGGCTTTAGCTAAAGAAGCATAAGCTTGAGTGAAATAATCTGTGGTCTTTCGTTGGCATTTAACTATGCTTATTATGCGTTCCCTGAGTTTGTCTTTTTGCCAGAACTTGCCAAAATCAAGTATTTCGTCTCTAGCTCCTGGTAGCACTGGCTCTAGGACATGAGGGGCTGTAGCGTCGGTAATAAAATAACCTAGTAAAAAGTCTGCTACTGCATCCAAGGAATTGGGTGAAGAAGCACAATGAAAAAGCACAGGTTCTTTAGTAGCTTCTGCGACCTTTTTGAGAAAAGAGGATTTACCAGTACCAGGCCCTCCCTTAATTAAAATGCGACGTTTAGCCTCTGGGTAAAACTCTTCAGCATAAGAAACGAAGCCTCTTCCAGTGTTGCTTCCCCAAAAGAATCTATCCATTTACTCACCTCATAAGTAGCATATGCTACTTATGAGGATAAGAAACTTATAACTTTATTTTGTTTAGTGGTTAGCAGTGTGTTGGCTCTTGGCCAGTTTTTCTTTGTAAACTTGGTAATGAGATTTAAACACTAATGCTGTTAATCCTAATAAGAACACCAAAACCACTGTTGTTAACCAATTTTCCATGTGAGCATAACTAGCAAAATGTCCACCATGGTGATGTCCTACAGGAAAGAAGCAAGTAAAAACTAGATTCCATGCTGCATGAAAGCCAATACAGAGCCATTTTTTGAATGTTGTTAGATACAATAAACCCAGGAAGAAAGCTAACACAAAAAAGTTTACCCAACCAATTAAGGATACTCCAGGATTATCCCAAAGGAATTGAACTAAAACAAACACACTAGACGAAGCAAGTAAAGCTAGTGGTGTATTACCGAGCTCAACAATCTGTTCTAGGACAAAGCCTCTCGTAACCATTTCTTCGATGAAAGCTTCAGCTAGAAAAAAGATTATAGCTAAGCCCAATACTTTAAATAAACCAATTCCTAATAGTTCTTGATTAAAAGCTCTCGTACTGCCTCCTGTTATTATTTCAGTTAATACGACAACCATAGCGGAGGTCAGACCATAGAGTATACCTATACCAAGATTTTGCCAAAACTTTGGTTCGAACTCTAAATAATGCTGGAAATCCCAGTGATTTAATACAATTCCCAACCAAGCTTTAATAATAAAGGTCAATATCAAAGCTTGTAGTAACATCTTAACCCAATATATATCAAAAACTTCTATTTTACTGATGGTATTAGCTGTAACTATCATAAAAGGGATTACAAGTATAAGGTAAAGTAAGAGTGCCGCTTTATTACGCTCTTTTTGCTGACTTTCCATAACTTTCTCCTCCAATAAACTCATTTACTATGTATAAAAGCGGCGAGTTACGCCGCTTCATCTTTTGTATACATTTTATCTAACTCTAGCTTGAACTGCAACTAATTAAGTTGTTTTTTCCACTTAATGCTAGTTGTTATTGTAGCTTTCTCAGTAGTTTGAGACCAATTCTTTGTCTATCTTTATCGATCTCAATAACTTCTACTTCAACTACCTCACCTACAGCAATCTGTCTCATAGGATGTAGTTTAGTTCCTTGAGGTAACTGAGAAACGTGAATCAAGCCATCGCGTTTCACACCAATATCCACAAAAGCACCGAAATCAACCACATTGCGGACAGTACCTGTTAACACTTGGCCTGTTTTTAGGTCTTCAAATTTTAAGACGTCTTGTCTAAACACTGGTCCAGGTAGATCCTCTCTCGGATCTCGACCAGGTTTGCTTAATGAACTTAAAATATCTGTGACAGTTGGCAAACCAGCATCAAAGGTTTGAGCTAACTCTTCAGCTTTAACTTCGCCAAGTTTACTTTGTAACTCAGGAGTACCAACTTGACTTAGCTTAAAACCTAGATGAGAAACTATCTTTTCTGCTAGTGGATATGACTCTGGGTGAACTGCTGTATTATCTAGTACATTTTGGCCACTAGCTATGCGCAAGAAACCAGCAGATTGTTCGTAGGTTTTAGCACCAATCCCCTTAATCTTTAAAAGTTCTTTTCGGGAAGAAAACTTACCGTTTTCTTGGCGGAAAGAGATAATCCTTTGGGCTAAAGTTTTATTAATACCACTAACATACTGTAAGAGTGTCCACGAAGCAGTATTTAATTCTACACCAACATGGTTAACTGCACTTTCTACTACATAATCCAAAGCACTTGAAAGTTCTTTCTGGTTTACATCATGTTGATATTGACCAACACCAATGCTCTTTGGATCAATTTTAACTAGTTCTGCTAAGGGATCTTGAATTCTTCTGGCAATAGAAATTGCGCCCCTGATCGAAACATCTAAATCAGGAAATTCCTCTTTAGCAATTGTTGATGCCGAGTACACTGAAGCGCCAGCTTCACTTACTATGACAAAGGCTACATCTGTTTCTTTGGCAATCTCTGCTGCTAAAGCTTCAGTTTCTCTTGAGGCAGTGCCATTGCCTATAGCAATTAGATCAACCTTATGTTTAGTAATTAGTCTTTTCAAGGTTGTCTTGGCTTCTTCAAAGCGATTTTGTGGTACATGGGGATATATTACATCTGTAGCTAAAAGATCCCCTGATGTATTAACTACCGCAACTTTAGTTCCAGTTCTATAACCTGGGTCTAAGCCAATTACTACACGTTCTCTTACAGGCGCTTGTAACAGTAGATTACGAAGATTCTCTTGGAAAACGCTAATAGCCTGTTTATCCCCGCCTTCAGTCATCTCTCTACGCAGATCTCTTTCAATAGCTGGCGCTAGTAGTCTAGAGTAACTATCTGCTAAGGCTGTTTCTAACTCAGTAGTAAAGGCTGCTCCTTTTTTGAGCCAAAGTGCTTTTAATGATTGTAGAATATTATCGACATCAACTGTGATCTTAACAGTAAGAAAGCCTTCTTTTTCGCCCCGATTAATAGCTAAGATCTGGTGTGGAGCGACATTTTTTAATGGTGATTTAAACTGGAAATAGTTCTGATAGGTTTTGGCAGCTTCCTCATTTTCTTTATCAGCAACTACGCTAACTTCAAGATTACTGCTTCTTCTCGTAATACGACGCATCCATTCCCTGGTTTTAAAATCTTCAGAGACCATCTCTGCGACAATATCGCGAGCTCCACTTAGAGCCTCGTCAGTAGTTGGTACTTCTTCGGTAATAAAGTTATTAGCTAATAAAGCCGGGTCTTCTTTTTGTTCGATGATCGAGAGAGCTAGAGGTTCTAGCCCTTTTTCTTTAGCAATGGTTGCTCGTGTTCGGCGTTTAGGTCTATAGGGGAGATAAATATCTTCCACAGCTTGTAAAGTAGTAGCTTGTTTGATAGCTAATTCAATCTCTGGTGTAAGTTTTTCGCCAATTAGACGGATAACTTCTTCTTTTCTTGCTTCTAGAGAACGAAGATAGGTAACTCTTTCTGAGATATTTCTAATTACAGTTTCGTCTAGAGATCCTGTTTTTTCCTTACGATAACGGGCTATAAAAGGGATAGTCGCACCTTCGTCGAGTAAACTAACTGTAGCTTCAACCTGTTCTTGGCGAATACCCAATTCTTCAGCTACCATCCGTAAAATATCCATAAATAACTCACTCCTTTTCAGGGGAAAAAGGAGCCCAAGAGGCTCCCTAACGGCGTGTAGACTTGCGTGATTTAATGTTTCTCAGTATCTCACGGTGTTCAAGTACTAGTGCAGTACCTTTAGCAACTGAGAAAAGTGGATCTTCAGCAATAAACACTGGCAGGTTGGTCTCATGTTTTAGCAGTTTATCTATGTTTTTGATTTGGCCACCACCACCAGTTAATATAACACCATTTTCGTAGATATCTGAGGCAACTTCTGGCTTAGTTTCTTCTAAAGTGGAACGAACAGCACGAATAATCTCTGAAAGTGGCTCTGAGATAGCCTCGTGAATCTCACTAGTATGGACAATTAAGTTTACTGGTAGGCCTGTAACTAGGTTTCTGCCCCTAACTTCCATTTCTTCTTCTTTTTCAGGGAAAGCACAGCCTATCTTAATTTTTATTTCTTCAGCAGTTCGCTCACCAATAACAATACTGTAGGTTCTTCTTAGGTACATAATAATAGCCTTGTCCATCGCATTACCAGCCACGCGAATAGAACGTCCAGCTACAATACCACCTAGTGAAGTTACAGCGATCTCTGTTGTACCGCCACCAATATCGACTACCATATGGCCTGTAGGTTCTTCTACAGGAATACCTGCGCCTATTGCTGCAGCCATAGGCTCTTCCACTAAGTAAACCTCGCGAGCTCCTGCTTTAAAAGCTGCTTCTTCAACAGCTCTACGTTCTACTGAGGTTGCTCCCCGAGGAATTCCTACTACCAAACGGGGCTTGAAATTAAAAAGAGAAACTTTTACACATTTTCTAATAAAATAATCCAACATCTTTTCTGTAACTTCATAATCAGCAATAACACCATCTTGTAGGGGTTGAACAGCTATTATGTCACCTGGAGTTCTACCTATCATAGCTTTCGCTTCTTGACCAACTGCTAAGATCTCTTTGGTATCCTTACGAATAGCTACAACTGACGGCTCATTGAGAATTATTTCTCCTTTGCGGCAGACCAGCGTATTAGCTGTACCCAGATCTATGCCGATGTCTCTACCAAATTTCATAAGACTGGCACAGTATGTGCCTTCCCTCCTTCTTATTCCACTTGCCTACATCTAGTTCGAAACGTTGAAGATATATTGCAAAGGCCTAACCGCAACCTTGGCCTGGAAAACCTGGCAGAGCTGCCCCTGCCAGGTTTTTACATTTGCCGCGCGGCAACTTCCTTGGCATACCTAACTATATCCCATTCATCTAAAAAAACTTTATCCCCATCAACTAAAGCAGGTATTCCTCTTTGACCGGTATCCCGCAGTAGTGCTTTGCGATCTTTGGGTTCTCTTTCTACTCGAACTAATTTATATGCTACACCAATATCTCTTAGGTTGTCCTCTACCCACAAACATTTTGGACACCAACAAGCACAGTATAAGATTAGCACAAAGTATTCCTCCCTGTCATGAGAGTACTTTATGCCATATAAACACTATTTGACCTAACCTACAAGTATCTTTTCTTCTGCATAGCGGTATGTTTTACTAGCTACCTTACTACTTAAAGCAGTAGCAACAGTCATTGGTCCTACCCTACCAGCATACATCGTTATAATTAACATGAGCTTAGAGACCCAGCTAAGTTCTGGAGTAATACCGGTAGATAGTCCCACTGTACCAAAGGCTGATACCACCTCAAAAAATGTAGGTAAAAAGCCTTTATCAGGATCAGCAAAATTGAGGATAATAGTATCAGCAAAAATGAGCATCATGGCTAAAAATATAATACTAGTTGCTGAAATGATCGTTTCCTGAGCTACTCGTCTTTTTAATACCTCTGTTTCACTTCTACCTTTAATAAGATTAAAAGCTGTAGCTGCTACTACACCAAAAGTAGTGGTTTTAATACCACCACCTGTTGAGGCAGGTGAAGCACCAATAAACATTAAAACAATCGTTAAAAAGAGTGTGGGGATTCTTAAAAGACCAGTAGGTACACACTCAAACCCTGCAGTTCTAGTTGTTACACTAGAAAAGTAAGCAGATATTGCTTTACCTCCCAAACTTAAGGAACCAAGAGTCTGGGGATTACTATATTCGGTAAAGAAAATAAACACCCAGCCAATAAGTATTAAGGCTAACGTAACTCTAATTACCATCTGACTATGAAAGGTAAGCCGACGATTTTTACGAAAATGAGCAATATCAGTTATTACTCCAAAGCCTAAGCCACCTAAAATTATTAAGGAAGAGATGGCAAACAAGGTTATAAAGTCTTGACTAAAATTCTGCATACTGTTACCGAAGAGATCAAAGCCTGCATTACAAAATGCAGATACCGAGTGAAACATACCATAGTAAAGAGCTTTGCTGGTACCTAGTAATGGTTGCCATCGAAAAAAGAGAATTAACATGCCCATACCTTCGATAATAAAGGTTATCAACAAAATACGGCGCACTACATTTACAAGACCTGATAAAGTAAATTGGCCAAGTTCTTTTTGCATAACAACTCTTTCCCTAATACCTATACGGCGGCCAATAATCAAAGCTACTAATGTGGACATTGTCATTAAGCCTAGACCACCAAATTGAATTAAAAGCATAATAACAACCTGACCAAAAACAGTAAAGGCTTCGCTAGTATTTTCCACAATTAAACCTGTAACCGCTGTTGCTGAAGTTGCTGTAAAAAGACAATCAATCCAAGGTAAACTACCTTCTTTTGTAGTAGCTATAGGTAGATGTAATAGTAGGGTACCTATTATTATTACGACTAAATAACCTATCGCTAAGACCTGTGCTGGAAGCATCTTTTTTAGCGACTTTCTCAGATCAAACTTTTTCAAAATTTAGTACACCTCTCAGGTTTAGGACTTAAACTTCGCCAACTACTCTGATTTCAGGTTCTAAAATAACATTATATTTATCCTTGATAGTACTTTGCACAAAACCAATGAGATCTAGTACATCTTTGCAGGTAGCCCCTCCTACATTAACAATAAAACCAGCGTGTTTGGTAGAGACTTCGGCTCCACCGATTCTGTATCCTTTTAATCCAGCTTTTTCCACCAAAGGTCCTACATAATTATCAGGAGGACGTTTAAATACTGACCCCGCACATGGCATGTCAATAGGTTGTTTCTCACGTCTTCTTTCTGTAATATCCTGCATACGACTTAAAATTAATTCTGGATCATCTGGCTTTAAAAGAAATGTACCAGAAAGAGCAATCAACTCTTCTTCCATTAGACGTGAGTGTCTATACCCGAAATGCATCTCTTGATTTGTGTAGTTAATAATATTACCTAAACTGTCCATTACCTCTGCAGACTCAAGAACTTGGCAGATCTCCCCACCATAAGCTCCAGCATTCATCATAATGGCTCCTCCTACAGAACCAGGGATCCCGACAGCAAATTCTAACCCAGAAAGACTCGCTGCCTGAGCTCTGCGAGAAGCTGCTGTAAGAGTAGCGCCGGCACCTGCAATTAGTTTATTTCCTTCAATACAGATATCAGCAAAAGCTGGACCAATTTTAATTACAACACCCCTGATACCTTTATCGCTTACTAAAAGATTAGAACCAGCACCAACTACCATATAAGATACATCTGCATCTCTAATAATTCCTAATATCTCATGCAATTCCTCTATTGAATTAGGAAGAATCATGATATCTGCTGGGCCGCCTATCCGAAAGGTTGTGTGTTTTTGCATTGGCTCTTTCCACAACACACTACCGGATAACTTCTGAACCAGCATTTCATACAATTGACGCATTTTGTAGCCCCCTACTATATTCCTCACTCCAAACAGTGTAATCACAACACTCGGAGCAATACTGGTCTAAATCTAGACCCATTAAAAATTTATAAAGATTACAACGGTAAATTATTCTACCATCCTTGTCACTTGTTACTCTAGCATATTCACAGACTACCATTAAAAGATTCTCCTTTCTTTAGTTTAATCCTACTTTTAAGGATTTGGTATTGTCTAGTTTTAGATAGTTGGTGAATTAGGTCCTAGGCTTGGTTTACTTATAACTATCTTTCCCTTTTATAGCTAACTCTACTGGTTAAAAACTACCTCCTAGGCAAAAAAGAAAAGATCAGCTTAAAATATGCTACAATCTTAACAAGGGTTGCTGTCAATTTCTGAAGTGAGGTGTTATCTTTGCGAATTGCCCAAGTATGTTATTTAGCTGCTCCCGCTTTAGGCGGTGTTGAAAGACATGTGTTAGAACTAAGTAGAACTTTAATTAACAATGGTCATAAAGTGGAGATTCACACCTCGAATTTTTACGATCTTAAAGGAACAAGCCTACCGAAATTAGCTACTGACGAAATCCCTACTTATCGATACTCTAGTAAGTTTGTCAAAAAGACCACGTTATTTTCACAGCCCATCCATTTTCCCGGCTTATTCTGGGGGCTTGTAAAAAGTAACCCTGATCTAATTCATGTTCATTCAATGGCGTCGCTACATTTAGAACTTAGTTACTTATACTGTCGACTTTTCCATAAACCACTAGTAGTTACTGGCCACTATAGTGCAGCTGACTTACAAAGGCTATATACAAAACGAAAAAATGATCAAAAAACAAAACGCCTACGTTATTGGGAAACACGTCTCAAACAAATTATGAATTATACTACTTTAGTTGCTATAACTACAAAAGAAGCTCAAATGTACCAAGAACTATTTGATTTTAAAAAGGTGATTGTTATTCCTAATGGGGTTAATTTAGAGGAATTTAACCCCTATTTAAATAAAGAAAACTACCTCCTTTTTGTAGGTAGAATTGTACCCGAAAAACGTCTTGACTTTTTATTAGGTGCTTATAAAAAACTACTTAATAAACAACCTTTGATCATTGCTGGGTACGCACCTGATAAAGCTTACCTAGATTATTTAAAAGGTCTTGCTAGTACAGGAGTTAGTTTTGTTAGCCCAAGTAGAAACCAAATAGTTAGTTTGATAAATCAAGCTAAAACTTTAGTTTTACCTAGTAAAAATGAAGCTTTTGGTATTGTACTTCTAGAAGCAATGGCCTCAGGAGTACCTGTTTTAGCTAGTAACTCAGGTGGCTTCCCAGAAGTTTTGGGAGACGCTGGTCTCCTCTTCGACCCTGATTCGGAAGCAGACCTGGTAGAAAAAATCGAACTAATTCAGGATAAAGAGCTTTACCAAAAACTAGCTACTGCCGGATTAAAAAGAGTCGAAAGGTTTTCTTGGTCAACTATTGCTAAAGAATTAGAGGAGGTGTACCAGAGCCTTGTCTGATAAAATCACAGTTATTGTTACAGTCTACAATGAAAAAGATTCTATTGAAGCTTTAATTACTAGCCTCCTTAAGCAAAGTTACCTTCCTTCTGAAATTATTGTTACCGATGCAGGTTCAACCGATGGTACCTGGGAAATATTAGAAACTCTAGCTAAGTCTTACCCTTTAGTTAGGATTATCAATGTCCCTGGCAATCGCTCTAAGGGACGTAACGCTGCTATCTCAGCTGCCAAAACCAAATATATCGCTGTTACTGATGCTGGGTGTGTTGCTGATAGTTCCTGGCTATTATATCTTTATAAGGCTTTACAAAATGGTGCTGATGTTGCCTCAGGGTTTTATGAACCTCTAGTTAACACCCCGTGGGAAAAAGCCATTGCAGCAATGACTATCCCCTCTTTAAAAACAGTACATCCAGAATCTTTCCTGCCCTCAAGTCGTTCGGTAGCATTTACTAAATCAGCTTGGCAGAGGGTTGGTGGTTACCCTGAGGATTTAACCCACAATGAAGATACTCCCTTTGATCTAGCATTGAAAAAAGCTGGCTTTTCTTTCATCTTTGTTCCCCAAGCTATAGTCTTCTGGCAACCGAGACCCGATTTAAAAGCAGTTTACAAACAATTCTTTCATTATGCTTTAGGTGATGGCGAAGCACTGATCCAGCTTAAAGACTATCTCCTAATTTTTGCAAGATATCTGTTATTATGTATCTATCCTTGGGGTTTTTTATTAGCTTTAGTACTCTGGGGATCGCGATTAATTAGGGATTACCAAAAAACTCGTAACCTTTATTTTTTACCGCTACGTTTCGTAATAGATTTCGCTGATATGTTGGGCTTTATTGCTGGTAGGAAAGAAGCGTGGAAAAAATGGCGACAAAAATCCTTATCTTAAGTATTGGCCGTTATCCGCATATTGGTGGTAAATCAACGCATATTGATTTATTGAAACAACTATTACCATTAGCCGGTTTCGAGCCTACAGTTTTATCTTTATCATCTTTATCGCCATTGAAAAGGAATCTCGCTAATGCACCTAGGTTTTGGGGTAATATTACTGTAGATTTTGCTCTTAGACGCTACTTTCTAAAACAAATGCTAAATAAAATGTATCCCCTAGAGGAGTTTCCTCTAGTATTATTGCAAGATACACCTGCTTTCCCCCTCTGTGATAGGCCTTTTATCCTTACCTTACACGGTTCTGCACCTGACGAATACGCTAGTTTGGGTACCATTAAACCAGAATCTAGAGCCTATGAAAAACTTCTAGCTGAAGAGATCGCTGCTTTAAAAAGTGCTCAAGCAATTATTGCTGTGGATTCTAATTTAAAAAACCAAATTATTTCCCGAGCTTCTCTGCCTGAGAGCAAGGTTACTATTCTCCCTAATACTGTAGATACCACCTTGTTCAGACCAGGTACTAACAAAGAACAATTAAAAAAAGAACACGGTTTTTTACCCGAAGAAAGCTTGGCCATTATCCTTAGACGTTTAGTACCTAAAAATGGTGTCGGTTATGGTATCCAAGCTTTGGCTCTATTGGGTCGTCCTAACGTGAAATTAATTATTGCTGGAGATGGCCCAGAACGCCCTACTTTAAAAAAATTAACTAAAACCCTCGGCTTAGAAAAACAAGTTCTCTTTTTAGGCTCTGTTTCCAGAGAAAGAGCTACCCAACTACTTCAAATTGCTGATGTAGCTATAGTACCTTCTGTGCCTGATCATAATGTCATTGAAGCAACCTCTATAAGTGCTTTAGAAGCTATGGCTACAGGCTTACCTGTTATTGCTAGTTCTATTGGTGGATTAAGTGAGCTTTTTAGTTGTCAAGAGGGAATCTTAGTGCCACCTAGAAATCCTGAGGCCATAAAAACCGCTTGGGCATCGATTTTAGATGATCCTTCCCAAGCCCAATCTTTAGGCCAAAAAGCGCTAGCTAAAGTAAAGAAAGAATACGCCAACGAACCGTGGCTAAGTAAATACACGACTATAATAGGCAGGGTTCTAAAGGGGGACAAAATTGGCTTATGAAAATCGCAATATGGCTATCCTTAGCCCTCTTTTTGTACCCCTATCTCTTTTACCCATTACTGCTTAAACTCTTAGGTAAACCTAAGCCATTGCCTAATTGGCCTCTAAACTGGCCTCGTGTAACCTTACTAATTACTGCCTATAACGAAGAGCAATTTCTTAGAGAGAAGCTTGATAACACCTTAGCTCTTGATTATCCAGATTTAGAAATCATTATTGTCTCTGATGGCTCCACTGATAAGACTAATGCCATTCTCGTGGATTACCCCAAGCTTAAGACTATCGTGTTACCTAAAAGGCAAGGAAAACCTGCAGCTCTAAAAGCTGGTCTCGCTGAAGCAACAGGAGATATTATTTGTTTTTCCGATGTCTCGGCTCTTTTTAGAGTTGATAGTCTCAAATGGCTAGTAACTGCCCTTTTAGAGCCAAGCACTGGTGCAGCAGGAGGTATTCTCTCTTTGGTAGCTAGTAGTGACTCAACCTTAGGTGAATCTACTTATAGCGATTATGAAACTAAACTCAGAACTCTAGAGACTAACCTTGGGGGTACAATTGTAATTCCAGGAACTTTTTATGTTTTAAGAAAAGAAGATGTCACTTTGCCACCTCTCAACATAATAGCTGACGACTTCTATATCACCTGTTCGCTGCTACAAAAAAACAAGAAATTAGTACAGGTAAATAAAGCTATCGCCTATGAACAAGCTACCCACTCCACCTTTGAAGAATTTCATAGAAAATCACGTATCATAGCGGGAGGAATTCAAACACTAAGCAAGTTTCCTGGCTTGTTAGTTAGTAAGTGGGGTTTCTTTATAGTCTCGCATAAGATTCTGCGCTGGGCGGCAGCTTTAACTGGTTTAATCCATTTTGTTCTTTTAATAATTTCCAATCTGTACCCTTGGCTTATGACTGGGGAAATTATCTTAATAGCTTTAGCTTTACTAGGTATTCTTTGGGAAAAAATGTCTGAGAGTACGCCTCGGCCTTTAGCTCTATTAAGACATTTTTTAGTTGTTAATGTCGCTGTCTTCTGGGGCTTTGGGGGCTTGCTACTTGGGAGGCAAACAGTAAAATGGAAACGTTAATATGGTTTTTTGTTATTATTTTTTTAGTTGCTATCTGGGGATTCATTTCTGCTAATCGCCTCACCCTAAAGAGAATTCATATAAAAATAAAAGATTGGCCGGAAAAACGTTCTCGCATACTTTTATTATCAGATCTACACACTTCAGGTAGAGGCTTTCGTATCAAACAAGTTGTTAAATTAGCGCAAAGTACTGATTGTGATTTTATTTGTCTAACTGGTGATCTGATTGTTAGACGTATCAACCAAGAAAAAAGAGTAGCAGAAACAATTAAAAAGATTGCGAATGGTCGACCGACCTTCCTTGTTTGGGGGAATAACGATTATAACCACGAAATTGATCGCCAATACCTCTACGAACTCCTGGAAAAAGAAGGTATTGTCGTGTTATTAAATAGTAGAGTTAAATTAGGACAACTCACTATAGGTGGCCTAGGTGATCCTTTTTGGCTTAAAGCCGATCTAGATCTTGCCCTTTCGGAAAATGTTGATCTACTCCTATCCCACACACCTGATCCAATTTTTGAAGTTAATGGGAGAGCCAAACTAATGTTAGCAGGACACACTCATGCCGGACAGTTTTGTTGGTTCGATGGTTCACCTCTACTACCAGAGTTAAGAATAAAAAAAGCTTTCGCCTATGGATTAAGAAATTATAACAACACTATAATCTATACCACTTCTGGGATTGGCACTACCCGTTTACCATTAAGATATTTCTGCTACCCAGAGCTGGTACTACTGGAGGTAACCCCAGAATGACTCGTCTCTACTTACTATGCGGTTTACCTGCTTCTGGTAAAAGCAGTCTTTGCAGGTTAAGGCAGGGCCGAATTATTACCTCAGATATAATTCGTCTAGGTATTATTGGTAATCTCGGCGATTCTAAGCACGATGAATTTGTTTGGGAAATTGCTTTGAAAGCAACTGAATACTTTTTGCCCAAGCAAGATGTTTACTATGATGCCACTAATTCTAGTAAAAAAAGAAGGGCACCGTTTATTCAACTAGCCAAAGAAATGGGCAAAGAAGTGGTTTGTCTTTGGGTTGCCACACCAAAACAGTCCTGTCTACGGCAAAATACCAAAAGAGGTAACAACCTACCTGCTTGGGTCATTGAAAATGTGGCTAACTCATTTGAAGAACCTTCTTTTAGCGAAGGTTTTACCTGGATCGAAAGATGGGTAACTACCCCTAGTGGTTTTGTAGGGCAACACATCTATCCTGATTAAACTGCTAGGGAATAATTTACTTAGACCTTTCTCTTTCTGTTAAAATTAAAACCTTTATTTTAAGGGTGGTCCAATGACCACCCTTCATTTATTCCTAAGCCTGTCCAGGATATTTTTTTCGTACTTCTTCTAAAACTAGAGACATATTCTTTTCTTCTTCGCTACTTGTAACTAATACAATACCATCTTTTACAACAACCACAACATCCTTAACTCCTGATAGAACAACCAAACCTTCTTCAGCGTAGACTAAACTATTATCAGAGTTATACTTAACAAACTGGCCTTTTTCGCCAGCATGTTTTAAATACTTGCTCCAACTACCAATATCTTCCCAGGTAACTTGTAAAGGAACACAATATAACCTATCGGTATGTTCCATAACCCCTTTATCTAGGGAAACTGGCCTCAATTTAGCAAATAGTTGCCTATCTCTTTGCCTTACTGCCGCTAAATGATAGGGCAAATAGCGGCCTATTTCGGCTAAAAACTTTCTCGCTGGACCTAAATAGATACCACTATTAATCAAAAAACCTTTTTGCAGAAGTTTATCAGGATTATCAGGCTTTTCGATAAAGCACTCTACAGGTGAAACTACTGTATTCTCTGGATATGGTTTAATATAACCATATTGTTTAGAAGGAGTATCACTTTTAATTCCCAGGGCTGTAAGTGCACCTTTTTCTTTAACTAAGGAAATCGCCTCTGTTACCTTTTCCCAGGGTGAAATAAGATGATCTACAGGAAATACACCGATAAATGCATCTTTATCCAAACTATAAACAGTCTCTGCTCCCCAAGCCACAGCTGCTGCTGTGTTTTTTCGCAGTGGCTCCTTAATTAGATGGCAACCATATGTGGGTATATCTCGACTAGATATAATCCAAATTCTCTCCTTGGGAACCCAAGATTGCAATCTCTTTACAGTGAGTTCTAGCATAGTGTAAGACGCTATATTAACCGATTCTTTGGTCTTTGTTTGTTTACGACTTAAAGGCCAGAGTCTCTCGCCAAGACCCCCAGCCAAAACTAAAGCATGATCCATTAATTTCAACTCTTTCTGTAAATTAACTGATTACATTATAAACTTCAATTCTCAGATTGGAAAGCTAACAAATATTTGAAAGTACCATATCAAAGCCTCGCTTACCAATTAATATAACTCATAAACCTCACCTTGTTAAACTAAACTAGGTTTTGTTATAAAAAATCAGGCAGATAAACTGCCTGAATAATTATAAGAGAGTAAGTTCGGAAACCATCTCTAGTATATTAGAAGTAACATTCTCTTTCCCGCAAGCTAGACTTAAATCAACTGGTTCCAAATGACCGTTTTTATAAGCTACCATTAAATTGCTTTTACCTTCTGTTAACAACTTAACTGCTTGGCGACCAAAAGCTAAATCTTTAAATACTTCATGTGTAGTGGGGGTGCCACCTCTTTGTATATAACTTAGAACAATAGCTCTAGTTTTAGTATTAAGCTTGTCCTGGATATAATCTCGTAAACCTAAGCCTATCCCTGCTAACATTACATTACCAAACGCATCTGTACCGGCATCAATTTTTCGGTGAGCAAAACCTTTAACTCCTTCTGCTACAACTATAACATTGCTTTTAAAACCATTATCATGGCGCTTTTTTAAAGCTAGTAATAATTTTTCAATATCGAGAGGGGTTTCTGGTAATAAAATAAATTCTGCTCCAGCCGTTAATCCTGCTATTGCTGCTAACCAACCACTCTCTCTACCCATAACTTCGATAACAATGTCTTCATGATGAGAGTCGCAAGTAGCCCTCACATTACGAATAGCTTCCACTACATTATGCACAGCTGTATCAAAACCAACACAGTATTCTGTACCTGGTACATCGTTATCTATGGTTTGGGGAATACCTATAACTTTAAGATCAAGATCGTTGGCTATATTACTGGCAACAGTAAGAGTATCGTTGCCGCCAATTGCAACCAAACCATCGAGGTTCAAAGCTTTTACAGCGTATTCAATACGGTTTTTATCACCACTTTTTTTGTATGGATTAGTCCTCGATGTTCCTAAAATGGTTCCCGAGCGATCAACCTCTTTAATTGTTCTATCAAAAGAAAGTGGTTCGTAATCGCCATCAATTAGTCCTCGCCAGCCGTCCCTAAAGCCAACTACATCAATGTTCATTCTTCTTGCTCCCAAACAAAGCCCATGAAGTACTGCATTTATTCCTGAGGAGTCTCCTCCTCCAGTTAATACACCAATTTTGCGCACTGCCTTAGTGGGTAATAACCCCACCTGCACCTCCTTTTACAGATAACTGAGAATGCAGCAGTCTAATTAACTACTACATTTTATCGACATTCGATCCGAAGTCTTTTATTTCTCTTTTGGTTAGCCTTTTCCCTTTAGCAAAGCAGGTAATTTTTCCTAATTTGGAGAAAGTTCTGTGAAATCGTTGTCATTCGACCTGTCTAAATATTAAGGTTAAGTTAATTCTAGGTAATTATCCTTTCGAAGCAGGAATCTACTAAAGTAATGCGAAAGTATTATTACTAGTAATGATAGTATTCGTAAGGAAAAACTGCTAAACAAGAGAATTTTTATCTATATTATTAATATATTTGGGGTATTATATGACTAGTAGTATGTAAAGTTTGGCAATATAATCAAGGCATTTCTTATAAGGGGAGAAGAGATTTTGCCTTAAGGATTGCCAATTAATCAAGTATATAATAGGGGGTCATTTTATGAAGAAGAGTTGGTTATCTTTGGCAATTATTGCCACTCTAGTCCTTGCTATTGCAGGATTAGCAGTTGCTGCTGAAGTTTCTTTGAAAGTTCCTTATGTTAAAAAAGCTCCTAACCTTGATGGTAAATTAACCGATGAAGCTTGGACAACAGCAGCTCAAAAGGGTGGTAAAGGTATACTTGAATATCACCTAAATGGTAAACCTGCTCCTAAGGATCTCAGATCTGAGGTTCTAGTATGCTGGGACGACGACAACCTTTATGTCGCTTACAAAAACTTCCAAGACGAAAAGACCATTATTGCTGACATCACCAATGATGGTGGCGCAACCTGGACTGGCGATGATGACGTTGAATTTTTCATCCACACCATGTTCCCTGCTACTGCATGGAAGCAATTTGTTAGCAACCCTAATGGTATCCGTTCCGTCACAACAGATGGTTGGGAAGTAGCTGCAGAGATTTATAAAGATCACTGGATCGTTGAAGCTGCAATCTCATTTGATGTATTTGACGAATGGCCAGATAAGGGCGACGAGTGGGCAGCAAACTTCTCCCGTCACCTTGGTAATTACAATGGTGCAGGCGATGTCGAATGGCTAACCTGGAGCCCTCTTGTAAAATCCACATTCCTAGATGCTACCACACTTTGCCTATTGGAGTTTGTTAAATAAGCTAAAAGTTTAACTTGTTTTTCAACCTCTCCCCATATTAGTAAGCTTCTATAAGCTTACATTTACCTAAAAAAGTAGAGACATTTCCTTTATAGGAAATGTCTCTTTTTAGTTTTTATTCTAAGTTCTTACCTAGACCTTATTCTGTTTGGCATAACACATCACCAGATCAATTACCACCGAAAAAGCGCTGCCAAAAACTCTTTAACCTATTAGAAACCTCATCCAGAAGAGCTACTTTATCTTTTGCTGGTAGGTTATCTTTGTTGAAGGCATAATAACGAATGAGGGAATTGGGATCGCTACTTTGCTTACCTGTTTTGACATCAATACTAACAACAACTACATCGTCAGGTTTGGTAAATTGTTTTATTTCTTTGTTAGCAAGATAATCTTGAGCAAACTTTTTAAATACACTTGCAGCCTTCGAACTACCGATAGTAAGATCACCATATTGCATTGGTTCCGACTGTTTATCGTTACCAATCCAAACGGCGGTAGCAATCTCCGGGGTATAGCCTACGAACCAAGCATTAGTATAATTATCAGCAATACCGGTTTTCCCAGCTGCAGGTCGGTTTAACTTAGCTGATTTACCAGTACCATAATCAACAACATTTCTTAGCATGTCGGTAATGACATACGCTTGTTCTGGGCTGACTACTCTTTTTTGGGTGTCTTTAGCTCTATAACGAACGTGACCTTTTAGATCCTGTATCTCTTTTACACAATAGGGCTTTCTATAAATACCACCATTAGCGAATGTTGCATAAGCTCCTGCCATTTCAATTGGTGTAACTCCGTCTGTAACACCACCTAAAGCTAAGGCTAGGTTACGATCTCTATCTTTTGTTAGAGAGTGAATTCCTAGACCATTAGCTAAGGAAATAACGTTATCAATCCCCGCGTCAGCTAACACTCTAATTGCTGCCATATTTCTTGACCGCTCCAAAGCATACCCCATAGCAATATCACCTAAGAACTTTTGATCGTAATTATTGGGTTCCCAACCATCTTCAAAGCTGAGTGGAGTATCAGAAACCAAAGTAGCTGGCGAACGGCCTTTTTGTAGGGCTGCTAAATAAATAATTGGTTTTAGGGTAGAGCCTGGTTGTCTACGAGCCATAGTTGCTCTGTTAAAGTAATCTTCTCCTCTACCACCAACCATAGCTAAAATGCCTCCACTTTCTATGTCAAGTGCCACTAAAGCTGCTTGTGGTTGAGTTAGGCCAGAAGAATCTACATACCCTTTAGGTAAATTATCTCCTATAGTCTTTTCCGCAATTTTTTGGGCTTTTAAATCTAATGTAGTATAGATCTTATATCCTTGCGTCTTTAATGTCTCTACATCAAAACCTAAAGCCGTAAGTTCTTTCATTGTTTCTGAAATAAAGTATTGAGCTACATTGTTGTTTTTGCGAGGCTTAGGAATTGCGATCTTTTCTTCTGCGGCTTTTTTGGCTTCTTCTAAACTAATATAGCCTGCTTCCACCATAGCATCTAAAACAATTTGCCTTCTTTTATAGGCATTTTCCATATTAATTGCTGGCGAATAGAACCCTGGTCCATTAATAATACCTGCTAATAATGCTGACTCTGCTAAATTAAGTTTATCTACAGGTTTACTAAAGAAGTATTCGCTGGCTGTCGATACCCCATAAAGATTTGGTCCCAGATAGATCAAGTTTAAATAATATTCTAAGATCTCTTCTTTTGTGTAGCGCATCTCTACCATCAGAGCTAAGACTGCTTCTTTTAACTTACGTATTACAGTCTTATCATGACTAAGGAACATATTTTTGACTAACTGCTGAGTAATAGTACTGCCCCCTTGGGCAAAGCGACGCTCTTTAATATCTACAATTAAAGCACGACCTAGACTTTTAAAATTGATACCTTTATGCTGCCAAAAAGCTTTATCCTCAATGGCAACAACAGCCTTTTGCAGGCTTTGTGGTATTCTTTCTAATGGTACGTACTCTCTGTTTTCTTGGTAAAGATAACTAATTACTTCACCATTTCTGTCGTATATTACACTACGATTTTTAAAATTAAATTCTAAATCTCTACCATAAGCTTCTCTAGCTAAAAGCATAGTGCCTATTAAAGCTGCAAGCATGCCTACTCCTAAAAATATTATAAATCCAATAAAAAGCCATCTTTTTAATAGCTTCACTTAAAAAATCACCTTCTTCTCATCAAAGCATTCGTCATCAATCAAAATAAGATTCTGCACAAGTCAAGCTACTACCTGCAGGATATCTTTACCGTAGCTGCAAGAAGGTAATACCGAGCTAAAACCGAACTAAACATCATAATGATATGATAAGAGGTGGGTATTGTGAGAAAGATCTGGTTATTGATAGTATTCCTTATGATTTCAATATCTACTGTAGCTAAGCCAAGCATTGGTCTTGTAGGTGATGAAGATTTTGTTATAGCAGAGTGGTTTGCCAATGCTAATGTACCTTACCTCTCTTTATCTCTTTCCGATTTAGAAACCAGTATACTGGAAAAATTAGACCTTATTATTATTAATAGTGCTCCTCAATTTACTAAAGAACAATTAAGTGATTTAAAGAGATATCTCCGCACTGGTGGTAAAGTATGTGTTTTGGCAGGTGTTCTGGCCAACGATCTCCTAGATGGTAAACTCATAGATGGTAGTATTGCCTTCACACTAGGTATAACAGCTCTTACACAACTAGATAACGCCTATCTGGTGCTTGACGAAACAACTATTAACTTACCAACAGCTTACAGTTTAACTCCAAGACGTGGTACCGAGCTAGGTTATTATACAACTGGAGATATCGGCGCCCTAATAACCAATAATTCACTATTATTAGGTATACCCTCTTTAAGCGAAGAGCTTTTAGGTTCAAATGCTCTCTGTAATTTCTTCTTAAGCTCCATAAAAAGTTTTCTCCTCGATGAATCATTGCTAGATACTGCTAAAAATCGCCTGGACCCCCAAAAACTATCGGGGGCTGACTTAGAAATGTATAAAAAAGCCAATGAGTTACAAAAGAAGTTAAAAACAATGAGCTTAAGCGAAGCTTTTGATGCTTTTGACCAATCACTTAAACTCTATACTGATTCTTATTTAAAAACTCTACCTTCAAGAACAATTGAAACCAGAGCAGTTTGGTACCGGCCTCCGACAAACAAATTCTCTATCTTAGAAGATCTAGATACCATGCAAAAATTAGGTATAAACCTTATCTTTGTTGAAACTTGGTGGGAAGGTGGGCTACTTTACCCCAATGGACCTGTTTCTCAGCGTCCAGAATTTTTAGGTTGGGATCCCTTAGCTTGTATAATCACTGAAGCCCATAAGCGAGACATTGAAGTGCATGCTTGGTTAGAAGTTTTCTTCTCCGGTTATAAAAAGCCTGGCGAAATACTTACAAAACATCCTGATTGGGCTGCAGTGGGTTTAGATGGCAATATACCTGTTAAAGCCGAAGACGATAAATACTTTATTGATCCTGCCCATAAAGAAGCAAGATCCTTCCTCCTCGGTATGTTTGTGGAAATGGTTAAAGAATACGAATTAGATGGTCTACATCTAGATTACATTCGTTACCCTCTTGGGGCGCCAATCCCCTATGGCTTTTCCCTTAATACCCAAGAGTTGTTCCAAAAAACTACTGGCTTAGAATTTCCTTGGTCCCCATCTCATCCTAATTGGGCAGCTTTTAATCGGTTTAAAGAAGAACAAGTCACTTCTTTTGTCGCCGAACTAAGAGAAGTTGTTCTTCGTGTTCGCCCTCTAGAAATATCAGCAGCTGTATTTCCTGGTAACGATGCTTTAGTTAATAAAAATCAAAACTGGTCAGATTGGATCCAAAATAACTATTTAGACTTTATTTGCTTAATGCTTTATAGCCGTAATACAACAACAGTCGAATATTGGCTTCAAGAATCAATTAACCAAATCGATAATAAAATCCCTTATTATCCAGCTCTAGCTGCTATTAGTATCCCCGAAGGCGAGCTACTTTTGGAACAGACACTGTTAATTCAGAAATATTACCTTCCTGGTGTAGCCTTCTTTGCTTGGAATCACTTTAACGATGAGCTTATTAAATATCTAGAAACAGGACCCTTTCGTGAAAAGGCTAAGCGCAAACAATAAGGGGCAGGGATTAAATCCCTGTCCCTCCCTTTTTTATACAGTTAATAAGGCACTCTTTAGGTCTTCTGCTTATAATGTAACTTCCCGATCTCTAATAAAATTTAATTATTAGCCTTTTCTCTCTCTAAATCAGCTTCCACCATCTCTGTAATGATCTGTTTTAGAGTAGTTTTAGCTTCCCAACCTAAATCTTTTTTGGCTAAAGAGCTATCTCCACATAACTCTGGTACATCTGCTGGTCTTAAGAAACTAGCACTGGTTTTTACATACTTTTGATAATCTAAATTCACCACATTAAATGCTTGTTGAACTAAATAGCGAACAGAATGGGTTTCCCCTGAAGCAATAACATAATCTTTAGGTTTATTGGCTTGCAACATCAGCCACATAGCTTCTACATATTCAGGTGCATAACCCCAATCACGGCATGCTTCTAAATTACCTAGTATCAACTCTTTCTGCTTACCTAAAGCAATTCTTGCTACAGCTTTACTTATTTTTCTTGTCACAAATTCTTCACCACGACGTGGTGATTCATGGTTAAAAAGAATGCCAGCACAAGCAAACATATTATATGATTCTCTATAATTGAGGGTCATGTAATGAGCATATGCTTTAGCTGCTGCATAGGGGCTTCTTGGATGAAAAAGGGTCGTCTCTTTTTGAGGAGTTTCCTGGCTAAGCCCAAAAAGCTCGGAAGTTGAAGCTTGATAGAACTTAATACGAGGATTAAACTGATAGGTTGCTTCTAGCATTCTAGCTGCTCCTAATCCCGTTACATCGCCGGTTAATACCGGTTGATTCCAGGAAGTGGCTACAAAAGATTGAGCAGCTAAGTTATACACTTCGTCAGGATTAGCTTTTTTTAAGGCCAAACTCAAAGAACCACCATCTAAAAGATCACCCTCAATTAACTCTATCTTATCTAGTATTTGTTCTATACGCCAATAATTAGCAGTACTTGAACGTCTAACTAGTCCATATACTTGGTAACCTTTTTTTAAAAGAAACTCAGCTAAATAACTACCATCTTGTCCAGTAATTCCTGTGATTAATGCGCGCATTTTGCTCACCTCGTTTAAAGGGCCCGCAGCTATGCAGGCCCAGCTAGTTATCTATTTATGCGCCAGTTGTTATAAACCCTTTCGATTATCTTAGTTTCTTCACCTTTTACTACTTTTACCGTGATATATCGAGAAGCGGGAGTTATTAGAACATCCTTAGTATAATAACCTGCTTTAGATTCTTTTAGTTTAATACCGTTAAGATAAACCTCGGCGTCTTTTTCTGCGTAGATTTCAACCTTAGTAGTAAATTCCTCTCTCTGTAACTTATCTTCTGAGACATCGGTTATTAGGAGAGCCTTAGGGCCTTTTTCCATATTAACGATCTCTCTTAGTAGTTTTTCTCTAGCACTTAACATCTCTAGAGGATCTTTTGTATATCTGGTTAAAGATGGCATTACCGATAAGGCGATTTCTTTAGCTCTTTCATCACCATTAATCGGTACACCTAACTCTGCGGCCAATTTTTTATATTTAGCCACATGGAGTAAAAAATACTCATAATCTTCTATGCCTTCGCGCATAGCCTCATAACGTAATGCTGGCACAAAATTATTTTCGGTTGGATAAACAATCCACCCATCACCTGGAGCATAACCTACTTCAAAGGCTCTCCACCAATTATAACCCCAATGCAAATAACCACCAGCATCATAAATGAAGTTGGCCCAATGGAGCATTCTAGTCTTATAAAGCGGATAGTCTAAAAGCCTGTTAGGATAACTCCCTTGTGGTAACCAGCAGGTATAAAACCAAAGTTCTGTTTTCCCCTCAGCTTGTTCTTTCATTAATCTAGTTTTATTTTGATCAAAGTAATCTAACTGCGGAATAATAACATCGAGATCTTCAGTTAAATGAGTGTAGTGAACTGCTTCCATAAGTTTTAAATCAGGAGCACCTTTTTTTATCTCTTTGGCTAGAGTCAACCAAGATTGATAATTAGCAGGTGTTGGCTCATCAGCTACATGCAAATATGCAGCTTCTAACCAGCCTTTTGTTCGCAAATGTTCTTGAATCAAATGAACATAATCTGCTAAGGGGACTACCTTGGTAGTTTTTAACGAAGGATCATACGCACTACGTTGCCAATAACCAAAGTTACTACTCCAATCACCAGTCCTGCCACCTATATGACTCAGTTCAATATATTTAAATCCATGGCGGAAAAAGATCTCTACCCACTGATCAAACTTACTAAATTCACCGATTAATTCACCTTGTTCGTTGTAGTTTAGATCGACCATACCAAGTGGAGTCCAAACCATATTCTGCCTGTGCTCTGACATTACCTTGGCATAATAATCTATGATATTCCAGAACTCCTCTGAGTACTTAGTTACATTATTATACTGCACAATATAATCTGGTTGGAACCATATTGTTACCTTCAAGTTAGTTTCATCTGGTAGATCAAGAGGGAGTACCTCAATCTCTACTGGTACTTCGCGGCTAGCGCTAATGGTTTTTAACAAAATATGGCCTTCATAAACACCTGCTTTTGTGCCTTTCGGTATGAAAAACTTTAAATAAACTGCTTTTGTGTAATCCTTAGGCACATTAGAAACTCTGGTTTCAGTAAGTATATCTGGCATCTCGGCTGGCGCTTGGCGAATCATCTCATTAACTGGTGTTTCCGTGGAATTCTTGGTCATTAACCAAGTATCGAGAAAATTATAATCGAATTGATCTTTGCTAATTATAGCCTCGCTATCTTTTAACTTAAGATCAGAAAAATTCAATTCTAAAGCTAAGATATCTTCCGCTGATCTAATAGCTAATTGGGTTGAAGCATATTGATTACGTCCAGTAAGAGCTTTTACAGTTTGGCTTTTACCTTCCGGTTTGTCATCAGAAAACACATATTCTGTTGAATGAGTAGCCCAGATAGTGGCATTTTTTAAAATATCTGGATTATCTTTTGGTGCAAATTGACCCATAAGTGCTACCAACTCCCTCGGTGAAAGCTCCGGTTTATTTTTATCTTGAGAACAAAGAACCTGAGCCCAATTTGTATCAACGAAGTCCAGTTCTAACCACCCAGCTATTTCTCTGGGAGCAGCTTTCCAACTACTATCAGTAGCCCAGAGTACCTCATCATTCAAATTAAGTATTTTAATAAATAAGGGCTGTATTTCCTGATTAGGTTCTGCTTCTATCTTAATAGCTAAAATATTCTTTCCTTTTTTTAGATAATCTGCCAATTCATAACTACCTAATATTTCATCAGCACGAATATACCCCAATTCTTCACCATTTAAATAAACTGTTGTTAGTTGTCCAGCAATAATCCGTGCCAAAGCAGATTCTGGTATTTCGTCGACTTCTAATACAGCCCTAAAAAAGCGAGCCTCTCCTTTCGATCCTGGTGGATCAGGATACCAGATCCAGTTGACATCAGTAATTGAAGCAGCCAACATTACTGTAGCCAATACTGCTATTATTAACAAAACTTTCCACCACTTACCCACATTGTTTCCCCCTTTATACAATCTGGACATATTTAAAAACTTCGAATACTAGAAAAATACTCCTGCTTATTTTTAATGATCTCTCAACTATAATATTTTTTCTGGTACCCATGAGAGATTGGGGTTTAATTGTTTTTTTAGGTTCTAAATAGTAAAAAGCACGTAATTAATAAAGGTTGCCCTTATTTCTAAGGACAACCTTTTTATTAGTATCTATTTGGTTATGCTCTAATAGCTAGATAATGTTCTCAATTCTTACTTGGCATTGGGACTTTTTACCGAAATTTCACTACACCAAACCCATTCTGCTTTAGGTGTTACACTAACCTTTACATAGCGTCCTTTAGCATTTACCGTAACCTTTACCCAATCGGTTATGGTAGGTTCTTTTTCAGGAATATCTAGAACCACTGCTTTATACCAGCTTTTTTTGTCGTCGGAAACTGATACAGCTATCTTAGTTGGGAAATCAATGTTGTATAATGTTTGGTGAAATTGAGCACTTACTTCACCAATATCTTCACTTGCACCAAGATCAATAATATAACTTATTTCGCCAGAGCCCTCTACTTTACCACCTAACCAGATAGAAGCATCTTGCCAATTATTACTTCCACCAACACCATCTGTAAGTATAGTACCCTTGGGATCTGATGCTTGCCCATGCCTTTCAATGTTTAGCACTTCATACTTTTTACCCTTTGCTAATTCAACACCAGGTTTAGTTGTCTTAACTTCGCTCTCAGCCTTAGCCTGATCCAAAGCTGCTTCAACTTTAACTTCACTGGTTCTAGTATCAACTTTTTTAGTTTTAGTCATAAATAATGGTACAGCAATTAACGCAGCAATCAAAACAACAACAATTAATGTTTTTTCCATTTATCTGTCTCCCCTTTTCAAATAATTAATTAACCCCATAAACAACACCGCTATATAACTATAAACTTTTCTTTTACACCTTGCCAAATAGTAATTTATCCAATATACCACAAAAAGACTATTGGGATTTATATAATAACCTTCTTCAGCATATACAAGTTTTAGTTATATAGTAGCTTTAGTTAAGTTTAACTAAGCTTCTAATAATGGATTACCTTCTCTCCCCCTTATTATGTTCTTTTATATAGTTATATAACGCAGTAAAAAACCCTCTTAATTTATGATGCTTTTCTTAATTAAATTGCGTATGCTATATTAGAACCTTTATCGTCTTTGTCCTATTACTTTGGCTTTTTATCCCTATTATGCCAGAGATATAACTTTAATACTTTTCATTGATTAAATTGGCAAGAAACTTTAAATTATTACTTTATAAAAGCAGGAATTAGATCACGAATAACAAATATTATTATTGAGCACTTGTTATATAACTATGATGGCTTATTGTTATAGTACAATCATTCAACCAACGAAACAAACAGTTAATATTATGTATGCTCATTCAAAAAATAATTAAGGGGGATCCAAAATGCAGGGGAAAACAAAGTTTTTAGTACTATTTGTCTTAGTTGCTTTGCTAGCATCAGGGTGTTTATTTGGCAAAAAAGGTAGTCCTTTAGTTGTAAAATTGGCCCTAGAAGATGGTTCGCCAATATCTAGCCTTAAATTAACTTTAAAAAACAGTAGTAAAACATACGAAGGAGTAACTAATGTAGAAGGTAAAGTCACTTTTAATAATCTTAATGAAGATCAATATACTTTAGAAGGTGTTATAGCTCTATATGATGGAACTGAAATGCCCATCTCCGAAAAAGTGACTGTTGACGCCAAAAATACCGCTGAAAAAGTTATCCAAGTAAAGAATATTGGTAAAATCGATGTTTCTTTAGTTGAAGAGGTTTCAGGTAAACCAATTGATGGTATAGTTCGTGTTAAATCCGGGGAACAAGAGACTTCCATTACCTTAGGCGCAACGGGGAAAAAAGGCTTTTATGCAAAATTAGGGACTTTCACCTTAATTGGTAAAAAAGGTCTTTTAGAATCTGACCCAATCGAAGTAACTTTAACCAGCGCAAAAGTTGAACAAATAATTAAGCTTGATTATGATGGTAATCCAGAACTAGCAAAAGGTAAAAAATACGAATTGATTGGCGAAGTACACTCTAGTAGCGTTGATAACCAAAACACAATACTTACTGACGGTAACTATGAAATATCAGCTTGGAATGATAAATCTTGGCTGGGACTTAAAAATGTAAACCCAGCTGCCAGTAAAGATGTCGTTTATATCGTTGATCTAGAAAAATCTAATTTTATTAATGAAGTATCTGGCTATTTCGTCCAAACATCATATGGAATAGACTTCCCTGTCAAAATAAGTGTCTCTGTCTCTGAAGACAAAACTACCTGGACTTCCCCTGTGGAAAAATCTTTCCCAGAAAAACCTGAAACACCAGAAGTAACAGAATGGGCAGTTGTTAATTTAACAGAACCAGCTAAAGGTCGTTATGTTAAGATGGTAATTACTGCAAAAGCTGAATGGATATTCTGTAAAGAGATCTCCATTAAAAGGCCTCTCGAGTAAGGTACTTTCCTTACTTTATAATTGAAATCTATATTGGATATTCTAAAATAGAAGGAATCCTTCAGTGTCTAAACACTGAGGGATTCCTTCTATTTTTACCATAGCTAATTCTGTTTAAATGAGCTACCACTTTTAACCTAATCTTATATTACGTAACGAACTAACTGCCTCACAATTAGTTCTTGGTTGGCACATAATGAAAACGAAAGGTTGCTTTCTTGTTCTCTTTCAAGGGCACAGTAAAGATCAAATGTTGGTTAGGCTTAGCTTGATTGTATTCCCTACTTACATAACCTGGCTGAATAACTGGTAAAGAGTCTAAATCATGCTCTAAAGCTAAAAACCTACAGCTACCAATGTGTTGAAGAATTATTCTGTTTGGTTCTTTTTTAACTACTGTAAAACGAGGATTCAAACAGAAGTAAAGCTTCAAGTCATGTTCTTTAGCGTCTACAACTGTATATTTATCTTCAATAACACAATTACCCTGATTGAGAGTAACTTTACGTGTCGCTTCAACTCCGCCTAATGCTAGTTCGCCTATGATCTGCCCATCTTCAATTCGACCGCTACCGTCTATAGCCATATCATAGCTAAAACTCGAAGTATAAATACCTTGATGGGTATCGTCTACAGAAAAGGTACTATGAGAAGACTCATCTTTCATGATATATCTCTCAAAATCGCTCTCGTTGTAGCGATAAGTTCCCGGATCTGTGAGTACTTCAATGCCTCCTAAATAAAGAACAAGACCCAACTGATCACAATGGCTATGAGGATGACCTCCTCTAGAGTTTGGCATATACATACCAAATTCGCCAGCTCTTAAAAATGCATAGTCTTTAGACTCTTTAATAACATAATGTCCCGTCCTAGGAAATTCAAATTGATTAGTTATGTTACTTGACTGTGTAAAGAGTTGAATCTCGCCAAGATAAAATAAGGCATCGGGATCTGGAGAAGTAATACTACGTACTTTAACACCTATAGAAGCTGCTAACTGGTAGAGATACTCGGTCTCCCAAAAATCTGTTGGACGCGCAATCATAATTTCGTTCGAATTATCACCAATAATTGGTAATTTACCGTCAGGTGTCTCGATCGCGTTAAAATAGTGTAAACTTCGTTCTACTGCTTTTAGGATAAATTCCGGTATAGCATAACCATGGTTTTTCAAAGAAATACCTAAGATCAAGAGTGCTTCGACACACAACCTATGGTAACTCACACTCTGCTCTATAAAACCACCATCTGGAAAAATAAGTTGATCCACTACTTCTTGAAGCTTATTAAGCCAAGGTTCTGCTTTATCATATTTGCCAAAATGCAGGTGACAAAGAACAATAGTAGTCAAGGAAACTAATTTATGATTATTACGTGGATTAGGATACTCTTCCTCTAACAGAGCTTGTTGTTTACTAATATAATTATCTACTTTAATATAGAAATCGGAGTCTAACAAGTTGCTATCTTTACACAGATCAAGCCAGGCAAACCAATTAATCATTCTCTGACAGATATGCACATGCCCAACCCAACTGACTCCAATCCAATCATCAGTTTTGGCCAGCCACTTTTCTATATACTCTTTCCCTACTTTAACATATTTTTCATCCTTGGTTAATACATAGCTTTTGCCCAATGAAATGAGAAAGTTATGTTTCATATACTCCCAAGTAAATTTAACATCTCCAGGAGCAGAACCAGCGTGAAACCAATACTCTTTGTAGTGTTTGCGAGGCCATTTTTCCTTAGTTGTAGGATCGATATCGTCTAGCAAATCAGCTACAGAACTCTCGATACCAAAAATGTCAACTTTACCTTCGAGAAAAAGATTGGCTTCTCTCATTACCTGCCAAACATAATCATTATAATTGCAGCAGAAATCATCTCTAAAGGTTTTACCTAATGGGTTTTTATACACTCTTAACAAGATCATCACCCCTGCGCTTCTTTTCTTCACACACTGGATGAAAACCTTGTCATTAATTCAAATTTTTAAATCTCTTGCCACTTGAGAATAATCAGCTTAAAATACATATATTAGTATTTCTAACTAGGAGATTTTCTGTAATGTTAAATACACCACCGATTTTTGCCTTACTAGCTTTTTTAGTAACCTTTTTGTTGATGATGTTAAGACCATTTAAAATAACAGAAGGTACTGCTGGGTTAGTTGGTGCTTTGCTCATGTTTTTGCTTGGGTTTATTAGATTTGTTGATATCAAGATTATATTAGATCAAACTGGTAACCTGCTTATCATGTTATTTTCGATGATGGTCATTTCGCTGATCGTAGAAGAAGCTGGCTTCTTTCGCTGGTTTGCTAGCTTAGCTGCCAACAAAGCGCAAGGAAATGGTAAAAAACTTTTTCTTAACACGTTCCTTTTAGGACTAGCTGTTACCACAGTCATCTCTAACGATGCTACAGCTTTAATTATCACACCTATTGTCTGGGAGTATACTCACTTACTTAATCTCGATCCTTTACCATTCCTTTTAACCTGTACTTTCATAGCTGACACTGCTTCACTATCATTACCTGTAAGTAATCTTACCAATATCCTCGTTTATGAAAGCATGGGGCTTAAATTTTGGGACTATATCATTTTAATGTTTTTTCCAAATTTAGTTGCTTCTATGATAAACTATCTTGTCTTTGCCTGGCTTTTTAGGAAAAGAATTCCTCATTATATTGATCAATCTTTACTGATCAAAGAACCAATTGCTAATCCCCGCTATTTTAAATTAGCAACCTGGGGGCTTTTAACTATAACTCTGGGCTATGTTATAGGTTCTGCATTTGGCCTACCTTTGTGGGTGATTGCTTTTTTAGGAGCTATATATATGTGCTTAATAGCCTACTATACCAATAAAACTAGTTTAAAAACGATCCTCCCCCAGGTATCTTGGTCGGTTTTGCTTTTTGTTACAGGCATGTTCTTAGTAGTTAAAGGATTAGAAAATTCTGGTCTAATGACTTCTTTTAGCACAGCAATTGCTAATCTTACGGGTAAGGGGTTATTTAACTCAATCTTGACAGTTACCTTTGGTACAGCTCTTGGTGCCAATGTAGTAAATAATGTTCCTATGGACATGCTAATGGTTTCCGGTTTACAAAAGGTCAAACCTTTTATTGAGCCAAAAATATTTGCTGTTTTACCTTATAGTGTAATAATGGGAGCAGGTTTGGGCCCTAATTTTACTGTTATTGGTTCCTTAGCTACTATGTTATGGCTAAATCTTGTCCGAAAGAAAGGCTATGAAATCACTGCTCTTCAATATTCCTTTTTTGGTTTATTAACAGCACCTCTCATGATTTTTGGAGCTTCTTTAGCTCTATACCTGATCTACAATTGGCTCTACATTTAACTACGATTATAAAAAAACATTTAAAGAGCAGTTTCTTAAAAGAAACTGCTCTTACCATAATTATTATCTATTTAATCATGGGTTACTACATACCGAAACCATTACCCATTGTAGCAATCACCAAAAGAATGAGAATCAAGAATAAACCAAAAGCGCCTTGCTCATTACCTTTAACATCAGGCATTTATTAATCCTCCCTTCCACTTGGGTTCGCTATAAATGTATGGTCTCTCTATTATCTTGGGTACAGTCTTCTAAGACTATTTGGAGAAGTATTGTTTTTCAGCTTTGGATAACTAAGTCGTAAATGACAAAAGAAGAGATGGGGATAAACCCATCTCTTTCTAATGTTAAAATTTAATACTTGTGGAGATGGCAGCGCCAATCTCGTCACCAGAGCCAAAAGGACGCTTATATCCTTCGCAATTAACTTCCCAGAAAAGCAGTTTGAGACCAGTTCCAAGGTTATAACCAAATTGCTTAAATCTACTATCATACGTTAAAGAAGCTTTCAAAGGTAAGACCCAAAGGAGAGTCATATCTGTCCCTGCTGTAACATTTAACCAGGCACTATTATCTTCTAACTTAGTATGTTTGAGTTCGCTATTAACACTTAGCCAATTTAATAGATCGTAACGAACTCCTAGTTTAGTAGTGAGTGGTAACTTTTGTATTACTTCTCCTGCTACAGGGGTTCCTCTAGTATTAATATCTTCCCATGTCTGCATATTGTTTAATTCTTCGCCTAGATAGTGTTTAAAGTTAGACCATTTAACCACACCATTTAATCCATCTACTGAAGCTGCCAAGTAAAGTTTCTTATTAGGCCTAACTAATAGACCTAAGTCCAGAGCTGAACCTTTTACGGTTTGGGAGATAAATAAATCTCCTGTAATCTCCCGTTCAATTTTAGCCTCGTTTTCTGTGTAAATAGGTGTAAAATTGATTTCTGTATCAGCGACCATATATAATCCTGCTGGAATGTAGTGATAGCCGATACCTAGAGCTAAATCTTCTAAGGGCAATAACTTAGACAAAAAGGGAATTCTAAAAGCTACTTGAGCTTTGGCATCGCCCATAAAGGCTGCTCTTAGTTGTGGATCAAGGCTATAGGTGCGATTTAATTGGTTACCTTTTAGAAGCAATTCGACAAAATCCCTGGATAAATAACCTGAAGCTTCGCCAATAACTCTACCACTAAACCCTAGAATACCCAATTGGAAGCGTGAACCGGCGTTTAAAACCGGAGTTAGCTTAATCCCATCTGGGCCTATTAAATTTAAAATCTCGTTTTTTAAATTTTCGTCTAAATTAGTAAAGTATCTATTTATATTGCTCGAACCAAAGGTGTCGTTCCCTGCCGATAGGTTCACGCCTCCATCGATACCAAAGATCCCTTTTCGTGTAGCTAAAACACTCGAGTGAAGACTTTTCACTCCCGAATCAGTAACAGTTCCTGTAGTACTATTAAAAGCAGAGAGAACAAAGTGACTATCTACAGGAATACTAGTAGGAGACTCTGCTAAAGCTAACTGACTCAAAACAACACAGGCCAATAGAACCAGCCATAATTGTCTTTTCATATCTTTCTCACACCCCTACCTTCACTTGGGTCTTAACAACGAGAAGCGCCCGGATCTTTATAGTGTTACTTGGCGCAAAAAATGCTCCGTTTGCAGGTACTTCAATATAAATAGTCGGTTTTATTAGAAAAGATGGAGCGTTAACTAAACTATCTATATGAGTTTTACTGAGTTCTAGAAAAACTTCACTCTTTACAGGAGCTATTGCTAACCCATTACCATCAGTTGTAGCGGCTACAACTTGCCCTGTTAAGGTAGTGATGAGGTTATTCCTATCATCGGCAAGATCTAAAGATATATTGGTTCCGATTGGTAAACCGTTATCTACCTCAGCTATTAGTTTTACATTACCAACAGCATTTTTGATTAACTCTTTGGCTTTAGATTCCAAAATAACAGCTTCTAGTTGTTCGGTTGGAGTGTAGGCTATGGATTGGTTACCATCTAATTTTACGGGTACAAAGATATCTGCTTGGTAACCAATTGAGTTATTGGTGGTAATAACAATATCACCAGCACCTTTAAGAGAACCAGTGATTTTACTACTTCTTACATTGCCAGCTATTATATCGTTAAGTAGAATCTTAACATCACTTTGATTAAAAGTAAGTTTGTCACCAGAAGGTGTTACTTCTAAGCTAGCAACTTTGACTTCATAACTGGAATCATCATTTTTTACTACCAACAACTTAAAGTTGCTATAATCTAAGCTTCCCATCGTCTGATTAATTGTAAGACTTAACTCTGCACCATCCAAACGCACCTTATTCAATGGTTCTTGTAGTTCTAGTACTGGTAGTTCAAAACTATAATTATCTCCCAAAGCAATCTCCGGTGAGGTAAGCGTAGCTGATGCTAGATCTATTCCTGTAATATCCACTATCGCTGTGAATTGGTCAGGAAGGATAATATTTACAGCTGGGTCACTAGTAACTGTAACATTAGCTGTCATAACCGCATTATTATCTAGTTCTTGATTAGCTAGACTAAAAGTATTAGTGCCTATTTTATCTAATTGTTGGCTGCCAATTTTAAGACTATCTACAGTAGCTGTAAGTCCTCCTGGTAGATTAATACCAATAGCTAGTTGACCAGCAGCTAATTGAAACTTAGTTACATTATATTCGCTTTGATCAAAGGTAAGTGTTTCCTCTACAGTAGAGTTAATATTGATGTCATACCCTTTAACACTACTTAATGAGGATATCTCTACGCTTAAGTTTTCTAAACCAACATTAGCTACTCCAGAACCATTTACTTGGTAGTTTTTAATCACAACATCAAGAACATTACCTAGTTGATTTCCGTCGAGAGGTACATTAACTATTTGGCTTGTTCCTGGAGCCAATCCATCATAAGTAAAATCCATGGTGACGCCATTAGAAAACCGTAAAGCAGCAGTAAAGCTAATTGAAGAGGTACTCGATATACCATTGGTTGCAGATAAGCTAACTAAGCCACTTTTAACAATAACTTCCTCAAACTCATTTATATTTATTGTTTTAACGAATTGCTCAGAACTACTGCTACCCATTAAAGGAATCATGAAACCAATGTTTTCTTCAACAACTTTACCCAAATTAATCACAGGAAAGTTTTCTGTAACAGTCTTTTGAATATCATTAATTGTTAAGCCAGCTAAGCCTAAATCAACTGTACCTGCCTGTGTCTGGGAAATAAAGAATTTATTGCCATCGTTTTGAATCTCGTTACTTGTTAAAATATCTGCTGCTGTTGTTTGGCTGACAGTTAAAGGAATCTGGTAATCTGCCTCCCAACTAAGGGTTTTTTTGCTTAAATTAAGACAGCCTGACAATACCACAATTAGCACCAGAAAGAGCCCTAATTGTGCTCTTTTCATCCTAGCACTTCCTTTCTTCTTTTGCCCTCTTATAACCCAAATATAAGCCCATCAAGCATAATTTCTCCATCTAGATTAAGTATCTATTTCGTTATTGACATTTTAGTTCCTACTTTAGCCATACCACTTTTTTACTTTCCCTAAGCATTATTGAAGTGTTTTTTTCTATAAAATGATGCTTAGCTATTACCTTTTTTACTAGTTTGGCTTAAGAGAGGGCTCTTTGATCTACTGATAACATTAGCTGTTAGCTTTCATTAATTTTAAAAAATTAAGTGGCAGCGATGCTACCACTTAATTAAACCTACATTCTTTATTTTATCAGATCGAAAGCGTAAAGACATTCGTCAAAAGCCCCAATAAAGATTAACTTTTGATCTGTCTTAGGTCCTGCTAGCAAATAACGCTTGCTCACTTCAATAATTCGGTAGGTTAGGGTTTCAAGATTAATTATTGCTATTGATCTTCTTAAGAGATTGACAATAAGTCGGCCTTCTCTATACAGAGGTTGACTATTAAATATCTCTTGGCCTAGATTAATTTGCCAAACTTCTTTACCCGTGGTCAATTCCAAACAATAAACCTTGCCTGGTATCTCTGTAACATAGACATATTCACCTTGAATACAAGGAGTACAATAGTTAGATATTATTTGTTTTGTCCAAAGTATGTCCCCTGTTCGCTTATTTAAAGCCCATATTCCACCTATTTCTTTTAAAAGCCCAGAGGTGAATACTATAATATCTCCACTTATTTGAGGATTGCCTGTGGAAGCCGAAAAATAATAATTGTCGGTAACTTTTATTTCCCAAAGTTTGGTACCTGAATGAGAAAATGCATGGAAGTACCCATCCCAAGCCCCAAAATAAACGCCCTCTTCATCAACTGCTGGTTTCACATTAACTAAACCTTCGATAGGTACCCGCCAAAGCAATTGACCATCTTTTAGATTAAGAGCAGAAAAAGCACGAGCTTCCCCGAAATAGACTTGGTTTTGCCAAATAGCTGGACTGGAGGATAGGGCTCGTTCTGTGTTGTGTTGCCAAAGGAGCTTCCGATCAACAATTCTTAGAGCATAAATCGCTCCAATTCCAGAGGTAAACACAACCGCAGGCTCATTTTCAATAGTAGTTAACAGTGGCTCTCCCACTAGCATTGCGCCTGTTTCATAGATCCAACGAACTCTACCGTTTTGCTTATCAACACAATGAAGGGCCCCATCTACAGAACTAACAAAGACTTCACTTTCACCTACTAGGGGAGCAGCCAAAATTGCTCCACCTGTGCGATAACGCCACTTATACTTCTCTGGGCCTTTAGGAATCGTAAAAGCTTTAAGTGTACGCTCTGTTAGACTTACCTCACTCCAAAAGACCAGTTCTTCACCTAAAGCTTTTTTGTAAACTTTTATAGTGTCATCTTTCACGTCACAGATAAGATACTGTTTCGACATCACCGCAGGAGCCATAAAACACGGAACATTATCAAAACTCCAATTGACGGCTGCATGACCATGCCCTGCAAGATGTAACGCTAAATTTCTACCTGTGCAAGCAGCAAAAACTCGCTCCCAATTATCAGTAAACTCGTTAGGATAAGCAAGAGGATGATGACTAATCACAACTAAAGGCCTTTCTGGTGCTAAAGACTCCACATCCTGTTGTAACCAATCGAGTTCGACTCTCTCGATATGTCCATATGCCTGCCCATAGATTGTGGTATCTAGGACAATAAAATGAATGCCTTTATGGTCAAAAGAGTAATAGGGACGACCAAAGTTTTTTGTATAACTTTGATAGAGATCTTCTGTCCAACGGCTTTCATGGTTGCCAATTGCTGGATAGATTGGTATTGGTGACTTAGCGATCACTTTTTTTAATATCTCAAACTCCCAATCCATACCAGTTTCTACCATATCCCCGCCTAAAATTACAAATTCGGGTGTAGGATTTAATGAAGCAGCTTCTAACAATATCTCTTCCAAAGCTTCTGTTCCTGGTTGGTAGCGACCTGTATGAGCGTCAGCGGCAAAAATAAATCTGTATTGAGCCATTATAATCACTCACTTTCACAAGATACAGCAAGAAACCTACGTTTATCAACAAAGAAAAATAATCAACTACCCTCATGTTGCAATTAAAACGATTAGCGTACTCTCCGCCTTGTTCTATAATTTGTAATATTTTAGTACGCAGTTTTTTTCGGATGACAAAATCTATAGCAACTCGACAGGTATCTTGCCAGTCGCTTTAACCTGACCTGATAATACTCTCGCTAACGCTATTAATGAAGCTTGGCGATAAGAGTAAGTACAAACAAAACTATCTGCTGTGGGGAAGCTACTGTAATCGTATGGATTTCTTAGAGCAGCAACAATAAACGTTTTCTTTAAACTACCTAATGCTGTTCCTAATAGTTGCTGTTCTGGGGTTAAGTGTGCGTTGTAAGAGCAAAAGATAATTAAATCAAAATCCTTAGCTTTCTCTATTAAAGCTTTTCTTTGGCTTTCCTCCGGTTTTAAAGAGTAATAAACTTCCGAGCACTCTATACCATAGTCACGCAAAAAAGGTGCTAAGGTTTCACTCTTTTGCACATCCTCCACTTGAACTAACCCAGCTATCTCAGGAAACAAAATTAATGTTTTTCTATCCTTATCTGGTAAGATTGGTAAATTGTTGTTTTTAAGAACTGTGACTGATTTATGTGCTGCTTCCAATGCTAGCTGCCAATTTTGATGCCACAAAATATAAGGGTATTTATTAAGCCCTTTTTTTAATTTGGCAATTCGAGCCAAAGCATCATCTAGTCGTGATTTTGAAATCCTACCACTTTCAAAAGCTTTAAGTAAGGCATTATAAGCTTCTATTTGAGCTTCCCTGGTATGACAAACTAAAACAATATCCGCACCAGCTTCTACAGCCATAACTGCAGCTTCTCCAATACCAAAGTGCTTAGCGATAGCTCCCATCTCTAGATCATCAGTAATTACCACACCCTCAAAACCCAGTTCTTCTTTGAGTAAGCCTGTTAATACAGGTTGGGAAAGGGTTGCTGGCAAACCAGGTGTCGAATCAAAAGCTGGAAAAGTGACATGAGCAGTCATTATCGCGCCAACATTAGCAGCAATAGCTTCAATAAAAGGCTTTAATTCCACTTCTTCTAACCGTTCTTTGCCATGTGCTACAGTGGGTAGATCAATATGAGAGTCAATAGAAATATCACCTTTTCCAGGAAAATGCTTAGCGGTTGCCCAAGCCCAATTCTGATGTCCTTCAATAAAAGCTCGGCCTAAAATAGCTACCTGATTTGGATCCTCGCCAAAAGAACGCACACCAATACCTGGGTTATGGGGATTATTATTAACATCTAATACTGGAGCTAGATTCAAATTAATACCTAAGTATTTAAGCTCAGCTCCTGTAGCCTCACCAACCATCTTAGTTAGGTGGACATCATTAGCTGCTCCCAAAGCCATGTTGCCAGGGAAAATTGTGGCTTGAGTAAAGCGAATTACTACGCCGCCTTCTTGGTCTGCAGCAATTAAAAGTGGTTCCCTAGCAATTGATTGTAATTTAGTCGTCAAACGTCTAACTTGATCCAGTGATTCTACATTACGAGCAAAAAGGATCACACCACCAAGATGACACTCCCTAAGTAAACTTTCAGTATCTGCATCAACCTTAGTACCGTGAAAACCTACCATCAAAAGCTGGCCAACTTTTTCTCGGAGCAACACTCTTAATTCCCCTTCCTAGGAAAGAAGCAGGCCTTAGCCTGCTTCTTTCTACTTTAATTGCAAATTGTGTCTAGATATAAAGTAGTCTAGAAGCACTTTAGCTTTTTTCTCGGAATTTACCAAGGGATGGTTAACCAGTGCTAATAAAGCTCTATTATAGCTAGCAGTTACTGCAGCTTCTACAGTTAATTGTTCATAAGCTTTTACATGCTGCATTAGGCCTCTAAAAGATAGATCAACATGCCCGGCAGCAAGGGGATGCGCACCCGAACTATTTACCACGCAAGGTATTTCGATTGCCGCATCGTCGGCTAAATCTTTCAATGCACCGTTATTAAGTGTGTTAACGATATGAACTTCGTTCTTATCGTTATAAATAGCTGCAATTAAAGACAGGGCTACATGGCTGTAATAAGCTCCGCCTCTTTTAGAAAGAGCAGCTGGTTTTTCATACTGGTTAGGATCACGGTAATATTTTAGAAGTTCCTCTTCAACCTCCATAACTACTTGAGCTCTAGTCTTTTTCTGATTCTTTAGTTCCTCTAGCATCTCTTCTTGGAGGTAATAATATTTAAGGTAACCATTTGGCAAAGTGCTTAAGGCATGGTAAAAGGTTGGGTCATAATCTAGATCAGGAATGTTAGTAGCTGTATAGGGGCTAAACTTTTCCAAAATCTCTTTGGTTCTATCTTCACCCCTAATAATAATCTTTCGTACCCACCCTAAATGATTTAAACCTACATAATCCATTTGGACATCTCTAACTGGAACACCTACCTGATGAGCTACGTTCATTTGCATACCAACAGGTCCATTACAAAGACCAATTGTCTTTTCCCAGCCATAACGTAGCAGGGCTTCTGTAACTATTCCAGAGGGATTAGTGAAGTTAATCAACCAAGCATTGGGACATAATGTTTTCATGTCTTTAGCATAATCTAAAAGTACAGGAATTGTCCGCATAGCTTTAGCAAAGCCAGCAGCACCCGTTGTCTCTTGGCCAATAACCCCATGTTCGACACAAAATTTAGTATCGTCATGGCGTGCTTGCTGGTGACCAACTCTGATCTGAGTTACAACAAAATCAGCATCCTTCAAAGCTGCTTCTTTATCCAAGGTATAGGAAAGTTTAATCTCTGGAGCTAGATGGGCCATCATCCTTTGAGCAAACTCACCTACATCATTAAGTCTTTCTGCATCTATATCTAAAAGGACTACTTCTTTAATAGGAATCTCTTTTTTCTTTTCTGCTAAGCCACTTAATAGTTCTGGTGAATAAGTGCTACCTCCACCAATGACACATAATTTCATATTTTACCTGGCAACCCAGGTTTTGCACCTCCTTAAATTACTCTTTCTTAAAAGTCGCTTGTAGATTAGCAATTATTTGGTTAGTAATAGGTATACCCACAAGATCATAAGCATAGAAAATGGCTCCAAAAGCAGGTTCCAATGTGGGTACAATCACCTCGTTGTTGGGATGGTGAGCTTTGATGTTAGCTCGGAAAGCATCCAGCATAGCTGGGTTATCTCCTTTTTGAGCTACACTACCCCCAATAACCACCTTAACATATTCATCTGGGGTGTAGAGTTTGTCAATGGCTACATTTACAGTCAAAGCCATCTCTTCGCCAACTTCACGTAACAAAGCAAGAGCCACAGCATCACCAAGATTAGCAGCTTTAAACACAAGCGGTGTTAACTTCGAAAAGCTAATACTCTTCCTCTGCCCATGATAGAAAAACTCCACAATATCAATCAAGCGATCGACACCAATCTCTTCGCAGAATAAATCATAGAGGATGGTTTTAGGGCCACGGTCTTCATAGCCTCGTACCGCTCTTTGAAAAGCTGCTACACCAATATAAGATGCTCCAGCCTTATCGCCAAAGAGATCGCCCAAACCACCAACTTGTAGCCTGTCACCCTTTCTGTTAAATCCGATGCAATTCGTACCAGTGCCACATACTACACCAATACCAATTCCATCAAGGGTACCAACCTTAAGAATAATTACTGCATCATTTTCTAGAGCCATTTTAGGAGCTGGGTTAATTGGTGTTAATAGTTCTTTCACATATTCAAAGTCTTTATCTCTATCAGCCCCAGCCATTCCGTAAAAAGCAGCTTGGACCTGGTCTCTTTTGATCCCAGCAGCGGCTATTGCCCCTTCTATAGCTTTATTGACCTCAACTCTCGCTGGCTCAATACCATGCACTTGGAAGTTACCTGTTCCTGATGTGAAGGTACTTACAATATGACCTTCATAATCAGCGATCATGGCCAGTGTCTTGGTCGCTCCAGCGTCAATTCCTAGTACATAGCTCATTTGTACACCTCCCTCTATTCCTTCGAGTTGTTCTCTTTACCTAAATATAAATCCTGCTCAAAAACTCCTCGCTAGGAGATTATATGCAAAAGCCAAGTAAACCCTGACTTAATTAGGTTTTACTTGGCCACAAAAGCTATTTTAGGCCTTTGGCTTCAGAAATAATTAACGCATTAATAACCCAGATATCTTTATCAGCTGCAAGGGTAATATTTAAGCTATTTCCTTTGACTTCGATCTCGGTATATTTAACTTTCATAAATAAAGCTGGTAAACTCCACTTTTCTAAGTAAGGCTCGTCATTAATCCAAAGGTTCATAGAAGGTCTATTCAATATATCATTGAAAATAAATGTTAAGCGATATTTACCTGGTTTTAGTTTAATCTGGAAAACACCTTCATCTTCGCTCCCTACCATATCTCTAGCTTGATCCCCTGGTAAGGTTTGGGTACGCCTGGCAATTAATCTATCGGTCTCTAGCCAACCATAACCTTTAGTAGCATCAAACTTTGTTTTATTAGTAATTTGTGTATAACCTTTTGCTAGTTCCGAATCCGTTGTCCCAAAATCGAAAGCGTAGAATATTTTGCCAGCAATATCTAAATCCATAGTGTTGTAATTATACGCACCGTCAAGCAATTCGCCTGCTAAAGCTAAGCTTGAAATAGCTATTAGCAAGATTATAGCACCCAATTTTTTCATTTTTACTCCCCCCAAATGCCTTTATTTCATACTTCTACTGCTTTAAAAAGATACCTTTATTTCTGCCTTTTACTTCATTAGTAGATTATGGTAATTATCAAAATATATTTGTTAGGAGGTTAGTTATGTTACTAGTTCTTTCTTTGTTATTATGTGTTGGTTTAAGTTATGGAAGCGAAGCTTATGTAATTGAAGAATATATAGCCAACCTAAAAGCAGAGCCTAAATCCTCGGCAGAAACTGTAACCCAAGCACAACGTTTGGATCCTGTCGTAATTTTAAAAGACGGTGATTGGTGCTTGGTAGCTCTACCGCGCCAGCAAAATTACCAAGGCTATATTGAAAAAAAGAAGTTAGTAAATTGGGAGCACCCACGAGGCAAAGCTTATGTAGTATCTGTAAAGAACCTGGCACTTCGAGATAAACCTAAGGGAAAGCTAATCCTGTCACTGCCTTTTGCCGCACCTGTAACTGTTATTGGCGAATCAGGCGATTATTTCAACATAGATACATACAAAGGGCTCCTCTATGCTAAAAAAGGCGAACTTCGTCCCCTTAATGGGACCCCTATTAAAGCCAGTGTATTGCTTTCCACTGCGAAAGAATTTTTAAGGGTACCCTATCTTTGGGGAGGTGTTGGCCCTAATGGTTTTGACTGCTCTGGTTTTACTTGGGCTGTAACTGCGAGTTTCGGTTGGTATATACCACGTGATGCTAAACCACAATATTTGTATGAGCAGTTTATCGCCATTGATAGGAATAAACTACTACCAGGTGATTTAGTCTTCTTTACCACCTACAAAGAAGGGCCTAGTCATGTCGGTATCTATGTAGGTAATGGGCAATTTATTAATGCAGCTAGCTCAACCGGAATTACCATTGCTTCTTTAGACTCCCCCTACTATAAGGAGCGTTATTTAGGTGCTAGAAGAATGCCTTTTGTTATTCAATAACAAGTGGCAGGATTGCTAGTAGGTTAGAGGGAATATTCCTCTAGTGGTATAAAATAGAGAATGGGTTTGCCAATTAATTGCGTAATAATGAAGTTAATTCAATCAAAAGCAACACCCTTCTCTAAAGTACTTTGGGCCTAAAAACAAAAGGAGGTTGCACAATGATTAAACCAATTATGGGTAGCTGGTTTGAGTTCCAACATCATAACAAACCAGAAGGTAAGTATTGGAATTCCACTTGTGCTCAATTCACTGCAGCTGATTGGGATGCTAAAGTAAAAGAAGTAGCTGAATTGGGAATGGAATATCTGGTCTTAATGCATGTCGCATTAGATTTTAAAGCTTATTTCAAGACAGATATTTTTCCTCATGCAGATATTGCCTGCTATGATCCTGTTGACGCTGTTTTGACAGCTGGCGACAAGTATGGGGTTAAATTCTTTATTGGTAATGATTTCTTTGGCAAATGGGATAGCCCCCATATCATTCATGACTCTGATTCAAGGAGACTAAGACTACGTGCTATTGGTGAGCTATATGCTAAATATGGGCATCACAAGAGCTTTTATGGCTGGTATTGGCCCAATGAAGCATATATTAACAAGCATTTTAGCGAGGACTTCATTAATTATGTCAACGAGTGTTCAGCTGAAGCTCGCCGCTTTATGCCCTATGGCAAAATTATGATTGCTCCCTACGGAACACGCGTAGCAGTTCCTGATGATCAATATGTTAAACAATTAGAAGCAATGGATGTAGACATTATCGCTTATCAAGATGAAATTGGTGTACAAAAAACTAAAGTAAGCGAAAGTGCAGCTTTTTATGAAGGTCTACGTAAAGCTCACGATAAAGTTCCTCAGGTAAAATTGTGGGCTGACATTGAGATCTTTGAATTTGAAGGAACTGTTTATAGAAGTGCTTTAATCCCAGCTGAATTCAGTAGGGTTATCAAACAATTTGAAGCTGTATCCCCTTATGTTGACAATATACTTGTCTACCAATATCAAGGGATGATGTCTAAGCCTAACCAAAAAGCTTATGCTGGACATGAAAATGCAGCTAAACTCTACACAGATTACAAAGAATGGTTGCAAGCAAATCATCCTGATATGTTAAAAAAACTTTAAGTTAAATAGCTCTACCAATGGTAGGGCTATTTCTACAATTTTAAGAGGTGTAAGTATGAAAATTAAAAAGTTAATTTTTCCTCTACTCCTTATCTCCTCTCTAACGGCGCTCTCTGTAGAGGCCAAGATTACCGGTGCTTTTTTTCAGTTGCATGGTGGTTTAATTAATAAACCCCGCTCTTACTGGGAAAACGAATTAGATCTAATGCAACAAGCTGGTATGGATACTGTTATTATTCAATTCTCAGCTACTGATTCTTCTCGTTTTTTCGGTGGTTCTGAATTACTTGCCTATCGCTTTACAGGACCATTTGCAGCGGGAAAACATGAATTAGTCATTGAAAAAGGTCCTATTGTTATTTACGAAATCGAAACCACGGTTCCTTTTAGCTATGAATTAGCAGGTACGGAACCTATCATGCTCTTTGGTGATGATGGAGAAAAACTCCGCGATGGAACTCATACGCTCGATTCTGCAGTTGTTTGGGGTGCAGATGCCTCAGAACCTATTATTATTTCTCTCGAACTTGAAGAACCTACTGAATCTATTTCTATACTTGCTGGTGCTCTCTCTACAAACCAGCCTCTACCCGAAGCTAAACAAGTTACCTTGGCTGATCAACCTGCCACTGCTACCCCTCAAGATGACTACACGTATCTACTAGAAGAAGCCGAAAAAAGAAATATGCATGTTTGGCTTGGACTAAAGCTTAGCGATAATTGGTGGAGTGGCAAACTGGACTTGCAAAAAGATTGTGCAGAAAATTTGGCCCTAGCCAATGAGTTACAACAATATTATGGTTCTTATGCAAGTTTTGCTGGTTGGTATATTCCTCATGAATTATATCCTTCTGGTGCACTACCAAAAAGCTACATGAACTTTTTCAAAGATCTCACCATTGGGTTACAGAAAACTGGTAAACCAGTCTCTATTGCTCCTTACTTTGGTGCTAATATGTCTCCACGTGACCATGGCCGTTACTGGGAACGCTTTTTTAAAGAAGTTCCTCTTGATGTCTTAATGTTGCAAGACGGTATTGGTTGCCATAGACTGCCAGTAGACCAAATCCCTGTTTATTACAAAGAAGTATATGCTATCTGCAAGAAATACAACGTTCAGTTCTGGTCTGATTTAGAGGTTTTTGATCAACTACCTGGAGAAGGATTTTCTGCTGATACTGCCGACTTTAGTCGTGTGAAGCAACAGGTCTTAACACAAACCCCCACAGTTGATAAAATAGTTATTTTTGATTGGCCTCACTATATGAGCCCTACTAAAGGTGCTAAAGCCAAAAAGCTTTACGATAGTTATGTTAAGTGGCTACAAGAACCATCTTTATAACATTTGATACAATCCGCCCTATAGAGTGGACTCAAGCAGTCCATCCTATAGGGCTTTCTTTATAAAACAACTTAGTAAGTCCGCAATTGAAGTCAAAAAATAGAACCAACTTCTACCAAGGTTCTTTAATAAGAACGTTGAGTGGTGGCATAAGCAAAGGCAAGCAAATGCAAATTTTGCTCTACAGCTTTTAGTCCCATTTTCACCATCGATTTGGAGACTACACGCTTAAATAGCACCTCGAAAGCTTCTGTCGGATGGCTTGCCAACCACATGGGGATTTGCTATAAACTGATCGATTTTAATCCAATGGTCCTGCCAATAGCATCATCGTTTGGGCAATGCTGATATCTCTAAGCCCTTCCCAAAATCACTAACTCCTTTTATATAGCCCATGCTTTAGCACATATAGCCGAAGTTTAATCTTTAAATAAACATCTTCTTAATTTAGACTTGGAAAACTCATTTATAATCAAATATTCATTTTCCACACATCTGTGGGTATAATTCGTTCTGAACTGTAAAAGGTCGTTACAAGCATTTTTAAGTCATATAATGATACATGAGTTGACCGTTGTTAAAGAAAGGTGATTGCAATGATAATCTAGAGGGGACCTAACGATTCTTGTTATCTAAAGAAACTAAACATCACATTATTGTTTAAACACTGGCTATTTCGCTAAAGCACTTCATATTTATCAATATCACTTTAATATCTTAAGACATTGAAGAACAATACTGCCATATCGAAAAACAACCAGCCCTTAGACTTTTAAGTTACTGTGATACTAATGTTTCATACTTTAGTCTTGTTTTGAAAGATTTAAACTAAAAAAATGTTGCAGAAGAAGCCTAGCCAAATATAGAGGTGTAAGTATGAAAAGTAATAAATTGATTTTCCTTTTATTGATTATCTCGTTAACTTCACTAGCCATAGAAGCTAATATTACTGGCGCTTTTTTTCAGCTTAATACTGGTTTAATTAATAAACCACGCTCTTACTGGTCCCATGAATTAGATCTAATGCAACAAGCAGGTATGGATACAATTATTATCCAATACTCTGCTAATGATTCTTCTCGTTTATTTAAAAGTCCCGATGAACAAACTTACCAATTTGAAGGACCTTTTGCAGCTGGAAAATATGAGCTTGTTATTGAAAAAGGACCAATTATTGTTTATGATATTCAAACCTCAGCTCCTTTTAATTATGAAATAAGTGGTTCAGAACCACTTATGTTCTTTGGAGATGATGGTCATAAACTAGCTGATGGAATCAACTCTATTCTTTCAGCAATTGTCTGGGACGCTAATGCTACAGAACCTATCATTATTTCTATTGAACTAGAAGAACCTAGCCCATCTATTTCCCTCCTTGCTGGTGCTATCCCAGATCGCCAACCTCTACCTGAAGCTAAACAAGTAACCTTAGCCAAACAACCTGCCACTATGGCTCCTCAAGATGATTACTCTTATATACTAGAGGAAGCTGAGAAACGCAATATGCAAGTTTGGCTAGGACTTAAGCAAAGCGAAGGCTGGACCAATGATGATCTTGATCTGAAAAAGTACTGTGCTGACAACCTTAAATTAGCTGCCGAGTTGCAAAAATCGTATGGGACTTATCCTAGTTTTATTGGCTGGTATATCTCGGAGGAACTGTGTTCGTCTGAGCTTCTACCAGAAAATTATTTAAACTATTTCAAAGAACTCACTCTTGAACTACACAAAACAGGCAAGTC